>CACHFM010000005.1 GCA_902579105.1 uncultured Pelagibacteraceae bacterium | reverse complement strand
AAGACCAAAAACAATTGATGGAACAGCTGCTAAGTTATTTATATTTACCTCAATAAAATCAGTAAATCTATTTTTTGGTGCAAATTCCTCTAAATAAATAGCTGCTAGCACTGCAACAGGAAATGCAATAACTAAACAAACTAAAATAGAAAAAATCGATCCCATAAATGAGCTTGCTATACCAGCTAATTCAGCCTCTCTTGAATCTGGGTGTGTAAAAAAACTTAAATTGAATTTACTTTCAACTCTTCCCTGTTCTACAAGTTGATCAAAAATCTTTAATTGATAATCTGTAACTCTTCTTTGATCTTCGGGTAAATCCCTTGGATAATTGCCTTTAAATACTTGATCTAAATCATCTGAAGCAGTTAAGTAAACATCTTTAGTTTTTCCAATTAATGAAGGGTCATTTAAAAGCTCCCTTTTAATCTCTCTTTCAAAAAAGTAAGAGACCATTCTCTTCAGATCATTTTGTTGTTTTTCTGAGGCACTTTTATCTAAATTAAACATTGTTTGTAAAGCTAGATCAAAATAATCTGCATCCTCTAAGTCTTCTTTAGAAGGATTTTCGTCAAGGTACATGGTTTCAGCATCAAAGGTGACTGGTACAATCAACCAAGTTTTCTGAAACGCTGTATAGCCAGTAGAAAAGATTTTAAAAATAAAAATTGTTAAAAATAATAGAGCTAAAAAAATTGCGCTTTTCCCGTAAAATTGAAATCTTTTTTCGGCCCTATATCTAGAATTTAGGAGTTTTTCTTTATTTTTATTCATATTTTTCCCTATATTTTTTAACAACTCTTAATGCAAAAATATTTAAACTAAGTGTTACCAAAAACAATGTCATACCTAGTGCAAATGCTGCCTGGGTTTTAGGATCTCCAAAGGCCTGATCTCCAATTAATATTACGACAATTTGAGCAGTGATAGTTGAAGTAGATTCTAAAGGGTTAAATGTTAAGTTGGCTGCAAGGCCTGAAGCCATAACTACAATCATTGTTTCTCCAACAGCTCTGGAAACACCTAGCAAGATAGAACCAACAATTCCTGGTAATGCTGCTGGAAAAATAACTTTTTTTATTGTTTCTGATTTAGTAGCCCCCATTGCATAACTACCATCTCTTAAACTTTGAGGAACACTAGTAATAACGTCATCACTCAAACTAGATATAAACGGAATAATCATTATCCCCATTACACCCCCTGCAGCTAGAGCACTCTCTGCAGATACTTCTAATCCCATTGCCGTTCCTATATCTTTAAGGAATGGTCCAACTGTTAAAGCTGCAAAAAAACCATAAACTACAGTTGGTATGCCTGCTAAAATTTCAATTAAAGGTTTTGCATATTGTCTTACTTTGGTTGAAGCGTATTCAGCTAAATAAATTCCACTCATCAATCCAATTGGTATAGCAACACACATTGCAATTAATGCTATAAAAAATGTTCCGGCAAAAATTGGTACAGCCCCAAATGTATCAGAATACATTGATGGATCCAAAGGCTCAGAAGCATCTCTCACAAATGCTTTAGCTGGATACCAATGAGTTCCAAAAATAAAATCAAACAAGGGAATTACTTTAAAAAAATCGATAGTTTGAAATATTAATGAAAAAACAATTCCAATAGTTGTTAATATAGCTGCCAAAGAAGCTGTAAATAAAACAGCATTTAAAAATTTTTCAACCGGTTCTCTTGTTCTGTTGTTTGAAGAAATTCTTTTATAACCATAAACTATAGAAGCTATAATTATTGCCAAAATTAAAACAACTTTAGAGTTTTGAGCTATAGATCGAAGATTTAAATATTTTTCTGCAGATGTTTCAAGATAAGTAGTAATTTCTCCACTAAACTGACCACGAGATAATGATTTAGTTTTTTCATAAATTAGATTTAGTTCGTCATCAAGATATCCTTGATTGCTATAATCACTTAAAATTATTAACTTAACTATACTCGGCTCAAATATTGCCCATAAAGAATAAATAATAAAAGCGGGTATTGCGCACCATATTGCTAAATAATACCCATAAAATTGTGGAAGTGCTGTTAATCTAGTATTTGTTGCTTGAATTGAGTAGGCTTTTTTTCTTCCAAAATAGTAACTAGTAAAACCAAGAAGTACAATAAAGATGAATATAACTAAGTTCAAAGAATCTCCTAATGTTTTACTTTACACTTTCTTAAAAAAAAAGGGGCCTAAAAAGACCCCTTATCTTTATTTGTTAACCAGCTTTATTAGTCAGCCATTGCAACAAGATCTTTCGCATTAGTTCTAGTTGTCTTGTACAACTTCTTATCTAATGGTACTAAACCAATATCAGCCAAATAGCCATTTTTACCTATAGCTTTAGTTGTAGTGAACTCTTTTACAAATTCATGTAATCCAGGGATTACACCAACGTGAGCTTTTTTCACATAGAAAAATAATGGTCTTGCAACTGCATAACTGTAGTCTTGAATACTCTCAAGAGATGGTTGACCACCATCAATGCTAGCAGCTTGCAATTTGTCTTTAGCAGCTAAGAAATAACTAAATCCAAAGAAACCAAACATGTCTTTATCTTGTACTAATTTTTGAATGATTAAACTATCGTTTTCACCAACTTCAATAGCAGCACCATCTTCTCTATAAAGTTTTTGAGGTTTTTTGTATTTTTTATTTCCAGCCTCATAACCAGCTTTATAAAGAGCTTTAGCTTCTTTAGTCATACCTTTTTTCATTACCAAAGAATTCCAAGCATCTCTTGTTCCAGAAGTTCCTGGAGGGATCATTACAGAAATTTTCTGTTTAGGTAGACTTGGATCAATTTGGTCCCAAGTTTTATAAATATTTGGAACTAATTTACCATCAACAACTGTATGTGCAGCTAATGCTAAATATAATTGCTCTTTAGTAAAGTTAATTGGTTTTGCATCTTTACTATAAGCTAATGTAATACCGTCATTACCAATAACGATCTCAACGATTTCATTAACTCCATTTTTTTTACATAGAGCTTTTTCTTTATCTTTCATGGCTCTTGATGCATTTGTAATATCTGGATGTTGTTCACCAACACCAGCGCAGAATAGTTTAGCTCCTCCACCAGTACCAGTCGATTCGATTACAGGAGTTTTAAATCCTGAACCACCGAATCTTTCAGCAACAACAGTCGCGTAAGGGAATACTGTAGATGAACCAACTATTTTAATTTGATCTCTTGCTTGAGCAACTGTCGCAATTGTTAAAGCAACAAGCGAAGCAATTATTATAGTTAGTTTTTTCATTATCTTTAATCCTTTCATTATTAATTAATAGATTTCAGACTCGTATAAATTTATTGAATCTTTAATATTACAGAATTGTTACAGTTTTATTAAAAAGGTAACTTTTTAGTTGTATTTCATTGAGATAATAATCTCATTTTTTTCGGTTTCCAAACCACCTTTGCATGAAATTGGATTAACATTATCCTTAAAAGCAAGTTCTGTTGTAGGCCTTAAAATAACTTCCAATTTCACGAGATTAACTAATTCCTCAAGAACACTTTGATCATAACGCCATTTGGGCCAACTACTTGGAGTTGAAAATATAGATGTTAAATAACTTGTTGCCATAGTAAATCTATAATTACTCATATTTTCATTTCTTAGTAAATGATCTCTGACAGAATTAAATATATTTCTACATCTAAATGAATCTGACATGTAGTTTTCTTTTTTTAAATTTTCGTTTACAGGAATTGAAATAATTAGATCTACTGAATTGTTTCGATATGAAGTGAGAACATCCATGTAAATATCTTCATATGGGACATCTTTATGTTTTTTAATTTCAGGATAAGTGCTTTTTAAATCTTCTTGTAATCTAAAAACACCAATATCGAATACAGTTAATTGTTGATTCCTTAGAATTGTAGATATATCCGATGATATACTTTTAGTAATCATCGACATAAAAACAAATAAGATAATTAAAATACTATGCAATACTTTAATCATATTAAAAATTTAATTAAAATAGGATACGAATCAACAAAAGATTTGTTAAATATTGATCGAATAAGAGTTAATTTTAAACAACTTTTTAAATTAATTATTTTGTTGGAAGATATATTTTAATTTCAGTACCTTCATTAAGTTTACTAAGAATCTCGTAATCACCTCTGTGTTGAGATATAATATGTTTCATGATAGCTAAACCTAAACCTGTGCCACCAACTTTTTTACTTTTTTCTGTATCTACTCTAAAAAATCTTTCAGTTATTCTTGGAATTAACTGTTGAGGTATTCCAATCCCTTCATCTTTAATACTAATGACAATATTTTTACCAATTAATTTACCTTCACTATTTTGACTTTTGACATATATATTTTTTCCACCTTGAGAATATTTAATTGAATTATCAATTAAATTTGAAAATACAGTTAACAATTTATCATTATCACCAAAAACTAAAGTTGGTTCAATAAGTTCAAGATGTAAATTAATTTTCTTTTTTTTAAGAATTAATTCAAAGTTACTTTTAATATTTTTAAAAATATCATTTAGATTAATGATTTTATTTGGTTTAATGTGTTCTTCAAGCTCAATTCTGCTTAAAATCAATAAATCATTGATTAAGTTTTCCATTCTCAATACTTGATCAGACATTATAGACATAAATTTTTTTTGAGCCTCTTGGTCTTTTGAAGCTGGTCCAAGAATAGTCTCTAAAGAGCCTTTAATTGAAACTAAAGGTGTTCTTAATTCGTGACTCACATTAGCAACAAAATCAGTTTTTAATTTTTGTGCTTTTGTTATTTCTGTAAAATCTTTTAGAAACAATACAACTGAGTTTACTTCTGGGAACAGATGAGTAGGACCAGGAATAACATAAATTTTGTAAAGCTGATAAGATGGTAAATTGATTTCTACATTAACATTTTTTGTGGTTTGGTCCTTAATAGCTTCATCAATTGTTTCTAATAATTTTGTATCTCTTATTACACTTGAAATATTTTTATCAATTAAGTTTTCGCCAAAACGTTGTTTTGCACTTTTGTTAAGATATTTGATTAAGTTATATTTATCTAAAGCAAAAAATTGATCTTCTAATTCTTCAATAATTACTCTCTTTCCTAAATCATCTTTATTGGTCTTATTTACAACTGGAGCTGTATTTTCTGGCTTAATATTTTTTTTAAATAAAAAATATAATAAAATAATTATTACAACTATGAGTATCAACTCTGTCCAAAACATGGATATGTTTTAACAAATGTAATGAATATTGTCTTTAATAATTAGGTGAAATATTTTCAAAAAATATTTTTGCTGTTTCTTCCCATGAATATTTTTTTGCAAAATCAAGACAATCTTGGCGACTTACCTTCAAAGCTTTTAAAGCAGAAGCCTTCAAATCATCATCTAAAGTATCAATATTAGTTCCACCTAATATATCTTTAGGTCCTGGCACTGGATAAGCTGCAACTGGTGTACCACAATTTAATGATTCCAAAACAACAATACCAAATGTATCAGTTTTACTAGGAAAAACAAAAACGTCTGATGATGCAAAATGAGATGCTAATTCTCCATTAGTCTTTTCTCCTAAAAAAATATCATTTGGAAATTTTTTTTTCAAATTGTTCAAATCTGGACCTTTTCCAATAATAACTTTAGTACCTTCAAGATCGAGATCTAAAAATGCTTTAATATTTTTTTCAACTGCAATCCTACCAACATATATCCATATAGGTCTTTTATAAGGTAAGTCTCTTTTAATGGGATTTTTAAACGCACCATGATTACCTCCCCTAGTCCATGTAACCATTTTATTATTATCAACACCTAATGCAATTAGCTCCTCACGCATAGATTCTGTTGTCACTAAAATTCTTTCAGCTTTATTATGAAAATTGCATAAAAATTTCTCTGACCATTTAGCTGGAATGATAGGCATATAAAGTTTCATATATTTATCAAATCTTGTATGAAAACTCGTTGTAAACTTTAAACCTTTTTTAATACAATGTCTTCTTGCCATAAAACCAAGAGGCCCTTCTGTTGCGATGTGTATTGCATCAGGTTTAATTGAATTGATTAAATTACTTACACGAGGCCAAACATTTAAAGATAATCTAATTTCATTATATTTGGGCATAGGTACAGTCAGAAATTGTTGAGGTGTAATATATTCAATAGTGTGACCTTGTGATTTAAGTATTTCACCTGTTTGATGGAGAGTTCTTACTACACCATTAACTTGCGGGTAATAAGCATCAGTAACTATTAATATTTTCATTTTTTAGGATGCTTTTTTGAAAGAAGTGAACTTGTCTTTATCAATATTTTCTGAAATATATTCTTTTCTTTTTTTATCCCAATAAATTATCTCAAAAGTTCCATCATATTTTTCTGTTAATGCTGTACAAGACTCAACCCAATCACCACAATTTAAATAATTCACACCATCAAGGTTTAAATTTTCAGCGTGATGGATGTGACCACAGATTATTCCATCAAATTTTTTTCTTTTTGCATATTTTGAAAGTGTGTTTTCATATTCACCTATATATTTGACAGCATTTTTTACCTTATATTTTAAAAATTTTGCCAAAGACCAATAGTCTTTACCTCTCAACTTTCTAAAGAAATTTATAATAATATTAATTTTAAGTAATAATTCATATGCAATAGCTCCTAATTTAGATAGCCATTTTGCATGTTTCATTACTCCGTCCCAAGCATCACCATGAACAACTAGATATTTTTTTCCTAACTGTGTTTCATGAATAACTCTATTTACAATTTTAATATCACCCAAGTGCATTGGGATAAATTTTCTAAACACCTCGTCATGATTACCAATAATGTAAAATACTTTTGTCCCGTGCCTTGCTTTTCTTAATATTTTTTGAATGACATCATTGTGCTCTTGAGGCCAATAGAAACTCTTTTGCATAGCCCAAACATCGATTATGTCTCCAACCAAATAAAGATTTTCAGATCTTGAATTTTTGAAAAACTCTAGAAGCTTGCCTGCTTGACAACCTTTAGTACCAAGATGTACATCAGATATGAATATACTCTTATATTTTAATAGTGGGGCCATTAAAAAAACCTTTTTTGTAACACAACTGTAACTCGAATCATCTATTTCTTATTTCATTGAAATGTTAAGGATTTATTAAAATTTAATTACGAAAAAATTATGCATTATTGTTTAATTTATAATCTCAATTCATCATCAGGGAAAAAAGTAAAATTAGTAAATAAAATTTATGAAAAATTAAAGATCAATAATACTGTTGATTTTTTCAAAACTAAATCTGAACAAGAGGCAAAAAAAATATTCCTTGAATTTAAAAATAAAAATTATGATAGATTGATAGTTGCTGGTGGTGATGGATCAGTATCATTTGCTATCAATGAATTAATCAAAAATGACTTTGATTTTAATGAAAATTTTGCAATTGGGTATATACCGGCTGGGACTGCCAATTTACTTCAAGCAGAGTTATCTATAACCAAAAAAGTAAATGATATTTGCAGTGCTTTAACATCAAATAATTATAAACAATCTAATCTTATAAAAATAAATGAAAATTATTTTTTTTTAATGGCTGGTATTGGTTGGGATGCTAAAATTGTTCACTCTATTGATACGCGTATAAAAAAAATACTAGGAAAGATAATTTTTGGTTTAAAAGGATTTCAACATTTTTTATTTATGAATAATAATAAACTTAATGTTTTCTTTGACGGTCAAAAACATCAGGCCGATTGGATATTGTCATCTAATACAAAGTATTATGCTGGTCATCATAAGATAAATAAATCAGATATTTTTGATGATAGATTGGTAACTTACGTGTTCAAAGATTTAACAAGATTAAAACTAATATATTATATAATTTTAATTATTATTTATGGAGATCTATCGAAAAACAAATCTGTTATCACTACTTACTCAAAAAATATTCATATTGATGGTAATAATTTTGAAATTCCCGTTCAGATTGATGGGGACAATTTTGGATGTCATAAACAGATTGATATTGAATTTTCAGATAAAAAAGTAAATTTTTTACTATAATTTTAAATAACATAATTTAACAAAAAATTATTTTACTAAGATATTTAATTTAAATATAATTGTTTTTAAATTTACTATAGGAGGTTGTCATGGGTAAAAAACTAAAGAAAAATGAAAAAAGAAAAAAGAAATTTATCAAATCAATAGATAAACTTAAAAATAAGATAAGTTTAAAAGAAAAAAAATTATCTAAAATTAATATAAAAATTGCAAGTTTAGAAAAAAAAATTGCTGAAAAAAGAGCGAAAAAAATAGCTAAGAAACAAGCTAATGAAAGCTCAGCATCTGTAAATAATTAATATCTAAATTCGTCTTTCTCTCTTCTCAATTATGAAAAGAGAGAAAGTTGTTAATTAACAAAATTTAAAGTGAATACGAGAAGAATAATTTATTATTTAACTATAAATTTTGTAAGCAATCATTAGATAAGTTTAATTACAAAAATATTTATCTAATATTACAATTCAGTTAATTTAACGAACTCTTCCATAAACATCTTGATATCTTACAATATCACTTTCCTTTAAAATTGAGCCAACTTGAGCTTCAACAATTTTAACAGGTTTTTTTCCTGGATTTTGAACTCTGTGGATTGCCTCTAATGGAATAAATATATGCTCACCAGGTCTTTTAATTATAATTTTTTTGTTAAGTGTAATTTTAGCATTGCCCTGTGTAACTAACCAATGTTCTGATCGGTGATGGTGTTTTTGTAAGCTTAATATTCCTTTCGGCTTTACAAATAATTCCTTAATCAAAAACTCTTTACCTTCAAACAGATTAGTGTATCTCCCCCATGGTCGGTAAAAGACATTTTTTTTCTTAATATATTTATTTTTATTATTGTCATACATTTTCAATATTTCTTTCCAACTACCTAGATCTGACCAAGGAATATCTAGTTTGATAGCGTTAATTTGTTTGGTTTTTTCTAGAATTGCATAATCAAAAGATTTAGCAGTCGCTTTTATAAACGAAGCTTTATTTAAGTAATATGTATTAGCTTTGTATTTTGCTTTATTAACTGCATTTAAACAATTTCTGTAAGTTTTGGGCTGATAATTTTTAAAGTTATTAATAATGGAATCTTTTCGAAGATAAAACATTCCTGAATTCCAATAGCCTTTTTGTTTAATAACTTGTTTTGCTTTTGCTTCATTTGGTTTTTCAATAAATTTAATTACTTTATTGATATTTTTTTTGATTTTCTTGGTTTTAAAATATCCATATTCACTTGAAGGAGATGTGGGTTTGATACCAAATATAAATACATTAAAATTAGTTAGATTGGATTTATTTTTTACAATTGCTTTATTAAAAATATTCATTTTTTCAATTAAATGATCTGCTGTAAAAAATATTAATGGTTGATCATCTGGAATATTATTAATCAATGCAGCAGTTAAAATAGCTGGTGCGGTGTTTCTTTTTGCTGGCTCTAAAATTATTTTATATTTTGTAATCTTATTTCTTCTTAGATGTAGTTTAACATGTTTTAGATATTTTTTGTTTGTACTGATAATTGGTGAATCAAAAATTGATGATTTTATTCGTAAAAGAGTTTTATCGAATAAAGTCCAATTTCCAAAATTTATAAATTGTTTAGGTGTATTATTTTTATTGTTTAAAGATAACCTTGAGCCACTACCTCCACATAATATTACAGGTATAATTTTTCGATTTTGTTGCATGTAATTAACTATATATATGTTAGATTTACTTATGACAAAAAAAATTGCTCTGATAACAGGAATTTCTGGGCAAGATGGAGCTTACTTAGCTAAATTTTTATTAAAAAAAAACTATAAGATTATTGGTTTAACAAGAACAACCTCTAAAAACAATAATTGGCGATTAAAAAAACTAAATATATTGAATAAAATTTCAATTAAAAAAATAGACATAAGAGAAACAAAGAAATTAATTAGATTATTTACAAAATATAAATTTGATGAAGTTTATAACTTGGCAGCTCAATCTTACGTAAATAAATCTTTTAAAAAACCTACAGAAACTTTTAAAATTAATGCAAGTGGTACACTAAATATATTGAAAGTAATCAAAGATCAAAAAAGAAAAATTAAGTTTTATCAAGCTTCTTCGTCTGAAATGTTTGGTAAAAGTCGAAAAAAATATCAAAATGAAAAAACTTTATTTAATCCAAGAAGTCCTTATGCTAAATCAAAAGCTTTTGCTCATCATTCGGTAATAAATTATAGAAAGAAATATCAAATTCATGCTGTAAACGGAATTTTATTTAATCACGAGTCTCCTTTGAGAGGAGAGGATTTTGTGACTAGAAAAATAACTCTAGGATTATCAAAAATATATTTTAACAAGCAAAAAACTGTTTACTTAGGAAATATTAATTTAAAAAGAGATTGGGGCTATTCAGAGGATTATGTGACAGCGATGTGGAAGATGTTACAAACAAAAAAGCCTAAAGATTATGTGATAGCTACAGGCAAAACCTGCTCTATTAAGCAATTTATTAATGAAGCTATTAAAGTCTTAAAGCTTAAAACTAAATGGATCGGAAAAGATTTAAATGAAAAACTAATTAATAAAGTTAATAATAAAACAATTATTTCAATAGATAAAAAATTTTTTAGGCCAAAAGATGTAGGGAGCTTAAAGGGTAATTTTAATAAAGCAAAAAAAGAATTAAATTGGAAACCTAAAACAAGTTTTTCTAAATTAGTTAAAATGATGATAGTTTCTGATTTAGAATTGGTTAAAAATAAATATAAAATTAAATTTTAGAATAATCTTTAACTTCTTTTTTCTTTCCTGGATGTGTTGGGGCACCTAAATATGCCGGTCCAACTGTTTGTGCATATTTCCATAACGTACCTGATCCAAAATCTGATTTTCTAGCTTTCCATTTTCTTTTTCTCGCAGCCATTTCTTTTTTAGAAAGTCTTACATTTATAGTTCCTTTTTTGGCATCGATATCAATGATGTCTCCAGTACGTAAAAGGCCTATAGGACCCCCTAGAGCGGCCTCAGGGCCTACATGACCGACACAAAAGCCTCTTGTGGCTCCAGAGAACCTACCATCAGTAATAAGAGCTACTTTCTCCCCTTTTCCTTGTCCATAAATTGCACCAGTTGTTGATAACATTTCTCTCATACCTGGGCCTCCTACAGGACCTTCGTATCTAATTATAATTACATCACCATCATTATACTTTCTGCTTTGAACAGCTTTCATTGCACTTTCTTCATTATCAAAGCATCTTGCTTTTCCTGTAAACTGTAATTTTTTAAGCCCAGCAACTTTTACAATTGCACCTTCAGGAGCTAAGTTTCCTTTTAATCCAACAACACCTCCCGTTGATGATAACGGATTTTTATAAGATCTCATTACTTTTTGTTTTGGATTAAATTTAATATTTTTTAAATTTTCTTTCATGGTTTTACCTGTAACAGTCATGCAATCACCATGGATAAAACCGCCTTCATATAAAGTTTTTAATAACATTGGAACACCACCTGCTAACCACATATCTTTAGCAACATATTTTCCACCAGGTTTTAAATCTGCAAGATAAGGTGTTCTTTTAAAAATTTTAGCTACATCCATTAAGTCAAATTTAATTCCTGCCTCATTAGCAATCGCTGGTAAATGTAAGCCTGCGTTTGTAGATCCGCCAGTTGCAGCAACAACTGTTGCAGCATTTTCCAAAGCTTTTTTGGTAACTATATCTCTTGGCTTAATTCCTTTTTCTAAAAGACTCATAACCATTTTACCACTCGCTTTTGCGTATTTATCTCTTTCTTCATAAGGTGCAGGAGTTCCAGCAGAATATGGTAATGCTAAACCAATTGCTTCAGATACGCATGCCATAGTATTTGCTGTAAATTGTCCTCCACAAGCACCGGCACTTGGACAAGCAACTAATTCTAATTTTCTAAGTTCTGCAGTAGTCATCTGACCTGATGAATGTTTACCAACAGCTTCGAATACATCAACGACAGTAACATCTTTACCTTTAAATTTTCCTGGAAGAATGGATCCACCATAAATAAAAACACTTGGAACATTTAATCTAACCATAGACATCATCAATCCAGGTAACGATTTATCACAACCAGCTATACCAACTAAGGCATCATAACAGTGTCCTCTAACAGTAAGTTCGGCAGAGTCTGCAATTACTTCTCTAGATATTAAAGAAGATTTCATTCCTTCATGACCCATTGCAATACCATCTGTAACAGTAATAGTGCAAAATTCTCTAGGAGTTCCACCATTTGCTCTAACACCTTTTTTAACTGACTGAGCTTGTCTCATTAAAGCAATATTACATGGTGCAGCCTCATTCCATGTTGATACAACACCAACAAACGGTTTAGCTACATCTTTTTCAGTTTCACCCATGGCATAATAAAAAGATCTATGTGGAGCTCTATCTGGTCCTAATGATGTATGTCTACTAGGAAGTTTTTTTTTATTAAATTTTGCCATTATATACCCTTTATTATTACTGATATTTTTTCAATATCGTTCTTTAAATTATTATAATTAGTTTTTTCTTGTTCAACAATCTCTTTTGGTGCTCTATCTACAAAACTTTTATTTTCTAATCTTTGTGATATCTTACTCATTTCGTCCTGAATACTGTTTTGTTTATTAGTTAAATTTTCTTTAATAAGTTTTAAATCAACATCTTTGTCAAAGTAAACTTTAAACAAATCTCCAGACACCATCATTGTTGCTGCAGATTTTTTAGAATCTTCGTTGAGAATATTTTTAATTCTACCTAATTTTTTAAGAATTATTTCATTATTATTAATAAACTTTTTTTGATCATTATTTATATTATTAATAGAAATATCAATAAAAGAACCTGGACTTACATTAAGTTCGTTTTTGAAAGATCTAATTTCAGATATAATATTAATTATTTTTTCAACTTGTTCCGTATTTGAATCTTTATTGATTTTACCAGTTGGCCAATTTGCTAGCATTAAGAAATTTTTATTAGATTTATCAAACTTATTCTTAAGCCAAATTTCTTCTGTAACAAAAGGAATAAAGGGATGTAATAAAATAAGTATTTGCTTAAAAACGTAGCTTGAAACCTTTTTTACCTCAATTTTAGCTTCTTCATTATCAGAAAAAAGTATTGTTTTAGACAATTCTAAGTACCAATCACAATAAGAGTGCCATGCAAATTGATAGGCATTTTTAGCTGCTTCATCAAATCTATAATCTTTTAAATTTCTCTCTATATTGTTTTTTGCTTCTATTAACTCAGAATAAATCCACTTATTAATATTAACATTTAAACTAGGAACTTTATCAATGTTTATAAAATCACATTCATTGGTTATTAAAAAATTATTTGCATTCCATAATTTATTTAAAAAATTTCTATAACCTTTAACTCTATCTTCAGAAAGCTTTACGTCAGTCCCTGGAGACGCCATTGAGAGTAAGGTAAATCTTAATGCATCAGCGCTATATTTTTCAATTAAATCTAATGGATCTATTACATTACCTTTAGATTTAGACATTTTTTGTCCCTTTTCATCTCTAACTAATGCGTGAACATAAATATCTTTAAATGGTTCTTTGTTTAAAAATTCAGTACCAAACATAATCATTCGAGCAACCCAGAAAAATATAATATCAAATCCGGTTACCAATACTGAAGTAGGATAAAATTTATCTACATATTTTTTATTATCAGGCCATCCCAACGTAGCGAAAGCCCAAAGTCCTGATGAAAACCATGTATCAAGTACATCGGGATCACGAACTAAATCAACATCTTTATTATAATGTTTTTTTGCCTGCTCTTTAGCTTCATCTTCATTAATAGCTACGAATATTTTTTTGTCAGGACCGTACCATGCTGGAATTTGATGACCCCACCACAACTGTCTAGAGATGCACCAAGGTTCTATATTATTCATCCATTGAAAATATGTTTTTGACCAATTTTCAGGAAAGAAATTAGTTTTTTTTAAATTAACAACTTCTTTTGCTTTTACTGATAATTTTTCAGCATCAGCAAACCATTGTTCGGTTAAAAATGGTTCTATAATAGAATTTGATCTATCTCCATAAGGAACTTTATTCTTAATATTTTCTTCTTTTACAAAAAAATCTTTTTCTTTAAGTTCTTTTAAGATTTTTTTTCTAGCTTCAAATCTATCAAGACCAACATAGCCTTTTGGAGCATTATCATTAATTTTTCCAGATTCTGTAAAAATATTTATAATTTCAAGATTATTTCTTTGCCCAACATCATAATCATTAAAGTCATGTGCTGGTGTTATTTTTAAAGCACCTGTTCCTTGTTCAGGATCTGCATAATCATCTTCTATAATATTAATTTTTCTACCAACTATAGGTATCGTTGCTGTTTTACCAACAAAGGATTTAAAACGATCATCTTTTGGATTAACAGCAATTCCTGTATCTCCCAGCATTGTTTCAGGTCTTGTTGTAGCAATCGTAATAAATTCATCTGTCCCATTAATCGGATATCGAATGTAATAAATTTTAGAATTAACTTCTCTTTGATCTACTTCAAGATCAGAAATCGCTGTTTTTAAAACAGTATCCCAATTAACTAATTTTTTAGCTTTATAAATTAAATTTTTTTTATGTAGATCAACAAAAACCTTAATAACTGATTTAGATAAATTTTCATCCATAGTAAAAGCATTTCTAGACCAATCACAAGAACAACCTAATTTCTTTAGCTGATTTATAATTATATCGCCATACTGCTCTTTCCATTCCCAGACTTTTTCAATAAATTTTTCTCTACCTATTTCATTTTTATCAATTTTTTCAGATGCAAGTTTCTTTTCAACCAAGGCTTGGGTTGCAATACCGGCATGATCTGTTCCAGGTTGCCACAAAGTTTCATAATTATTCATACGATGATATCTAACCAATAAATCTTGAATTGAATTATTTAAAGCATGTCCCATATGTAAACTGCCTGTAACATTTGGTGGGGGTATAACTATTGAAAATTTTTTTGAATTTTCTTTTGGTTTAAAAAGAGAGTTTTTTTCCCAATAAGAATATATTTTATTTTCAACATCAGAATGTATATATTTATCAGTACTCATGAATGTTAAAGTTTATAATTTAATAATCTAAATTAACAATAATCAATTTGAAACTTTATTTAATAGACTAATGTTAAATATTTAATATAAAAAGGCATCTGTAGCTATTAATTAAACACGAGAAGGCAACGTGGCGGAATGGTTACGCAGAGGATTGCAAATCCTTGTATCCCGGTTCGATTCCGGGCGTTGCCTCCAAAAAAAATCTTGTTTTAGTTATAAAAAAAAGTAAGTTGATTTTTTTATATTCCTCGGTAGCTCAGTTGGTAGAGCAGTTGACTGTTAATCAATTGGTCGCAGGTTCGAGTCCTGCCCGAGGAGCCAAAAAGTATTATTAGAAAATAATTTTTATTATAATTTATAAATATTAAGCAGTTAATAATTTAATATTAGGTCTTAAAAGAAAAATTAAATTATATAACTTTTGAAATTTCAACTGCTGTATTTGAAATTTGTAAAGATTTTTTAAATTTAATTTTCTGATCATCGTTCAATTCAGAATATAATTTTGTTAAAAAATTATAATTTACATTCATGTGACCTTGTTGAGATTTTTCTAAATTAATTAAATATTCTGAAAAATCTTCAAAAAAATAATTAATAGGAACTTTTAAATAGTTTGATAATTGAAGTAATCTAATTGAACTAACTCCATTAGTTCCTTTTTCATATTTTTGAATTTGTTGAAATGTAACGTTAATTGCTTTTGCGACTTTAGTTTGAGTTAATCCAAGTGCTAATCTTCTTAATTTAAGCTTATTGCCTAAATGTTTATTGAAATTTTCTTCCATTAAGACCCCTCTTAATTAAATTTTAAAAACTTATTCAACATATTTATTTAAGATCGTGCAATAGAAAAATTTTTTATTTTTATACTAAATTTTGTATTATTAAAAACCTGTCAAGATACTTTTTAATTTATTTTCTAAAACAATTCTAAAGTATTTGGCTTAAAAATAGCTTAGTTCTATCACTTTTTGGATTAGCAAAGAATTCGGTTGTATTAGCCTTCTCTATAATCATACCTTCGTCCATAAAAATTACTTCATCGGCTACTTCTTTAGCAAAGCCCATTTCATGCGTAACTACAATCATTGTCATACCTGCTTTAGCTAAATTTACCATGGCATCTAAAACTTCTTTAATCATTTCTGGATCCAATGCAGATGTTGGTTCATCAAAAAGCATTATTTTTGGTTCCATACAAAGAGCTCTTGCTATTGCACATCTCTGTTGCTGACCACCAGATAATTGACCAGGATATTTGTTTGCTTGATCATCAATCTGAACTTGTTTTAATTGCTTAAGTGCTAATTCTTCTGCTTCTTTTTTTGGCATTTTTTTTACCCAAATAGGAGCAAGTGTACAATTATCTAATATTGATAAATGAGGAAATAAATTAAATTGCTGAAATACCATTCCAACTTCAGCTCTTATTTGTTCAATATTTTTTGTTTCTTCTGATAATTCTGTACCATCAACTATTATTGAGCCTTTCTGATGTTCTTCTAGTCTATTAATACATCTAATTAAAGTAGACTTACCAGAACCAGATGGTCCACAAACTACTATTTTTTTATTTGCTTCAACGTCAAGGTTTATATCTTTTAATACTTGAAAATCTCCAAACCATTTGTTCATGTCTTTAATTTGAATAATAGGATCGGCCATAATTATCTTTCAGTTTTATATTTCTGTTCTAAATTATAACTATATTTACTCATTGCATAGCAAATAATAAAAAATAATACTGAAGCAAATACATATCCTTCCATAGCAAATCCTAACCATTTAGGATTTGTTTTAGCAAGGTTAAGCATTCCAACAATCTCTAATAAACCAACAACAAATATTAAAGGGGTATCTTTTACTAAAGCTAAAAAAGTATTTGCTATACCGGGTATTACTAATTTTAAAGCTTGTGGTAAAATTACGAAAATATGCATTTTCCAATAACCCATACCTAAAGACTTTGCAGCATCATATTGACCACGAGGTAAAGCTTGTAATCCTCCTCTAATTACTTCTGCAACATACGCTGCTTCGAATAATGAAATTGCAATAATAACTCTTACTAATTTATCAATAAACATATCTTCTGGTAAAAACATTGGAAACATAACTGAAGACATAAATAATACCGTTATTAAAGGTACACCTCTCCAAAATTCAATCATACCTATAGATATATATTTAATTATAGGAAAATCCGACCTTCTACCTAAGGATAAAAATAATCCTATTGGGAAACAAAATATTAAACAAAAAAATGATACTATAAATGTTAATGATAATCCTCCCCAGGCACCAGTTTCAACCCACTCTAGAGCTTCCAATTTTCCTAATTCTATAAGCGCTTCATAAAACAAAACATATTTTAATAAAATATAAATAGTTATTGGAACAATTATAAAATAATACATTTTAAATTTTGATGGAATAAAGAAACCAATAATTAGTGAAATTACTGCAGCAATAATTCCATATGAAAAATCAAAAAATATAGGTCCACCTGAAATAAAAAAGAAAATAAATAAAAAAGCTATTATTGGATAAATAACTACATAATAAAGTGTTAGATACTTTTTATATTTTTCAGTAGCAAAATAACCAATTGATCCAAGAAATGCTAATGCAACAAATGATAAGTTTATTCTCCATTGTTCAGCATTAGGATACATTCCATACATAAATCGATTAAACCAAATTTTAATATAAGTCCAACATGCTCCTGATCCAGTACAAGCATCTTTGCTATCCCCTGCAATATTAGCATCTATAATGAACCAACTCAGTAATGGAGGTAGTGCTTTAATTACTACGAATATAATTATTAATGATAAAAAGGCATTAAAACTATTTGTATTAATATTTTTATTTAGTACATCTAATTTTTTTATTCCCGAATATTCAATTCTAATTAAATGTAAACCAATGAAGCCTAAAATTAATGGTAAAACAGAACTGATAGAAGAAGGTAAAAATCCAGTTAAATTAAAATTATAAAATGAATTTAAAAATACATCTAAAACACTAAAAAAAAATAAGAATATACCTATATACAAGTAAGTATATAAATTTTCTTTATTGGGTGTTAAAAAATTAATTTTATTCATTATTTTTCTTTAATTGCAATTTTTTTATTATACCAATTCATAAATATGGATATTGTGATACTTAATGATAAATAAGTTAACATTGTTATAGAAACAATTTCTATAGCTCTTCCTGTCTGCATTAAAGCTGTACCAGCAAAAACTAAAACTAAATCAGGATAAGCAATAGCCGCAGCTAATGAAGAATTTTTTGTTAAATTTAAATATTGATTAGTAGTAGGTGGAATAATTATTCTTAAAGCTTGAGGCATAACCACTAATTTTAATACTTGGTTTGGAGTTAAACCTATTGATGCTGCAGCTTCCTTTTGACCTTTTCCAACTCCTTGCACTCCTGCTCTAACACATTCTGCTATAAAAGTTGCTGTATAAAGAGATAATGCTAATGCTAATGCAATTAATTCAGGAGGCAGTCCTATACCACCTTCATAAGTAAAAGAAGACTGCGATAATTGTTTTAAGACTGGAACTTCTACAGTAAAACTAGCTCCTCCTATTATAAAACTTAAAAGAGGTAAAATTAATAATAATCCAATTGAAATCATCAAGACTGGAGTTTGTTTACCCTCAGTTTCTTGTTTTTTTCTTGCATGTATTCTAACAAAAATAATAGATATTATTGCTGCAATTATAGAATAAATAAAAATATCTAAATTATTCCATATAAAAGCAGGCACAAAAAAACCTTTTATTGTTAAGAAAAATACACCAAACATGGGTTCTGCTTTTTGTGGCAATGGCAAAGCTCTCAAAGCAGCAAAATACCAAAAAAATATCTGTAATAGTAATGGTATATTTCTAAAAAATTCTACATAGATTGCTGCTGTTCTTTCAATAAGATAATTTTTAGATAATCTTGCAATTCCAACAGCAATACCAATTATAGTTGCAAATATTATTCCTATAACTGAAACTAAAATGGTATTTAATAAACCAACTAGATATGCTCTAAAATATGAATGCGAGCCATCAAATTCAATTAATGAAAATTGTACATCAAAAGAAGATTCTTGAGATAAAAAACCATAACCAAAAGTTATGCCTCTATTTTCCATGTTAACTTGAGCATTGTAAGAAAAAAATCCAAAAACAAGTATAACAAACAACAAGGTAAGTAATTGTGGAAATATCTTTTTAAAATTAAGGTTCACAGTAAACTATAAAAAAAAGGGCTAGAAAAATCTAGCCCTTTTTAACTAATTATTTAATTTAATTATCTTGCTGGTGGTACGTAAAGAATTCCACCTTTAGTCCATAATTCATTTGGACCTCTGTCAGGCAAAATACCAGTGTCAGCAATATTTCTCTTATAGCTTTCACCATAGTTACCAACTTGCTTGATAATTCTTAAACTCCAGTCATTATCTAGACCTAAAGCAGCTCCTAATTCACCTTCTGCACCAACTAATCTTTTAACTGCTGGATTATCAGAAGTTTTCATAGAGTCTGCATTAGCTGAATTAACACCGTATTCTTCAGCTTCGATCATAACATTCAAAGACCATCTTACGATATCTTCCCATACAGAATCACCTTGTCTAACTACAGGGCCTAAAGGCTCTTTTGAAATAGTTTCAGGTAAAACTATGTGGTCATCTGGAGAGCTCAATTTAATTCTTTGAGCAGCTAAACCAGATTTATCAGTTGTATAGGTATCACATCTTCCAGCATCATACGCAGCAACAACTTCGTCAGCTTTTTCAAAAGTTACTGGCTCATAAGAAATTCCTTTTGAATTAAAGAAGTCTCTCATGTTAAGCTCAGTTGTTGTTCCTAAGTTTGTACAAGCAGAAATACCGTTTTTGAAATCATTCACAGATGTATATCCAGAATTTTTTCTAACCATAAAACCTTGACCATCGTAGAAGTTTACTCCAACGAAAGTAAGTCCGATATCAGCATCTCTAGAAAGAGTCCAAGTTGTATTTCTTGATAAGATATCTATCTCATTTGATGTTAAAGCTGTAAATCTTTCTTTAGCACTTAATGGTGTAAACTTAACTTTGTTTGCATCACCTAATACTGCAGCAGCTACCGCTCTACATACATCAACGTCAACACCAGTCCAGTTTCCTGCTGAGTCAGCATTAGAAAATCCAGGTAGACCTTGAGATACTCCACATCTTACAAAACCCTTCTTTTGAGTGTTTTTAAGTGTCTTTGATTTTTTAGCAGCCATAGTTTCTGTTGTAAAAGTGAACAACACAGCTACCATAGCAACTAAAGAAGTTAATTGTTTTAAGTATTTAAACATTATTCTTCCTTTTAGTTATTTTTATTTGTTAACAAATAATTCAAAATAAAATTTGAATTAGATTTATCTTCTATCATTATCTAAAAACGTCAAAGAAAATTTAAAATTTTTGGAATATTATTAACTATATCTTGTGTGGTCAAAAATATAATGGATATATATTGATATTGGCGCGCCCTGGAGGATTCGAACCTCCGACCCTCGGTTTAGAAAACCGATGCTCTATCCAGCTGAGCTAAGGGCGCAGTTATTAATTAATTTTACATATATAATACTAAATTAATATTTAAAAAGAAATTTTTTTACTATTAATAATAAAGTTAAAAGTTCAACCCTTCCGATAATCATAAAAAAAATCATAAAATATTTAGTAAAAATATGTAAATTATTAAAATTAAAATCACTTAAGCCATATGACGAAGAATTAACTGTATTCATCAAAGTTAAAATTGCCAATTTAAAAGAATTTTCAAATTGAACACCGCTTAAACTTAATAAAGAAGTTAAGACAAATAACGAAATAATAAAAATTATTACAGTTAAAAAATATTTGTTTATTTCCTTAAAATCAAAATTAATTTTAAAAAAAATTAATTTATTCATAAAAATATTCTTAGGCTTACTATAAGATAGTATTTGATTCAGTGAATATTTTATTAATGAATAGATTTTTAAGAATCTTAACCCTGAACTTGTAGAAAAAAATGATCCTCCAATTATTACTAAAATTAAATAAACAAAAATTAGATCATCATGATTCATTTTAAGTGAAATACCAATATTTGAAATACTACTTACAAGAGAAAAAAAACTATAAATAAAATTTTTGTCAAAAATAAAAAAAAATGTAACAACTATTATAAAGTATAAAAACAAATGAATATCTTCATAGAAGAAATTAAGATTTTTATTTCTTAAGAAAATTAAATTAAAAATAAAAAAAATACTAAAAAAAGAAATTAACATTAAAAATGAAAATATAATAATTTTAATATTACTATTTAAAACTAATGACAAATCATTTACTGGCATAAAACCACCTGAAGAAATAATAGACATCGCCAAATTAAGAGAATTAAAAGATCTAATACCAAGAATGTTTAAAATTAAAAAAATTGATATTGTTAAACCAGAATATAATAAAAAAATCTTTATGGTTTGTTTTAAAATTTCAGAACTATTAAACGATAAAAAATTTGTAAGTGATTTCTTTAAACTTTCATCATAGATATCAATTAAAAAAATAATTGAAAATAAAAAATATAAACCACCGATCCATTGAATTGATGATCTCCATAATATTAATCCTTGATCAATATGTTTAATATTGTCAAAAATTGTAAATCCTGTTGAAGTAAAGCCTGAAACAGTTTCGAATAATGAATTTAAAAAAGTTAAGTTATATATACTAAAATAAAAAGGAATTGATAAAATCAAAGGCAGTAGAATATATCCTAAAAAAACAGTAAGAATTTTTTCAAAAATTGATGGCTTGTTTTCACTTGCTTTTATTTTGTAAAATATTACTGCAATTACGGATGATGAAATAAGACTAAAATAATAAGTATTTAAATTTAGATAAAAATTAAAATAATAAGAATAAATTATATTAAAAAAAGATAAAATTGATATTAATCCAAAAAAAAAGCTTAAATATTTTACTCTAAATTGTAACATCTAGTTAAATAGAACTAATTCTAAATATATTTTCTACAACTGAAATTGAGTCTTTTTTTGCTAAAAAAACAACTCTATCATCTTTTTGAAATACAAAATTTGATCTAGGTATAATTACTTTATTTTCGCGTAAAACAGCTCCAATTCTTATTTCATCTGGCAAATTTGAGTTTTTTAATTCTTTATTAATTAATTCTGATGTTTCTATAATTTCAGCCTCTATAACTTCATATTCACCATTAAGAATTGTATACGCAGTTTCAATTGTACCTTTGTGAATATGCTTTAAAATGCTAGACACTGTATTCATTCTCGGGTCAATAAGATCATCAATTTTAAGTGAATTTTGTAATAAAGAATAATTTGGTTTGTTAATAAGAGCCATTGTTCTCTTATCATCAACATTTTTTCCATCTTTAGCAAATTTTTCAACTAATACACTTACCATTAAATTATCTTCATCATCATTGGTTAGAGCAAGAACTGTTTCTGCTTCTTCTAAATTAGCTTCAATCAAAACCTCCTCTTCTAAACCATTTCCATTTATTACAATTGTATTATTAAGTTCTTTAGCTAAAAACTCAGATCGATCTTTATCTTTTTCAACAATTTTTACCCTAGCTGAGTCTAAAGATTCTTCAAGGTTCTTTGCCAAGTTAAATCCTATATTACCACCGCCAACAATTAATATTTTTTTTGATATTTTTTCGTTATGACCGAATGCTTCTAGTGTTTCGGCCATCTGAGATGAATTTATAATAACATAAATTTTATCATTTTTTTGAATATCATCATTTTTTTTAGGTATTAAAAATTTATCATTTCTAATTATACCAATAATATTTGCATCAAGATTTGGATATTTTTTTGTTAGTTCATTAAGTTTTATATTAATTAAATTACAATTTTCATTTATCAAAATTTCTATCAATCTAATTTTATTATCAGCAAAAGGCACACTATCTAATGCTCCTGGTGCTTCTAATTTTCTCTGAATAGATTTTGCAATTTCAATTTCTGGAGAAATAATTACATCAATGGGTAAATTTTCTTTATTATAAACTCTTGTAAATTTTGGATTTAGATAGTCCTGAGATCTTATTCTTGCTATCTTTTTAGGTATATTGAATATAGAAAAAGCAATTTGACATATAACCATATTAATCTCGTCATTTCTTGTAACAGCAATAATCATATCAGTCTCAGAAGCGTTAGCTTTTTCAAGAATTGATGGGTAAGTTGCTTTACCAACTATTGCCTTTACATCTAAAGCGTCATCAATTTTTTGTATATCTTCGCTTGATTGATCAATTACTGTAATGGAGTGTCCTTGATCACTTAGTTGTTTCGCTATAGTGAAACCAACTCTTCCAGCTCCACAAATGATTATATTCATTTTAGTTAAATTCTTTAATTCCTAGACCTTTTAATTTTCTATGCAAAGCAGTTCTTTCCATTCCAACAAAGTTAGCTGTTTTAGAAATATTGCCATTAAATTTTTTTAATTGAATAGTTAAATACTCCTTTTCAAATTTTTCTCTAGCTTCTTTTAATGGCACAGATAGGTCATTTTCTGAAATTTGATCAGTAAAATTATTATTTTTTAACGACTCTTTAACGATATTTGAAATTTTATCTTTTGTCTCAGGTTGCAAAATAGCAATTCTTTCTATTAAATTTCTTAATTCTCTAACATTACCTTGCCAATTATGATTAAGAATATAACTATTATTTTCATCAATATCTAATTCTTTAATATTATAATTCTCAGATATTTTTTTTGAAAAATATTTGATTAAAAGAGGTATGTCTGAAATTCTTTGACTAAGAGGTTCTATATTAATTTCAAAAACATTAATCCTGTGCAATAAATCTTCTCTAAAATTACCTTTTTCAATTTCTTTTTTTAAATCTTTACTCGAAGAGCAAATTAATCTTACATTTACAACTATATCATTATTTCCATTAATTCTTTTAAATTTTTGGTCAGTTAAAACTCTTAATATTTTTGATTGAATATTTAAAGGTATATCTGAGATCTGATCAATTAGGAGAGTTCCATTATTTGCTTTTTCAAGAGCTCCATAGGAAATAGAACCGTTTTCTTTTTCTTCGCCAAATAACTCTAATTCATATTTGTTTGCATCAAGAAGAGCACCATTTAGTACTATAAATGGTTTCTTTTCTCTATTTGAACTTTTGTGTATTTTTCTAGCAATTAATTCTTTGCCAGAACCAGATGGACCATTAATTAGAACTCTACTTTCTGTAATTGAAATTTTTTTTATTTGATCATTTATATTAACAATATTTTTACTTTCACCAATAAGATCATAAGACGAAAATAATTTATTTTCATATTCTTTATTTAGCTTTTTAAGGTTATAATTCTCAACTGCTCTACTAACAAAATTTAACAGTCTATTTTGATCGAATGGTTTTTCAATAAATTCAAAAGCTCCATTTTGAAGAGACTTAACAGCCATTTCAATATTTGCATGACCAGAAATAATAATTACTGGAATATCTTTATTTTTTGATTTTATATGTGATAATAATTCTATACCGTCGTTATCACCTTTATCCAATTTAACATCAAGTATTGCAACATCTGGTAATTTTTTATCAATTTCAGCAAGTGCTTGATTATAATTAGCTGCCAATCTAGTTTTATATCCAGAATCAATTATAAGTTCATTTATAATATTTCTTATATCAGCATTATCATCAACAATTAAAATTTCTGCGGCCATTATTTTAAAAACATAATTGATATTTTTGCACCATTTTCAATTGAAATAAATTCAATATTACCATTATGATCATTTATAATTTTATTTACTATCGATAATCCCAATCCAGTGCCATTTTTTTTTGTTGTAAAATATGGATTTAAAATATCCTTAATATTTATTTTCAAATTTTTAAATCCAACTCCAGTATCAGTTATTATAAGATTTATATGATCATCATAATCTTTCACTTCAATAGTTATTTTTTCATTGTTATTAGTGTCTTTTTCAGCTTTTTGATGAATGCTTTCTATTGAATTTTTTATTAAATTAAAAAAAACTCTACTTAACTGTTCTTTGTCACTATTTAGAATTATTTTATTTTGATTATTTAAAAGATCTATTTTAATTGTGTTATCTAGCTCTTTTAATAGCTTGATGTTTTCTTTTAATAATACAACAATATCATTTTTTTGAAGAACTGGTTTTGGCATTCTTGCAAAATCAGAAAATTCATTTACCAATTTTTCAATTTGCTTAATTTGATTATTTATAATTATTAAATTATCCTTAAAATTAGTTTGATCAGTTTTATTAAGTTGATTAGAATATTTTGTTTTTAATCTATCTATTGTTAATTGTATAGGTGTCAATGGATTTTTTATTTCATGGGCTAATTTTCTAGCTAAGCTTCCCCAAGCCTCATGTCTTTCATTAATAATTAATTTTTCTTGTTGTACTCTTAATCTGTCAATCATAAGATTAAAGTTTTTATTTAAAATCTCTAAATCTTTATCTGTTTTTACCTCTGGAACTTTAGCATCAAAGTTACCTTTACCAATTGAGGTTGATGCAGAAATAAGATTATTAATTGATCTAAAAAATCTAGAAGAGAATCTAATAGCAATTGATATAGAAATAAATAAAAGCAATGAAACAATAATTATATAAATTATTGCAAACGAAATTTTTATACCTGTGCTTTTTTCTTCAACGGTATAATAAAAATTAATTGCTTCTTGTGATTCAGTAAGATATTTGGAAATATCTTTGTCTAAATATTTTACAACATAAAGAAATCTATCTTGAAAATTTTGTAAACGCATTATAGCAGCAGATTTATTTTCAAAAGCATTTATAATTTTTAAAGGTCTGTCATCTTCTAAAACTAAATTTAATGCTTCATCTACAGGTGGTGTATATGGCTGATCGGCATCAAGTGTCGAAAATAACAATTTTTTTTTTATATCTATAATATGTATTTCATCAACACCTCTAATAAGTTTTTGAGTATTTAAAAATCTTTTATATTCATTAACATTATCGTTTAAAAACTTTTTACTTTTATTTGTATCAAATGCGATAAGAATTATTTCAGACTGAATTTTATTTCTTACTTCTTCGACATAATCCTTTGCAAGTTCGTATGAATTATTAACAACTGTTGTTACCTTTTTGTCAAAATATTTTTCTAAAGCAAAAGAAAATAAAAATAGTGAAAATATAGAAATTAATAGTGATGGGATAAATGTAAATAAAGCAAAGTATGTAATATATTTTTTATTTGATTTTAAACCATCTCGATCGATATCATTCTTTATAGTTTTTTTGATTTCAAAAAATATAAAAATAAAAAGTAAAAATAAAAGTATTATGTTTAAAATTAATAAATATTGTAAATTTCTATCAGATAATTCAATATAACCTTTATCAATAAAAGTTAAAAAAGTTAAAAAACCTATCGATAATGTGATAAAAAATAATAATATTAGATATATATTTTTTTTGATGAATTCGAACATATTAAATTAATAATCACAATATTAAATGAATAATTATTTTATAATACTTGCCTCCGGACAAAGCAAAAGATTTAATTCTTCTAAGCCAAAGCAGTTTATTAACTATAAAAATAAAGCTCTTTTTGAGCATTCAATAGAAAAAGCGCTGGACTCAAAACTTTTTAAAAAAATTATTTTAGTTGTCAAAAGTAGGAAACAAATAAAAATAAATTTACCTAATAATATTTTAATTATTAATGGCGGTAAAGAAAGATCAGACTCTTCGCTATTAGCTCTTAAATTTATTAAAAAATTCAAACCTAATAATGTATTAATTCATGATGCAGCTAGACCTAATTTTAGTATTAAACTTTTAAAAAATTTAGTTAATTCTTTAAAAAAAAATAAAGCTGTAATTCCTGTTATTTTGTCAAAAGATGCAATCAAATATAAAATAAAAAATAAATTATATAATTTAGATAAAAATAATTCTTTTTTAACTCAAACACCTCAGGCATTTAAATTTAAGAATCTCTATAGTCTATCAATCAATGAAAAAAATAAAATTCAAGATGAAGCATCCTTGTTTATAAAAAATAATTTAGAAATTAAATTTATTAGAGGTGAAAATTCTAATAATAAAATTACTTTTAAAGAAGACATTAATCAAAATAAAACATATTTTGGTATTGGTTTTGATATTCATAGGTTGATAAAAAGTAAAAAACTATATCTAGGTGGAGTTAAAATTCCGTTTCATTCAGGTCTTAAAGGTCATTCAGATGGCGATGTTATAATACATTCAATAATTGATGCGTTATTGGGTGCTATGAGAAAAAAGGATATTGGATCATACTTTCCTAGTAATAAAAATAAATTTAAAAATATAAGATCACCAAAAATGTTAATTCCTATAATTTCAATTCTTGAAAAGAATAAATTTTATATCAACAACTTAGATATTAATTTAATTTGTGAAAAGCCAAAAATCTCAATATATAGAAATAAAATTTTAAATTCTTTGTCAAAATTAATGAGTATAGATAAAAGTATCATAAACATTAAAGGAAAAACGGTAGAAAAATTAGGATTAATAGGTAATGAAAATGCTATTGCTTGCGAAACAATAGTTTCAATAAATCGATATGAGTAAAATAAATTTTTTGTTTGTTACATTATTTGGAATTGGAAAATTAAAAAAAATACCAGGTAGTTATGCTTCTCTTGTAACAACTATATTTTTATTTTTATTATTTCATATATTAAATTTATCACCAAATACTGTTTTAATTGGAATTATAATTATATTTTTAGTCTCCCTTTATGCAGTTAATATATTTACACAGGATCTAGAAAATAAAGATCCAAAAGAAGTGGTTATTGATGAATTTATTGGACAATCAATTCCTATTTGCCTTTATGAAATTGCGCATGAAGGGTCAAGAGAAACTAGTCAGGTATTAACTTTTTATTTTATAATGTTCATACTGTTTAGAATTTTTGATATCACAAAACCTTATCCTGTCAGCTATTATGATAAAAACTTTAAGAACAGCTTTGGTGTTATAATGGATGATGTGTGTGCTGGGCTATATGTAGTTGCTGTACTTGTTTTATATATGGTAATTACATCGTGATAAAAATTTCATATAAAGTTGTAAAATTACTCAGTAAAAAAAGGTTAAATATATCATTTGCAGAATCTTGCACTGGTGGTTTACTAGCCAGCACTATTACTTCAATAAGTGGATCATCTAAAGTTTTTACAATTGGTTTAGTAACTTATTCAAATCAAGCTAAAATAAAACTTCTTAAAGTACCTAAAAAAATAATATTGAAGCATGGAGCTGTAAGTTATGAAACATGTTTGTCTATGGTTAAAAATCTGAATAAAATTAGTAAAACAAATATAGCTGTATCAATTACAGGAATTGCAGGCCCAAATGGTGGATCCAAAAAAAAACCAGTTGGTCTAGTTTACATTGGAATTAAAAAAGCAAATAAAATAATTGTTAAAAAAAATATTTTTAAAAATAAAAGTAGAGGCTCAATTCAAAAATCTACTGTAAATCAAGCACTAAAAATGATCTTAGATGTGATTTAGAGACTTTCAGCTCTTTTTTGAAACGCATCTGCTATTTTTTCTAAACCGTATTGAAAAGATTTGGTCATTAAAATATTTAAAAATTTATTTTTTAATTCAAAGTCAATATCAAAAAAAATTTCAGTTTTATAACCGTCCAACGAATTTCCTTTTTCAACAAATTTCCAGTTATTCTCCATATAATTTAAAGGTCCTTCAATATTTAAAACATGTATATGATCATTTTTTTTATTAAATTTAACATCGCTTTTAAAAGTATCTTTAAATGGTCCCTTTCCTATGGTCAGATCTGCAATTATATTAATAATTTCACCATCATCTTTTCTTTCATGAATTTTAGAATTTATACAAAATGGAATAAATTCAGGATATTTTTCAATATCTAAAACAAACTCAACAAGTTTGTCTTTTCTATTATCAATTAATCTCTTAACTGATGCTTTGGGCATTAATTATTTTTTAATCTATTTTTTTTAAGTTTATCAAAATCTTCATCCGCATGATAAGATGATCTTGTTAGTGGTGTAGATGAAACTAAAAGAAAACCTTTTGATTTAGCAATATTTTTTAAATCTTCAAATTCATCTGGATAATAATATCTACTCAAAGGATGATGTTTTACTGAAGGTTGTAAATATTGTCCAATAGTTAAAAAATCAACTTCTGCAGATCTTAAGTCATCCATCACCTGAATTAATTCATTTTTATTTTCACCAAGGCCTACCATAAGACCAGATTTAGTAAAAATCTTTTTATTAATTTTTTTTACATTTTTTAAAAGCTCTAAAGAACCAAAATATCTAGCGCCTGGTCTAACCTTAAGATAAAGACTTGGTACCGTTTCAATATTATGATTAAAAACATCTAGGTCGGCTTCTAAAATCTTTTTATATGCATCACCTTTTCTTAAAAAATCTGGCGTTAAAACCTCAATTGATGTTTTTGGATTTTTTTTTCTTATTGCTGTGATTACATCATAAAAATGATTTGATCCTCCATCATCTAGATCATCTCTATCTACAGATGTAATAACAACATGTTTTAGGTTTAATTTACTAACAGCTTTTGAGATTTTATAAGGTTCAAATGGATCTAAGTTTTCTGGTTTGCCAGTTTTTACATCACAAAATGCACATGCTCTGGTACAAGTATCGCCCATAATCATAAAAGTTGCATGTCTCTTACTCCAACATTCTGTGATATTTGGGCAATTAGCTTCCTGACAAACTGTTACTAAATTATTTTGATTAACTACTGTTTTAGTTAAAAAAAATTCTTTACTATTTAATAATTTAGATCTTATCCAATCAGGTTTTTTTTTAATTGGATTAATTGGTTTATTTACTTTTTCAGGGTGTCTAATTTTATTTTTCATCTGTTTTAATTATATAGATTGTCTCATCTTTTTTACCAAATAAAAATCTTTCTCTTATTAAGGTCTCTATATAATCAAGATCTACATTGGTACTTAATAATGAATTTTTATGATCCATATCTTCTATTTTGCTAGTTAAGGACAATTTTTCTTTTTTCAAGCTGTACAAAAGTTCTTTTTTCTCAATATATGAAAAAAGACCTCTTTCTCCAGACACAAGATTAAAACCAAAATATAAAATAAAAAATACAGATATTAATAAAAAATAATTTCTTTTTATTAATCTAAACATTAATTGACTTTATTCATCTTCGTTTTTTTTCCAAGCTCTTCTTCTATTCTAATTAATTGGTTATATTTAGCAACTCTTTCAGATCTTGCTAACGATCCAGTTTTAATTTGATTAGAATTTGTTCCTACAGCTAAGTCAGCAATAAAAGTATCTTCACTATCACCTGATCTATGAGATATGATTGTTTTATAACCTATTGTTTGCGCGAACTTAATAACATCTAAAGTTTCAGAAACCGTGCCGATTTGATTTAATTTAATCAAAATTGAATTTGATGAAATATTTAAGAACCCCTTCTTTAATCTTTCAAGATTTGTCACATACAAATCATCTCCAACTATTTGAATCTTATTTACAGACTTCATTAATTTATTCCATGCCATCCAATCATCTTCAGCAAAAGGATCTTCGATAGATTTAATTTTGTATTTTTTAATAATTTTTTTATACTCCTTGATAGATTTATCTACAGAAATATATTTTTTTGAATGAATTGAATATTTATTATTTTTTAATAATTCATTTGCTGCAACATCAAGACATATAGATACATCTTTACCATTATTAAATCCTGATTTCTTAATAGCAGAGACAATTAAATCCAATGCTTCATTATTACTACTTATCATAGGGGCAAAACCACCTTCATCACCTACAGAAGTTGATAACCCTCTATTTTTTATTAATTTACTTAAATTCTTTATAACAATGAAACAAATTCTAACAGCTTCGGCAAAACTTTTTGCCCGATCAGGTCTGATCATGAATTCTTGTATTCTAAGACCATTATTTGCATGTGCTCCTCCATTAATAATATTCATTAAAGGATAAGGTAATTGAAAATTATTTTTTACTAAAAATGTTCGATATAACGGTAATTTTTTCACTTTTGCAGAAAGTTTTTTAACTGCCATAGAAACTGCAAGCATTGCATTTGCTCCTAAATTTGTCTTTTGGCGTGTGCCGTCTAAATTAATTAATATTGAATCTATTCTTTCTTGATTATGAATATTTTGACCTTTGAGTTTTTTTGAAATTTTAGTGTTAACTAAATTGATGGCTCCTAAAACACTTTTTCCTAGATATCTTTTATTATTTTTATCTCTTTTTTCAAAAGCTTCAAAAGTTCCAGTGGAAGCGCCTGAAGGACAAATTGCAGAAGCACTCATATTTTTTACATAAACTTCAGCTTCTACAGTTGGATTTCCTCTGCTGTCAAAAACTTGACGTGCTTTTACTTTTAAAATTTTGCTCACTTTTTTTTAATTAAACTATCTATCTCAGTTAACTGTTTTAATAAATGTTCTAATTTATCTAATGGAATCATGTTAGGGCCATCAGAAGGAGCGTTATCTGGATCTTGATGAGTTTCAATGAAAACACCGGCAACACCTACAGCAACAGCTGCTCTTGCTAAATATTCAACAAATTCTCTTTGTCCACCAGATGACTCGCCTTGACCTCCTGGTTGTTGAACAGAATGTGTGGCATCAAAAATTACTGGATAACCATTTTTTGCCATGATCGGCAAAGATCTCATATCAGATACTAAAGTATTATATCCAAAACTTGCACCTCTTTCAGTTACTAAAATGTTTTTGTTACCAGAGTCTGAAATTTTTTTAGTGACATTAACCATATCCCATGGAGCTAAAAATTGACCTTTTTTTACATTTATAATTTTATTAGTTTTTGCAGCTGCGATTAATAAATCTGTTTGTCTACATAAAAATGCTGGAATTTGTATTACATCGACATGATCAGCAATAATTGAGCATTGCTCGATATTATGAATGTCAGTTAAAATTGGAATATTCAATTCTTTTTTAATTTTATCAAATACTGGCAGTGAAGTATCAAGCCCCGCTCCTCTTTTTCCTTTAAGGCTTGTTCGATTAGCTTTGTCAAAAGAAGTTTTATAAATAAAATCAAGACCAAATTTTTTTGTAATTTCTTTTATTTTTCCAGCCATATCCATAGCATGTTGCTCAGTTTCTAGCTGACAAGGCCCAGCGATAATACATATCTTATTATCGTTTGAAATTTCTATATTTTCACAATTAACTTTAAAATTATTCATTTACGGTTTTTTGCTGCTTTGATAAATGAAGAGAATAAAGGATGAGGAGATAAAGGTCTAGATTTAAATTCAGGATGAAATTGAACTCCTATGAACCATGGATGATTTTTAAGTTCTATTATCTCCGGTAATTTATTATCTGGTGACATTCCTGAAAAAATTAATCCTTTTTTTTCAAATTCATTTTTAAGATTGTTGTTAACTTCATACCTGTGCCTATGTCTTTCTTTGATTGAGTTAGATTTATAAATTTTTTTTATGGCAGAATTATTTCTTAATTTAGCCTCATATAAGCCTAATCTCATCGTTCCACCCAAATTTTTATCTGTTCCTTTAATGATTTTTCCATTTTTATCCCATTCATTAATTAATCCTATAACAGGATAACAATTCTTATCTAATTCGCTTGATCCAGCTTTTTTAATTTTTAATTTATTTCTTGCAAATTCAATAATTGCCATCTGCATACCAAAACAAATACCAAGAAACGGTATTTTATTTTCTCTTGCATATTTAATTGCAGAAATTTTACCTTCAGTTCCCCTCTTACCAAATCCTCCTGGGATCAATAAGCCTGAAACATTCTTAAGCTTTTTTCTTATTTGATTAGTTTTTAATTTATCTGACTCTATCCTTACTAAATTAACTTTAACTTTATTAGATATTCCACCATGTGTTAAAGCTTCATCTAAAGATTTGTAAGCATCCTTTAAATTTACATATTTACCTATAATTGCAATGCTGATTGACTTTTTTGTATTTAAAGTAATTTTTGTTATTTTCTTCCATGGAATCAAATTTGCTCTTTTTTTAGACTTTAGTTTAAAATATTTTAAAACTTGTTTATCTAGTTTTTGATTAAAAAAACTAATAGGTGCTTCATAAATCGTTCTTACATCAACTGTTTCAATCACATTATCAATTGGAACATTGCAAAATAAAGATATTTTTTTTCTTTGATCAATTGGTATTGACTGTTGTGATCTACAGATAATTATATCAGGTTGGATACCGATGCTCCTCAATTCTTTCACTGAATGTTGTGTTGGTTTTGTTTTTATTTCATCTGATGATTTCAAAAAGGGAACAAAGGTTAAATGAATAAACAGAGTTTTTGACTTTCCATGTTCATTTGAAAATTGTCTGATAGCTTCAACGAAAGGTAAACTTTCAATATCTCCTACTGTTCCTCCAATTTCACATATTACAAAATCTTCATTTGAAATATCTTTTTTTATAAATTCTTTAATTCTGTCAGTAATGTGAGGTATCACTTGAACAGTTTTGCCAAGATATCCCCCTCTTCTCTCTTTTTTAATTATATCACTATATATACGTCCGGTTGTTATATTGTCTGATTGTTTTGAAGATATATCTGTAAATCTTTCATAATGACCTAAATCTAAATCTGTTTCAGCACCATCATCTGTAACAAAAACTTCACCATGTTGAAATGGACTCATTGTTCCGGGATCAACGTTTAAATATGGATCCATTTTTCTTAATCTAACTTTATACCCTTGAGATCTTAACAAATATCCCAACGAAGCTGATGATAAACCTTTTCCAAGTGATGAAACCACGCCGCCAGTAACGAATATATATCGCGCCATGGAAGTATCTTATAGCTAAAAAAAAATGAAATGAAAAGTAATTTAATTAATTATTTTCAGGAACTGAAGGTGTATCCTCAGTTTTTTCCTCAATAGTGTCCAATACTGAGCTAGTAGGTGTAAGTTCACTTCTTGATAAAATTGTTAAGGCTAAACTGCAAATAATAAAAAGCGCAGCAACTATTGCAGTTGCTTTTGTCATAAAATTACCAGTAGTTCTAGAAAGCATAAAATTTTCTTGTGAAACTCCTATACCCAACGCTCCACCTTCTGATTTTTGCATTAGTATTAATAAAACTAAAATAATAGCAATAATGATGTTTAGAACTAATAGTACATTTTCCATGGAGCCTTAAATATAGGTTTTTTTAATTATATCAATAATTTTTTTTGGATCTTGAGAAGCTCCACCAATCAAAAAACCATCTATAGACTTAATATTTTTTAATTGATTAATATTGTCACTGTTAACTGACCCACCATATAAAATTTTTGGAGATTTTCTTCCAAATCTACTTCTAATAAATAAAACAGATTTTATTAAATCTTCTGATTTTGGAATTAATCCAGTGCCAATAGACCAAACAGGTTCGTAGGCTATAATTATTTTTGATTTATTTTTAATTGATTGTAACCCTTTTTCAATTTGCTTTTTTAAAACTTGAGTAGTTTTTTTATTTTTTTTTTCTTTTAAAGTTTCACCAACACAAAAAATTACCTTCAAATCCACTTTAATAGCACTCTTAATTTTTAAATTAATCAAATTATCATTTTCGCCAGCTTTTCTATTTTCTGAATGACCTAAGATTACATATTTAGCTCCAACATTTTTTAACATTCTCGAATTTACTTGACCTGTAAAAGCTCCATAATCATCATTTTCATGACAGTTTTGAGCTCCGACTTCTAAATTAGAATTTTTAAGTCTTTTTGACATAGGTCGTATAAGAGTATTTGGAGGACAATAAATTAATTTAAATTTATTTTTATTAGTTTTTGAAAATTTAATTACATTATCTAATGAATTTAGAGTCCTTAAATCACCAAACATTTTCCAATTAGCTATAAAAAACATATATTTATTTGTCATAATTGAATTTTTAATCTATAGATTTGTTTTTTACAGATCAATATATTAATAGCGCTATGATAGAAACTTTAAAAAATTTTGGTTTTAAAAAACTAGGTGGGTTAATCTTAATTCTAATAATTGTAATTGCTTTCGGTTTTGGAGGTTTTGGAGGTGGTTTTAGCTCAAACAATCAAAATAATATTGCAAAGATAAATAATACTAATGTAACTACACAAGATTTCATGAACTATCTGAATGAAAGTGGAATTACACAAGAAATAATTAAAGAAAATTTAGATAACAATATAATTGAAGAATTGCTATCTGGTCTCATCTCAACAACTTTAATTAATTTAGAAATCGAGGATTTTGATCTTTCAGTTTCAGAATTGGTTATATTAAAAAATATAAAAGAAAATAAAAATTTTCATGATGAAAATAATGTTTTTCAAAGAACTAAATATGAAAAATTTTTATTATCAAATAATATATCTGCTCCAATGTTTGAACTTAAATTAAAAAATCGAGAACTTCAAAAACATTTATTTGATATTATTGGTGCTGGAACAATAACACCAGAATTTTTAATTAAAAAAAAATTTGAAGATGAAAATAAATCTTTAGACCTTGAATATTTTGAAATGGAAAATTTGTATAAGAAAAAAGATGATTATACTAATTTGGAAATTCAGACTTTTTTAGAGGAAAATAAAGATAAATTAAAAAGAGAATATATCGATTTTAAATATGTTACTTTAAATCCAAAAAATTTAATTGGATTAGATGAATTTAATCAAGAATTTTTTGATAAAATAGATAGTATTGAAAATGAAATTTCACAAGGTGTTAGCTTTGAAGTTATTCTTAAAGATATCAATATCAAAGTCATTGAAATCAAGGAATATGCTCCTTCAAAAAACAAAAAAGAAAATGAAGATATCATTTATTCAAAAAGATCTTCAGAAATAGATCTTATTGAAAATGGAGATAATTTTTTACTCTATTCTATTACTAACAAATTTGATCGTGGACCTGATTTAACAGATCAAACGATTAATGATGAAATTCGTGAGTTAGTTTATCAAAAAGGTAAATTTGATCAAAATAGAAGTATATTGGAAAAAATTCAAAAAAAAGAATTTGATAATAATAAATTTAAAGAAATGGGTGGTTATAGTATTCAGTATCTTACTTTAAAATCTATTAATGACCATGAAAGATTTGAAGAAAATTCTGTTAAATTAATTTACTCATTGCCTATCGACTCTTTTACAATGGTCAGTGATAAAGAAAATAGAATTTATCTTATTAAATTAGCCAATTCTAAACAAAATATATTTGATATAACAGACAAAGACTACTTAAATTTTGTTAATAAGCACAATACAAACAATAGGAAAACCATACTTCAATCATACGATCTATTACTTAACAATAAATATCAAGTACAATTAAATCAAAAAACTATTGAACGGGTTAGAAATTATTTCAAATGATAATTAATCGAAGCTTCAAAGATTTTAAGTTTCGACATAGAAGCAAAAAAAATCAAATCATCTATGCCTCTAAAAAGGTAAAAAATGATGATGAAGTAATTAATCTAATTGATAATTTTTTAATTGAAAAAAACAGTTTTATCTTTGAATCGGTTGAAAAAGGTAAAATTAAAGGTAGATATACAATATTTGGCAGAAATCCTGATAAAATATGGGAATTTAATAACAAAAACTCATATTTAATAAAAAACAAAAAAAGAATTAAACTAAAAGATAATCCAGATCAATTAATAGAAAAAATTATTGAAGATTTTAAATTTGAAACACCAAAATCATTGCCAAAGATTTGTTCTTTAATCTCTGGGTATTTTTCTTATGACTCTATTAGATATATTGAAAAAATACCTAATAATTGCAAAAACGATCTTAATTTACCTGATGTTAGATTAATGAGACCTAGAACTCTTATAATTCATGACAATTTAAAAAAAGAAATGTTTTATATAATCAATATTTTTAATGATGAAAAAATTACTAATTATCAAAAAAGATTTGAAGATATAAAATCTGAACTTTTTAAACTTACAATTCAGTCTTCTATAAAGAATTTAAGTAAATCAAAAATTAAAGTTGTTAAAGATATTAAGGTTAAATCCAATACACCTAAAAACAAATTTCTTAATATGGTTAATAAAGCTAAAAAATACATTAAAATAGGTGATATTTTTCAAGTTGTCTTGAGTCAAAGATTTGAGGCAAAATTGACAAAAAATCCTCTCGATATTTATAAAAAATTAAGAATTACAAATCCTTCTCCTTTTATGTTTTTCTTTAATTTTAGTGATTTTCAAATAGTTGGGGCTAGTCCTGAAATATTAGTAAGATTAAGAGACAACAAAATAACTGTAAGACCAATAGCTGGAACAAGACCAAGAGGAAAAACAAAAAAAGAAGACCTTTATTATGAAAAAGATTTGCTAAAAGATAAAAAAGAATTATCAGAACATTTAATGCTCTTAGATTTGGGTAGAAACGATGCTGGTAAAGTTTCTAAAATTAATTCAGTCAAAGTTACAGAAAGTTTTATTATTGAACGGTATTCTCATGTTATGCACATAGTTTCCAATGTTGTAGGAGAATATAATAAAAAAATCTCAAAATTTAAGTCATTGTTAGCAGGTTTTCCTGCTGGCACCGTTTCTGGTGCACCAAAAATTAGAGCTATGGAAATTATAGATGAATTAGAATCAACAAGAAGAAAAGTGTACGCTGGTGGTATTGGATATTTTTCGGCAAATGGAGAATTTGATACATGTATTGCATTAAGAACGGCTGTTGCAAAAAATAAAAAATTTTATGTTCAAGCTGGTGCAGGAATTGTAGCAGATAGTAAACCAATTAAGGAATATGAGGAAACAGTTAATAAAGCCAAAGCTTTAATTAACGCTTTGAGATAATGAAAATACTTTTAATAGATAATTATGATAGTTTTACATTTAATCTTTATCACTATCTTTCATCATTAAATGTAAAAGTCGATGTAATAAGAAATAATAAAATTACTTCAAAAGAAATAATAAAAAAAAAATATAATAAAATTGTAATTTCACCAGGTCCAGGAAATCCAAATCAATCTGGAAATTGTTTAAATATTTTAAAAACTCTTCATAAAGATATTCCTTTTCTTGGGGTATGCCTAGGCCATCAAATTATAGGTCAAGTTTTTGGTTCAAAAATTATTCAAGCAAAAAAATTAATGCATGGAAAAACAAGTAAAATTAAATCTTATAAAATTGGAATTTTAAAAAATCTCCCAAGAACATTTGAAGCTACTAGATATCATAGCTTAATTATTGATAAGAAATCATTATCTAAAAATTTAAAAATTACTGCAGAAAGTAATGATGGATTAATAATGGGTGTTCAGCATAAAGAATATAATATTCATGGTGTACAATTCCATCCGGAAAGTATTAAAACTAAATTAGGAATGAAAATATTAAAAAACTTTATAAATTATCAATAATGGAACAGATTTTAGAGAAATTAAAAAAAAAGGAAAATTTAGCTTTTGAAGAAAGCAAATCTGCTTTTGAATTAATAATGTCTGGTAAAGCTAATGAAGAAGAAATTTTTGATTTTTTAACTCTACTCTCTGAAAAAGGTGAAGTTTCAGATGAAATTGCTGGTGGTGTTTATGTTCTTAGAGAAAAATCAAAAAGAGTAAATATTACTGGCTGTATAGATACCTGCGGAACTGGTGGAGATGGTATGAATACTTTAAATATTTCTACAGCTTCAGCTTTACTTCTAGCTAGTATGGGTACAAAAGTAGCTAAACATGGCAATAAAGCAGTATCATCAAAATGTGGTTCTGGAGATGTCCTTGAGGCTCTTAGAATTAAAATAGATCATGAACCAAAAGACATAGAAAGAGAAATCAATATCAATAACTTTGGTTTTATGTTTGCTCCAAATTATCATAGTGCAATGAGATTTGTTGGACCAGTAAGAAAAAAAATTGGTAAAAGAACTATTTTTAATATGATCGGACCATTAAGTAATCCTGCATTGGTTGAGAAGCAAGTTGTTGGAGTTTTTGATAAAAAATTATTAATGATATTTGCTAAAGGACTTAAAAATTTAAATATTAAATTTGCGTGGATTTTAAACAGTGAAGATGGTTTAGATGAAATATCACCTTATGCTAAAACAAATGTAATTCAACTAAAAGAAGGTAAAATATCTGAAATTATAATTGATCCAAAATCTTTTAATGTTAATGCAGATAAATTTGAAAATTTAATTGGTGATGATGCTAATTTTAATGCTGATAAGATAATTGAAATTTTTAAAGGTAAAGATAATGATTTTTCAAAAGCAACTTGTTTGAATGCAGCAGCTGGTTTAATTGTTGCAGAAAAATTTTCTGAATTTCCAGAAGCTTATAATCATGCAAGAGAATTTATCCTTTCTGGGAAAGCTTTTTCTCACCTAGAAAAAATACAAAATGTCTGAAAATATACTTCAAAATATAATCAAAAAAAAAATAGAGAAAATTGACAAATTAAAAAAATCTTTAGATCTTAAAGTTTTGGACGAGCTAATTAAAAAAAATAATACATATATTAACTTTAAAGAGAAAATTGAAAATAATATAAAAAATGACAAAACCTCAATTATTGCTGAAATTAAAAAAGCAAGTCCCTCAGCAGGTATTTTAATAGATAACTACAATCCAGTAGATATTGCTCAAATTTATTTAAATAATAAAGCAACATGTCTTTCAGTTTTAACTGAAGAAGATTATTTTTTGGGAAATTTAATTCATATAAGTAAAATAAAGGATAAAATTAATTTACCAATTCTATGTAAGGATTTTTTTATAGATAAATTTCAAATACCTCTTTCTAAAAGTTATGGTGCAGATGCGATTTTAATTATTCTAGCTGGAGTTTCTGATGATCTTGCAAATGAATTATATGAGGAAGCATTAAAATATAATATGTCTGTTATAGTTGAGGTGCATACTGTTGATGAAGCAATAAAAGCTTTAAATTTTAAAGATGCTTTAATTGGAATAAACAATAGAAATTTAAAAACTCTTAAAACTGATATAAATACAACCTATGATATTTATGAAGTTGTAAAAAATCACAGAGGTCCTTTGATATCTGAAAGTGGAATTAAAACTAAAGAAGAGCTATTGGAGTTAAATAAAAAAACCTCAATCAACACATTTTTAATTGGTGAATCACTTTTGAAAAATTTAGATAAAAATTCTATTTTTTCTATTTTATAGTCGAATAAACCTTTATTTTACTTAGTTTTTTATCTATTGTTTATTTATAAGAACTTTTATAGAACATTGTTTGTACGATATTTGTTCTTATGCTAACTAAAAAACAAAAAAACCTACTTTTATTTATCAACAAGAAGTTGAGAAGCTCTGGCGTTTCTCCTTCTTATGAAGAAATGAAGCAATCTCTTAATTTAAAATCTAAGTCGGGAATACATAGATTAATTTCTGCATTAGAAGAAAGAGGATTTATTAAAAGATTAGCTCACAAAGCAAGAGCTTTAGAGGTTATTAAATTACCAGAAACAGCATCTGCTAATGATATTTATAATAGTTTCTCACCAAGTGTAATTAAAGGTGGTTTAGACGAAGTTAATATTAATTCAGGTGATATAGAGGTTCCAGTTCTTGGAAAAATAGCGGCCGGTACTCCAGTTGAAGCTATTCAAAATGAAGTCTCAAGAATACCATTACCTAGCAACTTAGAAAAAAATGGAGATTATTTTGGTTTAAAAGTTCAAGGGGACTCGATGATTGAAGCGGGTATAAATGAAGGCGATACTGTAATTATTAAAAGAACTGATACAGCAGATAACGGAAAAATAGTAGTAGCTTTAATTGATGAGCATGAAGCAATGCTTAAAAGAATTCGTAAAAAAGGTAAAGTCGTAGCACTAGAAAGTGCTAATAGAAACTATGAAACAAAGATCTTTGGACCTGATAGGGTTAAAGTTCAAGGTGTTTTAGTATCTTTATATAGAAACTTCTAAAAAAATAGTCTAAACAACACTGATGTCAAATGTAGCAACACGTTTTGCTCCCTCACCCACTGGAGCTCTTCATATTGGAGGTGTAAGAACAGCGTTATTTAATTGGCTTTACTCAAAAAATCAAAAAGGTACTTTTCGCTTAAGAATTGAGGATACTGATAAGGAGAGATCTAAAGAAGAGTATAAAATCCAAATTATAAATTCTTTAAAATGGATAGGAATTGAACATGATGGCGATGAATATATTCAATCAACTAAAATTGATGATCACATCAAAGTTGCAAATGAATTATTAAAAAATGGAAATGCATATAAATGTTATTGTTCTAGTAATGAAATTGAAGAACAAAAGAAAAGAGCTAGACAAAAAAAGCTGCCTTATATCTATAATAGAAAATGGAGAGATGCAGATGAAAAAGACATTCCAAAAGGTATTAAACCTGTAATTAGATTTAAAAGTAAAATTGAAGGAAATTCTATTTTAAAAGACCTGGTGCAGGGTGATGTTGAGGTTGATAACAGTACTATTGAGGATTTTATAATCTTAAGAAATGATTATACTCCAACTTATAACCTTTCAGCAACAGTAGATGACCATCAAATGGGGATGACTCACATTATTAGAGGTGACGATCATAAAATAAATACTTTTAAACAAATTCAGATTTATATAGCCATGGGCTGGGAGGTACCTAATTTCGCTCACATACCATTAATCCATACAATAGAAGGAAAAAAGCTATCTAAAAGAGATAATGCTTCAACTTTAGATGACTACTCAAAGATTGGAATTATGCCAGATGCTTTAAGAAATTATTTACTAAGATTAGGCTGGTCATACAAAGATAAAGAAATATTCACACTTGATGAGAGTATTAAATATTTTAATTTAAAAGGAATTGGAAAATCACCTTCAAAGCTAGATATGAGCCGCATTTTATCAATGAACGAACACTATATCAAAACTATAGATGAAAACGAACTATACCAAAGTTTAGTAGCTTATTGTGAAACTTATAAAGAAAAAATTAAACCTGAAAAAGTGAAAAAAATAAAAAATTCATTATCATTTTTAAAAAATAAAGCAAAAACATTAGAAGATATATTCAACAATGCAAAATATATAATTCAAGATGAAATAAATTTTAATAAAGATGATCTTAAACTAATTGACGATAAAGCAAGAAATATAATTCAAGAATTTAAAACTGAAATTTTATCCTTAAATAGTTTAAATAGAGAAATATTGGAGCCCATTATAAATAATTTAATAAAAAAACATGAGACTAATTTTAAGGGTGTAGGACAACCCTTAAGAGTTATTTTAACTGGATCTAAATTTGGCCCGGGACTATATGATATTTTAATTTCTTTAGGTAAGGAAGAAGTACAGAAAAGATTAGGAAACGAGATAATTAGATAGAACTGCTGATGACTCATCTGATGATGAAGTCTTTGATCTAATGCCCTCTAAAGTTTTATTACACTCGTTTAATTGATTTTTAATAAGTTCAGGATGTTTTAAAAAATAGATTACTGTTTTATAAATTTCATTAGCATTACATTCGTTTTGAAGAAGTTCAGGAATTACTTCTCGATTATTGATAATATTAATAATATTTGCAAATTTAACATTCACTAATAATTTAAATATCATAAAGTTTATAAAACCTAATTTATAAATAATTATAGATGGTATGTTCGCATTACATATTTGTAGTGAGACTGTTCCAGATTTTGATACCGCAAAAATAGATTTAGATAAGACATCTGATTTAATATTTTCCTCAGATACAACATCTATATTTTGAATATTATTTTGTTTAACAATATCTAATATTGAATTTTTATTTTCTTCAGTGGCATGAAAATAAAAAAAATAATCTTTATATTGTTTATTCATTAATTGAATAAAACTTATTAAAATTGGTAACAAAATTATGGTTTCAGATTTTCTGCTTCCTGGAAATAAGGAAATAATTTTCTTGTCTTCTGGTATTAAATTATCGATTTTAGTTTTTGTATTTTCTTTTGTTTCAATTAAAGGATGTCCTACAAAAGTATTCTTGATCTTTTCCTTATCAAAATATTCTTTTTCAAATTCAAAAAGTAAAAGAATATGATCAATAAACCTTTTGATTTTTTTAACTCTATTTTTTCTCCAAACCCACACTTGAGGTGCTACGTAATGAATTGTTTTAATATTACTATTAATTTTCTTAACTTTTTCAGCTACTCTCAGGGTAAAATCAGGACTATCAACACTAAATAAAACATCAGGATTAAATTTTACTATCTCTTCTACAGTTTGATTAATTTTCTTTCTAATTTTAAAAATATTTAAAATAACACTTGTAAATCCAAGGTAAGTTATCTCCTTTAAGTCATAAATAGAGCTAATACCTAACTTTTTTAAATTAGATCCACCTACAGACAAATATTTGATTTCCGAATTTATAGATTGAAGCTTTGATATAACTGTAGAAGCTAACTTATCACCTGAAGGTTCTCCTGTTAGTATAAATATTTTTTTCATATAACTTTCATAAATATATTATTTCTATTTGCAAATTTAATACATTTAACCTTATCCAAAATTATATTTTTTTTAGATTTTAATACTATTCCTTTTACACCATATTTTTTACAATCCTTAAATGTTTGAAGACCAATTGTGGGTAAATCCATTCTTAAATCTTGTTTTTTTTTAGGAAATTTAATTAAAACACCTTGCGTTTTTTTTTTTAATTTAGATAACATTTTTTTAGTACCATCTCTCCCCTCCCTGGCAATAACTTTACTATTATTAACAACTAAAGCTTGGACATGATCTAAATCGCTGAATTTATTAAAATATTTAATACCTTTTTTAATTGATACTAAATCCTTTTTATTAGGTTTAAGTTTTGTATAATTTCCTGATTTTAAAGATAATTCTGGATTAAAATAAATTGAGCTAATAACTTTTATATCCTCTTTATTTAATATATTAATTATTGATTTAACTATTGCAGCATCACCTTTTTTTGCAGCTTTAATAACGCTTGGCATATAATAAAAGCCTTTAAAATCTAATCTTAAAGATGAAAATTTTGGCTTGGCTATTTTGCCTGCGAATAAAACTTTTTTTGAATTTTTTTCTTTTATTAAATTAAGAATTTTACCAAATTTTCCAATACTTATTCGATTAGAGTACATATTATTTTTAAATTTATTATTTTTTGAAAAATCAATAATAAAATATTTTTTTTTTAATCGTTTTATTTTGTTTAAAACTATTTCAGAAAAATCTGTATCGCCTAAAAATAATCCAATCATCTTATTTTGAAAAAGGAGTACAAATTGGTCTTTTTTTGTCCTTTTCAATAAAATTAATTACTTCAAGAACAAGATCATTGTTTCTTAATTCATTTGTTAATTTTTTTAAATTTTCTGTTAAATTTTCATTTTTAAATATTTCTTTGTAGGCTTCAGTAAGTGTTATTATTTCTTTATTTGGAATATTTTTTCTTCTTAGACCAATTAAATTCAAACCTTGTAAGATACTTCTATTTCCATGAGCTATTCCATATGGAATTACATCTCTAACAACCCCACACATACCACCAATCATTGCAAATTTACCAACTCTAGTGAATTGTTGTACGGCTGAATTTCCTCCTATAATGACATTATCATCAACATGAGCATGACCCCCTAAAGGAACATTGTTTGCTAATATTACATTATCACCAACAAAACAATCATGAGCAATGTGAGCAGAAACCATAAACAAACAGTTACTTCCTACTTTAGTTAACCCACCACCTCCTTCAGTACCTGGATTAATAGTAACATATTCTCTGATTTTGTTATTATCACCTATTTCTAAATCAGTTTCTTCACCTTTAAATTTTAAATCTTGAGGATCATTTCCAATAGATGCAAATGGATAAATTTTATTATTTAATCCAATTTTTGTATTACCAGTTATGTTTACATGTGATTGCACAACTGTACCTTCGCCAATTTCGACATTAGGACCTATTATAGAGTAAGGACCAATTTTAACATTTTCTGATATTTTGGCCTTTGAATCAATTATTGCTGTTTTATCAATCATTTACTATCTCTTAAAAATTCTCTAATATTTTTTGCTGGATATCCCATCACTTTCTTATTATCTGGAATATTTTTAATAACTCCTGAACCACCTCCAATTTCTACATTATTTCCAATTTTCAGGTGTCCTGAAATACCTGCTTGTCCACCAATTTTAACATTATTTCCAATTATAGAACTCCCAGCAATACCTACTTGGCCAGCTATAACTGAATTTTTACCAATTTTAACATTGTGAGCAATATGAATTTGATTATCTAAATACGTATTTTTTCCAATTATAGTATTAGAAATTGATCCTCTATCTATAGTTGACCCACATCCAATCTCACAGTTTTCTTCTATTAAAACGTGTCCAATATGAGGATATCTTAAATTTTTATTATCTATTGGAAAAAAGCCAAAGCCATGTTTGCCGACAACACAATTATCTAAAATTTTTACATTATCTTTAATAATTGAATTTCTTATAATTGTATTTGATCCAATTGAACAATTGTTTCCTATTGAAACATTTTTTTCAATAATAGTATTATGACCAATTAAACAATTTAAGCCAATTGATACATTTTTACCAATTAAAACATTATTACCACATTTCACTTTATTCTGAAATTCTGTTTTAAGTATATCGATTACTGAGTCATCAAAATCATCATTTATAGAGTCTGGATAAAATTTAGAAGTTAATTTTGATACTGATATTAAAACATTATCAACTACTAAAGGTATGCAATTTTTCGGAAGATCATTTTTTAAAGACTCTGTAGTAACACAATAGGATGCTTTTGTATTTTTTGCTACATCTTTGTATTTCTTGGAATGAAAGAAAGTAATATCGGTATTATTTGAACTATATAAATCTTTAATATCTAAAACTTCTTGTTTTGAGCTTATGCCATCAACTTTAATATTAAGAAATTTTAAAATCTCAGAAATTAAAAATGGACCATGATTTTTAAAGAAAGGATTAGACATAATTGCTTTTATCAAAGCAAAATTAATACTGTTATCAATATTTATTGCTATTTATTTCTTATCAACAATAGTAGCTGACCAAACAGCGTCAGCCATTTTTTTATCATCTACGAAAGCTTCACCTTTATATTTCCAAACTTTGCCATGAGATCTTATTGCTTCAATTTGAAGGGTTAATTTACAATCAGGTATAACAGGGTTTCGAAATCTTGCTTTTTCAACACCCATTAAAAATACCAACTTATTTTCATAAGTCGATTTATCTAGTCCTAAAGCAGTTAGAGCAGCAGCAGCTTGTCCAAAAGACTCAACAATTAAAACTCCGGGCATTACAGGGTTTTCAGGAAAATGTCCTTGTACAAAGAAACTATTTTTTTTGACATAAACAGTTGCTGTGGCTGAGGATAATTTTTTAATATTATATAATTCATCAATTAAAAGCATTGGCTCTCTATGAGGTAATAAATTTCGAATTTGCTCTTTATTAAGTTTATCCATTATTTATAAATTTTTTATTTATTAACTTAATAATATCTTCAGTAATGTCTTTAGTTTTATTTCCTATAAAAATTTGATTTTTTTCTAGAATTATATCAATTGAATTACTTTTCATATATTCTTGTATAATTGGATTTATTTTAATTAAAAAATTATCTAATTCTTTATTTTTTTTAACTTTAAAATCATCAAGTAATTTTTTTTTTTCTAATTTATACTTCTCGACGTCTTTGTTAAATAAAATAATATCTTTTTCAAGTTTTTCTTTTGTGGAAACATTTTTTGTTTTATTAATATTGTCTTTCTTTTCTTTGATTAATTTTTCCTTTTCATTTAATTTGTTTATATTTTCTTTATTTAATTTTTCTAATTCTATATAGATTGACTTTCCAAGATTCGAATTATTTAAAACATAATCAATATCAAGAAAAACAATATTTTCTGCACTATATGTTGAAGTTATATTGGATAAATATATTATAAAAATTAAAATATATTTTTTAGTAAACCTCATTAAAAAGTAGTACCTAAATTAAACCTAAATGTTTCAGTTGTATCAGATGAACTTTTTGATATTGGTTGTGCAAAAGAAAAACTTAAAGGTCCAACAGCCGTGAACCAATCAATGCCTATGCCTATCGAACTTCTAATTTCACTAGATTTATTCAAAGATTTATCATCAACTCCCCAAAGATTAGCAATATCTATAAATGATATTACTTCTATTTCTTGAAAATTTGGTAAAATTTGAGGCAGAGTAGAATTCAAATTCATGACTGCATAATAGTTACCACCTATATAATCATCTCCATCTTTTGGACCAACTTTTCCACTAACAAAACCTCTCAACTTACTTTGAGGAACAAATAATCTTTCAGATAATTTGACATCATCGCCCGTTAATGAGTTGGCCGAACTTAATGAAATAGAAAAAGATGAAATATTATCTTCATATAATTCAGAAAAAATTTTATAAAAATAAAAATTATTTAATGTGTTGTTTTCACTTATTAAAGGTAAACCCATAGAATAATAGCTTCTAAATCCATCACTTGTTTTAAACCTTTGATTTCTTTTATCATAATCAAAACTTAGATTTAAATAAGTATCAAAATAATTTCCTTGTTGAGTTTTTTGACGAGCAGATGCAGTACTATCTGTTTCAATTTTCTCTATAAAAGACGATGTTTCTATACCTAGCTTAAAATCATCTAAATATTCAAATCTTGTTCCAATTAATCCACCTATTTTTTTTGATTTATATCCAAATGTACCTAATTTATCATATTCAATAGCTTCAATTCCTAAATTAACTGATTTATTCGAATTTTTATAATTTGGGTCTTCAATATTAATATTGCCAGTAATTTTTTCTGAACTTAATGATAATTGTGACTCAACAGCTAAACCTTTACCTAAATAATTATTTTCTTTAACACCAAATTCAATAACTTCACCTGAAGTACCAAAACCTGCTCCAGCCATTATTTCTCCAGTGGGTTTTTCCTGAACTGTTATATTTATAATCTTGGAATTTTGATCTTTTCCATCAATGATTTCAGACTCAACATTTTTAAAAAAATTTAGAGATTTAATGTTATTTATGCTTTTGTTTGCCAAAATTTCATTATATGGATCACCTTCATCAATAGAGAATTGATTTCTAATAACATTTTCTCTTGTAACATTATTTCCAAAAATATTTATTTTCTCAACAAAAAATTTATCGGTCTCTTCAATTTTAAATGTTAAATTAATTTTATCTGAAACAATATTTTCAACAACACTAGCTTTAACTGATTCATATTGTTCACTAATAGAAATTTTATCTATTTCATCAATAATTTTTTCGACTGAATTAATTGAATAAGGTTTACCTTTTAATTTATCAAAAGTATTTTTTATATTAACAAAATTTGAAGGCTCAAAATCGTTAGGTAAATTTATTTTTAATTCACCAAAAAAAAATTTATTTTTTGCATCTATATTAAATATAAGTTCAAATTCATCATTATTTACAATTTTTGCAAATGATGAATTAATCAAAACATCATAGTATCCCTTGTTCAAATAATGATTTTTTAATAATTTTTTATCAAAGTTTATTAAATTTTCGTTTAAATATTTTTTTCCAGAAATAAATTTCCAAAATTTATATTCTTCACTAATTATTAAACTTCTTAGTTTACCATCTTTATATATCTTATTACCGATAAATGAAATTTTTTTTATTTTAGCTTTATTTCCTAAGTTAATATTAAATATTAAGTCAACTTTATTTTCACCAATTTCAAACTTATCTACATCAACAGTCGAAAAATAATATCCTAAATCTTTTAAAGAAGATAAAATTGTATTTTTATCTTTTTTCAATAAAATTTTGTCATAAGAAGATCTGCTTCTTAAACTTAAATTCTCAGTAACTTTTTCTTTAAGTGTTTTGGATTTTATTCCATTATAAATAATATTTTCTACTATTGGGTTCTCTTTCACTAATATAGATAAATTATTTGAAATTAATTTAATCGAAATATCTTGAAAAAAATTAGTATCATATAAACGTTTAAGAAGATTATTTACTTCATTATCATCTAAATCATCACCTAAATTTACTTGAGCAAACATTTTAATAGTTTCGGTAGAAATTCTATCATTACCTTTAATTTCGATTTTTTTAACAACATCACCAAAAGCTGGTAAAAAAATACAAGATAAAAAAATAGTTATTAAAGTTAGTATATTGTTTTGTCTTCTAAACATTTATGGATTTATACACATTTTTTAATACTTTTAAACGAACATAATTATTTAATTCAAGAATATCTTTTGCTTTTTTTGGGTAAATTTTTTTATATTTAGAAAATTCATTCGATTTAATAATATAAAATAATTTTTTTTGAATATCAGTAAATTTAATTTTTTTATTCAAAAATAACTCCACAAGTTTATCATTAGCTGAAACAATTATAGTTTCAAATAATGATTGTTTTGCAGGTAGATATTTGAATAATTTAATCATCGGATATCTTTTTAAATTTACTTTTTTAAATTTTAAATCATTTAATATTTTTAAGTTTATTTTTTTTGATTTCAAATTTTTGTTACTATTTAAAAATAGTGTATTAAAAATTGGAATTTTCATAGTAGTGTCGTGAGCAATAATTTTAATTAATCCATTATTAAATTTTAATATGGCATGAATATAAGATTTTGGATGAATTAAAATTTGAATATTTTTATATGGAATATTAAAAATATTCCTAGCTTCTATAACCTCATATATTTTATTGATCATTGTTGCAGAATCAATAGAAATTTTTTTACCCATTTTCCAATTGGGATGTTTTAAAGCTTGAGAAGTTCTAATATTTTTAAATTGATTTAAAGAAATTTTATAAAAAGGACCTCCTGATGCAGTTATAAAAATTTTTTCAATATTATTAACTTTTAAATTTTGTAATCCAAACCATAATGAAAAATGTTCTGAATCAACGGGAATGAATTCTGTTTTATTTTTTTTTAACTCTTTGTTTATTATGTTCCATCCACAAATGATGGACTCTTTATTTGCAATAACAATTTTATTTGTAAATTTAATTATTTTTATTGTTGGCTCTAAACCATCAATGCCCATAATCGAGCTCATTACATAATCTATTTTAAATTTAAAAATTTTATTTAAATTATCAAAACTATTAAAAATTTTAATATTTAAATTTTTTGTTTTGTTCTTTAATAATTCAAAACTTTTTCTATTAGTAATTATTAAATTTTTAACTTTAAATTTTTTGGCTTGTTTTAGTAAAGTTTTGTAATCATTATTAGCTGTCAAAAGCTGTACATCAAAATTTTTTTTATCCTTTGCTATTAAATTAAGCAATGTTTTACCAATAGAACCTGTTGATCCAAGAATTGCAATTTTTTTTTTCATCTAAAATGAACCTATAAAAAAAACTATAAATGCAAATGGAAAGGCAAATATCATTCCATCAACTCTATCTAGTAGTCCGCCATGACCAGGTATAATTTTTCCAGTATCTTTAATTTTAGCTAATCTTTTAAAATAAGAAATAGTGACATCTCCAATTTGGCTTACACTTGAAATTACTATAACAAATAAAAAATCACTAAATTGCATTACTTCAAATTTAAAAAGAGGAATTACATTAACAGAGATTAATGATAAAAAATAAGCACCAAACATTCCCGAATAAGTTTTATTAGGACTATATTTTGTCAGTTTTGGGCCTTTAAATAATTTACCAAATATATATCCACCAATATCAGTTGAAACACATATCGTAACAACAAATAATACTTCAAGATAATCATTATTATTAATTCGAAGTGCATAAATAGTTAAAAATGAAAAAATTAAAAAAATTAAACCATAAAAATAGTATGGTTTTTTTTTACTCATAATATGCCATTCATAAACGATTATACAAAAACAAATTGATATAAAAAAAATGAAAAAAAAAGATCCTTTTATTATAAAAAAAAGTGCAATAGGTATTAAAATAATTGAACTTATAATTCTTTTGATTAATTCATTGCTCATCAAATTCTACCGAAATTTCTTTTAACTTTTTTAAATTTTTTAATTATTAAATTATAATCTTTTTTATTAAATGCAGGCCATAATTTTTTTTCAAAAAATATTTCTGAATAAGCAAGTTGCCATAAAAGAAAATTACTTAATCTATTAGTATTTCCTGTTCTTATTAATAAATCTGGATCAGGTGTATCTTTAGTTTGTAAATATTTAACAAAATTTTTTTCGTTCACTTTATTTTTTTTTTTACTTAAAATTTTAAATGCATTAATCAATTCAAATTTAGAACCATAATTAAGTGCAAGATTTATATGTAGTCTTGTATTTTTAGCTGTTTTTTTTTCAGCTAATTTTAAAAGTTTGTTAAGTTTTGTTGAAAAATTTTTAATTCCTATTATCTTAAGTTTTATATTTTGTTTATGTAAATCTTCAATTCTTTTTAATAGGAAAATTTCTAACAAATTAAATAAATAATTTATTTCTTTCTTGGGTCTTTTCCAATTTTCTGTTGAAAATGCATAAAGAGTAAGAAATTTTATTTTATGTTTAATTGTTTCTTTAATTATTTTTTCAACTGTACTTAAACCTGCTTTATGACCGGCATTTCTAGAATTTTTATATTTTAGTCCCCATCTTCCATTACCATCCATGATAATGGCTACGTGATTTAGTGGGTTCATATCGTCATTATTTCTTTTTCTTTTGATAAAACTTTATCATCTACTGTTTTAATATGATTATCTGTAATTGATTGAACACTTTTTTCTGATGATTTCTCGTCATCTTCACTAATTTCTTTTGATTTTAAAAGTTTTTTAAGCTCTTCGTTAGCTTCTCTTCTAATATTTCTAATAGAAATTTTACATTTCTCACCTACAGATTTAATAAGTTTTTTTAATTCCGTTCTTCTTTCTTCGTTTAGCTCTGGTATTGGTAATCTTATTAATTGACCATCAATTTGAGGATTTAATCCTAAGTCAGATTTTTTTATAGCAGCATCTATTAAAGGTAAATTGTTAGCATCCCATACTTGTATATTTATCATTCTAGGTTCTGGTGTAGTTATACTACCAACTTGATTAATCGGCATTTGTTGTCCATAAACATCTACCTTAACTAAGTCAAGCATTGATGAATTTGCTCTACCAGTTCTTAAAGACGATAATTCTTTTGAGAACACCTCGATGGCTTTATCCATTTTAAGGCTGTATGATTTTTCATCAAACATTTATTCTCCAATCTTTAATCTAAAAAACTCTTTAATTTTTAAATCAGCAATTGAAAGTTCTTTTATAATATCTTTAACTTTCTTTTTTGGTTCCATTACCCATGCTTGTGATAATAGAGCATTTTCCTCTTTAAACTTACTCATTTTACCTAAGCTAATCTTTTTTGCAATATCTTCAGGTTTTCCGGAATTTTTTAATTCTTCATTAACAAGTTCTTGTTCTTTATCAATTACTGACTGATCGATTAAATTAGATTCTAATGCCAAAGGATTGGATGCAGCTATATGCATAGAAAGTTGTTTTCCAAAATTTTTAATTACATCAGAATTATCTTTTGTTTCCAAAGATACTACAACAGCTAATTTTGCAATATTATCTTTTATAACTGTGTGTAGATAATGATTATTTATTGTACCTGAATTATTTATTGTCTTTGCTTTACCAATTGTTATTTTTTCTCCAATTTTGGCGATCAAAGCTACAATATTATCCTCAACAGTTTCGCCATTTTTCATTTTAGAATTTTTTAATTCATCAATATTAGAATTTTTTTGATTATTTAATTCGCTTAATTCCTTAACAAAATTTGTGAAATCTTCGTTTTTTGCAACAAAATCTGTTTCACAATTAACTTCAATTACTGAAGTTTTATTTTCATCACCACTTAACGCAATCACTCCTTCTTTAGCATCTCTAGTCATTTTTTTTGATGCTTTTGAAATGCCTTTAACTCTTAATATTTCAATAGCTTTATCTAAATCACCGCCAGATTCTTTTACTGCTAGGTTACAATCTTTAAAACCAGCTCCAGTAGCTTCTCTCAATTTCTTTACTTTATCAATGTCATTCATACTAATTTAATTTTTCTTTTTTTTCTTTTGAGAATTTTTTTTCTAATTTTTCTCTATCTAATTCTTGAATTGTTTTAGATTTATCTTTTTCATTATTTTCTTTTACAGTAATTTTTTTTTTTTCTGCTTCAGACAAAGAACCTTTTGCATTGATAATTGTTTCTTTAATTAAGTTGCAATAAAGATCTATTGCTCTTCTTGCATCATCATTACCTGGTATAGGAAAATCAATATTATCAGGGTTAGAATTACTGTCTAAAATTGCTATTATTGGAATTCTGAGTTTTGCTGACTCAGCAATTGCTAGAGACTCATAATTTGTATCTATTATAAATACTAAATCAGGAATTTTTTTCATTTCTGCAATCCCTCCCAATGATCTTTGAAGTTTATCTTTTTTAACACTCATTTTTAAAAGTTCTTTTTTGGTAAATCCTCTATTTTCAGATACCAAATCGACTTCTAATTTTTTCAATTTTTTAATTGAATTAGAAATTGTACCCCAGTTAGTTAGCATTCCACCTAACCATCTATAATTTACAAAATATTGATCTGTTTCCTTTGCTACTTCTGCTATTGCTTCGGAGGCTTGTTTTTTTGTAGATACAAATAAAATTTTTCCATTATTTGCTATTGTATTATAAACTTGTTCTAGAGCTAATTTTGTAAGCTCAAGTGTTTGGGTTAAATCTATAATGTGAATAGCATCTCTTTTTCCAAAAATATATTTTTTCATTTTTGGATTCCATCTTAAAGTTTTATGACCTAGATGTACTCCTGCTTCTAATAATTGTTGTATTGTTAAGTTAGGTATTTTCATATTTATTCCCGGTTAAGCCACCACAGTAATTTCCAATTAAGGACCGGAGGTATAAAACCAACAACTGTGTGCGTGTTAATTTAATTTACGAATTATGTACTAATATTTTAGCAATTTAACAAGATATAATTAAGCAATAGAAGTAAAAATTTCTCTTTTTCTTAATAAATTAAGTGACTTTCTATCTAAATTTCTTGGTTTTTTAAGTTTAAATTTTAGATTTTTATCTTTTGTAATTAGATTTATATTTATCTTAGTTTTACCTTCATTTTTTAAAATTTTTGAAATTTCTTCAATTTGTGTATTAGACTTTACATCAAATGAAGCTTCACTTATTGGACTATTAAACAAATCTTTTAAAGAAGCAACTTTTTGAACATTCACTCTTTTAAATCTATTATCATCATTTGATATATTTTTAATTAAAGTTAAAATTAACGAATTACCTTCTTTAAGAATCTCTCTATTATTTTCTAAAATGTCTGAAAATATAAATAATTCATAAACACTACTTAAATCAGTTAATTTTAATACAGCATAAGAATTTCCTTTTGCTGTTTTTCTCTCTTGTATTTTTAATAGTGTTGCTGCAACATTTGATTCTTTAATTTTATTATTATTAAAATTTAAATAATCTATAATTTTATAATCATTAAAAATTTCTGTAAATTGATTTAATGGATGATCTGAAATAAAAAAACCTACTGCTTCAAATTCTTTTGATAATCTTTCTTCAAATTTCCAATCTTGTATATCATTAACAATATTATTATGATATTCTTGTTCTTCTGTGAATAAATCTTTTTGATTATTAACTTTGTTTTCATAGATATTTTTATTTTTTAAAATCAAATTTGGAATTGATTCAAACAATGCTTTTCTATTAGAATTTAAACTATCAAAAGCACCTGCCTTAACTAATCCCTCTAGTTGTAGTTTGTTGATATCTTTGGGATTAACCCTGTTTAAAAAATCATTAATTGATTGAAATTTTCCATTTTGTAATCTTTCTTTTACAATATTGGAAATAGCTTCATATCCTACAGCTTTAATGCCTCCAAGTGCATAATAAAATTTATTATTATAAGTTTTAAAATCCTCAAAACACTCATTTATATCTGGTCTAACAACATCTGTATTTAATCTAAGTAATTCTTCATAAAACTCACTTAATTTATTTTGATTTGAAATATCCATTGACATTGAAGCAGCTATAAATTCATTTGGATAATAAGTTTTTAAGAAGGCAGTTTGATATGAAATTATTGCATATGCTGCAGCATGACTTTTGTTAAAACCATATTCAGCAAAAGGTTCAATTTTTAAGAAAATTCCTGCAGCAACATCCTTAGCTATACCATTTTTCAATGCACCATTAATAAAACCTTGTTTTTGTTTTTCTAATTCTGCCCTTTTCTTTTTACCCATTGCTCTTCTTAAAAGATCTGCTTGACCAGCTGTAAATCCAGATAATTTTTGTGCTATTTGCATTACTTGTTCTTGATAAATAATGACACCATATGTAGGTTTAAGAATATCCTCTAGTAGTGGATGAAGATAATCAGGAGTTTGTTTGCCATGTTTACAGTCATTATATATTGGTATGTTGCTCATCGGACCGGGTCTATAAAGTGCAACAAGTGCTATTATATCTTCAATATGATTTGGTTTCATCTGCATCAAAGCTTCTCTCATTCCTGTACTTTCAATTTGAAATAGACCAACTGTTTTACCTGTTGATAAAAGATCAAAAACTTTTTGATCCTCATAATTAATTTTTTCTATTTCAAAGTCATTATTAACTTTTTTTATTAATTTTTGAGTGTTGCTGATTACTGTAAGAGTCTTTAAGCCTAAAAAATCAAATTTAATTAATCCTGCATTTTCTGCTGAATACATATCAAATTGAGTAGATGGTAAAAGTAAATCTGCTGAGGCATCTTTATATAAAGGAACTACCTCAGTAAGTTTTTTATCAGCTATTACAACACCTGCAGCATGAGTTGCAACATTTCTATTTAAACCTTCTAATTTCAAAGAAAGATCGGTTAATTTTTTAACCCTAGGATCATCTTTAATTAGTTTTTGTAGTCTTGGTTCTCCAGAAATACATTCAGTCAAATTTTGAGGTCTTGATGGATCGAATGGGATCATCTTTGAAATACTATCTACAAAACCATATGGCAAACCTAAAACTCTTCCAACATCCCTAATAACCATTCTGGCTTTTAACTTTCCAAAAGTTATTATATGAGCAACACTATCTTTATATTTTTGTGTTAAATATTCGAATACAAGATCTCTTTTTTGTTCACAAAAGTCGATATCAAAGTCAGGCATTGAAATACGATCAGGATTTAAAAATCTTTCAAAAATTAAATTAAATTTAATTGGATCTATATCAGTAATTGAAAGACACCATGCAACTAAAGATCCTGCTCCAGACCCTCTTCCTGGACCAACGGGAATATCATTATTTTTTGCCCACTTAATATAATCAGATACAATAAGAAAATAACTAGAGTATTTCATTTCAATAATAATTGATAGTTCGTGATTCAGTCTATTTTTGTAATCAATATAAGATTTATTATTTTTAAGATCATTATCCTCAATTCCAAAAACTTGTTTAAACTTATTTTGTAAACCAGCTAATGAATCTTCTTTTAATATATCATCAGCATTTCCACCTTTTTCAGAACTAATATTTGGCAAAATTGGATTTGAAAATAAAGGTCTAAAATTACATCTTAAAGGAAAATTATAATTATTCTCTAAAGCTTCAGGTAAATCAGAAAATAATTGTGACATTTCTGAGTTAGTTTTTAGATAATGCTGGTCACTAAATCTTACTCTGTCTTTATCATTGATGTAAGTTTTATTGCCAATACAAATCAAAGCATCATGAGCTTCATGCATATCCTTATTTAAATAAAAAACTTCGTTTGTAGCAATTAACGGTATTTGTAATTCAAAAGATTTTTTTAAATTAAATTTTTCAAAATCTGATTCATTCTGATCATTATGACGCTGTATTTCTAAATAAAAACGATCACTAAAACTGGATTTAAGTTTTATATATAGATTATTTATTTCGTTAAATTGGCCTTTATCAAATAATTTTCCAAATAATCCTAAAAAAGTTCCTGAAAATATAGAAACGCCTTTAGTGTCATTTAATAAATCATCAAACTCAATATATGGATCTGACATTCCATCATTATCAATATAAGATAACGAAGATAATTTAATAATTCTTTTATAACCTTCCTCATTTAAAGAAAATAAAGGAAGTAAACCAATAGTATCTCCATATTTAAAATTAATTTGAGTTCCTATAATTGGTTGAGTTCCAACTTTTGAAATCTTTTCTGCAAACTCAAGAGCTCCACACAGATTAGTGGTATCACATAATGCTAAAGATTTAATTTTATTTGATTTTGAAATATTCTGTAAATCCTCAATTTTAATTGCACCTTCGCAAATAGAGTATTGTGAATGTATTTTTAAATGATTAAAGTTTTGAATTGAAGACTCAGACATAAGTAGGTTTTATACTACCATCTATCATCTCCAAAAGATAATCTGCTTTATTAGCAAAATATCTATTATGGGTTGCAAAAATTATTAACCTATTTGATTGTTTTTGATTGTTTAAAATTTCAAAAATATCTTTTGCTGTATTAAAATCTAAACTTCCTGTTGGTTCATCGGCAAGAATGATTTCTGGATCATTAATTATAGCTCTTGAAATGGCTACTCTTTGACACTCGCCACCAGATAATTGGGAAGGGAAATGATCTAATCGATTTGATAAACCTACTTTTTTTAATAAATTTTCTGCCTTTGATAACGCTAAATCTTTATTATTATTAATTGATAAATTTGCCAAATATACATTTTCTAAAGCTGTAAAGTCCGGAAGTAGATTATTTTCCTGATAAATAATTCCTATATTTTTAGCTCTAAAAATATCATTGATCTTATTTTGATTAAAATTAATTGTGGTATTGTTAAACTTTATGTTTCCAATGGTAGGTCTATCAATTAAAGAAATTAAGTTTAACAATGTAGATTTGCCTGAACCCGAAGGACCCATTAATGAATAAATTTTTCCTTTACTAAAATTATAAGATAAATTCTTTAAAACTTTAATTTTTTTTTCAGTTTTAAAACTTTTTGAAATATTTTTTAGTTGAAGAAAATTATTCATATTTTAATGCTTTAATTGGATCTAATTTTGCAGCTTTAATAGCTGGGAATATTGATACAATAATTGTTATTATTATTGAACAAATTGATATTAATAAAATTGAACTCGGATTTATCTCAGAAGGCATTTTACTTAAAAAATAAATTTCTTCAGGAAATAAACTTATATTAAATGTAGAGCTCAAAAATTGTCTAAAATTTTCTATGTAAATTGAGAATGTTACACCTAATAAAATTCCAAATATAGTTGCTGAAGTTCCAATTATGATACCAATTAAAAAAAAGATTTTAACAATTGATTTGTTTAAAACGCCTATAGATTTTAATATAGCAATATCTCTAGTTTTATTTTTTACTAAAATTGTCAAACCAGAAATAATATTAAAAGCTGCAACTATAATTATTAGAGACAATATTATAAACATAACATTACGTTCAACTTTAAGTGCAGAAAATAACGAATTGTTCATGTCTGCCCAACTATAAACAAACTCTTCATTAAAAATATTTTTAACAACTTGTTTTTGTGTTTGAATATTATTAGGATTTTTTAAATAAATTTCTATATTTCTATCATAAATATTGTAACCAAAAAACTCATCCAATGTATCCAAATTAATTAATGCTATACTATTGTCAAAATCTGCTAGACCACTATTAAAAATTGACGTTACTATAAAAGTTTTTTGTTTAGGCATACTACCAATTATCGTTTCTACACCAGAAGGAGACATTAAAGTAATTTCATCTCCAATTTCTAGGTCTAAAGCAAAACTTAGTTCGTTTCCTATTGAAATAAAATTTTTATTTAGCTCAGATTTATTTCCTTTAAATTTGTTATTGTTTATAATTTTTAAATTAGAGAAATCATTGCTATTATAGCCTCTTAAAACGATACCTTTTGATTTATTATTTTTTAATATTATTGCTTCACCTGAGTTACTAAATATAATGCTCTCTGATATAAATTTTAAGTTTTTATTATTTAATTTACTTTGATCAACGCCTTTTTCATCATATGACTTAATGGTTATATGCGAATTAAAACCTACAATTTTATTAATAAGTTCTGTTCTAAAACCATTCATAACTGACATAACAATTATTAAAACTGCAACGCCAAGACTTATTCCTATAAATGAAAATATTGAAATAATATTTAAAAAACCGTCTTTTTTTCTAGCTTTTAAAAATCTAAAAGTAATTTCTTTTTCTAATGTAGAAATCAATTTGAAGCTTTTTGTTTTGTTATGATTTTTATGATTTTATCTAAAAATAAATTTTGAGTTTCACCACCAATTTCTTTAAATTCTAAAAGATCTCCTTCAGTTTTTTTTCCTATAATAACTTGATATGGTACGCCAATTAAATTCATTTTTTTTATTTTTGATGAAAAATTTTCTTCCGTATCATCAATAATTGCATCAATATTATTTTTTTTTAAATGAAGGTAAATATTATTAGCTTTTTCTAATGCTGACGTATCGTTTTTATTTATCATAGGTATAATCCCTATATCATAAGGAGCAACAGACAATGGCCATTTCATGATTTCATTCTTATCATCATATTTAGCCTCTATAATTGCTCCTACTAATCTTGATACTCCAATTCCATAAGAGCCCATTTTAACAAAATCTTTTTTTCCACCTGGTAGATCAACTGCCGTATTCATTGCTTTTGAATATTTATCACCAAAATAAAAAATATGCCCTACTTCTATACCTTTAGTTATTAATCTATTTTCTTTATTAACAATTTTTTCAAAATCATCTTTATTAAATTTTTCATCAGTTACAGCATAATATTGCTCATACATTTTTCTCATTTGTTCTAGTGATGATTTGTCCAATTTTGTATTATCACAATTTAATTCAAAAATTCTTTTATCTGTAAAAATTTTACTCTCACCTGTATCAGCAAGAATTACAAACTCATGTGATAGATTTCCACCTATTGGTCCAGTGTCTGCTGCCATGGGTATAGCTGTTAACGATAATCTTTTGAACGTTCTAAGATAAGATAAAAAAAATTTATTGTATGAGTAAAATGCGTCATCATCAGTTATATCAAACGAATATGCATCTTTCATATAAAATTCTCTACCTCTCATAATTCCAAAACGAGGTCTTATCTCATCTCTAAATTTCCATTGTATATGATATAAAAGTTGAGGTAATGATTTATAAGATTTTATTGATGATCTAAAAATTTCAGTAACTTGTTCTTCATTAGTTGGTCCATAAAGCATTTCTCGATTTTGACGATCTTTAATTCTAAGCATCTCTTCACCATAATCATCATATCTACCGCTTTCTTTCCATATTTCACTTGATTGAATTGTTGGCATTAATATTTCTTGTGCGCCAATTTTGTCTTGTTCTTGACGAACAATATTTTCAATTTTTTTCATTACTTTAAATCCAAGAGGTAACCAAGAATAAATACCTGCTGATGCTTGCTTTATCATTCCAACTCTTAACATTAACTGATGAGACTTAATTTTGGCTTCAGATGGATTATTTTTTAAAATTGGTATAAATGATTTTGATATAAGCATCTTAATTAATAATATTTCTTATATTTAAATATTCAAATTAAATATTTACTAAATTGATATTTGTAAAAGGTTTTTTTCCAGTTTTTTCTTTTGAAAATTTTCTACAAGCAATTTTAAGAGCATCAATCAAATTTTTTTCTTGCTGCTTACTTCCAATTTTAAATGATCTGGTTGTTTTTTTGATTTCTTCTTCTAAACCATAGATAAATTCATCTTTTTCATCAACAGGTAAACCCTTAAATGATAATATTGGATTACTATGAATATTGCCTTTAGGTGTAATCATTATTGTTACAACTAAATATCCATTTGCGCTTAAATTCTTTCTATCTTTTATAGATTGTGCATCCTCATCTACACTTATATTTCCATCGAGATATAATCTTCCGCTTGGTGCTTTATCATAAACAGCTGGTTTTTTTCCGGGATATAACTTAACAATATCGCCATTTTCTACTTGAACTGGATAAGGTACTTGCATTTCTTTTGCAAAATTAATGTGCTCAATCATATGTCTGTGTTCTCCATGAACAGGAATTACGCACTTAGGTTTAACCCAGTTATACATATCCTTTAAATCTTCTCTGTTAGGATGGCCCGAAACATGTACAAATTCAGTGTCTTCAGAAATTACCTCTATTCCCTCTTTAACCAATTGGTTATGAAGTTTATATAATTTTTTTTCATTACCAGGAATAATTTTAGATGAAAATATTACCGCATCACCTTCCTCTATAAAAACATCAGGATGTACATAGTTTGAAATTCTCATCATTGCACCCATTGGCTCACCTTGACTGCCTGTGCATAGATAAACTATTTTCTCTCTTGAAAAATTTTTAGATTCTCTTGGATCAATTGGCTCAATTGTATTCTTTAAATATCCACATTGTCTAGCTGCCTTATAAATTCGGTGCATTGATCTTCCTACTAATGAAATTTGACGACCAGTTTTCTCAGCACAATAAAAAGCAGATTCCATTCTAGCTACGTTTGAGGCAAATGAGGTAATGATAATTCTTTTTTTTAATCGAGACACAATATTTAATAAATTTTTTCTTACATCTAATTCTGATCCTGATCTTCCAACACTAAAAACATTTGTTGAGTCACAAATCATAGCAAGAACTCCTTCTTCACCTATTTCTTTTAATCTTTTTTCATTAATTTTATCTCCAATCAATGGGTTAGGATCAACTTTCCAGTCACCAGTGTGCAAGACAGTGCCTGCAGGAGTTTTAATTCTTAAACCATTAGGCTCTAATATTGAGTGTGTAAGTGTTATGTATTCGATTTCAAATGGATCTAATAATACTTTACCATTCAGTTCAACAATTTGTAAATCTTTAGTTATATCAATTTGTTTCTCTTTAAATTTTTCTTTTATAAGTAAGGCTGTAAATGGAGTTGCAAATATTTTACATTTTAATTTAGGCCATAAATGTGCAATTGCTCCAATATGATCTTCATGAGCGTGAGTTAAAACTATACCTAATAAATTATCCTTTCTTTCAACTATAAAACTTGGATCTGGATAAATTAAATCGACTCCTGGAACAGTATCATCAGCAAATGTAACGCCTATATCAACCATTATCCACTTGTGGTCGCTTGGCTGACCATAACCAAATAGATTCATGTTCATTCCTATTTCACCAGATCCACCTAGTGGACAAAATAATAGTTCATCTTTCATTTTATTTAATTAATTTTGAGATCTTAATAAGACCTTTAATTGTGATATCTTTATTGTGACTTACTTTCGTTTTTATTGATTTTTTAAAAAAATTTGAAAATCCTCCAGTAATTATTACTTTAAAGGATTTCCCAGTTTCTTTCTTAATTAATTTAATAATATTGTCAATTAAACCAGCATAACCCCAAAAAAAACCAGATCTAACTGCAGAAATTGTGTCTTTGCCTATTACTTTGTTAATTTTTTTTAAATTAATCCTAGGTATTAAAGTTGCCTTGTCCGAAAGAGTATTAAGCGACAATTTAATACCAGGGGCAATAATCCCTCCAACATATGTATCTTTTATTAACACATCAAAAGTTGTAGCTGTTCCAAAATCGAGAATGATAAAGTTTTTTTTATTGTCCATTAAGCTTATTGCATTTGTTATTCTGTCTGATCCAACTTGATTATAATTAACATTAATTTTTATTAACGATTTTAAATTTAGATTTTTAACTTCGTAACATTTAACTTTTGTTTTTTTTGATAATAAGCTCTTAATTAAATTAAAAGAATTAGGTACCACGCTACAAAAAACTATTTTATTAATTTTTCTATAATCAATTTTAAAATTATTAAATAATTTATTCAATTTAGATTGATTTACATTTTTGGTTAAAAAAGATATTTTTTTTATTATTCTATTATTTGATGAAACCAAACAAACTTTAGTTTCAGTGTTACCAATATCTCCTAAAATTTTCATTTATTTTTATTTAATTTAAAATTAATTTTATACATCCTTGATAAATTTTTTTCAAAAAGTAGTTTTAGTTCATTTTCAAAAACTAGTTTATTGACATTTTTATTTATTAATTCAAGTAAATTTGTTGTGGGGTAATTTTTAATTTTTGGACTTTTTACTAAATTTATCCCAATACCAACAATCAAGAATTTTTTTTCTGATATCGAGATAGTTTCATGTAATATTCCACATATTTTTTTTTTATTTATTAATAAATCATTTGGTTTTTTATATACAATTTTTTTTTTATAATAATTTTCTATTAATTTTTTTACTAATAAACAATTAATTTTAGTTATAACTGACAAAGATAGATTTATATTTTTTAATTCATAAAAAAAACTTACAAATAAATTTCCTTTAATTGAAATCCACTTTTTTCCGTACTGACCTCTTCCATTAAGTTGAGTATCAGATATAACCATCCCACACTTATAATTTAAACTTTTAGCTAATTTTATAGCTGTGTTATTTGTGCTTTTAACTTTTTTAAATCTAAATTTTTTTAATTTCATTAAATAATATTAATTCTAGATACAAGGTCGATAAGTTGACTTGGAAAAATAAAGTATATAAGCACTAATATTGTTGATAATGTAATTGTGAATTTTAACCATAAACTGTGATCATTATCATATTGATCTTTTTGATTATCAAAATAAATAATCTTGATAATTCTTAAATAATAAAATGCAGAAATAACCGTCGATAACAAACCTACAATTGCTAGAAAATACATTGATTCTTCCAAGACAGCTTTAAAAATATAAAATTTTGCAAAAAAGCCAGCAAGTGGTGGAATTCCAGCTAATGAAAATAATACAATCAATAATGATATAGATAATAAAGGATGGTTTTTTGATAAACCTGATAGATCTTCAATATCCTCATGATATTGATTATTTCTTCTTAACATCAATAAGCCAGAGAATAGAGCTAAATTCATAACTATATATATAGTTATATATATTATTGAACTTTGAATTCCTTCATTTGTGCCAGTGGCTAAACCAGCTAATGTATAACCAACATGACCAATAGAACTATAAGCGATAAGTCTCTTTATATTTGTCTGTCCGATAGCTGCAATAGCACCAAATATCATTGAAGCTAGGGATAAGAATATTATTATCATTTGCCACTGATCTATTAAGTTTAAAAAAGGTACATATAAAAATCTTATAAATACAGTTAATGCAGCAATTTTTGGAACCATTGTAAAAAATAAAGTAACAGATGTTGGAGATCCTTCATAAACATCTGGAGCCCACATATGGAAAGGTACCGCAGAAATTTTGAAAGCAAGTCCAACTAATATAAATACAATTCCAAAAGTTAAAACATATTCGTTTGAATTGAGCTGATTTGAGATTATATCAAAATTTGTTGAACCAGAAAAACCATATACTAATGAACAACCATATAGAAGTAAACCTGAAGATAGCGCACTAAGTACAAAGTACTTTAATCCAGCTTCAGATGATTTTAATTTATCTCTATTAAATGTAGCCAAAACATAAAGGGCCAATGATTGTAATTCAAGGCCCATATAAAATACTATTAAATCATTTGAACTAATCATAATGAGCATACCTAGAACTGAACTAAGTATTAAAATAGGATACTCAATTTTAAAGATTTTAGTTGTTTTAAGATAACTCGATGAAATTACCAGAACTAAAAATGTAGCAATTAACGTAATAATTTTCATTAACGAAGACATGTAATCAATTACAACACTATCGTTAAATAAAGTTTTTCGATTAATAGCAAAAGTTTCGTTAAATGTAATAATCAAAGTGATAAAAAGTACTATCAAAGAGATATTAAAAATTAATTTTGAGCTATCTTTTTTGAAAACTCCTAAAACTAATAAAAACATAATTGAAATTGAAATGAAAATCTCAGGTAATACTAAATTAAGATTATTCATTTTATTTATTAATTAGATTTGTTTTATACATATTTATTAAATCGTTAACTGAAATCTCAATAGTATTAATTAACGGATCAGGATAAAATCCAAAAAATAACGTTGGCACAGCTAAACAAGTTAATATAAAATACTCAGACCTATTAAGATCTACCATCTTTTTTAGTTCAACATTAATTAATTTTCCAAAAACTACTCTTTTATAAAGCCATAGCATATATGCTGCTCCCAGTATCACACCCAAACTTGCTATTACTGCTACCAAAAAATTATCTTTAAAAGCGGCCATCAAAATCAAAAATTCACCAATAAATCCAGTTGTTCCAGGTAATCCAAGTGCTGCCAGAGTAAACAGCATAAATAAAATTGAGTATTTTGGAATAACTGCAACTATTCCACCATATGAATTAATCAATCTAGAATGCATACGATCATAAATAACACCAACACATAAAAATAATGCGGCGGATACTAAACCGTGACTAATCATTTGAATTATACTTCCTTCAATACCTTGTTGTTGAATAGTAAATATTCCAAGAGTTACAAAACCCATATGAGCAACAGAAGAATAAGCGATTAGTTTTTTCATATCTTCTTGCATTAAAGCAATTAATGATGTGAAAATTATTGCAATTACACTTAAAGTATAAATTAAAGGTGTAAAGATTTCTGATGCAACTGGGAAAAGTCCTAATGAAAATCTTATAAAACCATATCCTGCCATTTTAAGTAATATTGCAGCTAATAGTACTGATCCTGCTGTTGGAGCCTCAACGTGCGCATCAGGAAGCCAGGTATGTACCGGCCACATTGGAGTTTTAACAGCAAACGAACTAAAAAAAGCTAACCATAATAAATTTTGATATCTTGTATCTATACCTTGTTCATAAAGTTGAATTACATCAGTTGTGCCTGTGATCCAATAAATTGATATAATAGCAACTAACATTAAAACAGAACCAAGAAGCGTATATAAAAAGAATTTAAAAGCAGAATAAACTCTTTTTGGACCACCCCAAATACCAATAATTAAAAACATTGGAATTAACCCAGCTTCAAAAAATAAATAAAATACTACTAAATCAAGAGCACAAAAAACTCCGATCATGAAACTTTCCATAATTAGTATCGCAATCAAAAAATCTCTTAGTCTTGTCTTTACAGAATTATTTACAGAGATAATACAAAGTGGTGTTATAAACGTAGTTAAAATTACAAATAGGATTGAAATACCATCAATTCCTACTTTATAATTTATGAATCCATCAATCCATTGTCTTTCTTCAATAAATTGAAAGTTTGACGTTGATTGATCAAAATAAATCCACAAATAAATTGAGATTAAAAAATTAACTATAGTTGTAAATAAGGAAACATATTTAGCAGTTAAATTATTTCCATCTTTATTTTTTGTAAAAAATAAAAAAAGAGCACCAATAGTTGGTAATAAAATTAAAGATGAAAGAATAGGAAAATTCATTATTTAATAATTAAAAAAGTTAATAAAGCTGTAAAACCTAACAACATTACAAAAGCATATTGATATATAAATCCACTTTGGAATTTTTTAGCTTTTATTGAGAATTTTTTAATTAATGCTGAAATTCCATCAGGTCCAAAACCATCTATTATTTTAACGTCAAAAAATTTCCATAAAAACAAACCTAATTTTTTAGAAGATTTAATAAATATAACTTCATATAATTCATCAAAATACCATTTGTTAATTAAAAAATTATACAAAGGTTTGTTCATATTCGTTATTTCATCTGTTAATCCTTTGTTTTTTAAAAATAAATAATAAGCAATTGGTATGGATATAAGAACTAAACTTGGTGTTAAAATCAAAAACCACATTGGAGGATGTTCTGTACTTAAAGGTTCTAAAAATTTAATAGCTTCGCCCCAAAAATAATTAAGATTTCCATGACCAATAAATAAATCTTTAAATAAAATACCTGCAAATATTGAACCTATAGATAAAACAATCAAAGGTACTAACATTACTAAAGGAGACTCATGAGTTTCTTCAATATTGATTTCTTTATTATTGTATTCTCCATGAAAAGTTTTGAAAATTAATCTCCAAGAATATATAGAGGTCAAAAATGCAGTAAAAATTCCTATTCCAGCCGCGAGATATCCTGTAGTATTTCCTTTTAGATAAGCAAATTCTATAATTGCGTCCTTAGAGTAAAATCCTGACAAAAAAGGAAATCCTGTTAGAGCAAGAGTTCCTATAATCATTAATGAATAAGTGTAAGGTAATTTTTTCCATACCCCTCCCATGTTATTAATATTTTGTTCATCTTTAAAAGCATGTATTACCGAACCTGATCCCAAAAATAGTAAAGCTTTAAAAAAAGCATGTGTAAATAAATGAAACATTGCAACATTGTAGGCTCCAACTCCTGCTGCAAAAAACATATATCCTAGTTGACTACATGTAGAATAGGCAATTATTTTTTTAATATCAGTTTGAACTAAAGCAACCGTAGCAGCAAAAAATGCTGTGGTCATTCCAACAATAGTAATTAAATTTAATATTAATGGTGAATACTCATAAATAGGTGAGCATCTAACAACTAAAAAAACTCCAGCTGTCACCATTGTTGCTGCATGAATTAAGGCAGATACAGGTGTAGGACCTTCCATTGCATCGGGCAGCCAGGTATGGAGTAAAATTTGTGCAGATTTTCCCATTGCACCAATAAATAAAAGTAAACAAATTAAGTCTATTGCTTTAACTTCTAAGCCTAAAAAAGATAAATTTTTATCAACTACACTTGGAATTTGTTGAAAGACCTCTGAATAATTTACTGTACCAAAAAGATAAAAAATTAAAAATATTCCTAGTGCAAAACCAAAATCTCCTACTCTATTAACTACAAAAGCTTTAATTGCTGCAGCATTTGCACTTTCTTTTTTAAACCAAAATCCTATTAAAAAATAAGAACATAAACCTACACCTTCCCAACCAAAAAATAATTGTAAAAAGTTGTCTGATGTTACAAGCATTAACATTGCAAATGTAAATAATGATAGATAAGCCATAAATCTTGGCTTATGTGGATCATGAGACATATAACCAATAGAATAGATATGAACTAAGGATGAAACCAAAGTAACAACAACAAGCATTATAGCAGATAGAGGATCTATTAGCATTGACCAATTAACATCAAGTGATCCTGAGTTAATCCATGTCGCTATAACTATATTATCTTCATATTGATTAACAATTACCTGATAAAGAACAAATATTGACAAAATTGCAGAAATTGAAACCAGCGCACTGGTTACTATTTCTGAATTTCTATCTCCAATATACTTACCAAAAAAACCTGAAATTATTGATGCTAATAAAGGAAGAAATAAAATTAAAATTTCCATAATTAACCTTTCAATTTATCTATTTCTTCAACTCGAATAGTTCCTGAATTTCGATAATAAACAACTATGATTGCCAATCCAATTGCAGCTTCTGCTGCTGCAACTGTTAAAATAAATAAAGTGAAAACTTGTCCTGCAATATCACCAAGAAAAATTGAAAAAGAAACTAAGTTTATATTAACTGCAAGCAATATTAATTCTATACTCATTAAAATCACTATGATATTTTTTCTATTAAGAAATATTCCAATAGTACCTATTGAAAAAATAACTGCTCCTAGAGTTAAATAATGTCCCAAACCGATTTCAGTCATCAATTTTAACTCCTTTATTAGTTTCAACATCTAAAACTTCGACACCTTCTGATCTTTCTCTAGAAATTTGTTTTAAATAACTTTGAGTCTTTACACCTTCTCTTTTTCTAAATGTTAGTACAATGGCTCCAATCATAGCGACTAATAAAATCATTCCACTTATTTGAAAAACGTGAATGTAATCAGTGTATAAAACCTGACCTAACGATTGAGTATTATTTACACTGGCGTTGGTTATTGAATTATTTAGATCAAACAAATCTGGTTTATATTTCCAACCACCAATTACTATAATTAGCTCAAAAAAAATAAGAATACTTATAATTAAACCTACTGGTATGTGTTTTGAACTTTCTTCTGATGCAAACCATTGATTTTTTTGTTGAGCAACATTTAACATCATTACAACAAATAAAAATAATACAGCAACAGCACCGACGTAGACTATAAGCATCATCATTCCTAAAAACTCCGCACCTATCATTATAAAGAGACAAGATATGCTGATAAAATCTAATATTAAAAAAAATACAGAATGAACTGTATTTTTAGAAACAGTAACCATTATTGCAGAGACAACAGCTATAATTGAAAAAAAGTAAAAAAAAATAGAGTGAGCAATCATGACTTTATCTATAAGGATTATCAGCTTTGATATTAGCCTCTAAAACATTCTCCCATCTGTCTCCATTATCTAACAGTTTCTCTTTAGTGTAATAAAGCTCTTCTCTTGTCTCTGTCGAAAATTCAAAATTTGGACCCTGGACAATTGCGTCAACTGGACATGACTCTTCACATAAACCGCAATAAATACATTTCATCATATCAATATCATATCGAGTAGTTTTTCTACTTCCATCTTCTCTCTCTGTAGATTCAATTGTTATTGCTTGAGCTGGACATACAGCTTCACAAAGTTTACATGCTATACATCTTTCTTCACCGTTAGGATATCTTCTAAGAGCATGTTCACCTCTAAAGCGTGGGCTAATTTTACCTTTTTCAAAAGGATAATTGATAGTTTTTTTTGATTTAAACAATTCTTTAATTGCCATAAACAAACCACCAACAAAGTCTGTCATTAATATAGTTTTAAAAAATCTAGATAATTTCACAATTAATTTGTTGGTAATAGATTAAAATAAAATAAGTAGCTTGCGGTTAATACTACCCAGATTAATGATAAAGGTAAGAAAACTTTCCATCCCAATCTCATCAATTGATCATATCGATATCTCGGTACTATAGCTTTAACAAGTGCAAATAAAATAAATAATAATAATATTTTAAATATTAACCATAAAGCACCTGGCACTAATGTGAATGGATATATTTCTATAGGAGATAACCAACCTCCTAAAAATAATATTGCTCCCATTGCACACATTAACAAAATGTTTGCATACTCTCCTAACCAGAACATTGCATACATCATTCCAGAATATTCTGTTTGATATCCTGCAACTAATTCTGCTTCTGCTTCTGGTAAATCAAAAGGAGGTCTATTTGTTTCAGCTAATGCTGAAATAAAAAAAATAACAAACATTGGAAATAATGGAATGATAAACCATAAATTTTTTTGAGCTACAACAATGTCATTTAAATTTAAAGATCCTACACAAAGTAAAACATTAATAATTATTACTCCTATAGAAACTTCATAAGATACCATTTGTGCTGCTGATCTAATTGCACCTAAAAAAGGATACTTTGAATTAGATGCCCAACCTCCCATTATAATTCCATAAACTCCTAATGAGGAAACTGCAAATAAGTATAGTATGCCAACATTAATATCTGCTAAAACTTGAGTTGCACTAAATGGAATTACTGCCCATGCTATCAAAGCAAGTGTCATGGTTACTATCGGAGCTAAAATAAAAATTACTTTATTTGAACTAGATGGAATAATAATTTCCTTAAATACATACTTTAAAGCATCTGCGAGAGATTGGAGTAAACCAAATGGGCCAACAACATTAGGACCTTGTCTTTTTTGAACAAAAGCCCAGACTCTTCTATCAAGCCAAACTATGATGGCAACAGATACAAGAACAGGTACTAATAAGAGAAGTATTTTATATATTTCTTGGAAAATAATATTTAAATATTCCATATTATCCATCAGTTCCTGTTGATTTAAGATTTAGTTTTGAATTATTACATTCAATCATTGTTTTTGAAGATCTAGCAATAACGTTAGAGAAATAATAATCTTTAAAAAAAATCTTTAAACTTTCATTTTCAAACTCTGCATCTTCAGACTTATCGTTTTGTTCTTTAGAATTAATTTGCTTTTCTTTTTGCAAATTTAGATAATTAAGCATACTGCTTTCTAATTCATCTTTATCATTAAATAGTTTTCTATCGCTGATAAATTCAGCTAATTCATTAATTATTTGCCAGTCTTCTTTTGCATCACCTGGCGGGTATGAAGCTTTTTGAGCTTTTTGTATTTTTCCTTCTAAATTTGTAAAATAGCCGTCTTGTTCTGTATATGCAGAACCAGGTAAAATTATATCAGCAATTTCCGCTCCCTTATCTCCATGACTTCCTTGATAAATTATAAATTCATCCTTTTTATCAAAATTTAAATCATCCTGACCGACTAAATATACAATATCAAATTTATGTTTTTTTAATTCATCTAATAAATTATTTTTTTGATTAACTATTCCAAGATCGTAATTGCCTACTGTTGAAGCGTCACAAGATAAAGTGTTTAAAGAATTCCAATCATCTGTAAATTTATTATTTTTAATAAGAAATTCTTTAATTTTATTAAATAAATATTTTGATGAATTTAATTTTAATAAAGACTCTCCAATGATTACTAAAGGTTTTTTTGCGCTTGAAATCTGATTTGAAATTTCATTGTTTCCATTAAAAATTTCTTTTAATGTTTGAGTTTTTCCATCTAAACTTTCGTATGGATAAGTTAAATCACCTACATCATTAAGTGAAATAATTTTAGTATTATTGTTTAAATATGATTTTCTGATTCTAGCATTTAATATAGTTGCTTCATATCTTGGATTTGTACCAGCTAAAAAAATAAGGTCAGATTCTTCAATACCATTTATTGTAGAATTAAATAAATAATTCTCTCTTTTATTATCATCTAAAAATCGATTATCAGATCTAGATTCATAATTATTAATATCTAGCGTTCTATCAAAAAATTCTTTAAAAATAAAACTTGTCTCCATATTTGTTAGATCACCAACAAATCCACAAATTTTTTCTTTTTGTGTATGCTCAAATTTTGATTTAATAATTTTATAAACTTCGTTCCATGAAGCTTTTTCAAATTTTTTATTATATTTAATAAATGGGGTGTCTAATCTTTGTTGCAGTAAACCATCACATGCGTACCTTGTTTTATCAGATATCCATTCCTCATTAATATTTTCATTAATTATTGGAAGAACTCTTTTAACTTCCCAATCATAAGTATCTACTCTTATATTTGAACCAACAGCATCCATAACATCTATAGTTTCAGTTTTTTTTAATTCCCAAGGTCTAGCTTCAAATACATACGGTTTTGATGTAAGTGCTCCAACTGGACAAAGATCCACTACATTTGCAGATAACTCAGATTGCATAGATTGCTCTAAATAAGTGGTTATTTGCATGTCTTCTCCTCTACCAATAGCGCCAAGCTCTGGTACACCTGCTATTTCTGTTGCAAACCGTACACATCTTGTGCAATGAATACATCTTGTCATCTGTGTTTTAATTAATGGTCCCATGTTTTTTTCAGGTACCATTCTTTTGTTTTCCTTAAATCTTGATTTATCAATTCCATAGTACATTGATTGATCTTGAAGATCACATTCACCACCCTGATCACATACTGGACAATCCAAAGGATGATTTGCTAATAAAAATTCCATTACACCTTTTCGAGCTTTTTCAACAAATGCAGTATTGGTTTTAATTACCATACCATCAGCTGCTGGCATAGCACATGAAGCTATAGGTTTAGGAGATTTTTCCATTTCTACTAAACACATTCTACAATTACCTGCTATAGATAATTTTTCATGATAACAAAATCTTGGAATCTCAACTCCTGCTTTTTCACAAGCTTGAAGAACAGTTAATCCATCTTCTACTTCTAAATCAATATCATTAACTTTAAGTTTAAGCATTTTTTTTATCTAATAAATGTTGATCAATTAAATAAGGAATATTATTTTTTTTCTGTACAATAGGGTTTATATTATTTCTTTCTTCAATTTCACTTTTAAAATGTCTTAGAAGTCCTTGAACTGGCCATGAAGAACCTTCACCGAAAGCACAAATAGTATGTCCAGCTATTTGATTTGTTACATCTTCTAGCATGTTAATTTCATCTTTAGTTGCTTCGCCTTTTGACATTCTTTCAAGCATTCTCCACATCCATCCAGATCCTTCTCTGCAAGGAGTACATTGTCCACAACTTTCGTGTTTATAAAATTTAGCAATTCTTGCCATACATTTTATTATGTCTTGATCTTTATTTATTACGACTATTCCTGCAGTACCTAAACCACTCTTTTCAGCAACTAGCGCATCAAAGTCCATGGTTAGTGTTTCACATATTTTTTTGGGTACTAAAGGCATTGATGAACCACCTGGAATTACAGCTTGTAAATTATCCCAACCACCGACAACTCCGCCAGCATGAACTTCTATTAACTCCTTTAAAGGAATACTCATTTCTTCTTCTACGTTACATGGATTATTTACATTTCCAGATATACAAAAAATTTTTGTTCCAGTATTTTTTGCTCTTCCCAATGAAGAAAACCATTTAGCACCTCTTCTTAAAATTGTTGGTACTACCGCAATCGTTTCAACATTATTAATAATTGTTGGGCATCCATAAAGACCAATTAGAGCTGGAAAAGGTGGCTTCAATCTTGGTTGTCCTTTTTTTCCTTCTAAACTTTCAAGTAAAGCTGTTTCTTCACCGCAGATGTAAGCACCTGCTCCATAATGGATATAAATATCTAAATCCCAACCAGTTCCTGCAGCATTTTTTCCAAGTAAGTTTTTCTCATATGCTTCATCAATAGCTACTTGAAGTTTTTGACCATCAATAAAATACTCACCTCTTATATAAATGTAACAAATATGAGCTTGCACAGCATATGATGCTATTAAACAACCTTCGATTAATTTATGAGGTTCGAATCTTAAAATGTCTCTATCTTTACATGTTCCAGGTTCAGACTCATCGCCATTAATAACTAAATAGTGAGGTCTTGAGCCAACCTCTTTAGGTGCAAAAGACCATTTTAAACCTGTTGGAAATCCAGCACCACCTCTACCTCTTAATTCTGAGTCTTTAATTTCATTAATTATCCAATCTCTACCTTTTTCTGTTAATTCTTTCGTTTTTACCCAATCACCCCTTTTTTGAGATGAATCAACATCAGATCCCATGTCATTGTATAAATTTTTAAAAATTCTATCCTGATCTTTAAGCATTTTTTAAATCCATAAGTGTTTTTCTATTATTCTCTGGTTCATTATTTACTCTCCCTCTATAAGAACCAGGTTTTGGTGTTTCGCCTTTTAAAATTTTATCTAAAATTTTTAATGTTTTTTCTTTATCCAAATCTTCATAATAATCATCGTTAATTTGCATCATTGGAGCGTTGACACATGCACCTAAGCACTCAACTTCCATCCATGAGCAACTTTTGTCATTAGATAATTCACATTCATTTTCTGATATTTTTTCTTTACAGGCTTCAACTAATTGATTGGCGCCTCTAATCATACAAGGAGTAGTGGTGCAAACTTGTATAAAATGTTTTCCAACAGGTGATAAATTGTACATAGTATAGAATGTTGCTACTTCATAAACTTTTATGTATGGCATATCTAAAAATTTTGCTATGTATTTCATTGCAGCTAATGGTATCCAATTGTTGTTTTGTTTTTGAGCAATATAAAGTAAAGCCATTACAGCACTTTGTTGTTTGCCTTGTGGGTATTTTAAAACAATATTTTTTGCTGACTCTAATGAAGAAGAATTAAATTCAAAACTTTCGGGTTGTTCTTTAGCAGGTCTTTTTAAATTCATCTGTCAACCTCACCAAAAACTATATCCATAGATCCCAATACTGCTGGAACATCTGCTAGCATATGACCTTTTATTAAATAATCCATAGATTGAAGGTGAGAAAATCCAGGAGCTCTTATTTTACATTTATACGGTTTGCTTGAGCCGTCAGAAATAAGATAAACACCAAACTCACCTTTTGGAGCTTCTACAGCTGTGTAAATCTCATCTTTTGTAACTCTATAACCTTCGGTAAAAAGTTTAAAATGATGTATTAATGCTTCCATAGATTGTTTAATTTCTTTTTTTGGTGGTGGTGTTATTTTTCCATCTGAAGATTTGACAGGTCCTTTTTCCATTTTTGAAATACATTGTTTTATTATTGAAACACTTTCTTTCATTTCTTCAATCCTGCATAAATACCTATCATAGCAATCACCATTTTTACCGACTGGAATTTTAAAATCTAACTGATTGTAACAATCATATGGCTGAGATTTTCTTAAGTCCCATGGAACTCCAGAACCTCTTATCATAACTCCTGTGAAAGAATAATCCAGTGCATCTTCCTTGCTGACTATTCCTATATCAACATTTCGTTGTTTGAAAATTCTATTATCCGTTAATAAATTTTCTAAATCATTAATGATTTTAGGAAATGTATCACAAAATTTTAAAATATCTTCTTCTAGCCCGTTAGGTAAATCTTGATGGACGCCTCCAGCTCGAAAATAATTTGCATGCAATCTAGAACCTGAAACTCTCTCATAAAAAGTCATAAGAGTTTCTCTTTCTTCAAATCCCCATAATGAAGGAGTTAAAGCACCTACATCAAGTGCTTGAGTAGTTACATTTAAAATATGACTTAAAATTCTTCCAATTTCGCAGAAAATAACTCTAATATATTGGGCTCTAATCGGAACATCAATTTGTAAAATTTTTTCTATGGCTAGAGCAAATGCATGCTCCTGATTCATTGGTGCAACATAATCTAATCGATCAAAATATGGCACTGCTTGCATATATGTTTTATTTTCAATTAATTTTTCAGTACCACGATGTAATAATCCTATATGAGGATCAGCTTTTTCAACTACTTCACCATCAAGCTCCAAAATTAATCTAAGTACACCATGTGCAGCGGGATGCTGAGGTCCAAAGTTTAAATTTAAATTTTTAATTTTTTTTGTCATTATTTTCAATTTCTTCTTTAATGTATTTGGTTCCTTTCCAAGGACTCTCGTAGTCAAAATTTCTAAAATTTTGTTCTAATTTAACTGGTTCACTAATAACTTTTTTTTGCTCTTCGCTATATCTAACTTCACTATGTCCAGTTAATGGAAAATCTTTTCTAAGTGGATGGCCTTCAAAACCATAATCTGTTAATATTCTTCTTAAATCAGGATGATCTTTAAATGATACACCATACATATCAAAAACTTCTCTCTCCATCCAATTTGCAGCAGGAAAAATATTTGTTAAAGATGGGATTATTTCATTTTCATTTATTGAGTATTTTAAAATAATTCTTTGATTAAATTCATGACTTAAAAATAAATAAACTAATTGAAATCGTTGACTTTTTTCAAGGTAATCAACAACTGTAATATCAATTAATTGTCTAAATTTAGTATCTTGGTTTGTTTTTATGAATAAAGTTACATCAATAAAATCATCTTTATCAATGTCAATATATAATTGCTTATGTTTAATTTCAGTTTTCTTTATTTTGGTAGTTAGCTCTGAATTAATTTTTTTTTCTAAATCTTCTAAACTTTTCATATCTATCTAATAAATGAACCTTTATTCCTAATTTTTTTTTGAAGTTGAAGTATTCCGTATAATAATGCTTCAGCAGATGGAGGACATCCGGGCACATAAATATCAACAGGTACTATACGATCACAACCTCTAACTACAGAATATGAGTAATGATAATATCCACCACCATTAGCACAACTACCCATAGATATTACATATCTAGGTTCTGGCATTTGATCATAAACTTTTCTAAGTGCTGGAGCCATTTTATTTGTTAATGTTCCTGCAACAATCATAACATCTGACTGTCGAGGTGAACCTCTTGGCGCTGCACCGAATCTTTCTACATCATATCTTGGCATAGCAGTTTGCATCATCTCTACCGCACAACAAGCAAGACCAAAAGTCATCCAATGTAAAGATCCTGATCTTGACCAATTAATTAAGTTATCTAATGATGTTGTAATAAAGCCGTTCTTACTAAAATCTTCAGCAAGTTGTTTAAATTCATCAGGTACTTGTTCTATTTTATTATTCATTATGATTTATTTTTTATTCCCAATCTAAAGCACCTTTTTTCCATTCATAAATAAAACCAATTGTAAGTATGAATAAAAAAATCATCATAGATGAAAAACCTAACAGTCCAATATTTCCAAGTGAAATTGCCCAAGGAAATAAAAATGCAATTTCTAAATCAAATATGATAAATAAAATTGCAACTAGGTAAAATCTAACATCAAACTCCATCCTTGAATCTTGGAAAGGTTCAAATCCACATTCGTATGCTGAAAGTTTTTCTGGGTCAGGTTTTTTAGGTGAAAGAATATAATTAACCACAACAAAAGCACAGCTCAACCCTAAAGCGATGAATAAAAAAATTATAATAGATAGATAATCTTTTAAAAAATCAGATAACATGAAAATCTATATATCAGTTTTTATGTGATGTTGAAGCACTCAAAAGTCACATATTTAATAAAAAAAAATCAACAATTTCAATGACTTAAAGTTTAAATCTAAAAAAAGGTAATAATTTCAATAATTTAATTAAAAATGCAAAAAAAACAAATGAGTGGCGGGAGTGAAGGGACTCGAACCCTCGACCTATCGCGTGACAGGCGATCGCTCTAACCAACTGAGCTACACCCCCACTTTTTTGTATATTTTGGTGGGCAGTAAAGGACTCGAACCTTTGACCCCCTCGGTGTAAACGAGATGCTCTACCAACTGAGCTAACCGCCCAAAAACCAAATAACGCAAGTAATTACAATATAAATTTTGATAAAGCAATAAATAATTAATACCTGTTTCTACAAATTTAACAATATTTTATATAGATATTTAAAGTTAAATATTAATAAAGGATTTTTGAGATCTACTTAAAGTTACAAGTTTTGAGTTTGAAAGCGACAGTAGCATCACCATTTTTTTTATAGCCTACAAATCTACCTCCTGTGGAGGTAAATATAATAACATCACAACCTTTGTAATTAAATGCCATAGGAGGGGCAGATCCAGAATAGGGTAATTTAGATTGCCATAATTTATCCCCATTAATCATATTATAAGCATAAGCAAATGAATCAGGTGTTCCGGTTGCAAAAATAATTTTACTTTTAGTACTCATAACACCACCGAAATTTTGATCTCCTATTATTTTTTTTTTATTTGTTATTCTCTCTCCAAAAGGTACTTGCCAGATTTTTTTTCCATTAAGAAGATTTATATTTGTTAAATATCCCCAAGGAGGTTTGGTTGCAGGTAGACCATCTTTGTCTAATAAAATTTGCCAAAACCCCTCTAATTCATATTTTTTATCCTCAAATAATTTTTCATCATATTTTTGAAATGAATTCATTAGATCATTAAATTCTTTTTCATTTATTTCTAAATTAATATTATTTACTCTATGAATTTTTTTTAATTTTTCATATGTATTATATGATTTATATTTATCAGTATGAGTTAAACCAACTAATGATGGATAAAAATCATCCCCCATAGTTTCATGCTCATATCTGCCCTGACGAGCTTTACCATGACATGAAATACAATGTTTTTTATAAATATTGTTGTTGAAACTATTTGGAATAAGAGAATAGATAAATTCTGCTGTACGCATTTTTCTAAATTTTGTATCAGGAAAATAATCATTTATATTTGTTCTATTTTTAAATGCAGTATCTATAGATTTTGAATCTAAAATTTTATAAATATTTTTTTTTGTTAGACTGTTAGCGTCTGGAGAAATGTTCTCTTTTTTTTTATCATTAATAAAAAAACTTTGTATTTTATTAATTTTTTCGATTAATTTTTTTTGAAAATTTTTTAAACTTTGTACATGATTGAGTATATTTGTATATTTCTTTTCTTGATATTGAACACGTAAGATCCAAGGTGTTTTATTTGATGGAATTATTATATTTGTATTTATATCATCTCTATAAAGTGCGGCTCCTGGCCACTCTGCACCACCGTGGACACCATAAATAACTGCATCATAATTTAGAGACGTTGGAACAAAAAAACCCGATTTTGCATGTCTCAATTTGTTTTTCATATATTTTTTATTATCTTTATCTAAATGACTAAAATCTTTTTCCAAATTTATGTCTATATTCGAGAACTTTTCTGGTCTTAAATATAATTTTTGTGTTGGGGAAAGATAAACATTTTCTATGTCTGACTTGTTTACTTTTATTTCACTATACGAGTTTTCAAAAACAGGTTTACCATTTTTAATATCCACAAAAATAAGATCACCAGTTTTTGAGAGTGCTATAACAGTGTCTACCAAGTTATTTTTACCGGGTAAATTTAAATTTTTAATAATTATTGGATTACTTATTAAGTCATAATCCCATATATCATTTACTATGTGTTTGTATTGCCATTTAATTTTACCAGTTTCTGAACTTAATGAAATTAAACTCACAGAATAATCATCACCAATTCTATTTTTGCCAATTATTCCACCTGGATTACTTGTGACTACAAAAAGTGATTTAGTTTTCTTGTCAAAACTAAATCCTGACCAAACTCTCGAGTTTACATTATTTTTTTGGAAACTAGTTGACCAAATTTGTTTTTTTGAAATTATATCAAAAGCTTTTACCCCTTCTCTTAATGTTGCTACATACATTTTTTTTTCATGAATAAAAGGCTGCAGCAAACTTAAACCAGTTTGAAATATGTCTAAAACTTCACCCTTTAAATTTAAACGGTAAACTTTATTACCTGAGGACACGTATAAACCTTGAGTGTTTTTATTCTCTGTGTCATGGAAAGTAATACCCCTTCTACCAAGTGGAGTCTCCATTTTTTTTTTCCATATAACACTTCCATCTTCAGGTGAAATTGACACTAAATCTCCATTCAATGTGACTAAAATTAATTGATTATCCACAAATATAGGTGGAGATTGAACGGTATTTGATATTGAGCTATTGCCAGAATTGAATGTCCAAATTTTCTCAAGATCATTTATGTTGTCAAAATTAATTTGATCACTTGAAAAAAATCTATGAGAATATTCATTGCCAGCACTTGTTAACCAGTTTATTTTTGCATTATTTTCAGCAAATGTTTTTGAAATTGAAAAAATTAAAAGAAAATAAATAATTAAAAAAAATTTAATAAAATATTTTTTCATTTTGTTATTTTTAAAATACATATAAATTTATTCCATGTTATAATAAATAAAAACAACTTATTATGACTTTTTTAAAATAATGAAATTTTGATTTTCAAAGATTTGAACATAATTCAAAATTTTCAAATTTTGAAAATTTGAGATAAATATATCATCTTTTCTCATTATAAATAGATCTGGAATTGAATTCTTGTCAATAACGAAATTTTTATATTTATTGATTAATCTTTTTTTCTCTTTGTTAGAGAAAAATTGATGCCATTGTACCAATGGTGAAATACTCAAAATTCTTTTTGATAATTTCTTTGAATATTCTTCTTCTATTGGTTTCTCATGCCGGATTAAGTTTACACTATATTTGTATCCAAAAGATTTTGCAAAATCATTTCTTTTATTAATGTTATCTTCATTTTCGTTGAGTATTTTAATAAATGAATCAAGATTTAAATTTAATAATTTTAAATAATTAATTTTTAAATTTTCTAATATTTCATCGGAGTATGAGGATACAAAACCATCTGTATTTATCAAATATTTATTGTTAAAATTTAACCATAAGTGCATAATTGGATAATCATTAGATAATAGAATTATATCAGTGTTATAATATTTTTTATCAAATAAAAAATCTTTAATTTCGAGTCGATTTCTATCTACTTCATAATCATTATTAAGTTGTTTGTAATAATTGTTGCATAAATTTGAAAATATTAAAAATATAACAAAAAAAGATGACAAAATGGTCAGCTTAGACTTAATTCTTTTTATAAAAAATACTCTAATCAATATTAGAAATAAATATAAAAAACCTGAAAATTTTACAGCAGACCAAAAATAATAAAGATAGATAGAAGTGTGAGTTAAAATAACAAACACAAAGGGAGAAATAATACATGCTACAAAAAATATTAGAAATAAATCATAGTTCATTTTATCCTGGTTAATTATTCCTAATTTTCTATAGTTTAACCTACAAATTATACTTAATGATAAAAGCACAATAATTTCTGGTTGAATTAATTTTTTTAATAAAACCTTTAGTATAATTAATTTATCATCAAAATATATTTTGTAGGTTCCTAGTCTTGCAGAATAATCATTTTCTGCAATATACAAGTGTGCAAACAAAATACAAAAGCCAACTAAAATTAAACAAAAAAGTTGTAAAAATGAGATGTAATTTATTTTTATAAAATTTATTAAATTTTTTTTATATTTGTGAATAGCTAATAAAATTAAAAAAATTGTAGATTTAATAAAATGAAAAAAAAAGCTATTTATTAATAAAATTGACATCAAACCAATATAAATAAAATATTTTTTATTCAATTTTAAGTTAGATGATTGAAATAATTTAATTGAAATTAAAAAAATAGTAAAAAAATATACCGATGTCACAAGTGGGTGTGGAAACCTTTGGCCATAAAATTCTGCTAGCGGTCTTAGAACAACAATAAAATTTAAATTAGTAAAATTTATTATTAGAGATAAAATTTCAAGGGATGAAATTAATATTATCACAGATATAAAAGAAATTAATAAGTCTTTTTGAACAAGATAAAAAATTTTAAAAAATAGTAAAATTAAAATAAAATAAAAAAATATCTCTAATATAATAAATGAATAATAATCAAAAAAATGAAAAAATATTGAGTGCCATATCAAAGAAAAAAAAGGAAATCCTATGATCTTTTCAGATAATTGATTTAATGACCAGTCAGTCTTAAAATCTATTCTAGAAATACTTTCAACTATTAGAGAGTATGTGTTAAAATCTGCATCTGCCAAT
>CACHFM010000004.1 GCA_902579105.1 uncultured Pelagibacteraceae bacterium | reverse complement strand
ATTTATTAGACACTCTAAAAAATAATAGAACAAAACCACGAATACCTTTTGGATCTTTAGTTGAACTTGGAATAATTAAACCTGGAACTAATATATTTGATAATAAGAAAAAAATTAGTGCAAGAATTATGGCTGATGGCAGTATTAAACATGAGCAAGCTGAAGGATCGATCCATAAGGTTGCAGCAACTATTTTAGGAGCTGAAAGCTGCAATGGTTGGACTTTTTGGCATTGTAATATTAACGGAAGAATACATCCAATTGATTATTTAAGACAAAGATTAATTTCAAAAAATTAATTCTTATAAATTTTACCTAAATAATTTTCTAAAAAATTCTTATTTTTTACTAAAATTTTTAAAATAATATTTCTAAAAAAAATTAATATTGGATTTGATAAATGAAAAATAAATTGATTAAGTTTTGATCTATTGTTAATCATTTTCACTTTTTTAACCCTATTATTATAAAAATTATTTTGATTATTGATAATATTATTGAATAATTCAGATGCACCTTCTATTGATTGAGAGGCTCCTTGGGCAAATGAAGGTGGAAAAGCAAAAAAAGCGTCTCCAACTAAAAAAATATTATTTCTTGGCTTAAATAAATCTTTGCTAACAAATATTGGGAAACACTTTATCTTATTAAGATTATCTAAAATTTTAGCAGAAACTTTGTTTTGTAATTTATCTTTAATAACTTGAATAAAAGGCTCTTCATTGAAAAGCTCATAATTATCATACTCATTGACTGTTAATTTATACTCTAAAACTCCAATAAAATTAAAATAATCTTTATCTTCACTTAATGGATAAAGCACATAATGAAAATTAGCTCCTAAAAATAAAGAAATATTTTTTTCATTTAAATTTCCAAGGTTTTCTCTTGAAATATTGCCTCTTATAGCAATAGAATTATTGTAAGAAGGACTAATTTTATTATTAGAAATTAGAGATTTACCTTTAGAAAAAACACCGTCAGATATAATTAAACGATCAAAATTAACACTTTCACTTGTATTAAAAGTCAAACTTATTTTATTATTATCTGACTCAATTTTTGTAATACTATGATTATATTTAATTATATTTTCTTCTAATTTATCTTTTAAAAATCCAATTAATTTAGATCTTCTTAGTGTTGTGTATTTACATTTTTCAGAATTAAACTTTGAGATATTCAAATTACATATTTTTTTTCCATTTTTAATTTCATAAAAATCAATTTTTTCAGGATTAAATCTTTCATTTTGATTTAAAGTATCAAATCCAATTTCATTTAAAAGTTTAATACTATTTGTTGACAATTGTATCCCATAACCTTCATCCAGCTCAATTGAGTTATTTTTTTCATAAATTGTTACTTCATAATTAGAATTTTTTTTAAATAAATTTGCTAAAAATAAACCAGAAATTCCTGCTCCAATTATTGCAATTTTTTTCATTTATAACTTTCCAAGTAATTAACAATCTTTTTTGTAAAAGTGGGTAAAGTATAATTTTTTAATTTTTTAGGATCAATCCAATTTGAAAAGGGAATAGGACTTCCTACTTTATTATGCTCAACTTTAATATTCATATTCATATTAGACATTTTAAAGTTTAAATTTTGATTAAAATTTCTAGGACTGTTTAACTCTTGCATTGGAAAAATATTAAAATTTTTTAAAAAATTAAATTTAGTATTTTTAACCAATAAATACTTGTTATTTTTTTTATAAACTTTTAGTAGAAAATATTTTTCTTTATTTTTTTTATTTATCTTTGTTAAAGTAAAATCTTTTAATTTAAAAGATTTGCATTTTTTTGAAATGGGACATCGATTACAAAGTGGATTTTTAGGTTTACAAACTAATGATCCTAATTCCATTAAAGCTTGAGCATAATCACTCGATCTTTTAGATGTACCAAAAACTTTTTTTTGTTTAATTAAATTTTCTTTTTGTATTTGATTTCCTTTTTTTAAATATAAGTATCTTTTTAAAACCCTTTCAATATTTCCATCTAATGGAATTATTGGTTTATTAAATGCAATAGCAGAAATCGCACTAGCTGTATAATCTCCAATTCCTGGTAGAGATTTTAAATCCAAAAAATTATTTGGTAAACTTTTTTTAAAATCTTTAATAATAATTTGAGCAGTTTTTTTTAAATTTCTTGCTCTTGAATAATAACCAAGGCCTTCCCAAAGTTTGATGAGTTTTCGATTATCAAATTGTGCTAATGTTTCTATATTAGGAATATTTTTAATAAACCGATTAAAATAAGGTATTACTGTTACAACTTGTGTTTGTTGCAACATAAATTCACTAACAAGTGTGTAATATTGCTTTTTTTTTAAAGAAGTTTTTTTTCGCCATGGCAATAATCTTTTATTAATATCATACCAATTAAGAATTTTATTTGTTATTATTTCTTCTTTCATATGCAATTTAAAAATAATTCTAAACAGAGAAATTTCACCATTCAAGGTTTAAGATCTTTTAAAGACACTTTACCTAAAAATATAAAAAAGATCATCAACAAGAAGGGTCACATTTATTCTGAAACACTTGGTAATTGGAAATATATTGTTGGAGATGATTTATTTAAAATTTGCTATCCAAAAACATTTAAAAATTCTAATAAATTTGGAGTTAGTACCCTAATAATAATGGTAAAAAGAGGTCATGAAGTTGATATGGAATATTCTAAAAAAAATATTTTAGATAAAATGAATAGCTTTTTTGGTTATTCAGTGGTGGAAAAACTTAAATTTATAAGTTTTGATGATGAACAGGAAATTTTTTCAAAGGATGAAAAAAATCACAAAAATGTGACATTTAACAAATACCAAAATAAAATTAATAATGTTAAAAATGAAAAAATTAAAAAATCGCTTATTGAATTAACCAAAGTATTTAAAGAGAAATGAAAAAAATTCTATTATTCATAATAATATTTTGTAGCGCAATTTCTAATATTAATGCTGAGGAGATAAAAAGAATTGTTGTTGGTGACAAAAATGCCAAAATAACCATTATTACTTTTGAATCTTTAACTTGCAGTCACTGTGCAAATTTTCATAACGATGTATATCCTCAACTTAAAAAAGAATATCTTGATACTGGTTTGGCTAAAATTGAATTTAGACATTTTCCATTAGATATGGCTGCATTTAACGCTTCAAAAATTTCTCAATGTAATAATGATGGGGATTCAACAATTTTAAATAGTTTGTTTGCAAACCAACAAAAATGGGTAAAAGGAAGTTCGATAGAAGAAGCAAATAAAAATCTTCAAAAATTTTTAATCAGCGAAGGCTTTAATGTTGATTTTGAAGGATGTATAAATAATAAAGAAATTGAAGATTTTATTTTAAATGATCGAATCGATGGAGTTAAAAAATTCAAAGTAAATGCTACTCCTACGATAATAATTAATAACGAAAAGTTCGAAAAATCTCTAAATTATAAAAATTTGAAAAAAGCTCTAGAAAAACTGATATAAGTTAATGCATGGAGTTTAAAAAAATCCAATTAAATGGATTTAAATCATTTGCTGATAAAACTAACTTTTTAATCGAAGATGGTCTTACTGGAATAGTAGGACCTAACGGTTGTGGAAAATCAAATATTGTAGAATCTTTAAGATGGGTTATGGGAGAAACATCCGCAAAAAGTATGCGTGGTTCTGGAATGGAAGATGTTATTTTTTCTGGAACATCAAATAAAGCTTCCAAAAATATTGCGGAAGTAACAATTGACGTAGAAAACAAAAATAATGAAGGGCCAGTTCAATATCGTGAACTAAACCAAATTAATATCAGAAGAAAAATAGAAAAAGATAAGGGATCTAAGTTTTATATTAATGATAAAGAAGTTAGAGCAAGAGATGCTCAAATGTTTTTTGCAGATTTATCAACTGGTGCACATTCTCCTTCAATGATTAGCCAAGGACGAATTGGTGCTTTAGTAACTGCAAAACCAACTGACCGGAGAGCTATTTTAGAAGAGGCCGCAGGTATATCGGGTTTACATGTTAGAAGACATGAAGCTGAACTTAGATTGGGTGCTGCTGAAAATAATCTTAAAAGAGCTGATGAGCTTCGAAGACAGCAAGAAAAACAATTAGCAAATCTTCAAAAACAAGCTGAAGAAGCAACAAAATATAAACTAATTTCTGAAGAAATTAGAAGAATAGAAGCAGGACTTTATTATCTAAAATTAATTGAAATAGATAAAGAGATTAAAATTGAAAATGAAATTAATACTGAGGCTGGAGGTGAAGTAGAAGGTTTTAATAACAAAATTAAGGAAATAGAAAGTTTAGTTAAATCTGAAACAGATAAAATTTCTCCTCTTAGAGAAAAAAATATTGAAAATTTATCTCGAATCCAAAGACTTAATTTAGAATTACAAAGTTTAGATGAAGAAAACACTAGAACTCAAGATGAAATTGAGAGTATGAAAAAATCTATTCAAACTCTTGATGAAGACATTGCAAGAGAAAAAGGAATTATAATTGATGCAAACTCGAACGAGAAAAGACTAAAAGAAGAAAAAACTGATCTAATTGAGGTAGACTCTAAGTATTTTGAAACTGAAAAATTATCTAACGAAGATCTAGATAAAGCTAAAAAAATACTTAAAAATGAACAAGAAAAGATTGATGAAGTAGTAACTAAAATTGCTGAAGGAACTTTAAATATAAGTATTGGTCCAATTAAAAATATTAAAAACTCTATTATTAGAGCAAAAGAACTAATCAATATTAATGAAATAAATCAAGCAATTACATTATTAGATAGATGTAATATTGAACTTGATAATTTTTTAAATGATTTAAAGAATGAAAATAGTAGGACTGAACTGTTAAGTGTAAACGAAAAATCTCAGAATATAAAACAACTACAAGAAAAATATGCAGATGCATATAGTAAAAATCAATCAATCAAAAACGAATCTATTAAACGTAATGAAAGAATTAAAACTATTGAAATTGAAATTGAAAGTTGGAAAAATTTATTGTCAAACTCAGAAAAAATGGTTGAAGAATTAACTGAAAGAAAAAATAAGTTATCAACTCAATTAAAAGATTTAGATAACCAGCCAAAAATGCAAGCTGAAAGAAAAGGTCAAATTTCAGAAAATTTAAGAATTTCTGATAAAGAAAAAATTGATAATGAAGTAATTATTGATGAAACAGATAAAAAGATTGAAACTTTAAGAGCTCAGTTAAATGAAATTCAAGAACAATCAATTCAAATCAGAGAAAGAAAAGCAAGCTCAAGTGCAACAATTGAAGGACTTCAAAAAAGAAAAAGTGATTTACTAGAAAGAATTAATTCTGAATTAAATTTAACAGAAGATAATATTTTACAAAATTCTAACTTAAATGAAATCGAAGAGCTACCTAATGCTGTTGATCAGGAGGATACCCTAGATAAAAAAAAGCAAGAAAGAGAAAAGCTAGGATCTGTGAATTTAAAAGCTGATGAAGAAACAATTAAATATAAAGAAGAAATTAAAAAAATGGAACAAGATCGTTCTGATCTAGTGACGGCAATAGTAAAATTAAAAGATAGTATTAATGAACTTAATGAAAAAGGAAGAGAAAGACTGGTTGAAGCATTTGAAAAAGTTAACAGAAAGTTTAATGAAGTTTATACTAAGCTTTTCAACGGTGGAAATGCTAAACTAGAATTAGTAGACTCGGATGACCCTTTAGAAGCAGGTTTAGAAATGTTAGTTAGTCCCCCAGGCAAAAGACTTCAATCTATAACTTTGTTATCAGGAGGAGAACAAGCTTTAACTGCTCTGTCATTAATTTTTGCAGTTTTTCTAACCAATCCATCACCAATCTGTGTATTAGATGAAGTTGATGCACCACTTGACGACGCTAATGTAACGAGATTTTGTAGTTTACTTGAAGAACTAATAAATATTACTAATACAAAGTTTATTATTGTAACCCATCACGCATTAACAATGTCTAAAATGAATAGACTATATGGTGTTACCATGCCTGAAAAAGGAATTAGCCAACTAGTAGCTGTTGATTTACAAAAAGCAGAGAGTATGGTTGCCTAAATTAAACAAATGCCAAAAGATCAGTTTAAAACTCGCTTAGAGATTGCAAAAAACAAACTATCAAAGAAAAATTTATATAATAAAAAAAATAATCCCTCATCCATTGGTACAGCCTTTAAATTAAGTACTGAATTAGTCTCTGCCGTAGCAGTTGGGACAATTATTGGGTTTATTTTTGATAAGACCTTTGGTACTAAACCCTGGTTTATATTAATATTTTTTTTTGTAGGTGTGGTTGCTGGGATAATCAACGTAATCAGATCTGCTAAAAATATGCAAAAATAGATAGAATTTTATGGCAGCAAATCCAATGACTCAATTCGATGTTTATAGAATTGGTCCTGAAATAAAAATAGGCGCTTTTGACATCTCTTTTACTAACGCAAGTTTATTCATGATTATAAGTTCGGCTGCAATATTACTAATTTTTAATATTGGTTCTAAAAAAAACTCATTATTACCAAATAAAATTCAACTTCTAGCAGAACTTAGTTACACCTTTGTATCCAAAATGATAAATGATACTGCTGGATCAAAAGCAAAACCTTATTTTGCATTTATATTTTCTCTTTTTATGTTTGTGCTTTTTTGTAATATGTTTGGAATGATACCTTATACTTTCACTGTAACCAGTCATATCATTGTAACATTTGTATTAGCATCATTTATTTTTATTGGAGTCACAGTCATTGGTTTCATTAAACACGGTTTTGGATATTTAAAATTATTTGTTCCTAGTGGGGTACCAGCAGTATTGCTTCCTTTAATAGTAGTAATAGAAATAATTTCTTACTTAAGTAGACCAGTTAGTTTATCAGTTAGATTATTTGCTAATATGATGGCAGGTCATACAATGATGAAAGTTTTCGGAGGCTTTGTAATAAGCCTTGGAATAATTGGTGGATGGCTTCCACTGAGTTTTTCGGTTGCTTTAACTGGTTTGGAGATCTTAGTTGCTTTTCTTCAAGCATATGTTTTTGCAATCTTAACCTGCATCTATTTAAATGATGCATTAAATTTACACCATTAATTAACATAGGAGGATATAATGGAATTAGAAGCAGCAAAAATGATCGGAGCAGGTTTAGCAGCAATAGCTTTAGCTGGTGCCGGTGTTGGTATTGGAATAATTTTTGGAAACTATTTATCAGGAGCGATGAGAAATCCTTCTGCTGCACAAAAACAGTTTCCTAATTTGCTTTTAGGTTTTGCACTTGCAGAAGCAACAGGATTATTTGGATTAGTAGTTGCATTAATCATTCTTTTTGCATTTTAAATTTAATGATTCAAAAAATATATTTTCAGTCAATATTTTTTAGCTTCCTATTTTTTAAAGAAGTTTTTGCGGCTGAAAGTGGAGGTATGCCTCAATTAAATCCTGAATTTTGGGTTTCACAGATTTTTTGGTTAATACTTACTTTTGGAATTCTATATATAGTTTTATCAAAACTTATACTTCCAAAAATTAGTAATAATTTAGAGTCTAGAAAATCTCAAATATTAGAAAATATTGAGGCTGCAGAGAAGCAAAGAGAAGATAGTGAAAGTAAACTAAAAGAATATGAGAAAATTATTTCTAAAAGTAAGCTTGAAGCTAAAAATATCTTTAATCAAGCAAGAGAAAAAGCTTTAAAAGATATTAATAACAAAAGAGAGATATTGGATAAGCAGATTGACGATGAAATTAATAAAGCTGAACAAGAGATATTGGCCTTTCGAAAAAATGCTCCTGAAAAAATTAATAAAATAGCTATAGAAACTTCATCAGAATTAATTCAAAAATTAATTGGAACTGATGTGAATAGTAGCAGCATATCTGCGATCGTAGATGATTTATCCAGAAAAAATGGAGATAAATACTATGGTAATTGATGCAACATTTTGGGTAGCAGTTTCATTTGTTATTTTTTTTGGAGCTTTAATTTATTTTAAAATACCACAAAAAGTAATTGAGATGTTAGACAAAATGATCTCTGACATAAAAAACGAAATTGATGAAAGTGAAAAATTAAGAACAGAAGCTAAAACTTTACTTGATAATGCACAAAAAAAATTAGACTCAGGTCAATCTGTGAGTAATGAAATTTTAGATGAAGCAAAAAAAGATGCGGATAAACTAGTAATAGAATTAAATGATAAATTTCATAAATCATCAGATATTAAAAAAAATTTAGCTGAAAATAAGATAAGTCAAATGAAAGAAGCGGCTATCAAAGAAATAAAAGATGCATCTATTAAGATAGCTGTAGATTCTGTCAAAAAGATTATTAATACATCTGTCGACAAATCTAAACTTGATACTGTATTTCAAAAAAATTTAGATGAAACTAAAGAAGAGTTAAAGAAAATTAGGTCATAATACTCTTACAATTTTTCAAAAAAAATATAAATTATTAAAATGAATTCTATAGTTATTGGTTCAGGTTTTGGAGGAATAGCTGCTGCTCTTAGACTTAAAGCCAAAGGTCATAAAGTTAAATTGATTGAAAAACATCCAGATCTTGGAGGTAGGGCAAGAGTATTTAGAAGAAATGGATTTATATTTGATGGAGGTCCAACTGTAATTACAGCACCGTATTTAATTGATGAACTATTTACATTATTTAAAAAAAATTCAAAAGATTATATTGAATTAGCTCCACTTAAAATTTGGTATCAATTTATTTTTGAAGATAAACATAAATTTAATTATTCAGGCGATGAAGTTGATATGAAAAATCAAATTGAAAAATTAAACAAAGATGATGTTAAGGGTTATGAAGAATTAGTAAATTTTACAAAAAAAATTTTTGATAAAGGTTTCACGGAACTCGCAGATGTCTCTTTTGATAAACCATTTGTAATGATGCAACAGCTTCCAGCTCTATTAAAACTTAAAAGCTATAAATCTGTCTACTCTTTAGTATCTTCTTATGTAAAAAATGAAAAACTTAGAAGAATGTTAAGTATGCATCCGCTTTTAGTTGGAGGGAATCCTTTTACCACTACTTCTATTTATGGATTAATTCTATATTTAGAAAAAAAATGGGGAATACATTACTCAATGGGAGGAACGGGAAAAATAATAAAAGGTTTTGAAAAATTAATGAATGAAGTTGGTATAGAAATAATTAAAGACAATGAAGTAACTAAAATTATTTCAAATAATAATAAAATTACTGGTGTTCAATTAAATAATCACACCAATATTGAGGTGGATAATGTCATTTGTAATGCAGATCCTCCTGCTGTCTATGAAAAATTGTTAAATGGAAATGAAAATTCTTCATTTTTATTTAAGTGGAAAAAAAATAGGATGGAATATTCCATGGGATTATTTGTATATTATTTTGGTACAAAAAAAATCTACGACAATGTCGAGCATCACACCATTAAATTTGGGAACAAGTATAAAGAACATCTTGATGATATATTTGATAAAAAAAAATTAAATAAAGATATTAGCTATTATCTTCACAGACCATCTGCAACCGACAAGTCTATGGCTCCTGAGGGAAATGATTGTTTTTATGTTTTAGTACCTGTTCCAAATAACCAATCTGGAATTGATTGGAATGTTGAAGGAGAAAAAATAAAGAATTTAGTGGTCGATAAAATGGAAAAAGATCTAATGCCAAATCTTAAAGATAATATTATCGAGGATTTTTATTTAACACCAGATTATTTTGAAAAGGATCTTAATACTAAATTTGGGTCAGGTTTTTCGATTCAACCAAAATTTACACAATCAGCATATTTTAGATTTCATAATAAATCAGAAATTTATGATGGTCTATATTTTGTAGGAGCTGGAACACATCCTGGTGCTGGAGTACCAGGTGTACTATCATCAGCTAAAGTGTTAGATAAAATTTTATAATGACGAGTAAAAACTATCTGTCAATTTATGCAAAATCTTTTAATTGGGCAGGTTTTTTTTTACCAAAAGAAACTTATAAAAAATGTTCAGCTTTATATGATTTTTGTAGAATTATAGACAACATTGCTGATGAAAAAAATCAAATAAAAATTAAACAAAATAAATTTGAAGAATTTAAGAATAATTTTAATAAAAAAAACTTTGATGATTCTATTATTGAAAATATGTGGAAACTTATAAATGAGTTTAATATTTCTTTAAAGATTATCGATGATCTATTTGATGGTATTGAATCAGACATTAAAGATGAAGTAAAATTAAATTCAAAAAAAGATTTGTTAGTTTATTCGTATAGAGTTGCCGGCACTGTAGGTTTAATGATGGCAAAAATTTTAAATGTAAATAAAAAAAAATCACTTAAGTCTGCAATCGACCTTGGAATTGCTATGCAACTGACAAATATATCAAGAGATGTAATAGAAGATTTGAACAACCAAAGGTTTTATATTCAAGAAAATTTTGAAGATATTAGATCTACAATTCAACTTTCGGAAAAATTTTATGAAAACTCATTTTATTCTATAAAAGAAATACCTTTAAGTTTTCGATTTTCTATATTGGTTGCTAGACGAGTTTATAGACAAATTGGATATAAAATTTTAAGCAAAAAAAATATAGAAAATTATAGAAAATCTGGAAAAATATATTTAACTAATTTTGAAAAATTAATTCAAACTTTTCTATCAATTTTAGATCTACTTAAATTATCTTTAACTAATAAAAATGATAATTATATTCAACACAATCATTTATTGATAAATGAGGAAATAAATTTAGATGAAAGAATTTGATTATATAATTATTGGAGGTGGTTGTGCAGGTCTTTCTCTTGCATATGAGTTAGAAACTCATGATAAATTAAAAAATAAAAGTTTGGCTATTATTGAACCTAGAGATGAATATAAAAGAGATAAAACTTGGTCTTTTTGGAAAGTTTTTCCACATAACTTTGAAGATTGCGTTAAAAAAAGCTGGAATAATTTTACTATAAATTCACCAAACGAAACTAAATATATTGAATGTAAAAGAACTCCATATCAAACAATAGATAGTGAATTATTTTACAACAAAATACTTTCTAAGCTTAAATTAAATAAAAACATAACTTTTTTTAAAAATATTAATGAAGTAAATAAATCTAATTCCATAATATTTAATAGTGTAGCTAAATATGAAGATCAAAAAAATAAATTATGGCAACATTTTTATGGAGTTGAAATAGAAACCGATAAAGAATTTTTTGATGATGAAATATTTAATTTAATGGATTTTGCGTGTGATCAGAGAAATAAAGTTCATTTTTTTTATACACTTCCTTTTACCAAAAATAAAGCGCTAGTAGAAACAACATGGATATCCGAACTTGATAATGAAAGCCTTAAAGATTATGACCAACAGATTGATAATTATTTAAGCAATCATTTAAATATAAGAAATTGTAAAATAAATTATAAAGAAGAGGGAGCTATTCCTCTTTTTAGACAAAAAAGTATAAAAAAATTAAATGAAATTAATATTGGTTCTGCAGGAGGCATGACCAGATTAAGCACTGGCTATACATTTTTAAATATCCAAGAACAAAGTAAATATATTAGAGAAAATATAGATAATATTAATAAAGTTAAATTATTCCAAATAAACAAAAAATATGATTTTTTAGATAATATTTTTTTAAAAGTTTTAAAAAAAAATTCATCTCAAATGGGAAATATTTTTTATAAAATGTTTGATAGTTCACCAAGTTCAATTATAAATTTCTTATCAAATAAAAGTAGTCTTTTTGAAGATTTAGAAATCATATCTAAAATGCCTAAAACAATATTTATAAAACAATTATTTTAAATATGAATAATCAAATAAAAAAAATTAATCTTAATCACTCTTTTATTTTTTTCTTATTGAGTAATATTTTTTCATTAATAGTTTTTAAAATTAATAATTTGTCTATTTCATACTCTATATGCTTAATATTAATTTTAAGTATTGGTATATCTCATGGTTCTTTAGATCATATAAAAGGTAAAAGGCTTTTAAAAATATTTAATATTGAAAAGATTTATATATTTTATTTAAGTTATATTTTTTTAGCAATTCTAGTAATGTATATTTGGATATTAATACCATCTATTTCTTTGATTATATTTTTAATAGTGGCAACATATCATTTTGGAAAAGAAGATACGCAATTTTTAGTCCTTGAGAAAAATATTTTTAATCAATTACTATTTTTCTTTAAAGGTTTGTTAATAATTTTAGCACCAATATTTTTTCATTTTGATAAAACCGTTGGTATTTTTAAACTACTTTTAATTGATAATGAAATTTTTTATTCAAGCTTAAGTTTTATTGAAAAAAATAATATTATAATAATAGGAATATTACTAAGTACAATTTCAAGTATTTATTTATTTTTTAAAAATTTTGAAATTAAAAAATTTTCAATTTTTTTAGATTATTTTTCAATTTTAATATTAAATTACTATTTGTCCCCATTAGTAGCCTTTACTATTTATTTTTGTTTTTTGCATTCCATAAGACACAGTATTTCTCTAATTTATGAGATTGATAAAAATGATTTTACCAATGGTTGTAAATTATTTATCAAAAAAGCAATTCCTTTAACAATTTTAACGGCTTTTTTTTCTTTAATTGGTCTTTATTTATTAAGTAATAACTATGGTTTTGAAAGCTCAATTTTAAAAATAGTATTTATAGGTTTGGCGTCTTTAACCTTTCCACATATATTGCTGGAATATTTTTTAGAAAAAAATGAAAAATAAAAATATAAATTTATTAGGTTGGATATTATTTATAATTTCAGCAATCGGATTTACTATATCAAGTGTTGGAAGTTTTTGGTCAATGTTTGGTAGTTTATTTTTTTTAGTTGCATGTTTTGTGTTTTTGATCCCATTTTTTAAAAAAGAAAAAAATGAAAAATAAAAGCTTAAAGATTTATCTAGCTGCACCTAGAGGTTTTTGTGCAGGAGTCGAAAGAGCTATAGAAATTGTTGAAAAATCAATTAAAAAATATGGCTCTCCAGTTTATGTACGTCACGAAATTGTACACAACAAATATGTAGTAGATAATTTAAAAAACAAAGGAGCTATATTTGTAGAAGAACTAGAAGAAATTAAAGATAAATCAAGACCAGTAATTTTTTCCGCGCATGGAGTGCCAAAAAAAGTACCTGAGGATGCAAAAAATTACAATATGACTTATGTTGATGCTACATGTCCTTTAGTATCTAAAGTACATAGAGAAGCTGAAAATCTTAGCAAAGCAGGATATCATATAATTTTAATTGGTCATCAAAATCATCCTGAAGTAGTAGGAACAATGGGGCAATTACCACTTAATTCTATTGATCTTGTTCAAAATGAAGATGAAGCAAAAGAATATAAAAACAAAAAAAATAAGAAAATTGCTTTTGTCACTCAAACAACTTTATCAATTGATGATACAAAAGATATAATCAAAATCTTAAAAGAAAAATTTCCAGATATAAAAGAACCGTTAAAAGAAGATATTTGTTATGCAACAACGAATAGACAAATGGCAGTAAAAAAAATTGCAAAAAATTGTGATATGTTTTTTGTAATTGGTAGTAGAAATTCATCAAATTCTGTAAGACTTGTTGAAGTTGCTAAGAAGTCAGGATGTACAAATGCTCTTTTAGTTCATTCTGAAAGCAAAATTCCATATGAGCAAATTGAAAATACAAATACAATTGGAATTTCTTCTGGAGCATCCGCACCAGAGATTTTAGTTAAAAATTTTATAAATGAATTAAAAAAGAGATTTACTATTACTATAGATGAAGTAGAAACAATCAAAGAAGACGTAGTATTTAAAATCCCAAAAAAATTAAATTAAATGGCTGTTTATACAAAAATAAATAAAAAAGATATTTTTTATATAAATAAAAAATTTAATATAGAAAAAATTATTAATTTCAAAGGTATTAAACAAGGAATTGAAAATACAAATTATTTATTAATATCAAAAAATAAAAAATTTATATTAACAATTTTTGAAAAAAGGGTTTTAAAAAATGAAATTCCCTTTTTTATGAAATTAATGGATAAATTAAATTATAGTAAGATTAATTGTCCAAAACCTTTAAGAACCATAAATGGCAATTATCTGATAAAATTGAAAAATAAAACTGCTTGTATTGTTTCTTTTTTAGAGGGAAAAGATAAAGAAAAACTCAATCCAAAAAATTGTTTTGAAATTGGAAAAATAATTGCTCGAATGCATTTAGTAACAAAAAAAATGAAGATTTACAGAAAAAACTCCATGGGTATTAAAAATTTAGACCCTTTATTAAAAAGCATAAAATTTAAATCAAATAATTCCAATAATTTAAAAAAATTTTTAGTAAATAATTTTAAAAATATAAAGAAAAATTGGCCAAAAAAATTACCTAATGGAATTATTCACGGCGATCTATTTATAGATAATATTTTTTTTAAAAAAAATAAACTTTCTGGTATTATTGATTTTTACTTTGCTGGAAACGATTTCTACATGTACGAAATAGCTATTTGTATTAACGCCTTATGTTTTGACAAAAAAAAATCAAAATTTGAAATTAACAAACAAAAAATAAAGAATTTAATTAAAGGATATGAAAGTATAAAAAAAATCTCTTTAAAAGAAAAAAAATCATTAAACATTTTATGTAAAGGAGCTGCAATTAGGTATTTGCTAACTAGACTGTATGATTACTCAAATACCCCTAAAACAGCACTAATTAAAATTAAAAACCCAAATGAATATTATCAAAAGCTTATTATTCATAACAAACTACTAAACTATAAAGACTATTTAATTTAATGATTAAAATTTACACTGATGGATCGTGTATAGGAAATCCAGGCAATGGTGGATGGGCTGCAATAATTATAAAAGATGGAAAAAAAACTCAAATAAAAGGATTTAAAAAAAACACGACAAATAATCAAATGGAATTACTTGCTCCAATTCAAGTCTTAAAAAAAATACCCAAAGGTAGTAAAGTTCAAATTTTTACTGACTCTAAATATGTAAAGTCAGGAATAACAGAGTGGATCCATAATTGGAAAAAAAATGGATGGAAAACTGCAAACAAACAACCAGTTAAAAATAAAGAACTTTGGGAAGAATTAGATCTTTTATCTAATTCATTTGAAATAAAGTGGAGTTGGGTAAAAGCGCACTCTACTGATAAATTAAATAATGAAGTAGATTTACTAGCTAGAAAAGCTGTTGGTTAAACTTTGCTTTTAACAAATTTTTTTATATCTTCTACGTTATTTTTTAATACTTGAAAATTTTCATTTTTATCAAGTACATGCTGAAGTTCTCTGGGTAATTTTTTGTTCTTGTTTATTGCATTATTAGTTGCATCGGGGAATTTACATGGATGTGCAGTTGACAAAACTACACAATCATTAAAAGATAATTTTTTTGCAGCCCCTACTCCAACCGCCGTATGTGGATCTAATATAATATTATTTTCTTCATAATTTTTTTTAATAATGTCTAAAGTTTCTTGTTCATTACAACTTTCAGATAAAAAATCTTTTTGAATTATATCTAAATTGTTCTTTTCAATTTGATAAGAATTTTGCTTAATTTTTTTCATAATATCTAGTGTTATTTTAGAGTCAGAATTATTAATATAATAAATTAATCTTTCAAAGTTGCTTGCTAATTGAATATCCATACTAGGTGACAATGTTTCTTTTACCTCTCGTGAAATATAATCTCCTTTTGAAATGGCTCTATGTAAAATATCGTTTTCATTAGTTGCAACAATTAATTTATCGATTGGTAATCCCATTATCTTAGCAAGATAACCTGCAAAGACATCGCCAAAGTTTCCAGTTGGAACTGAAAATGAAACAGTTTCTTTGCCTAATTTAAAATATGCATAAAAATAATATACTGCTTGAGCAATAATTCTTGCCCAATTAATTGAATTTACTCCTGACATATTTATAGATTTAGAAAACTCAAGATCGGAAAACATACTTTTAACAATATTCTGGCAATCATCAAAATTTCCATCTATTGCAATATTAAAAACATTTTTTTCCTCTACTGTAGTCATTAATTTTCTTTGAACTGGTGAAATTCTATTATTTGGATGCAAAACAAAAATATTTAAATTAGATTTTCCTTTAATTGCATCTATGGCTGCTGCTCCTGTATCTCCAGAAGTAGCAACAACGATATTTATTTTTTTATCATTTTTACTTAAATAGTATTCATATAAATTTCCAATAAACTGCATTGCAACATCTTTAAAAGCTAATGTTGGACCATGAAATAATTCTAATAATTTTAATTTCCCAATACTTGAAATTTTAACAACCTCTTTTTCCCTAAATGTTGAATATGATTTTTTAACTAAAGATAAAAGTTCTTCTTTTGATATAAAATCTGACAAAAATTGATTTATTATTTCAGTAGATAATTCGTTATAATTTAAGTTTTTAAGATCTAATAATTCTTTATGAGTATATTTTTTTAAAGATGTGGGTACATAAAGACCTCCATCATCTGCTAACCCTTTAATAAATACCTCCTCAAAATTATATTCATTTGAGTTATCTCTTGTGCTTACATATTTCATAATTTTTTAGCCATACTAAGTATTTAAAAAAGTATAATAGATATTTATATCTTTAATATCTTTAGGTTTTAAATCACTTAATATTTTTGGATCAATATAAAAAGTGATTGAATATTTTGATTTTTCACTTGGTAATAATGTTTGTTTTTTATAACAAAAACAATCAATTTCAACAAAATATTTTTTTAGTAATTCTGGTTTAATACTATAAATAGCTTTTCCAGATGACTTTGAAGAACTGTAATTTTCTACATTAAAATCAATTTTGTATAATTGACCTATCTTTACTTCCAAAGAATTGCTTGTTGTAAAAAAGTTCCAAGATAGCTTTTCATCTACTTTTGTATCTAAATTTAATGTAATAGTTTCTTGATTATTATCTTTTGATGTTTTTTCAAAAATTATAACTGATAAAATAGAAATTATTATTAATAATAAAAAAATACCTAATATATTTATTTTAGAAAATTCTTTTTTATTAAACATCTTAATTAAATAAAACTATCTTATAAAAGATGAATAATAAATTTTTTTATTTAATGATTTGATCTACTAAAAACAAAACAAATAGCAAAAATAAATAGAAAATTGAGTAAGCAAATACTTTTTTTGCCTTTTTTAATTCAAATTTATTTTTTTTAAATTTATATAGATCGTAACAAATATAATTGTAATAAAGAGTTAAAGTTAAAGAAATAAATAAGTATAATTCTCCAGTAAAACCTATTGCATATGGAATTATAATTACTGGAATCATAAATAAAGAATAAATAAATATTTTTTTCTTAGTTTCTTCTACTCCATTAGTAATCGGTAACATTGGAATATTTGCTTTTGCGTAATCCTCTGCTTTATAAAGACTCAATGCCCAAAAATGAGATGGTGTCCAATAAAATATAATTAAAAAAAATGTAATTGGTTCAAGGCTTAAAGAATTTGTTGCAATTGTCCAACCTATAACTGGAGGTAAAGCGCCAGAGGCTCCACCAATGACAATATTTTGAGGTGTCTTTCTCTTTAACCAAATAGTATAAACAAAAACATAAAATGCAATTGTTATAAACAATAGTGTAGCAGACAAAATATTTGAAAAATAATAAAGTCCAATAATTGAAATTATTGATAGAACTATTCCAAATACTAATGCTTGATCTTTATTAACTTTTCCTGTGGGAATGGGTCTAAGACATGTTCTTGTCATTAAACTATCAAGATCTGCTTCATACCACATATTTAATGCTCCTGCTGCACCAGCACCTATGGTTACAAAGAAAATACAAATTAGAGAATCAAACAAAGGAATTTGATTGGGAGAAGTCAATAATCCTACAGCACAGGTAAATATAACAAGAGACATAACTCTTGGTTTCATTAACAGGTATAAAGATTTAATAAAATTCCCTAAATCAAGGAAAAAAATAGAAGCAGTTCTTTTTCTAGTTATATTAGACAAAATTAGCTAACGTTTGTTACAACAAATATTATAAACAATATCATTCCAATAATAAGAATATGATTGCCTAAATCAAAAAGTCCTATTTGTTCATTCTTTTTATCAATAAATTTTCTGCTAAGAGGTAAGTTGTCATATGGATTTATTTTTATTTTTGACTCTTCATTATCTTTATCATTTTCAACTTTTATTGAAAAACCAAACCAGGTTAAATAAATAAAAAGTAAAAAAAATATTAAAAATCCAGCTAATACGGTGTAACCACTCATAAGTTATTGCCCCCCTACCACAAAATAAAATAATCTTGTAAAGACAGTATACTCAAACTCAGCGACCATTAGAAAAATAAAACAAGCAATTGCTGTCATTGGCCACAAAAGAACATTAACAAGGGCGTAACGTTCCCAATATAAGTGCATGAAAAAAGCCATAATCAATCCTGCTTTTAAAAACATAAAAAATAAAATCAAAGACCATCTAAGCATACCTTGAAATTGGTACCAATCCACCATGTATGAAAAAAAACTTAAAACAAATAATAAACCCCATATCCAAAGATATATTCCTATCTTATGGGTTGAAGTTTGTTCTTTTTCGTTTGTATCGCTCATAATATAAATCTTACCATAAATAAAAAAATGCAAAAATAAATACCCAAACTAAATCTACAAAATGCCAGTATAGTCCTAAAATTTCAATTTCAACATAATCACCCTTCATTGTTGTAAACCAGCCTCTTTTTCCTTCATCATAATGGCCCTTAAAAGTTTTATAGGCATAAATAAATAAAAAAATTACTCCAAACGTGACATGGGTTCCGTGAAATCCTGTTATCATAAAGAAGAATGAACCAAATTGTGGTGCTCCAAATGGATTTTCCCAGGGTCTTACTCCTTCAGAAATTAATTTTGACCATTCAAAAGCTTGCATTCCTACAAAAGTAAGGCCACCTATTGCTGTAGCTAATATAAGCCAACCGCACATCTTTCTATTTTTTTCGTAGCCATATTTTACTGCAAGAGCCATTGTTCCACTGCTTGTAATTAAAACAAAAGTCATAATTGCAATAAGCAATAACGGAACATCAACACCTCCAACATGTAATCCAAAAACCTCACTCGGATTAGGCCAATCGATTAAGGTTGATCCTCTTCCCTTCATGTATGAAATCAAAAAACAGCTAAATATAAATGTATCACTTAATAAAAAGATCCACATCATTGCTTTGCCCCAATGCACACCTTTAAACATGGTTTGATCAGAACCTGTGTCTTTCGCCATTCCTTTAAAGCCAGGTTTTAATTCGAAGCCTTCTATTTTTGGATCAGACATAGATTTTCTTGTTTATGTTTTTTCTACCTCAGTTTCTATAACTTCGCTAGGAGGAGTTGTTTGAGTAATAAAGTCTTCTTTTGCTCCTGGTACACTGAAATCATAAGGCCATCTATGAACTACTGGAAGTTTTTCTCCCCAATTACCGTGTTCAGGAGGAACTGATGGAGTAAGCCATTCAAGTGAATTTGCTTGCCAAGGATTATGTCCAGCAGGTTTTCCAGTTTTTAAAGTTTTGATAATATTATAAATTAATATAAATTGTGCAGCACCAACTATAAAAGCTGCCATACTTATAAATTCATTCATTCCTACAGCAGAAGTTACGTATGGACTATCATACATTTCAAAATATCTTCTTGGTACTCCAATAAATCCTAAATAATGCATAGGGAAGTATATTGAATAAGCACCTAAAAAAGTTATCCAAAAGTGCCATTTGCCTAATGTTTCATTTAGAAATCTTCCTGAAACTAATGGAAACCAATGATAAACAGCTCCCATAATTACCATAAGAGGTGCAATACCCATTACCATATGAAAGTGTGCAACAACAAAATAAGTATCCGACAATGGTACATCTACAGTAACATTTCCTAGGAAAATACCTGTAATACCACCGTTCACAAAAGTTACTATAAAGCCAAGACACCATAACATCACAACGTTAAGTCTAATGTTTCCTCTCCAAAGAGTTAAAATCCAGTTATAAACTTTCATTGCAGTTGGAATTGCTATTATAAGTGTTGTAGTTGCAAAGAAGAAACCAAACCATGGATTCATTCCACTAACATACATATGGTGTGCCCATACAAAAAAGCTTAGAGCTCCTATAACAACTATAGCCCAGACCATCATTCTATAACCAAATATGTTTTTTCTAGAATGAACAGATATTAAATCTGAAACTATTCCAAATGCAGGTAGAGCAACAATATAAACTTCTGGGTGTCCAAAAAACCAAAATAAATGTTGAAAAAGAATAGGGCTTCCTCCACCATATTCTAAAACTTCGCCAGCTTTTAATATAGTTGGCATAAAAAAGCTTGTTGCAAGTACTTTATCTAAAGTCATCATTAAAGCACCTACCAATAGTGCTGGGAAAGCTAACATTGCTAAAACAGTTGCTGTAAAAATTCCCCAAACTGTTAGAGGCATTCTCATTAATGTCATACCTCTTGTACGTGCTTGTAAAATAGTAATTAAATAATTTAATCCACCCATGGTAAATCCTGCAACAAACAAAATTAATGATATACACATTAATAGTATTCCCCATCCAGACCCTGGAGTTCCTTCTAAAATTGTTTGAGGTGGATAAAGTGTCCATCCAGCTCCTGTTGGCCCTCCTGGAACAAAAAAACTTGCTAATAAAACTCCAACAGCAATAAAAAACATCCAAAAACTTACCATATTAAGATATGGAAAAACCATATCCCTTGCTCCAACCATCAAAGGAATTAAATAATTACCAAATCCTCCTAAGAAAAGTGCAGTTAAAAAATAAACAACCATGATCATCCCATGCATTGTAACAAACTGATAATAATGCTCGGCAGTCATAAAACCAGCCGCTCCAGGAAAACCTAATTGTAAACGCATTAACCAAGACAGAATTAAGCCAATGACGCCTGTAAAAGTTGCTAAAAGAAAATACTGAACTCCGATAACTTTTGCATCCTGGCAAAAAACCCATTTAGTAATAAAACTATGACCATGATATAAATCTTGTTCTGCATTTTCTGCAGGTCTTACGTAATCTATATCAGAGGCTGTTCCTGATCTGCCGCTTCCACCTGAAGAAATAGTTTCTGAAGATTGAGCCTGATAACCTGTTTTATTTTCGTAATCGTCTGACATAAATTATTCTTCCTTATATATTTCTTTATTTAAAAGAAAATTGTTATTTTTTACAATTTTTTTGTTTTCTAATTCCATAATTTCCTGTTTAGCTATCAAATCTTTAAATGTTTCTTGTTCAGAAAGCCATTTATTGTAATCCTCTTTGCTTTGAACTTCAACGCCACCTCTCATCGCATAGTGTCCAACGCCACAATATTCTGCACATAACACCTCGTATTCACCAACTTTGTTTGGTTCAAACCAATAATAAGTGACAATACCAGGAACTGCATCCATTTTTGCTCTAAATTGTGGAACGTACCAGTTATGAAGCACATCAACAGACCTCAATAATATTTTAACTGGTCTGTTGGTTTCTAAATTAATCACATCACTTTGTATTAAGACATCATCTTTTCCATTAGGGTCATCTAAATTAATTCCAAATGGGTTATTGTCATTTATATTAATAACTTGTGTAGTTCCTAATTTTCCATCCTCACCAGGCAGTCTATATTGCCATCCCCATTGCCAAGCCATCACGTCAACATGAAGTGCATTTTTTGGAACACTTACGTATTGATTCCAAATAAAAAGTCCTGGAGCTAAAAGAGCAGCAACACCTAAGGTAGTTGCCCATGTTAAAATTTTTTCTAATTTTTTATCTTCTGGTTGATATTCTGCTTTACGATCTTTTTTGTAAGAAAACTTAAAAACACAGTAAATCATAAAAAGACATACAGCAATAAAAACGCCACCACCTACCCAAAAGGTAAGAGTAATTGTATCATCCATTCCTCCCCAATTTGAAGCAATGTCAGTCCAATACCAAGGGGTAAAGATGTGAAAAAGTACAGATCCTAAAATTACTAAGAAAAATATTATACCTGGGTGCATGGGCTTTTATATAGTTTATTAATACTATAAATACCTATGACAAAATGTCATAAACTTAAAGTAAATAAAGTAATGTAATTAAGGCTTTATGCTAAGTAAGTTAGGAATTTTAATAACAATACTCGTTTTAGTATTCATTTTTTTTATAGTTATATCTTTTGGAGCAGGTGCGTTTTCAAAAAAAGAAATAAAATCTGAAACAAAGAGATATTTGAAATCTGTAAATATTCTTTTAACAGTTATTACAGTAGTGGGAATTATACTAGTTTTATTTTTATAAACTAAGAAATTAACGATTTACACCATGCAATAAATGAGTCGTTAAAAATATAAATCATTAAAAAAAACATTAGCCAAACAATTAGTAAAAATGTCCAATATATTGATAGAGCTGATATATTTTTTTCTTGTTCTAAAATTTTATTCTGTTCTAATTTTAAAACTTTCGAAGAAACTTTTCCCCAGAAAAATAATCCACCTAAAAGATGTAATCCATGAAGCGCTGTAAAAACATAAAAGTTTGCAAAATAAGAATTTGTAGAAACATAATTACCACTTTTCAATAATTGAAACCAAAAAATTATCTGACCGAATAAAAATAAATAAGTTAATCCTCCTATAATTAAGAGATTCTTTTTAATTTTTGAAGTATCTTTTTTTTCTAAATCTTTAGTAACCTTATTAAAAAAATATGTAACAAAAAAAAGAATTAAAGTATTTATCCAAAGTAAGTTAGGTCTTAAAAGGTAATTGGTATCTTGGCTTGGTGACAAAGTATATAAGTAGCTTGTAAATACTAAACTAAATAAAACTGTTGCAATCCCAAAAATAATTAAAACAGCTGACTTTTGAACTGAAAGATCAAAAGTTTTTCCTTCATGTGCATTATCTATAGTGGCTTGCTCTTTATCCCAAGGTTTATCGAGTAGTGTGCCAAAAAGTTTATTTAACAAATTGCTCATAATTCTTATATAGTTGCTTAATTAATTATATCAACAATGAAGTTAAAAACATCACTTACAATTATATCCTGTTGTTCATTTATTTTTCTATTTATTATGCTGCCAATTTTTTTATCAATGGAAAATAAAGAAGATGAATATGTCGCATCCTTAAAAGGATCATCATTTTCACTTCAAGATGTTAACAATAATATAATTACTGAAAAGTCATTCGAAGGCCCTCTAACTGCAATTTTTTTTGGATTTACCAATTGTCCTGACGTTTGTCCAATGACATTAAATAATTTAAATTTAGTAATAAATAATTTAGATAAAAAAAAGAAAGAAAAGTTCAAAGTTTTTTTTATAAGTATCGATCCTGAAAGAGATACTCCTATGATTATTAAAGATTATCTAAATTCATTTGAGAATAAAATTTATGGGATCACTGGTGATCCTAAAAAAATATTTGTTTTATCAAAATCATGGGGAATACATTCAGAAAAAATTTTTTCAGAAGATGGTAACTATCTAATAAATCACAGTTCATCAATTATATTGTTAGAAGATGGTAAATATTTGGATCGTATCAACCATCATGCAACTTATAAAGACATGTTTAAGTCTATAAAAAAGTATTTAAGATAATAATTGAAAAGCTATTATAGATATCATTGAAATTGCTGCAGTTTCTGCTCTTAAAATATTTTCATTAATTTTTAATGGAATTATATTTTTAAGTTTTAAAATTTTTTCTCTCTCTTTTTCAGTAAAGTCACCTTCAGGTCCAATTAATATACACAAAGGTTCAGTATTTTTAACATGTAATTTAGTATTGTTTGTATTGAGATCTCCAAAAATAATATTAGTTTTTTGATTTAATTTTAAAAAATTATCTAATTTTATCATTTCTTCCAATTTTGGAACTTTTAATCTATTACTTTGCTCTGTTGCTTCGATAATAATTTTATTTATTCTATTTTCATTTATTTTTCTAACAATTGTTCTTTCTGTTAAAATTGGAGTAAATTTAGAAACTCCAAGTTCAGTAGCTTTTTGTATAATGAAGTTTAAATAATTAATTTTAATTGGAGCAAATGCTAACCAAATTTCTTTATCATTATCTTTTGATCTTATCTTTTTAATAATTAAGAATTCAACAATTCCTTTTGTGATTTTAGTTATTCTTGCCTCCCATTCTCCATTTTGGTTAAATAATGAAAAATTATTTCCTATATTTATTCGCATTACTTTAATCAAATAATGTGATTGGGATTTATCAAGAGTTAAACTTAAATTAGTTGATAAATTCTCGGGAAAAAATAATCTAATATTACTCACAATTTTAAGATTAATTTATGAAAAATATTAAAGCAATAATTTTTGATGCATATGGCACTTTATTTGATGTCAACTCAGCAGCAGAAAAATGTAAAGAAAAAATTGGTGATAAGTGGGAAGGTTTTTCAAATTATTGGAGAATTACTCAACTAGAATACACTTGGCTAAGAAGTTTAATGAAGCGACATAAAGATTTTTGGAAAATTACTGAAGATAGTTTAGATAAATCAATGAAAGCTTACAAAATAGATTCTTCAATGAAAAACGAATTATTATATCTTTATAAAATTCTTTCACCATTTAATGAGGTACCTGAAGTTTTAAAAACACTTAAGAAAAAAAATTTAAAATTAGCTATTCTTTCAAACGGTACACCGAGCCTTCTTAATCAATTAATTAAAAGTAATAATTTAGAAAATATATTTAGTGATATTTTTTCAATTGAAGAAGTCGGAATATATAAGCCTGACTCAAAAGTATATGATATACCGATTAAAAAATATCAAATTAAAAAAGAAGAAGTGGTTTTTCTAAGTTCAAATACCTGGGATGTATCAGGTGGTGGAAATTATGGTTATAATTCTATTTGGGTCAATAGGAATAATAATATTTTTGACAACCTTGATTATAAACCTAAAAATGAAATTAAAAATTTAACTGAATTACTTGCAATTATATAAATAAAACATAATTAAGAAATATGAAAAATATTCAAATAAGTAAAATCATAAACCCAACATTATCATCAGATGGTGCTGGAGTTAAATTAAAACGGAGTATTGGAGTTGAGCCAAATTACTTTGATCCTTTTTTAATGTTAGATGAATTTGGTTCAAATAATAAAGAAGATTATGTTGGTGGCTTTCCACCTCATCCCCATAGAGGTATTGAAACAGTTACCTATATGCTACAGGGTGAATTTGAACATGAAGATAGTACAGGGGCTAAAGGTAGAATATCCTCGGGAGATGTTCAATGGATGAAAACTGGTAGTGGAATAATTCATTCTGAAATGCCAGCTATGTCTGAGGGTAGACTTCATGGATTTCAACTTTGGATTAATATGCCTGCTAAATTAAAAATGAGTAAACCTGATTATATATATGTTGACTCAAACAAAATGAGTATTCATAAAGATGATGACAAAACTATTAAAGTAATTGCTGGAAAATTCAACAATGTTGAGGGCCCGGTCAAAGGCCACAATGTTGAGCCAATTTATTTTGATGTTGAATTGAATAAAAATAAAATATTTAATTTTAAATTACCTTCGACACACAACTCTTTTATCTATCTAATTAATGGAGAAATTAAAGTTGGTGAAAATAAGCATGATAAAGTTAAAGACAGCACTTTAATATTATTATCAAAAGGTGAAAATTTAAGTGTAAATGCTAAATCAAACGCAAAATTCTTAGTAATATCTGGAAAACCCATTAATGAGGAAATTGCTAGAGGGGGACCGTTTGTAATGAATACTAAAGCAGAAATCTTGCAAGCTGTTCAAGATTATCATAATGGTACATTTGTAAAATAGATTATGAAAGCTGTAGAAATTAATAAAACTGGTGGAGCTGAAGTTTTAGAAATTAAAGATATATCTTTAAGTAAACCAGGGCCTGAAGAAGTAACAATTGAACAAAAAGCAATTGGTCTTAATTATATAGACACTTATCATAGATCAGGATTGTATCCGTTAAAACTACCTATTAGTTTAGGTTTGGAAGGTGCAGGTATAATTACAGATATAGGAGAAAATGTAAAAAATTTTAAGGTTGGAGACAAAATTTCTTATGCAGGTATTCCTTTAGGTTCTTATTCAACTCATAGAAATTATCCAACTAAAAACCTTGTAAAAGTTCCAGAAAATATTGATCTTGAAGTAGCTGCAACCTTAATGACAAAAGGACTAACTACTTATTATCTTTTACACAGGACTTATCCAGTTAAATCTGGAGAAATAATATTATTTCACGCTGCTGCTGGAGGTGTTGGACAAATTTTTGGACAATGGGCAAAAAGTTTAGGTTGTACTGTCATAGGTACTGTTGGATCAGACGAAAAAATTAATATGGCTAAAAAAAATGGGTATGACCACGTCATAAATTATAACAAAGAAGATTTTGCTAAAAAAGTTTTGGAAATTACTAACGGTAAAGGTGTCCCAGTAGTTTATGATGGTGTTGGTAAAGATACATTAAATGGGTCCATTGAATGTTTAGCAATAAGAGGAGTGATGGTTTCATTTGGAAATGCATCTGGACCTTTGTCAGATATTAACGTTCCTAAAATGATACAACCAAAAGGATTATTTTTTACAAGACCATCTATGCAACAATATTTAAGTACGAGAGATGAATTAGATGAAGCTTCTAAAATTATGTTTAAAAAAATTGAAACAGGAAAAATTAAAATAGAAATTTTTAAAAAATATAAATTAAGTGATATTAAACAAGCTCATATAGATTTAGAAGGTAGAAAAATTTTAGGGCCTGCAGTAATAATTCCTTAATCTACATCTACATCCATATCAGACATGTGAAGCTTAAGTGCATTGGTCGAAATCTGTATTTCTCTAATGAAGAAAATTATTGAAATTATCATAGATAGACAACAAGAACCAAAAATCAGTCGTGCTAAAAAAATTTCATTCAAATAAAGACCAAATACTGTCAACATATTAAATAAAAAACCAAACGCAGCAAACATAATTGTCCTACGCAAAAGTGTAATTCGAGCACTTAAATTTATAAATTGTTTCTTCCATTCATTTGGAACATGATTTTCATAAACATGCTCATCATGAAGCTCTCTAACTAAAATACTTAGAGAATGAAATCTATTACTATAAACACTCATTAATAGAGGAATAGCAGGAAACATTAGCGCTGTGACTGTGTAATCTATATTCATACGAATCAATTTGATTATGAAACTAGCCTTTGTTATTTACAAGTAAAATATTATGAACCAAGTAAAACTTTTCGTTAATTTGATAAGATTAAAAAAACCAATAGGCTTTATGCTGTTATTTTGGCCCTGTGTTTGGGGATTAACTTTAGCTTATGATTTTTCAAAAAATTTAAATAATTATTTTTTTTATTTAATTTTATTTTTTCTAGGTGCTGTATTAATGAGATCTGCAGGATGCATAGTTAATGATATTCTGGATAAAGAATTTGATGGTAAAGTATTTCGAACAAAAGATCGCCCTATCGCTTCAGGTAAAATTTCTATAAAGCTTGCAATTATTTATTCTATTATACTATGTTTATTAGCTCTATTAATTTTGTTAAATTTTAATTTATTTACTATTATTTTGGCTCTAGGTTCAATGCCACTTGCTTTTACTTATCCTCTTATGAAAAGATTTACATATTGGCCTCAATTATTTTTAGGTATTACATTTAATTATGGACTAATTCTCGGTTGGACAGCAATAAAAGGTGAGATAGGTATTGTTCCTGTACTCTTTTATATAGGAGCCATATTTTGGACACTGGGTTATGACACTATTTATGGATTTCAAGATATCAAAGATGATGAAATAATAGGATTAAAGTCAACATCAATAAAATTTAAAAATAATGCAAAACAATTTTTATTAATATGTTACTCCTTAGTATACGTTTTTTTTCTAATAGCAGGTTTAAATATGAATTTTAGCTATATTTATTTTGTAGTTTCCATAATTCCATTTTTACATTTATTTTCTTTTCAAATAAAAAAATTTAATCCAAGTAATTCATCGACTTGTTTAAAGATATTTAAAAGTAATAATATTTTTGGTTTAATAATTTTTTTTAATATTTTAATTGCTAAAACTATATAATGAAAAAAATAGATATTTTTAAAAGACTTTATAAAGATTATACAAAAAAATATTTAGATAAAATAATTTTATCTATTTTTTTTTCGATTCTACTTGCAGGTAGCACTTCTGCAATTGCATGGCTTTTAGATCCTGCAATTAAAAAAATTTTTATTGAAAAAGATCAAACATTATTATTGATAATACCACTTTTTATTATATTGGCTTTTACAACAAAAGGTGTTTCTTTATATATTGCAAGATACTTAATGATAATTGTTGGTGAAGGTGTCAAAAAAAAGCTTCAATTTGATATGCTCAAAACTTTAATTAGTGCTGATACTCAAAAAATTGATAAAAAACATTCTGGAAAATTTATATCCAACCTAACTTATGATGTACAACATATAACAAATTTACTAAGTAGTGCCATTTTAAATCTTGTTAAAGATAGTTTAACTTTAATAGGATTAATTTGTGTAATGTTTTTTCAAAATTGGAAACTTGCTCTTATTTCATTAATAATGATTCCACTTGCAAGTTTAGCGTCTAGAAATCTTGGTAAAAGAATGGGAAAAGTTACAACAGAAGCGCAAGAAAAATCTGGTTCTCTAACTACTTATTTGGTTGAATTATTTAAAAATCACAAATTAACAAAAATTTTTCAAAAAGAAAATTATGAAACAAAAAGAGCAGATATTCACTTACACGGATTAATGGAAAAAAACAAAAAAATAACCACTCTATTAATTAGAATGTCTCCAATAATGGAAGTATTAACAGGTATAATGATTGCAATTTTGATTTATTATTCTGGAAAACTAATTGTAAATAATGAAATTGAAGTTAATAATTTTTTCTCTTTTTTAGCAGCAATGATGTTGGCTTATCAACCGGTAAGATCTCTTTCAACTTTAAACATGGTAATTAATCAAGGTATTTCTGCTGCATCAAGAATTTTACCAATTGTGGACACAGTTAATTCAATTCAAGACATAAAAGATGCCAAACAATTAAAAGTCGAAGAAAGTAAAATAAATTTTGAAAATATTTTTTTTAAATATGAAGCTAATGAAGAAAATGTCTTAAATAATGTTAGTCTAGAATTTGAAGGCGGAAAAATGACAGCTTTAGTTGGTCATAGTGGCTCTGGTAAATCAACTATATTAAACTTAATCCCAAGATTTTATCAACCACAAACAGGTGATATTAAAATTGATAATCAATCAATATATGATGTAAAAATTGACTCTCTTCGAAAAAATATTTCACTAGTCAGTCAAGAAACTACTCTCTTTGATGATACTATTAAAAATAATATTAAATATGCAAATGAAAATGCGACTGACGAAGAAATTTTAGAAGTAGCAAAATTATCTAATTCAGATGAATTTATTAAAAAATTGCCAAATAAGTATGAAACAATAATTGGTGAAAATGGAGTTAGATTGTCTGGAGGAGAAAAACAAAGAATTTCAATTGCTAGAGCTATGATTAAAAAAAGTTCTATTATTTTACTTGATGAAGCAACTTCCTCTCTGGATACTGAAACGGAATCAAAAATTCAAGAAGCACTAAATACTTTAACAAAAAACAAAACAACTATAGTTATAGCGCATAGATTATCTACTGTATTAAATTCTAATAATATTTATTTAATAGACGCGGGAAGAGTCGTAGATAATGGAAGACATGAAGATCTTCTGATCAAATCTCAATTGTACAAAAACTTTTATGAGAAACAGATTAAAAAATAAAAATGTTTTTTTTGTACCAAATTATTTTAACTTTAGTACTTCCTCTTTCACCATTAATAATTCTTTTTAGAATTTTAAGAAATAAAGAAGATAAAAAAAGATTTACCGAAAAGTTTAGTATATTCTCAAAAAAAAGAAGAAATGGTAAAGTGATATGGTTTCACGGTGCAAGCGTTGGTGAAATATTAAGTATAATACCTATAATAAAAAATTACGAAAAAAAAAAATCTATAAATCAAATTCTTATAACTTCTAGTACATTAAGTTCTTCTAAAGTTCTTAAAAAATATAAATTTAAAAAAACAATTCATCAATTTTATCCAATTGATCATTTTTACATTACCAATAAGTTTTTAAAATACTGGAGACCAAATTTAGCAATTTTTATTGAGTCAGAAATATGGCCATGTATGTATAAAAATATTTCTAATTATAATATTCCATTAATTTTATTAAACGCAAGATTAACAAAAAAAACATTTAATAGATGGATTAAAATTAAATATTTCTCTAAATCAATATTTAATAAAATTTTAATTGCTTATCCTCAAAATATTGAAACTAAAAAATTTTTAAAAAAAATAAATCCCAAAAAAATTAAAATGTTAGGAAACTTAAAATTTTCTCAAAATAATGAAGAAATTCAAAATAAAATTTCAGATCAACTAAAATTAGAATTTAATAAAAAAAAAATTTGGGTCGCATCAAGTACGCATAAAAATGAAGAAATTTTTTGTGCACAAGCTCATTTGGAAATTAAAAAAAGAGTTAAAAATTTATTAACTATAATTATTCCAAGACATGTACATAGAGTAAAAGATATAATTCCAGAAATTGAAAATCTTAACTTAAAAACTGTTTGTCATAGTAATAAACCTAAAAATTTGAGAAATATTGATATTTATATTGTGGATACATTTGGTGAAACTAATAAATTTCATAAAATTGGATCGTCAGTTTTTTTAGGTGGATCAATTATTAAAAGAGGAGGACAAAATCCATTGGAAGCGGCTCGTTATGGCGCTAGAATTTTACATGGTCCAAATACTGATAATTTTAAAGATATATACAAACTTCTTAAATCATTTAAAATTTCAAAAAAAATTAATACATCAAAAGAATTAGCATCTTTAATTTCTTTTAAAAAAAATAAAAATACAGGTATTAAAATTAATAAAATTGGGAAAATAATTTTAAAGAAAACTATAAAAGAAATAGATAATTTAATTAATAATAATGAAGTTAAAAAAACCTAAATTTTGGGACTACGATAAACCAAACTTATACTCTTATTTATTGTTTCCATTTGCATTATTACTAAAAGTTATAAAATTTAAAAAAAAAAGACCAAAAAATAAAAATTACAAAATAAAAACTATTTGTGTTGGAAATATATATATTGGTGGTACTGGAAAAACTTCTTTAAGTATTAAAATAAATAAAATTTTAAAAGATCATAAAATTAAATCATGTTTTATAAAAAAATATTATTCAGATCAAAAAGATGAGCAAAATCTTTTAAAAAATAAAGGAAAACTTTTTTTAAACCAGAAAAGAATAGATTCAGTTAATCAAGCTGCAAATGAAGGTTATGAAGTAGCAATTTTAGATGATGGATTACAGGATTATTCAATAAATTATGATTTAATATTTGTTTGCTTTAACAACCTTAACTGGATTGGAAATGGTTTAACAATTCCATCAGGTCCTTTAAGAGAGAGCATAAATAATTTACGAAAATATTATCATGTTTTTTTAAATGGAAATTTAGAAAATCTTGAAGTAATAAAAAAATATATTCTTTCTATTAATCCAAAAATTAATATTCACATAGGAAAATATATTCCTTTAAATCTTGAAGAATTTAATACTGAAGATAAATATTTAGTTTTTTCCGGAATTGGTAATCATAAAACTTTTGTATCAATGATTAGAAATTCTGGATTGAATATTATTAAAGATATAGAATTTCCAGATCATTATAACTATACAGAAAATGATATTAAAAAAATTTTAAAACAGTCAAGCGAAATGAATGTTAAAATTATAACTACTGAAAAAGATTTTTATAGATTAAAAAATTATAAAACAAATGATATTAAAATTATAAAATCTGAACTACATATAGTTGATGAAGAGAAGTTAATAAATACTATTTTTAAAAAAAATGAAGCAAATTAAATATTTTTTTCAATTTTTGCTTATAATAATCTTTTTTTTCTTTTTTAAAATATTAAGATTTAGATTCTCATCTACTGTTAGTGGTAAAATATTTGAAATAATAGGACCTTTGTTTAGATCAAAAAATCTAATTCATTCAAATATTGAAAAAGCTATTCCTAATTGTGATTATGAAGAATTAAATAAAATTACAAAATTAATGTGGAATAATTATGGAAGAATTTTTGCAGAATATATGTTTATGAAAGAATTTAGATTTGGCAAACTTAAATCACAAATTAAAATTGAGGGCCAAGAAATACTTGATGATATAAAAAAAAACAATAAACAAGTCGTATTTGTCTCTGGTCATTTTAGTAATTTCGAATTAATGGCAATGCATCTTGAAAACAGTGGAATAAGACTTTCAGCAATATATAGACCTTTGAATAATATATTTTTAAATAAAATAATGGAAAGAATTAGAAAAAAATATATTTGTAAAAATCAAATTAAAAAAGGAATTGGTGGAATGAAAAAACTCATTAGTTTAAAAAAAAATAATTATTCAACAGCATTAATGATAGATCAAAGAGTATCAGAAGGAATTAAGTCAAATTTTTTTAATAATGAAGCTTTAACAACAACTATTCCAGCACAATTAATTAAAAAATTTAAAATACCAGTTGTACCCATTTTCATAGAAAGAATTAATAATTTAAATTTCAAGATAACTATTAATAAACCAATAACTTTTTCTAATGAAACTTCTATAAAAAATATTACAGATGAATTAAATCAAATTTTAGAAGAAATGATAATAAACAAACCTGAACAATGGATTTGGTCACATAATCGTTGGAAATAAATTTTATTCTTTAATAATTTTTTCTCTTTTTTGAAAAGCTTCTTTGTAAGAAAAATAAGCTTCTTGTAATTCTACATTCCAATAGTTCAAATTTTCTATATTTATTTGTTTACCTGAAACGGCACATATCACATAATCTCCAGCTTCTATTATTTGAAAATTATTTGGTAAATATTTTATTTTAGCTAATTTTTTCGTCATTTATAGTTTATATACTTCTATATGAAAGTTGGAATAATAGGAAGTGGAGGAAGAGAACATACAATTTGTGAAATTTTAAAAAAATCAACTAAAATAGAGAAAATTTTTTGTTTTCCTGGAAATGCGGGAACAACAGGTATTGCTGAAAATGTAAATATAAATTTAGATAATTTTGAAGATTTAAAAAATTTTATATTAAAAAATAAAATTGACTTAGTTGTTATTGGACCAGAAAAACCTTTGGTTGACGGAATAGTAGATTATCTAGAAAAATTTAAGATAAAAGTATTCGGTCCAAATAAAACAGCATCTCAACTTGAAGGATCAAAAATTTTTACAAAAAAACTTTGTGAGAAATTTAATATTCCTACTGCTAAATTTGGAATTTTTCAAAATGAAACTGATGCAAAAGAATTTTTAAGAAATTCAAAGTTTCCAACTGTAATTAAGGCCGATAACTTAGCATCAGGTAAAGGAGTTTATATTTGTAATGATATTAATGAAGCAAATATCGCAATAGAAGAAATTTTTAAAGGAAAATTTGGAGAAGCTAAAAATTTATTAATTGAAGAATTTCTTCAAGGTGAGGAAATGAGTTTTTTTATAATTAGTGATGGAAAAAGTATTAAAAATTTTGAAACAGCACAAGATCATAAAAGAGTTTTTGAAGGAGATAAGGGTAAAAATACTGGTGGTATGGGTGCTTATTCTCCATCAAGACTTATAACTCGTAAATTAGAAGAAAAAATTATTAATAAAATTATAAAACCTACCCTACAAGGTCTAAAAAATCTTAAAACTGAATATAAAGGATTTTTATATGCTGGTTTAATGATAGTTAAAAATGAACCTTTTTTAATTGAGTATAATGTTCGTATGGGTGACCCTGAGTGTCAAACAATTCTTCCTAAACTTGAAACCGATTTAGCTGAAATATTTTTAGCATGTTGTGAAGAAAAACTAAATACAATTAATATAAATTGGTTAGATAAAAAAAGTTTGTGTGTAGTACTTTGCTCAAAAGGATATCCGGATAAATTTAAAAAGAATGTAGAAATAAAAAATTTAGAAAATATAAAATTAAATAAAAATGATTATTTGTTTCATGCTGGAACAATAAAAAAAGATGAAAAAATATTTGCTTCAGGAGGAAGAGTATTAAATTTTGTTTCTATCTCAGATGATTTTAGTACTTCCAGAAATAATGTTTTAAAAAAACTTAATAAATTGAATTGGTCTGGTGGTTTTTACAGAAATGATATTGGTTATAAAGTTATAAAATAATGAGAATAATATCTGGAAATTTTAGAGGAAAAAAAATTTTATATCCTAAAGACTTAAAAACCAGACCTTTAAAAGATTTAACAAAAGAGTCTATTTTCAATATTATTTATCATTCAAACAAATTTAAATTAGATTTAAAAAATTCAAATGTTCTAGATTTATTTTCTGGAATTGGTTCATTTGGAATTGAATGTTTGTCACGAGGTGCGAAGCATGTAATTTTCGTAGAAAACTACTTAGGAGTTTTGCCAATATTAGAAAAAAATTTATTAAGCTTAAATACTATTAATAATTATAAAATTATTAAAAAAGACATAAATAATAAAGATTTTTTTTTTAAATTAGAACTTAAATTTGATCTTATATTTCTTGATCCACCCTACAAAGATAAAAACTTAACAAATATATTAGTTAACATACATGCCAATAAAAATCTTAATAAGAGAGGAATTATAATTATTCACAGACATAAAAATGAACAAGATTTAATACCAGAAAATTTTAGATTAATTGAAGAAAAAAAATACGGTTTATCAAAGATAATTTTTTTATCTTTTCTTTAAATTAATAATCTTTTCGTTTCTTTTTTAATTAACTCTACAGCTGGTTGATCGTAAGGATTTAGATTTAATGATTTTCCAATTAAAATTGTTTCTAAAATAAAAAAACTAAATAATTCACCTAAGGTTTTTTCATTTCTTTTATTGATTTCAAAACTTCGAAATGGAATATTTTTTTTTATAAAAACATTTTCAGTAGCTTTTTTTTGAGCCAGCATAATTTTAGCTAAATCTTTATTCTTTAAATATTTTTGAGATGACAAAATTAAATTATTATTTATTTTTTCTGATTTACTTTCTTTTACATAAAAAAAAGTGAAAAAATTATTTTTAAATCCATCGAGATACAATTGCATAAGACTATGATTATCTTTAGGCATATTCGAAACTACTGGTAATAAACCTTTTTTTTCTTACCTAGACTTTCTGCAACTAATTGTTGATACCATTTAAATAAATTTTCAGATTTTTCATCATAATTAATTATTATTGAGTTAAATTTTTTCATTTTTGAAAAATAAAGTATTGAACTTACATTTGAAACTAAAGCATTAATAAATCTTTTATTTTTAATTAAATTATTTAAGTGTTTAAAACTGCTTGAATTTAATCCCATTAATTCGGCTGGCAACATTCCTACCTCTGATAAAACTGAATATCTTCCTCCAATATAATTATTATGATGAATAATTTCTGCCTTTAGTTTTTTGGCTAAATGATACAGATAATTATCTTTATTTTCTGTTATAAAAATATTTTTATCTTTTTTTTTAATTAAAATATTTGCATTAACTATAGTTTCAGTTGTATTTCCAGATTTAGAAATAATTAAATTAACAAAATTGTTTTTTTTATCTACTTTTTGACTAGCTTGTAAATTATCAACAAATAAAAATTTTTTTTTTATTTTATATTTTAAAAAATCGTAGATTGCTTTCGCTCCTAATATTGAACCTCCCATTCCTATAATTTGAAAATTTTTAAATTTTTTATATTTATTTAATATTTTTTTATTAAAATTATTTTTATAGTTTCTGCTTAAAGATATAATTATTTGATTTTTTTCATTTATTAAAAATTTAAGTTCTTTTTTTACTCTTGATGCCTTTGATTTAACTTTAAAATTTATAAAACTAATTCCAGAAGTTAACATTAATTATTTCTAATTTTCCAAAGTATAGACTCTTCGATAGTTCCATTAGCACTTTCAGAATTATCTGAATTTGAAATATTATCTTCTGATTTTGTAATTAATTTCTTTATTTCATTATTTTCATTATTTTCATTATTATTTAATGCACCCTCTGAATTTGGAAAGGGTAATTCATCAAAATCAGGTGGCATTAAAAGTGGTGATTTTTTTTCTACTAAAAATTCATCACTATTATCTTTTTTTTGTGAAGAAAAACCTTCTTTTACTGCTCCGCAAGAGCTTAGCATCACAAAAAGTAAATTGAGTGTTAAAAAAAACTTAAATTTTTTCATAATCGTTTTTCTTACTATTACCAATTAATTCTAATAAAATCATAAAAATTACTCCAATAGTAATAAAAATGTCAGCTAAATTGAATACAAACCAATGAAATTCACCTATATGAAAATCTATAAAATCTGGAACTGCTTTAAAAAAAATACGATCAAATAAATTTCCAATAGCTCCCCCAAAAATCATTAGCAATGCGTATCTCTTAAGACCTTTATTTTTAATTAACATTATAAAAATAAAAAAAATTACTATAAAAATAATTATTGTTAAAAAATTATATAAATCACTTTGATCAAAAGAAAAAAGGCCAAAAGCAATTCCTTGATTCCAAGTAAGACTTATGTTTAAAAATTTTGATGAAAATATTTCTGAAGTATAAGATTTTTCATTTAAGTAAATTACATATACTTTTGAAATTCTATCCAAAATAAAAATTAGAAATATAAATATTAAATTAATGTAAAAATTTTTTGTTAAACTCTTAAAAATCATTCAGAATGTTTTGGACAAGCTTCTTCTGTAATTTTCCAGCATACTGGACATTTAGAGCCCTTGGCCTTAGTTGTTTGAACATTTGTTTCAGTTTTTTCATTATAAAGTACTTCTGCGCTTGATGTAATGCATAGCTCTGAAAAATCAATGTTTTGAGTTATTTCAAATAATTTTTTATCCAGATTAATTTTTATTTTAGCTTCTAAACTTGATCCAATCTCTTTGGATGCTCTTTTTTCTTCTATGCTAATATTACAAATATTTCTAATCTTAATTAAATCTTTCCATTTTCCATTAAGTTTTTCATTTTTAAAACTTTCTGGAAATTCTAAAAATTGTTCTAAATGAATACTTCTGCTATCATTAAAAAGAAGTTTATAAATTTCTTCTGTTGTAAATGAGAGAATAGGAGCAAACCATTTTAATAATGAATTTAAAATTATATTTAATAAAATAATTGTTGATTGTCTTTTTGAAGATTCTTTTGGATCACAATATAAAGTATCTTTCCTTATATCAAAATAGAAAGCCGACAAATCAACAGTACAAAAATTTAATAATTCTTTATATAAATTATGAAAATCATAATTTTTAAAATATTTTTTAAAATTAAGATTTAATGAATATATTTTATGAAGCATAAACTGCTCAAGTTCAGGTAATTTATTTAAATCTATTTTTTCTAAATCTAACTTTGGAAAATTATCATTAAGATTCCCAAGCAAATATCTAAATGTATTTCTAATTTTTCTATAAGACTCTGCATGCTGGTCCAAAATTGAATAGTCAATTCTAAGATCTTCAGCATAATTAGATGATGCAACCCAAATTCTTAAAATATCAGCTCCATACTTCTTTAAAATATCTTCTGGAGCAATAGCATTGCCCAAAGATTTAGACATTTTTAAACCTTTTCCATCTACAACAAAACCATGCGATAAAATTGACTCAAATGGAGCTCTACCTCTAGTTCCGCATGACTCTAATAAAGATGAATGAAACCAACCTCTATGCTGATCTGATCCTTCTAAATACATTGATGCAGGCCATTTTAAATCTTCTCTTTTTTCTAAAACAAATGAATGCGTTGAGCCACTGTCAAACCATACCTCAACAATATCGCTTAATTTATCGAAGTCCTCAGCCTTATATTTTTTTCCTAAAAACCTTTGAGGATTATCTGAAAACCAACAATCTGATCCTTCTTTTTCATAAATATTTGCAATATTCTCATTAACTTCATCATCTATAAGTATTTCTTTTGTTTTTTTATTAACAAAAATTGGAAGAGGAACACCCCAAACTCTTTGACGAGATACACACCAATCAGGTCTAGTTTCTATCATAGACCTTAATCTTTCTTTTCCTTTACTAGGATAAAAAGTTGTTTCATCAATTGCTTTTAAAGCTTTATCTCTTAACTTATGGCTTTCCATTGATATAAACCACTGAGGTGTAGCTCTATGCACAAGTGGAGCTTTAGATCTCCAAGAGTGAGGATATGAATGAACTAGTTCACCATTTGATAACAATTTATTTTGATCTTTAAGTTTTTCAATAACAATTGGATTAGCTTTAAAAATATGAATCCCTTCAAACAATTTAACATGATTTGTATACTTGCCATCACCATCTACAGTTTCAATTGCTTTGATACCATTATTTATACATAAATTAAAATCATCTGGACCGTGACTCGGTGCACAATGAACAATACCCGTTCCTTGCTCAGTAGTTACAAATCTTGCTTGAAGCATTGGAATATCATAGTCATAACCTAAATTAAAAAAAGGGTGATTGCAGATTGTACCTTTTAATTCTTTACCTTTAAATTTTTTTATTTGTTTAAAATCTTTTATAGAACATTCGTTTATTACTGACTCTAATAAAGCTTCTGCAATTACTATTTTTCTATTTTTAAAATCATTTTCATCATTTATTTTAATCAAAACATAATTAAGCGCATCATTATAAGCTAAAGCTTTATTTGCTGGTATTGTCCAAGGAGTTGTAGTCCATATAACAATTTCACTATCCTCAAGTTCCTTAATTTGTGAAGACTTAACTGAAAATGAAGCATAAATTGTATCTGATTTGTGATCTTTATATTCAACTTCTGCATCTGCAAGAGCTGTCTTTTCAACTGTAGACCATAACACTGGTTTAAAACCTCTATACAAACTTCCTTCTTTTAAAAACTTACCAAGCTCTCTCACGATTTGAGCCTCAGCATCAAAACTCATTGTAGAGTAATAATTTTCCCAATCTCCAATAACTCCTAATCGTTTAAATTGACTTTTGTGAACTTCAATCCATTTTTCAGCAAATGATCTGCATTCCTTTCTAAACTCTACTATCGGAACTTCATTTTTGTTTTTTTTATTCTTTTTATACTGCTCTTCTATTTTCCATTCGATTGGTAAACCATGACAATCCCAACCAGGAACATAAATTGAATTTTTTCCATCCATTTGATGAAATTTTACAATTATATCTTTTAAAATTTTATTAAGTGCGGTTCCCATATGAATATTTCCGTTTGCATATGGCGGACCATCATGAAGTACAAATTTTTCTTTGCTTTTACTTTTGTTTCTCAACTCTTCATAAAGATTAATTTTTTTCCAATATTCTAAGATTTCAGGTTCTTTAGTTGGAAGATTTGCTTTCATAGAAAAAGCAGTTTTTGGAAGATTTATTTGTGATTTATTCATTTTGTTTTTTTTGCAATATTTAAATCCGTTTTAATTTGAGATCTTAGCTGATTAACATTTTTAAATTTCTTTTCTTTTCTTATAAATTTTAAAAACTCCACTGATAAATACTTATTATAAAGATTGCCAGAAAAATTAAATAAATGAACCTCTAATAAGATTTTTTTTTGATTAAATGTAGGCCTATAACCAAGATTTGCTATTCCTTTAATATATTTAGAATTATTTTTTTTTAAAACTTTCACTGCATATACTCCTGGCTTAGCTAACACATAATCTCTGATATCTATATTGCATGTAGGAAAACCAATTTTTTTTCCAATTTGTCTTCCTTTTTTAACTATTCCTTCAATAGACCACTTTCTACTTAAAAGTTTATTAGCTTTTTCTAAAGATCCTTTTTCTAGAAGCCTTCTAATAAGAGATGAAGAAACTATTTTTTTTTTAACTAAAAGAGGTTTTGGTTTAACAACTTTAAAATTATATTTTGCTTGGTTCTTAATTAGCAGTTTAACATCCCCTTCTCTCTTATTGCCAAATCTAAAATTATTACTTACAAATATAAATCTTGCGTTTAGCTTTAGATGTAAAATATTTTTTATAAAATTAATTGACTTTATTTTTGAAAAGATTTTATCAAATTTTTTAGTCACAACAAAATCAACACCAAAGTTATTAAGTAAATTCAATTTTTGATTAATATTTGACAATCTAAAGTTTTTTAATGATTTATTAAAAAACATTTTTGGAAATGGATCAAAATTTATCACACCAATTTTTGAGTTATATTTTTTTTTATATGTCTTAGCTAATTTAAATAATTTTTGATGACCTTTGTGGACTCCATCAAAGTTACCAATCAATATAATTGACCCTTTATGATTTTTTCTTATATTAAAATTATTATATAATTTTACCATTTTAAATCTGACTGAATATAGTTAACAATTGTTTCGTATTGTTTTGATACTTCTTCGATGCCTTTATCTTTAATTTCTTTTTTGTGAATACCATTAGATATAAGCAATGAATGATAATTTAAAACATTTGCACCTTTAATATCGGTATTTAAATTGTCTCCTATTGATAAAATTCTTTTGTTAAAATTATCAATAGATTGATTATAAACCTCAGGATAAGGTTTGCCAAAATAAACAACCTCACCACCCATTTTTTCAAAAACCATTGCAACTGATCCAGCACATAATTCTCTAACATCTCCTCTATCAACAATTAAATCAGGATTTGTACAAATCATTTTTTTATTAATATGTTTTTCAAATAATTTCTTGTAGTAGCTTAAATCTTTGTCATGCTCATCAAATAATCCTGTGCATAAAAAATATTTAATATCTTTTAGATCTTTAGATTTATTATTTTTAAAGTCATTGAATAAATCAAAATCTCTATCAGGCCCAATATGAAAAAATTTATCTAATAAATAAAATTTTTTTAGATAATTAAGTGCCGCCTCTCCCGATGTGAAAACATGATTTCTGATTTTTTCATCTAATCCCATTTTTTCTAAAAATTTTTTTACTGAAAAATTTGGTCGAGGAGCATTTGTCAAAAGAACAAAATCTTTATTCATCTTTAGTAATTCTTTAAGAGTAATAATTGCTTCTTCGTGAAGTTTAATTCCATTATGAATCACTCCCCATAAATCTATATAAAATAGATCGTAATTATCAGCAATCGACTGTAAGCCTTCTTTATCTATATTTTTAGTCATATTTTAAGGTATAAACCATAAAATACTGAATTTCCTACCATAATTACTAACTTATTAGTCATCTTATCTTGAAATAGACGAGGCAGTATCTATATGAAGTCCATATTTAAAAGGAGAATTTATGAAATTTAAACCGTTACATGACAGGGTATTAATCGAAGTTTTAGACAGTAGTGAAAAAACTGCTGGCGGAATAATCATCCCAGACGCAGCTCAAGAAAAACCTCAAGAAGGTAAAGTAGTTGCTATTGGTGGAGGTGCAAAAACAGAAGATGGAAAATTAATTCCAATGGATGTTAAAGTTGGTGACAAAGTTTTGTTTGGCAAATGGTCAGGAACTGAAGTCAAAATTGATGGTAAAGAATACAGCATAATGAAAGAGTCAGACATTATGGGTATTTCAGGTAAATAATTTTAATTAAAAGGAGAAAGTAAAATGGCAAAGATAATTAAATTTGACGCTGAAGCAAGAGCGGCAATGATGAGGGGTGTAAATATTTTAGCTGATACTGTTAAAGTTACTTTGGGACCAAAAGGAAGAAATGTCGTAATGGATAAATCTTATGGTTCACCGAGAATTACAAAAGATGGTGTATCAGTTGCAAAAGAAATTGACCTAGAAGATAAATTTGAAAATATGGGTGCACAGATGGTTAAAGAAGTTGCTAGCAAAACAAATGAAGAAGCTGGTGATGGAACAACTACTGCAACTATTTTAGCTCAAGCAATTGTAACAGAAGGTGTTAAGTATGTTACTGCAGGCATGAATCCGATGGATGTAAAAAGAGGAATAGATGCTGCGGTAGAAACTGTAAAAGAAAATTTAATCGCATCTGCAAAAAAAGTAAAAGACAGTGATGAAATTGCTCAAGTTGGAACTATTTCTTCTAATGGCGATAAAGAAATTGGCGCAATGATAGCTAAAGCAATGCAAAAAGTTGGTAATGAAGGAGTTATCACTGTTGAAGAAGCAAAAGGAATTGAAACTGAACTTGATGTTGTTGAAGGTATGCAGTTTGATAGAGGATATCTATCACCATACTTTATAACTAACAGTGATAAAATGACTACTGAGTTAGAAAATCCTTTTATACTATTACATGAAAAGAAATTAACAAATCTACAACCAATGGTACCTTTGTTAGAAGCTGTTGTACAAGCTGGTAGACCGTTAATGATAATTTCTGAAGATGTTGAGGGAGAAGCACTCGCTACACTTGTAGTAAATAAATTGAGAGGTGGTTTAAAAGTTGTTGCTGTTAAAGCTCCAGGATTTGGAGATAGAAGAAAAGCAATGCTTGAAGATATTGCTATATTGACTGGTGGCCAAGTGATTTCAGAAGATTTAGGAATTAAACTTGAAAATGTTAAACTTGAAGACCTTGGATCTTGTAAAAAAATCAAAGTGGATAAAGAAAACAGCACAATCGTTAGTGGCAGTGGTAAAAAATCAGATATTGACGCTAGATGTGACTCTATTAAACAACAAGTTGAAGAAACTACGTCTGATTACGATAGAGAAAAACTTCAAGAGAGACTTGCTAAATTAGCAGGCGGTGTTGCAGTCATTAAAGTTGGTGGTGCAACTGAAGTTGAGGTTAAAGAAAGAAAAGACAGAGTAGAAGATGCTTTAAATGCAACTAGAGCCGCTGTTGAAGAAGGTATTGTAACAGGAGGTGGTTGTGCACTTTTATATGCTGCTCAAGATCTTGATAAAGTAAAAGCAAAAGGTGAAGATCAAAAAGCTGGTGTTGATCTTGTTAGAAGAGCACTAGAGTCCCCTATTAGACAAATTACTAAAAATGCTGGAGTAGATGGTTCAGTAGTAGTTGGTAAATTGTTAGAGCAAAAGAAAAAAACACAAGGTTACGATGCTCAAACTGAAGAATATTGTGATATGTTTGCAAAAGGTATTATTGACCCTGTTAAAGTTGTAAGGACAGCTCTTCAAGATGCTGCGTCGATCTCTGGGCTATTAGTAACTACAGAAGCTATGATAGCAGATAAACCAGAAGAAAAAGATGCTGCTGGTGGAATGCCTGGTGGTATGCCTGGTGGAATGGGCGGCATGGGTGGAATGGGTGGAATGGGAATGTAATCCTCCCTACTCTTAAACAAAAATTTAAAAAGGGCAGTTTTTACTGCCCTTTTTTTTTATTTTTCAAAATTCAATTTTTTTATTTTTTCTAATAATTGACTAAAAACGTTATCCCATTCATCAAATTTATTTTGTTTAATTATTTTAACAGATGGATACCAAACCGTTGACTTTGCATTATCAAACCATCTCCAATCATAACTATAATGCAAAAGTAAAATAGAATTAATATTAAGAATTCCAGCTAAGTGTATAAAAGATGTATCAGCAGAAATTACCAAATCTATATTTTTTAAAAATTGTGAAATTTCAAAAAAAGATTTATGACCTAAATCAAATAAATTAGGATATAAATTAAGTTGATCATTTTCAGCTTCTCTTGCATCTGTAGATAATTTATAAAAATTTATATCTTTAATATTTAATAAATTTTTAAAATATTTAAATGGAATTGATCTATACGAATCTAAAAAATATTTTTTGTTACCAGACCAAGCAAGACCAACATTAAGTTTATTATTGTCTATAGGAATTATATCTTGATCATTATAATTTATATTTAATTTGTAATAATTAATATCTTCAGTTTTTTCTATATTTAAAAATTTTGGTAAACTACAAACTGGAATTTGAAAATCAAATTTTTCTGTTTTTAAATTTTCATAACTTGTTACAAATATATCTTTATTTAAATTAGAAAGTATTTGAGCTAATTTTGAATTTACAACAAAAGTAATATTCTTTGTATATTTCAATAGATCAATTACAAATCGAGAAAATTGTATAGTGTCACCTAATCCTTGTTCATCCCAGATTAATATTTTTTTATCTTTTATTTCAGAGGGAGAATTAGGAGATTTAATATTATTAAATTTTTTTTCTTGAGCATTAGTTTTTTTTTTCCATCTATTTTCAAAAAGTAAAAAACCTTCTTTAAATTCTTTTAATTTAAGTTTACATAATGATAAATTATTTAAGTTTGTATAATCATCATTTTTAAGCTCTTTACTTTTATCAAAATAATAATGTGCAGTCCTAGTTCTTCCTAAATCTAAAAACAAACATCCGATATTGTAAAATACTAAATGATTTCTATTTTCTTTTAATTTTTGTTTATAAATTTTTAATGCATCTAAAAAAAGTTTTTGTTTCTTATAATTTGATGCTAGCAAATCTTGAATAGAGTCTCTAAATTCTTGAAAATGAATAATTTTATTACATATTTTTATAGATTCTGAAAAACTCTCACAAAAATAATAATTGAATGCAAGTCCATATAAAATCTCTTTTTCATTGTTTAAATTTTTATATTTATCCAATATCTCTTGTAATTTAATTTTTTGATCTGTCTTTATAAAAATTGATATTAAATTAAGTATTGTAGATAATCTTTCTGGTACTAATTCTAAAGATTTAATAAATTGTTTTTCGGCAAGATCATAATTATTTTCTTGATATAGTTTAGATCCTTCTAAAAAATATAATTTTGCTTTTTCAAAAATTTTTGAATTCATTTTTTATAATATATAATTATAATTATCACATATAATTAAATTTTTTTTTAAAAAAAAATAAAAAAATTTCTTTTTTAGTGGCTATATCTATCGATACAATGATAAAAGATTTAATAAATTTATGCTTCAAATTTTTTTTGGTTTAACTCCTTTTATTTTTATTACATTAATTGGTTTCATATTCGGTAAATTTAAAGTTTTTGATTTAAGTCATGCAAAAGTTTTTAATTTATTTTTATTTTATGTTGCTGTTCCTGCATTAATTATTAAATTTGTTGCTCAGAGTGAAATCGGTCAAGTTGATTTAAAACAGATAGTCTCTTATTTTTTAATGCAAGCTAGTCTTGGATTTCTAACTTTTTTAATTACAAAAAAATTTTTTAAAAGGCCTGTTCCTGAATCAATTATATGGGCTTTAATGGTAGCTTTATCAAATCATGTAACTTTGCTTTTGCCAATTACAAAGATTTATTTTGGAACAGAAGTTATAACCCAGGTCACAAGTATAATACTAATGGATGGTGTTATTTTATTATCTGTAATTGCTTTTTTTCTAGAACTAACAACAAAAAAAAATATTAAGTTATCAACTTTCATTAAAAATGTTACGTTTAACCCAATGATACTATCAATTTTAATTGGGGTATTATTATTTATATTTAGTATTAATATAAATGAAACACCGGTTGATTATATACTTTCGGTATTAGCAGCATGTGTTTCACCTGTTGGACTCTTTGCTATTGGTATAACTTTATCTTTTTATGCAAAAAAAGTTATTAATAAGTTAACAGCATCTATCTCAATTTTAAAATTAGTAATTTCTCCAATAATTCTATTAATAATTGGATTTATATTTTTTGATGCTGGTGTTCCTGAAAAAATACCAGGTGCATTTTTTGTTAGTGTTGCTCCTTGTGGACATACTGCAATTGTTTTATGTTCAGCATACAACGTAAATCCTGAAAATATAATAAAAGCATTATTTATCTCAACTTTTGCATCAATGGGAACAATATTTTTTGCAATTAAATATTTAACACTATAGATTTTAAAAATGTCAAAAAGATATAGTGGTAAATCATTTAAAGACTCTAGTGTAAATAAAAAACCTAAATTAACTCTAAAAGAAAAAAGAAAATTAAAAAGAGAAAAATCTAAAAAATCTTAAGTTTATTAACCTTTTTAAATTTTTAATTAAAAGTTAATTTATTTCAATAAACTAATTAAAAATTTTATTTACTAAGTATAAGCCCAATGCTACGCAAGGTCCAATACCAAAAGCAAAAATTAAAGTTCCTATGCCAACAGTTCCACCTAAATACCATCCTATACAAACAACTGTTATTTCGAGAGTAGCTCTTACAACTGCAATTGGTAAATTTGTTTTTATTTGTAAACCTACCATTAAACCATCCCTCGGTCCTGCTCCCAGATTAGCAACTAAATAAATAGCTCCTCCTAATCCAACTATCAATACAGCAATAGCTCCTAATAAAATTTGATAAAGATAACTGTCTGGTGAGGGAAAATATTTTATGCAAACATCAATCATAAAAGCAACAATCAAAGCATTAAGAATTGTTCCTACTCCTGGTTTTTGATTTAATGGTATCCAAAAAATTAGAACTGAAACACTTATTATAAATGTAATGAATCCAACTGAAAGTCCAGATTTTATAGAAATACCTTGGGCTAAAACTGACCATGGTGATGCTCCTGACAATGAAACAATCAATAAACCTTCTCCTAAGCCAAATAAAGTTAATCCAAGGCATAAAAAAAAGAATGATGAAACTTTTGGTTTTAAATTTAGTGGTTTATCTGAACTCCAAGATACTTTTGGTATATTTTTAATTTTTAAAAACATTTTTGAATAAATTACTTCTTTTAAAATTAAAGTCTATTAAAGTAATGATTAGATGAAAAAATTTTTATTCTTATTATTTTTCTTAACATACTCGTTTAATACTAGTGCACATATGGCTCACTATAGCAAATTTAATAAAATTGAAATGGAAATTTTAAGAAATGGAGAACTAATTGGATACAACTATTATTTTTTTACTAGAAATGGTGATGAAACAATTGTTACTAATAATATAAAATTTTCTGTAAAACTTTTTGGAACAACAGTTTTTCAAGTTGAAGGATTTGGTGAAGAAAAATATTTTAAAGACCAATTAATTTCTTATAATTCTAAAACTTATCAAAATGATAAAGAAAAATTTGTAAATTTAGTTTTTGATAAAAATAAAAATGAATTTAATATTAAAGGGTCTTCTTATACTGGAAAAGCATCAAAAAATAGTATTATTGGAAACTGGTGGAATCATAAAATTTTAGAAGCAGATAATCAAATTAGTCCAATCTCAGGAAGTATAAAAGATCAAGTTGTAACATTTTTAGGTAAAGAAAAAATCACTTTATATGGAAAAACTTATGAGGTTGATCATTTGACGATTAAATCAAAAAATATGTCACTACCTGAAAATAAAAGACTAAATTTCCATATTTGGTATGATCGAAATAATTCTAGAATTATAAAAGTATCTTATTCAAGAATGGGAAATTGGGAATATCGCCTAAAAAGTATTAAATAAATATAATTATTTACCAGCCACAACCATTCCTTCGATCATCATAGTTGGGGAGTTGGTTGAGTATTCAAATTCTAAGTCATCAGCTAAAGTTATGTTCTGAAACATATCTTTAAAGTTACCTGCTATTGTAAATTCATTAATTGGGTATTTAAATTCACCATTTTCAATTAAAAAACCAGTAGCACCAACTGAATAATCTCCAGTCACAATATTACTACCATGACCAATTGTTTCGGTTATATAAAGACTTCTAGAATTAGAATTTATTAAATCTTTATAACTTATTTTTCCATTATCAAAATAAAGATTACTAGTTCCTCCACATCTTCCATTAGATTTTAGATTTAATTTATTTCCATTATATGTGTCTACCAAATAGTGTTTTAGTACCCCATTTTCAACTAATTTTAATGTATCAATTTTAACTCCCTCTAAATCAAAACTCTTAGAACCTAAACCTTTTAATATATCTGGTTTATCAAAAACACTAATTTTATCTGAAAAAATTTTTTCATTAATTTTGTCTTTTAAGAATGAAGTGCCCCTTGAAATGGCAGAAGATGATATTGTGCTTGCAAAAATACTCAATATACCTTTTGCAATCCTTTTATCAAAAATTAAAGGAATCTTTTCAGTGCCTATTTTTTTTGGACTTAGTTTTCTAATAGTTTGTTCTGCAGCTTTTTTTCCTAATTCTTCTGCATCTTTAATATCTTTTAGATGACATTTGAGAGTATAATCATAATCTCTCTCCATACTATTATTATCTTTTGCAACCGCTACACTTGATACTATAAATGATGAGGTTTTAAAACCTTTACAAAAACCATCACTACTAGCTAAAATAAAATTTGATTTATCTTCAACAAAACTAGATTCAGTATTTACTATTTTTTTATCAGCTGAAACAGAAACTTCTAATCTTTTTAAATATTCAATCTTATTATCGTTCTCTATATGAGTATCATCATATAAATCTAAATCCTTAACTTCTTTAGCAAGTAAATTCTTATCAGGAAGTGAATTAAATTCATCTTCAGGGGTATTCTTTGTAGTTTCAATACATTTTTCAATTAAAATATTTATGTTATCATTTAATAAATTTGATGAAGATATAGATGATTTTTTTTTACCTATATAAGTTGTAATATCTATGCCTAAATTATCTGATCTATTAGATTCATCTAATTTTTTATTTCTAAAATTTACAGTCTCAGAAATAGAGTTGCCAACGTTAACTCTTGTATCTGTAGCTCCTAATTTTTTTGCTAAATCTAAACAATAAGAAGCTTTTTTTTCTAAATAATCTTGATCTTTAACCATTTAAAGTTTTGTTCCACCGACTGTCATCTTATCAATTAATATAGAAGGTTGAGCAACACCAACGGGAACTCCCTGTCCTGCCTTACCACACGTTCCTATACCAGGGTCTAACATCATATCATTACCCACCATTGATACTTCTTTCAAAATTGAAGGGCCATCCCCTATTAAAGTTGCTCCTTTAATAGGCGAGCCAATTTTACCGTTATTTATTTCATAAGCCTCCGTACAATTAAAAACAAATTTTCCAGATGTAATATCTACTTGTCCTCCACCAAAGCTCACTGCAAAAATTCCCTTATCAACTGATTTAATCATCTCATCTTGAGTTTGTTTACCATTTAACATCATCGTATTTCTCATTCTTGGTAAAACAATATGTTTATAATTTTCTCTTCTGCCACTACCAGTAGATCTAGTATTCATTAACCTTGCATTTAATCTGTCTTGCATAAAATTTTTTAAAATTCCATTTTCAATTAAAACTGTTCTTTCGGTAGGTGTACCTTCGTCATCGATTGTTAGACTTCCTCGTTTTTTATCTATAGTTCCATCATCAACAATTGTAACATCTTCACTTGCAACCTTTTGTCCCATTAAATCATGAAATGCCGAAGTTTTTTTTCTATTAAAATCTCCTTCTAAACCATGACCTATCGCCTCATGAATTAAAATCGCTGGCCAACCCGGTCCTAATACAACCTTCATTTCACCAGCTGGAGCTGGTTTACTTTCTAGGTTGACTGAAGCAATTCTAAAAGCTTCTTCACATACATTTTTCCAATTATCATTTTTTAAATAATCTTCATACGATTGTCTGCCACCAATTCCATAAACTCCCGTTTCTTTTCTTCCATTTTTTTCAAGCATTACAGAAACATTAAATCTAATCAACGGACGCACATCAGTTAAGGCTTCGCCTCCAGATCTTATAATTTCAATTGATTTCTGTTCACCAGCAAAGCTCGCTGTCACTTGTTTAACTGAAATATCTTTTTGACGTAAAAAATCATTTACATTATTTAAAATCTCTAATTTAGATTTTAATGTTTTTTGATCTATAGGATTAATATCATCATAAAATTTATTATTTGTTCTAGTAATTGCATGATTATAAGTTCCTTTGACTGATTTAAGAGTAGACTTAAGATTTTCTGAAGAATTCTTTAAGGAATCTTTTGAAATTTCATTTGAATGAGAATAAGCAACTACATCTTTAGAAATCGCTCTAAATCCAAAACCTAAATCTGAGCTATAATTTGAACTTTTAATTTTATTGTCATCTAATAAAATTGACTCAGATTTAGACTCTTCAAAATATAATTCACCATCATCACAATTCTTTAAGGTATCAGAAACAATTTTATCTACATCATTTCTAACTAAATCAGATTTATCAAAAAATTTGCTCATTTAATTTACATAATACTTTATATATCATTTTCAACTGGTCATTTTAAACATGTACAAATTTAAACTAAAAAATTATTGTAAAAAAAATATTAAAATTTCACTTAACAAGGACATTGAAGCAATAAACATAATTAAAACTATTGAATACATAAATGTAATAATTTTATTTCTTTTTCTTCTTAATCTAACAAAATCCCTATCATCTAAATCAGATATATCTCTTTCTCCTATTACTGGATAATCATAACTCCATCGCCATGTTGATTGACCTAATCTAGGATCTAAACTGTTAAAATATTTAATCCATTCAAGAACATATTTTAAAATTAAATATAAAATTATCATGGTCATGATTCCAAAAAACATTCTAGATATTACCTAATAATATAAGATAATTTAATTGGTATTTTTAGCTCTTTTTCTTGCAATTAATTGAGTTAATGAGTCAACCATGGTGTCTGAGGCTTTAAAAATTTCATTATTTTTAAACTCATGGGAAATATTTTTTTCAGGATTAGTTTTATCTTCAATAACTATTCCTTCATCAGGAGAATTATTTTTTATATAAATCAATAATAACCATTCATCATCTGATGCCTCATCCCATTTAATAAAAATTTCCCCAGTTTCAAATCTTCTATCGATACATCTAAAAATAGACATATGTCTTGTTATATATCTTTTATTTAATTGAAATACTAAACTACTGGCACTACGATAAAAACTTTCAAGAGCAAATTCTATTTTTTGTCTTGCTAAAGTATAATCTTTTTCTTTTTGTAATAGTGTATCTCTGTCTTCATCACCTTGAATTTTGACTCCTAAAGCCTCAACTCTTTCTCTTATTTTTTGATCTCTAATTATTCGATATTTTTCTTTTAATTTTTCTATTCTTTGTTGTAGGCCAGCATAATCATCTCTTTTTTCTCTAAGTGATATTTTTTCAAGTTTTTCTAACTCTTTAACTTCTCTTACTCTAAATTTTTCAATTTGTTTTTCTAATCTTAATTGTTTTAAAAATTGTTTTTGCTTTTCAGCTTGTTCTATTCTTAATATTGCTTGTTCTTTCCTTAAGAATAATTTTATGTCTCTAGTTCTTTGTTTTTCTAACCTAATTTCTTCTTTTAAAGTCTGCTCTTTTAATTTAATTTTTAACTCTTGCTCTTTTTGTTTTTGATTTTGAAGATCAATTTTTTCTTGTCTTGCTTTTTCTATTTTTTCTAGTTTTAATCTTCTAGTTTCATCTTTTTTTAATATTTTATACTGTCCAATCGTATTAGCAATTTTATCAAAAAAAGATTGAATAAATTTTTCAATACCAAAATTAATTTTAAGATTAATTTCTGGTTTTAAAGAATTTTGTAAATTAATTAATTTTAAAATAAAATTTTGTTTCTTTGGTTTTGTAGATTTTATTACTTTATTAACTTTTTTTATTTTTTTTATCTTTTTGTATTTTAATTTTGATCGAAATTTTTTAACTTTTTTTTTAGTATGATTGATGCTCTTAAAATTTTTTTTTCTAACTTTTTTTTTGATTTTTTTTGTTTTTTTTTTTCTTTTTTTCATTTTAAAGAGTTTATATTTCTATCAATAATTTATTGATAAATATAGTCTCTTGTAACTGGAGTTGACCTATAATTTTTTGTCAATTGAAATTGAAATACAACCTGATCTCCCCACTTAAATGCCATTTCACATCCAGCTAAATAAAATTCCCACATTCTAAAAAATCTTTCATCAAACATTTGAATAATTTTTTCTTTATTGTTAATACAATTTTCTTTCCAGTTTCTTAAAGTATGCATATAATGTAGTTTTAATACCTCTAGATCAGAAACAATTAGCCCAGATTTTTCAATAGGATTACTAACTTCACTTAAACTCGGCGTATATCCTCCTGGAAATATATATTTTGTAATCCACGGATGAGGATCCCTAGGTGGATTTACTGAGCCTATAGTGTGTATTAATGAAATTCCATCATCTTTAAGCAATTTTTCTACCTGGTTAAAGAACTTTTTGTAGAATTTTCTACCTACGTGTTCAAACATTCCTACGCTTACTATTCTGTCAAATTTTTCATCAAGCTCTCTATAATCTATTAACTTAAAGTTTACTTGATTATCTAAATTATGTTCTTTTGCTTTTTGTTTACAATAATTATACTGATTTTCGGATAATGTAATTCCAGTAACTTCACAGTTTGCGCTTTTGGCTATATCGAATGCTAATGACCCCCATCCACAACCAATATCTAATACTTTTTGGTTTGGCTTGATATGAAGTTTCTTAATAATATGTTGAATCTTATTATTTTGAGCACTTTCCAAAGTATCATTTTCATTTTTAAAATATGCACATGAGTATTGTCTTTTTGGGTCTAAAAACAAATTATAAAGATCATCTGAAATATCATAATGATGTGATACATTTTTTTTTGAATTTTTTATAAAATTAAAATTCGTTAAATATCTATAAGATCCTCTAACTCTATTCATTAAATAACTAAAAAAATTAATTTCACCTCTTCCAAAATTCATTAACGCAAGATCTAAAAAATCAGTAAGGCTTCCATTTTCAATTACTATATCTCCATCTGTATACGCCTCACCAAAATATAAATCTGGGTGAAATAATAACTTATAATGAAGTTTTTTATCTAAAATTTTAATCTTAATTGGATTATCACTTTTAGGAGTTCCAATTATATAACTTTTTGAGTTAGCATCGATTAATATAAAACCATCTTTCTTAATAACTTTATTTAAAAATCTTGCTAATTGCATCTTAAGCCGCCTTTAAAGATTTAATTGAAAAATTTAATTTTTCTAAATTATTAATTAGTTCTTTTTCTTCTTGAGAATTTAAAATACTTAAAGGTGGTAAAACATTTTTATAATAACTATCATTTTTTGAATAATATGTATGAAGTCCTGATATTAAGTTATATTTTTCAAATACCGCTCTAACATCACACAGTTTTTGATTTACTGTTTGTTCAGCTCCTAATTGAAAATCATCATAAACTTTTCTTGCTAATTTGCTAGTAACATTACAAGTAGCTGTAATAATTCCTGAACATCCTAATTGTAGACCTTTTAATAACTTTGACTCTGAACCAGGCAAAACTGAAAAATTGTCTAATTTTAAATTTTCAAACAGGTTATAAGAACTATCTTTAACTCCAATAATTTGTTGTGGAAATTTTTTTACTAATTCTTCAACGCACTCCACACTGAACTTGTATCCACATAATTTTTCAAAATTGTAAAGAATAATTTCAGACTCTGGAATTGCTTCTACTATTTTACTGTAAAAGTTGATTACCTCTTGATCTTTATACTTATAGTATGCAGGAGGCATAATTAAAAATTTTTCAAAATTTAAAGACTTGGCCACTTTCATTAAATTAATAGTTTCTCCTAATGAGTTTAATCCCGTACCAATCATGTATTTTTCTTTATACTTGTTCAAAGCTAAATGATTTAATAAATCAATTTTTTCTGAAATAGATATGAGTTGTGCTTGACCTGTGCTTCCAAAAATCGCTACTCCATGACAACCTTGTTCAATCAACATTTCAGCATGATGAACGGTTTTTTTAACATCAAGTGCTAAATCATCATTCAAGATCGACATTGAGGCCGCATAAATGCCTTTAATTTTGCTCATATTCAAAATTTATATAAAAATATAAATTAGTAAAGTTTATAAATTAATTATGAAAATATTGGCAATTCAAAATAGAATGGGTATTGGTGATACTGTAATTTTTCTACCTTTTATCAAAGCAATATCAAAAAAATTCAACTCACCTGTAAGTTTACTTGTAAAAGAAAATTCTAAAGCAGACCAGTTTTTAAATCAAACAACATATATCGATAAAATTATTCACTTAAAAAGAGATAACAAAAAAAGTGAAAGGCATGATGGAATAAATGGTTTTTTTAAATTAGCAAAAGATTTAAATCAATATAATTTTGATAAAGTATTTATTTTTAATTCATCTTTAAGATTTAATCTTATCTCAAGATTAGCTGGTATTAATAAAATATATCAATATCCTTTATTTGAGAAAAAAAACCAACATATTACTGAGCCTGCAAAAAATTTGCTTAAAAAATATTTAAGTATCGAAGTAAGTGGTAATCCTGAAATTCAAATTGAAAACAATTTAGTCAAACAAACTTTTTTAAAATTTGATTTAAATAATGATGATCTAAATATTCTACTTGGTATAGGGGGATCAGGATCAACAAAAAGAATACCTTCTAAAACTTATCTGAATATTATGGAAAAAATTGATAATAAAAAAAAATGTAAATTTTTTTTAGCTACTGGAAAAGATGAAGATGAACAAAAAATTTTAAATGAAATTTATAATTCAAAATTTAAAGATAAATGTATTCCATTAGACAATCTAACTATTGCTGAAACTTTACCAATTATAAAAAATTGCAATGTTTCTATCTGTAATGATACAGGATTTGCACATTTGTCCTCTGCTCTTGGAATAAAAACAATTACTTTAATGGCAGATACACCTTTAATTTATGGATCATATAGTTCTAATATGTATCCAATTATACCAGATGGAGAAATTACTGTTACTCACAATACTCTTGGAAAAGATAAAATTGATCCAGATAAAGTATTCAATAAATTAATATCAATAATGAATTAAGAAATATCTTTAAGAACTATTTCTTTAGCTTCATTAACAATGGCTGACAATCTTGCTGTTTCAGGAGATATATCTGGATGTATTTTTTTTTGAATCTTCTGGTAAGTTTGATTGACTAATTCTTTAGTTGGTTTTTTATTTATATCTAAATTTAGAATTTTGTATGCCTCTGATACAGACAATGTAGATAAATTATTATTTTGTGATTGGTTAAAAGAAAATCTTCCTGAATTTCTAAGTGTTTGAATAAGCCTATAAAGAGAAAAAATTTGAATTAAAGATAAGCCTTTAAGCTTAAGTAAAGCCAAACTCATAAGAGTTAATGGTAAAGTAAGTAAAAATTTTCCACCTACAGCAAACAAAACTGCGAGCCCTACTAATAAGAAAATTGTAATTAGTCTCACACTTTTTGACATTTTTTTTGTAGAAATATTGGACCACCATCTCAATAAAAAATATAAAATTATTAAAATTAAAAGTGTATAAATAATAATATTCATATATTTCCTATTTAAAATGAAAGTACCATATCTTAAAAAAAAACCAGAGATAAAATCTTGTCACAATATAGAGTGGGAGGACAATTATAGCTGGATACATCAAAAAAATATTTTAGAAGTTTTAAAAGATAAAACAAAATTAAATCCTGAAGTTGAGAAATATTTAGAAGAAGAAAATTCTTATGCTGAATACCATTTAAAGGACACAAAAAAATTACAAAAACAACTTTTTGATGAAATCAAAGGAAGAATAAAATTAGATGATGAATCTCTTCCATACAAAGATCATACTTACGAATATTGGACAAAAACTACGGTTGAAGGAAATTACTCAATTAAACTTCGTAAAAAAATAGGCTCAAGTGAGATTGAAGAAATTTGGAACGGTGACAAAGAAAAAGAAAAACTAAAAACTGAATACTTTGGAGTTGGTGATTTAGAAGTAAGTAACAATGATAAATATTTAGGTTATTCATTGGACACTATGGGTTCTGAATATTATACAATTTTTATAAGAGACATAAAAACTAAGAAAACTATTTCAAAAAAAATTACAGAAACATCTGGTAGTATAAATTTTAGTTTAGACGATAAATATATTTTTTATTCAAAACTAGATGAAAATCATAGAGCAAGAAAAATCTATAGGCATGAAATTGGAAATTATAAAGATGATGATGAATTAATATTTGAGGAAAAAACTGAGGCATTTACTGTAAGTATTGGATTAAGCTCAGATGAAAAATATTATTTTATAAATACATCAGATCATAATACTTCAGAACAATACTACTTTAGCTCTAAAGAAAAAAAACCAATTCCCAAATTAATAATGAAGAGAGAAAAAGGAATTCTCTACTCTATAAATTCATGGAATGGTAAATTTTATAATCATACTAATAAAAATGCAGAAGACTTTAAAATTGATATTTCTGAAAGTTTAGAAAATCAAAATTGGAAAACATTCATTCCAGCAAAAGATGAGGTTTTAATTGGCGGATGTACTTTTTTACAAAACTGGATAATTCGCTCTGAAACTTCTAATGCTTTAGATAAATTATTTGTTAGAAATATTTCTAATAATACAGAAGAAGAACTAATCTTTTCAGATGAAAAAATTTATGTACCGGGAGTATCTTTAATACAAAAAAATAGAAACACGGACGACGTTTACTTAGGATATTCTTCGCCTAAAACTCCATCAAGAGTTTACAAATATAACTTATTAAATAAATCAAAGAAGTTAGTAAAGGAACAAGAAATTCCTTCAGGACATGATAAAGATAATTATATTGTTGAGAGAATTGAATTTAAATCACATGATGGAAGACTTGTACCTTTAACAATTACAAGGCACAAAAAAACTAAAATTGACGGTTCGGCCAAATTATTACTTTATGGATATGGTTCATATGGAAACTCGATAAGTCCTAGCTTTTCATCTACAAGATTAAGTTTGATTAATAGAGATATAATTTGGGCTACTGCACACATTAGAGGTGGTATGGAAAAGGGTATGAAATGGTGGAAAGAGGGCAAGTTAATAAATAAAAAGAATACATTTGAAGATTATATTTACGCAGCAAGATATTTAATCGAAAATAATTATACATCAAAAGGAAAAATAATTGGTATGGGTGGCTCTGCAGGAGGTTTATTAATGGGCGCGGTAGTGAATCAATCTCCTGAATTATTTCTAGGAATTATTATGGCTGTACCTTTTGTAGATTCTTTAACAACAAATCTAGATCATTCTCTACCTTTAACAGTAGGAGAATTTGATGAATTTGGAAATGCAAAAGATAATAAAGAACATTTTGATTATATATTTTCATATGCTCCTTATAATAATATTAAGAAAATGGATTACCCACATATGTTAATTACAACTAGTTTAAGTGATAATAGAGTATTATTTGATGAACCTGCAAAATTTACAGCAAAATTGAGACAATATAAAACTGATAATAATTTACTTCTTTTAAAAACAGAGATGAATGCAGGTCATGGTGGAAAATCTGGAAGAGATGGCGCAATAGAGGAAATTGCTATTGACTATGCATTTGCATTAAAAATCAGCAATAAAATTTAATTATCTGTAAGCATGACAAATTTTAACAAGTACCATCAGTGCAACCTCCCGGCCTCTCAGCATCATTTGGATCATCACCAACTACTGGCTCTAAGGTTCCATCTGGATTAACTCGACCACCCTCTGGCATAGATTCTAAGGCTTCTTGTACTGACATAGCAACCCCGTCTGAACCTCTAATTATAGCTCCAGTATCTAAAGTAGATTGAATTTCTGCGATTGTAGCTGCTAGATCTTCGCCAAGAGCATCCGCAGCAGATTTAACGTTTGTATCTTTTGTTGCTGCCAATATGTCAGTAGCGGCACCTTGAACCTCTCCAATCCCAACTACATCAACACCTTCTCCAACAGCTTTTGTTGAGCCTGGGTTCATATATTCGATCATTGAGCATTCAGCAGATCCACATGGTAAAATAGGAGCATTCTTTCCGTTTTGAATATATTCATTTACCATATCTGATGGAATTGCTGCTGATGCAATTAATTCATATGCTTGTCTATCAGTTAAGGAGTTCATTACTTTAGTAAGTAAAGAATTACCTTTAAATGAGCTCATTTTCATTTCTCTATCCGCTTCCTCAAAAACATATTTTAAATCTCCAACTTCACAATCAGATGTTCCACAAGCTAGTATAGGAGCGTTTTTCCCATCTTTTATATATTCATTTACTAAATCTGAATTTATTACACCACTAGCTAATAAACCATAAACCTGTTTATCACTCATAGAATTCATAACATTAGATAAATTTTTATTAGATTTAATTTCACTAATTTCCATTTTTCTCTCTTTGTTTTGAGCAATTGTTTTTCTTGGATCCCAAGCACCTTTCCCACCAGGTCCTAAATCACCAGGTCCTCCTATTTCATCTAAAAGATTTTTAAGTTCTTTTTCAAGCCTAGCTAACTCTTTTTCAGCATCCTCATAAGCTTTTCTTGCTTCCTCTGAAGCATTTTTTGCTTTTTCAGCTGCGTCTCTTGCAGCTTTAGCAGCTTTTTGTGCAGATTCTGCTTTAGCCACTGCATCTTTATATTCTTGAGAAGTTTTGTCTTTAATTTTATCGGCTTTAGCTTGAGCATCTTTAGCTTTTTGTTCTAATTCTTTTGCTTTGTTAAGTGAATTTTCAGCCTCTTTAACTGCTTTTTCAGCATTTTCTTTAGCTCGCTTAGCTACCTCAGTTGACTCGGTTACAACTAATCCTGTTACATAAACATCAATTTTTGAAGTATCTAATTTAAGCTCTTCACCAGTAGCATCAAATAATCTAGAGCCCCATTTAGAGTAAAATTTATCCAAAATGAAATCTATATTTTCATCAATACAATTTTGATCACAAGGTCCTTTGTTTTCGGGTCCACCTAAATAATCCTCAATTGCATATCCAAAATGATATAGATCAATTACCGAATTTTTTGCATCTAACGCGAATTTATCTATTTTAGCTTGATCAGTTATTCCTAACTTTGCAGCTCTTTCTCTTACAAGTTTTTCTGTATCTGAAATTGCTTTTTCTACTTCATCAACATCATCTGGATTTATAGATTTTTCTCTATTCTCCATTGCATATTTTAAAGCTCCTAGTCCAGTGACATAAAACTTAATAGCTTTTTCATCTCCTATATCTCCTAAATTTCCAGAAGTAAAAAAGTCTGCTTCAATTGTACCAAATCTATCTTTCATCATTTTTGATAATACTTGATCCATTTCTTCTTCAGACAATCCTTTTTGAAGAAGAGCTTCTCCTGTCTGATAAGCAAATTTTAAACTACTAAACATTGTATCAAATGTGTTATTTGCAATCTCTTCTGCTTCCTCCTTTGAGAAACCTTGATTTAAAGCTTCTTGTAAAACTTTATCGGCTGTAGACTTTGCTGAAGATCTTAATTCTTTCTCATCATTCGGGTCTAATGTTCCAAAATCGGTTGCAGCCTTTTTTGCCATTGCAACACTTATAAGCCATGTATCAATATTGCTTGTTTTATTTTCTTTACTCTCGTTAAGTCCAAATCCTAAATTATTCATCCAATCACCATATTTATCCTGTAGAATTTCAAAAGATTTTTTTGAAGCTTCACTATTTGTCATACCTTGGGCTTTAAATTTTGCAAATGCATTTGATTGTAGAAATTTCATATCTCCATATCTGACCATTGCATTATTACCAAGTATATTTGCCTCATTCTCTGATAAACCTAATTCTTTCGCCTTTTTAACAACATCAAATCTTAACAAATCTGCAGGGTCCATTACTGCTGCTTTAAACCCACCTGGTTTTTCGAATTTTCTTCTAGATGCTAAACCTTCTAATCTTAAAAAATCTTTATTAGAAATATCTTTAATATTTTTTGCTGAAACACTTTTATTATAAATAGTTTCTAAAGAATTATAATTTTCATTAACTCCTTGAATTGAACCCTCAATTTTCTTAATTGCATCCTCAGTAGATTTCAACCAACTTTTCATATCATTATATTTAAAGGTAGCTGATCGTGCTTCTCCGGCTGCTTTTTTTGCTTCTTTTACAGCCTCTTGTGCTTTTTCTGCTGCTTCTTTTGCAGCTTTTGAAGTTTTATCAGCTATTGAATTTGCAGTTTCTTGAGCTTTTTTTGCAGTTTCTTGAGCTTCTTCTGCAGCTTTAACTGCTGCATCCCTTTGTTGTCTGGCTTTTTCAGCATTCTCTCTGTCACCTTTTGCTTTTTCGATTAGATTTTTTAGCTCTTTAACTTTAGGATCATCATCAGGATTAGATGCTCCATCTTTTGGTAAACTTACTTTTTTTATATCATCTTTAATCTGTTTAATATCTTTTGAACTAACACCTGCCTTTTCAAGATTTTTTTCAATAGAATTTAAAGTTTTTTGGCTTAATTCTTGGTTAGAATTTGTAGCTTTCAAAATATCTGTGAAATTTATTGTATCAACCCCAAGATTATTTAAATTATAGCTAATCGAATAAACATTTAGACCTTTATTAGATAATGATTCTAATTGGTCTACAAATTCTACTAACTTTTCATTTTTTGACTTTTTCATTCCATCAGTGATTATTTTAATTTTTTTTATATCTTCAGGGTTTATTGTTGTCATATCAATATTAGACATATCAGAGGATATCTGTTGAGGTACTAGCTTTTGGATATCAGAAATTGATCTTGAAATAAAATCAAGAGTATTTTCCGTATTCTCAAGATCGCCAGATATATAAGTTTCTTTAATAAACTCATTTGCCACTTTTAATTCATTAATTGCCTTATCAATAATTTGTGACTCTTTATTTTCTGGGGCTTTTAACTTTTCAGATTTTTTTATTACTTTATTAATATCTTTAGAAAATTTTTTAAAAGCTTTATCTAAGTTTTTATCCAATTTTTCATTAGCTAAAGTTATTGTAGTTTGCAGTAATATCAAAAAAGTTAATAATATTTTAAAAAGTTTCATAATTTATTTTTTTTCAATTTGATAATATAAATTTTCATTCTCGTAACTTTTAAATTGTGAATTAAATTTTGAGACAACAGATTTATAATCTTCTAAGAATTTATTTCTTAACTTTAATTCCTTTGAAATTTTTTGTTCTTTGGGAGTCCCCATATTTAAAAAATTTGCCATTATTGAATAAATTTCAATTGCATCCTCTACTGATGTATTTAAATCCATACCAAGAGCATTTCTCATTTTTTCTCTTGATTTATTTAATTTTATTAATTTAATAATTTCTTTAGTTTTCTTTTTTTCAGTAGGCCAATTTTCTAAAAAAATATCTATTTTTTTCTCATTTTTTCTTAAAACATTAAGATAATAAATTTCAAATAATGCCATACCCTTTATCTGGTTACCTGGATTTTTTAAATTATATTTTTGAGATTTAGCAAACACTTTTGACATGTTTTCTGTTGATTTTCTTCCAATACATGAAAACTTTTTACATCCTTTGAAAAATTCTTCCTTAAAACTCTCAGGATATCTCTCTGGTTCTTTAAAACTTCCAAGTAATTTTACCTCTTTCAAAACATCATCATCACCAATAATAGTTGGTTTTTTTATATTTTTGTTTTGCTTTTTATTGGAAGATTTTAAGTTTTCACCATTTTTTTTTGACTCATTTGCTTTTTTTTGTTCCTCAAGTTCTTTTTTTAACTTTTCAATTTCAAGCTCTTTTTCTAAAAGTTTTATTTTTGTTTCTAATTCTTTTTGTTTATTTGATGTCTCATCTCCTTGAGAGATATTAAATAACAACAAAGTTAAAAAAATTATCAAAAATATTTGTTTCATATTTAAAAAATAAAAATTTTTTTTAAATTTTCAAGAAATTTATATCTTGAAATATTAAAATTAAACACCATATATAATCAGTAAGTCGCCTAATGGGACTTATTTAAAATAACTTGCTTAATAAAGGAGGATTTATGACAAGTAAGGATCTATCTATATTTAACTCCCTAAGACCTTTTTCAATTGGTTTTGATGATATGTTTGACCAATTTGAAAATATGTTAGGGAATGGTAATTTGACTATGCAATCAAATTATCCACCTTACAACATCAGAAAAACTGGTAAGGACAATTATGCTATCGAATTAGCATTAGCTGGCTTTAACAAAAAAGATGTTGAGGTTGAGTTTGAAGATAATTTATTAACTGTAAGAACTAAAAGAGTTAATAAATCTGAAGATAGTAATGTTGATGGAGAAATTATTCATAAAGGAATTTCTCAAAGACAATTTGCAAGATCATTCACTATTGCCGATGACGTTAAAATTGGTAATGCTGAACTTAAAGATGGTCTTTTAACAATTTCTTGTGAGAGAATAGTTCCAGAACATAAAAAGAAAAAACTTATCGAAATCAAATAAGTTTACCTTGCTTGTGGGGATTTCTCCCCACAAGTAAAATATTATTTATTTTTCTGACATTATTGCATTTAAAACAAATGCTAATAATCCAGCAGGTATAAGTCCAGTAGTTAACAGTAGTTTTAAACTTATTCCAAAATCTGGAATATTTTTAACAAAGTCAGGCAATAATGACATTCCAATTCCAAAAGATAATGAAAGAGCTAAGATTAGTAAATTTCTTTGACTCATTTCTGATTTTGAAATTAATTTAATTCCTGCAGCTGCTATCATTCCAAACATAATTATCGCAGCTCCACCAATTACAGATTCTGGCATTGCAGCAATTATTCCACCTAATTTTGGAAATAAACCCATTAGAACTAAAATTACTCCAGCTATAGTTCCAACATGTCTGCTTACTACTCCTGTAAATGCAACTAATCCTGCATTTTGAGAATAGGATGTATTGGGCATTGCATTGAACAAGGCACCAAAAGCAGTTCCAACTCCGTCTGCCATTATTCCACCTGATAATTCTTTGTCGGTCGCTTCTCTTTTAGCACCGCCCATTGTGGTAGCACTTATGTCTCCAATTGTTTCAATTGTTGTAACAATTGACATAAATAACATTAGAATTATTGCACCTGGAACAAAATCTATTCCATATTGAAGTGGCATTGGAAGAGCAAACCAAGATGCTGATGCAATTTTACCGTAGTTAACCATGCCTAACGCCATGGCAACTAAAAATCCAGCAACTATTCCAATTAGTATCGAAGCTGAAGAAGCCATTCCTTTACCTTTTCTATTAAAAAAAATAGCAACTATAAAAACAGTAAAAGCTACAGTTAAGTGATTTGTATTTGCAAAAATTTCAGGTTTATTATTCATTAACCATCCACCACCACCAGCATACATGAAACCAACTTTAAGCAAACTAAATCCGATCATTAATACAACTATACCTGTGACTAATGGTGGAAAAAGATGTCTTATTGGTTTTAAAACTTTTCCAATGAAAATTTGAAAAATTCCTCCAATGAATGCTGCTGTAAAAACTGCACCTAATCCTGCAGCTTTAAATGGTAACATGATTGGTATAAATGCAAAACTTGTACCTTGAATTATAGGTAGCCTTGCACCAATATCTTTATATCCAACAGTTTGAATTATTGTTGCAACTCCAGCAACAAATAAAGCCATTTGAATTAAAAATATTTTTTGTTCAGGCGTTTGACCAAAAACTCCAGCCACAATTATAGGAACAGTTATATTACCCGCAAACATTGCTAGTACATGCTGAATTCCTAAAGGTATGGATTTGTTTAATGGAAGTTTCTTGTCTGGACTACTTGTTGAGCCCGCTTGTGTTTTACTTGAAGTCATTTAACCTCCGTAGTTATCTTAATCGACGTTACATTATTAGTTATAAATTTATATAAAAAAAAAATTTGATTTAGAATTTATATATATAGATGAGTTAAAAAACCTATAATGAGCAGATTAAATTCAACCAGTAAAAGAAAAATATTAAAATTCTATTTTTTCTTAAAATAAGTTTTTAAAAGCAACCGTTGGATACAAAGCCGACAACGATATTTTCTGAATTTATTTCAAATCTTCTTTCACAAGGAATTAAATATTTTTTTGTATTATAAATAAATTCAAAATTACCTTTTGCATTTTTAAAATCTTCATCAGGTTTTCCTAATTCCATTTGAAGTTTGCTGGCAGATTTTCCAATATATTCACTTAATTTTTCATTCTCTTTTTCTACAATTGCATCTGTTTTTTCTTTAACAGTTTGGCACCCTGTAATCATGACTAACATCGCTAAAATAATTAAAAAGAATCTTATTTTTTGCATAAATTTATATTAACAACCCAATTGTGGCATAAATATAAACTTATTAGTTGAATTTTGTTAATAAAATCCAAATTATTCAGTAATGTTTAAAAATAATTTTTTATAATGCTTGTGGGGATTTCTACTCACAAGTAAGGTTTTTAATTTATATTTCAATTATATGAGCGAAATACTATTAGATAGATTTTTAAAAGCTTTTAAAGATGAGATTTTACCATTAACATTTGAGGGAGTTAATTTGGGCAATAAGATTTTTGGAGCTGCTATAATAAAAAAAGATGATCACTCATTGGTAGTTGCTGGATCAAATAATGAAACAAAAAATCCTTTGTGGCATGGTGAAATTTATACATTAAAAAAATTTTATGAATTAGATAAGAAAATGAGGCCTGATGAAAAAAATTGTATCTTCTTAAGCTCTCACGAGCCTTGCAGTTTATGTTTAAGTGCAATTACTTTTGGAGGTTTTGATAATTTTTATTACCTTTTTCCATATGAATCGACTTCTGACGAATTTAATATTCCTCATGATTTAAACATCCTTAAAGAAGTTTTTAATATTACTAATGGAAACTATTTAAAAGAAAATTCATATTGGAAAAGTTATGCTATTAATAATTTAATAGAAGAATTAAAAACTGATAATAAAAAAGAATTAACAAAGTCGTTTAATCAAATTAAAAAAACATATATTGACCTATCAAATAAATATCAATTATCAAAAGAAAAAAATTCTATACCTTTAAAATAATTTATGAATACAAATTTAAAAATATTAAATGTAACTAAAATTTATCCTGGGTGTATTGCAAATGATAGTGTTTCATTAGAATTTGAAAGTGGAAAAATATACGCATTACTAGGAGAAAATGGAGCTGGTAAATCAACATTGGTAAAAATTTTATCTGGAGTAATTATGCCAGATGAAGGTGAAATATTTTTAAACAAAAATATTTTAAAATTAAACTCTCCTCTTGATGCAAAAAAAAATGATATTGGTATGGTTTTTCAGCACTTCAATCTTTTTGAAACTTTATCTGTATTCGAGAATTTAATAATTGACTCAGATGAAACAAAAGAAAATCTCAGAGAAAAAATTAAATTAACTATGAAAAAATATAATTTTTCAATAAATCTTGATATTCCTGTATTAAATCTTTCGGCAGGCCAAAAACAAAAAGTAGAAATAATTAGATGTCTTATAAGAAACCCTAAAGTCCTAATTATGGATGAGCCTACATCAGTACTAACAGAGCAAGAAACAAGTGAATTGTTTTTATCATTAAAAAAATTTTCTGAGGAAGGAATTTTAATTATTTATATTACACACAAACTTAAAGAAGTAATGCAACTTTGCGATGAAGTTGCAGTTATGAGAAAGGGCAAACTTGTTTCTATAAGTCAAATCAAAGAAGAAAACATTGAGTCACTAGCAAATAAAATGGTGGGTCAAAATTTAAAAACAATTAAAAAAAAAAAAATAACGCAATCTTCTTCAGATCTATTAATAAAAATTACTGATCTCAATTTTACTAGTGAAGACCCTTTTGAAACAAATTTAAAAAATATTAATTTTTCGCTTAATCGTGGTGAATGTTTGGGAATAGCAGGAATATCAGGCAATGGTCAGAGTGAGTTATTTCAAATTTTAAGTGGTGAAATTATTTCAAATAAAAGTTCAATAGAATTTAATAAAAATTTTATTGGAGATCTTAATCCACAAGAAAGAAGAGAATATTTAATGGCTTTTTCTCCAGAAGATAGGCTGGAACAGGCCGCAATTCCTCAAATGAAAATTTTTGAGAATGTGGCTTTAAACAATTTTAAATCATCAAATTTTTTCAATAATGGTCTAATAAATGAAAATAAAATTAAAGAACATTCTAAAAAAATCATATCTGACTTTAATGTTAATACAGATAATATTGAATTAAAAAGCCAATTTTTATCAGGTGGAAATTTGCAAAAACTAATTATTGGAAGAGAATTAATAACTTCACCAGATTTATTAATTTGTTTTAATCCTACATGGGGTCTTGATGTTGGAGCGATAAATTATATTCATGAAACTTTGATTAAAATAAATGAACAGAATAAATCAATAATTTTAATTTCTACAGATACTGATGAGTTGTTAAAGTTGAGTGATAAAATTTCTGTTATCCACAAGGGAAAGCTATCAAAAATAATGGAAGGTGATGAAGTTACCTCCGAAAAACTTGGTATGCTTATGGGAGGGGGAGAAATTGATTAAAATTGTTAAAAGAGATCAGCCTTCAAGAGCAATATTTTTTTTAACACCTGTATTAGCAATTTTTCTTACTTTAGTTGCTGGTGGCTTAATTTTTTATATTTTAGGTTTCAAACCTTTTGAGGCTCTTAAGTTTTTTTTCATAGTTCCGATAGCAGATATGTACGGATTTAGTGAGCTACTTCTAAAAGCTACACCTTTATGCTTAATTGCAATAGGTTTATCTTTTTGTTTTAAAAGTAATAATTGGAATATCGGAGCAGAAGGTCAGTTAACTTTTGGCGCTATAGTTTCAGGAGGAGTAGCTTTACTATTTTATAATCAAGAAGGTTTTTATATTCTTCCAATAGTTTTACTTGCTGGTGCTGTAGGTGGAATGCTTTATGCATCAATACCTGCTATTTTAAAAACTTATTTTAATACTAATGAAATATTAGTTAGTCTTATGTTGGTATATGTTTCAAAATTAATTTTAGACTATCTTGTTGTTGGGCCATGGAGTAATCCTGAAGGATTTAACTTTCCTGAAACTAGACAATTTAGTGAATCTGCAAGACTTCCCTTATTATTTGAAGGTTTAAGAATTCATGCAGGTATATTTTTAGCTTTAGCTGCAGTAATTATAAGTTGGTTCATTTTTTATAAAACATATTTAGGTTTCCAAATGAAGGTTTCAGGTTTTAGTTTAAAGACAGCAAGATATGCGGGATATAAAGGTAAAAAAATGATCATTCTAGTTTTTTTAATTAGTGGTGCTTGTGCGGGTCTTGCTGGAGTTGGAGAAATTACCGGACCAATTGGACAACTTCATAGAGAAGTGTCTCCAGATTATGGTTTTACTGCAATAATTGTTGCCTTTTTAGGGCGCTTACACCCAGTTGGAATAATTTTTGCATCACTAGTCGTTGCAATCACTTATTTAGGTGCAGAAACTGCTCAAATCTTTATGCAAATTCCAAAATATACTGGTCAAGTATTTCAAGGAATGATTTTATTTTTTCTTCTTGCTTCAGATTATTTACTATTTTTTAAATTTAAATTTATAGGATCAAAAAAATAATTATGGATATAAATTTCATTGGACTTATACTTGCATCTATCATGGCCTCGGCAGTGCCATTAATTCTGGCATCTTGTGGAGAACTTATTACAGAAAGATCAGGTGTTCTAAATCTAGGTGTTGAAGGAATGATGATTATAGGAGCTATATCAGGTTTTGCTCTTATGACTGTTACAGGAAATTTATTTATTGCAGTTATTGGTGCAATGTTAGCAGGATTATTAATTTCTTCTATTTTTGCCTTTTTGACCCAAACATTAATTACAAATCACGTGGCAACTGGCTTGGCACTGACTATATTTGGTATAGGAATTTCAGCAATGATCGGAAAGAACTTTGTTGGTATTCCAGGAAAGGAATTTCCTGTTTTATTTGATGGTTTAAAGGATACTATACCTTTTTTAGGCCCAATATTATTTGGACACTCTGTTGTATTTTATTTTGCATTTGCATTACCTTTTTTAACAAATTTTTTTTTAAAAAAAACGAAGATAGGATTAATTGTAAGAGCAGTAGGAGACTCTCCCGTTTCTGCATCCAACCAAGGTATAAATGTTAAGTTGGTCCGTTATTCATGCATACTTTATGGTGGAGCCATGTGTGGACTTGCTGGCGCCTATTTATCTATGATTTACACTCCTCAGTGGATTGAAAATATGACTGGAGGTAGAGGCTGGATCGCTCTAGCATTAGTAGTATTCTCGACATGGAATCCAATTAAAATTCTGTTTGGCGCGATGATTTTTGGTGGGTTAACAATAATTCAATTTCACATGCAGGCAATTGGAGTAAGAATTCCTGTGCAGTTTTTATCAGCCCTTCCTTATATAATTACAATAATAGTATTAGTTGTAATTTCTCGTGATAGTAGAAAAATAAGACTAAGTACTCCTAGTTCTCTAGGTAAATCATTTTATAAAGATAATTAAATTAAAATAATTATTTTTTTTTACATAATTTACTTTAAGCTTAATTTTTAAAAAAAACTAAAAGGGAATATAAATTTATGCATAAAATATTTACTCGTTCTTTGGTTTCTTCTTTAGTTTTCTTATTTACATTAACTGTTTCTGCTGTAGCAAAAGATGTTAAAGCAGCATTTGTTTATATTGGTCCTACTGGTGACCATGGATGGACTTATCAGCATGATGTAGGTAGAAAAGCTGTAGAAGCTGCCGGATTTAAAACAACATACGTGGAAGGTGTCCCAGAAAGTGCTGATGCTGAGAGAGTTCTTAGACAATTAGCTAATTCTGGTCATGACGTTATTTTTACAACTAGTTTTGGATATATGAATCCAACTAACAAAGTTGCAAAAGAGTTTCCTAACGTAAAATTTGAACATGCTACTGGATATAAAAGAGAACATCCAAATGTTTCAACATATGCAGCTAGATTCTATGAAGGAAGAACTATCTTAGGAACAATTGCTGGTACAATGACAAAATCTAATGTTATTGGATATGTTGCATCTTTTCCAATTCCTGAAGTGATAAGAGGAATTAACTCATTTACTTTAGCAGCTCAAAAAGTGAATCCAAATATCAAAACAAAAATTGTTTGGGCTTTTACTTGGTATGATCCAGGTAAAGAAGCTGAAGCAGCTAAAGCATTAATTGACCAGGGTGCAGATGTTATTGCTCAACACACTGACAGTACTGCTATTGTTCAAATTGCTGAAAAAGCTGGAGTTTATGCTTTTGGTCAAGCAAGTGATATGGATAAATTTGCACCTAAAGCGGTATTGACATCAGTCGAAAATAATTGGGGACCTTATTATGTTGATAGGGTTAAAGCTGTAGCAAATGGCACTTGGAATCAAAAAGATACATGGCATGGTATTGGTGATGGTATGGTTGTTATATCTGACCTAGACTCTGCTCTTCCTGCCGACTTAAAAGCTAAAGTTAAAAAACTTGAAGCAGATTTAGCTTCTGGAAAAGTTCATTCTTTTACAGGACCAATTTATGACCAAAAAGGTAATTTAATGGTTGCTGATGGTAAAACTGCAGATGATGGTATGCTTGCAGGAATGATGACTTATGTAAAAGGTGTTGAAGGAGATATACCTAATTAATTTTGCTAAGTAATTTTAAATTTAAAAGGCCAGTTTAATACTGGCCTTTTTTATTTAAGATGTTTCTCTTTAATATCTTCAATTCTTAGTTCTTCATAAACTTCAAACGGCTGAACAATCCAAGGGTTATCTGGAAGTTTAACTGCGCAATAATCAGGTTCAAAAGTAGATTTTTTCTTTTTAAAAAGTGTTGCCGTTTTTATATCTTCAATTTTATTTTTTATCGGTTCATATTTTTTTAACCAATCAATACTTTTATTAAAAGTAATTCCAGTATCAGATAAATCATCACATAAAAGAATTTTTCCACCCATATTTGGAGCGATGGAACTCATTTCTCTTGAGAACACAATATCACCCTGTTCATCCTCTACACCCTTTCCACTATATGACTCAACAGCAAGATATGCACATTTTAATTTAAAAATTCTGCTTAAGACATCTATCATCGGTGCGGCTCCACGCATAATTCCAATTAAGATTGTAGGTTTATAACCACTTTCATGAATTTGAATTGCTAGTTTCTCAACTGTTTTATTATACTCATCCCAGCTAACAATTAATTTTTCTGTCATAATTTTTATAACTAATTATTTAAATAATAAAACTAAAACTGCAAGAACGATAAGAGCTATTATTGAAGAAATTAAGATATACAACCTGTGAATGTTTCTTCCTCTTAAATTAAAATAATGTCTTGCCACTCCAGAAATAATAGCAATCGCACATAATATTAACCAGTTGTATTGATGATAAACTAAAAAACTAGAATGGCCCGAAAGCATTATAAATAATACCAAAAAAGTAGAATAGTTATTATGAATTGAGCGTTGTTTGGCCGCTAAGGATAAGCTCATATCAAATTTTTCACCTCTTTCGCTACTACTAATGATGTTCATTTGATTAGGTATAATTACTGTAAAAACATTGCCAAACATATTAGTACCTATAATTAATCCAACACTTAAAATTGCAAATTTTGGACCAAATAATTTAGTCATAGCAAAAGAAACAAGTGCTAGCAAAATGATTGCTGTAGAAATAAATAATATATTATTTTCAATCAATTTAGATTTACATAAAAGATCATAAACAAACCAAAAAACAATTAATGATAAAAGTGAGATAATAATGGCATAACTAGGAGGTATTAACAAAACACGTTTATCAACCATTAATACTCCGGCATTATAATAATAAATTACAATTAGGAGCAACATTCCAGTTACAAAAGTTAAATAACTTTGCCATTTAAAGATTACTAATCTATTTAAATAATCCTGGGGTGGTGATGTTTTTAACCTTGATAGTTTATAAAAAAAACCAGAATGCATTAGATATCCTTCACCATCAATATCATCACTTGTTATATTTTTATTTAAATTGTTGTCTAAGTAATTAAATAAAAAACTATTGCCAACCCATAATATTGCAAATAATACATGACCCCATCTCAGAATAACTTCTAACCATTTTATTGCATAAGGTAAAAATTCCATCAATATTTTATTTTATCTACTTTTTTGTCCCAAATTTCAAATGCTTTTAAAGCATCATCTCTAAGCATTTGTGTCATTTTAATTTTTCTATCACTTATTTTTTTTGGTATCTCTAAATAAATAAAAGAGTCATCAAAGTCTATATTTTTTGCATCTTCTCTTGTATTTGCATAATATATTTTATCTAATCTTGACCAATAAATTGCAGAAAGACACATTGGACAAGGTTCACAAGATGTATAAATCTCACAACCCGACAGATCAAAAGTTTTTAATTTTTTACAAGCTTCTCGAATTGCTACAATTTCTCCATGAGCAGTTGGATCATTTGAAGAGGTCACTCTATTAGAACCCTCTGCAATAATTTTTTTATCCTTAACTATGACACTCCCAAAAGGTCCACCAATAGTGTTTGCACTATTTATAGAAAGTTCAATGGCTTTTGCCATAAATTTTATTTTATCTTCCATTTTTATTTTTTTTTTTATTTTTAATTTTGTTAATACTCATTAAAATTCTTTCAGGAGTTGCTGGTGCATTGAGTTCTGGTGCAATCTGATAATTTCCAATTGAAGCAACTGCGTCTTTAATTGCATAAAAAACACTCATGGCTAACATTAAAGGAGGTTCACCAGTTGTCTTTGCCTTATTAACAACTTTTTCTTTATTTGTTCCTTCTTTGAAAATTTCCACATTAAATTTTTTTGGGATATCACTTACTGCTGGTATTTTGTATGTTGATGGAGAAAAAGTTGTAATCTGTCCGTTTGATTTCCAATTAAGCTCCTCAATAGTCAACCAACCTTGTCCTTGTACAAAACCACCTTCAATCTGACCTAGTTCAAGTGCTGGATTTATTGGTTTTCCAGCATCATGCAAAATATCAACTCTTTCTAAAACATTTTCACCAGTTAATGTATCTATAGTTACTTCAGAAACAGCTGCACCATAACAAAAATAATAAAAGGGTCTTCCTCTAAATTTTTTTTTATCAAAATTAATTTTTGGCGTTGAATAAAAACCTGAAGATGAAAGAGAAATTCTATTTAAATATGCCTCTTGAATAATGCTTTTAAATTCAAATATTCTATTTCCAAATATTATATATTGATTTTTATAAACTGCTTCTTGATTATAGATCTTATATTTTTTCTTAATAAATTTTTCTAAATTTAGTTTAATTTTTGCTACTGCATTTAATGCTGCGGCTCCATTAAGATCGGTAGTTGATGAGGCAGCACTGGCTGATGTATTTGGAACTTTAGATGTATTCGTTGATGAAATGTGAACTAAATTATATGGTAATCCAAAAGAATTTGCCACTAATTGAGCTATTTTTGTATGGGTTCCTTGACCCATTTCTATACCTCCATGGTTCAAATATACGCTTCCGTCTGTGTAAATATGAACTAAAGCTCCAGCTTGATTTAAATGAATAGTTGTAAATGAAATACCAAATTTTACTGGTGTAATAGCTATACCCTTCTTTTTAAATTTATTTTTTTCATTAAATTTTCTTATATCCGAATATCTTTTTTTATAATTAGATTTATTTTCTAAATTTTTAAATATTTCATTGATTACATTATCTTCAATGGTCATCCCATAGTGAGTTAAGTTTTTTTTATCTTTTTGATAAAAATTTTTCTTTCTAACTTCTATAGGATCCTTTTTTAAGTACCTTGAAATATTATCTATAATATTTTCTATAGCCATCATTCCTTGGTTTCCACCAAAACCTCTAAATGCAGTTGAAGTTGGAATATTTGTCTTGCATAAATTGTTTGTTACCTCAATATCTGAAATGTAATATGCATTATCTATATGAAGCAAAGCTCTTTCGTTTATTGCCACTGATAAATCAGGTGACATTCCACAATTTGAAGATAAGTTTATTTTTAATCCTTCAATAATTCCTTCATCACTAAAACCAACTTCATATTCAGATAAAAATTCATGCCTTTTACCAGTTAATATTATATCATCATCTCTATCTAATCTTAATTTAACAGGCTGACCTGTTTTTTTAGCTAATAATGCACAAATACAAGCCGTCATGAAATTTGTTTCTTTTCCTCCAAACCCGCCTCCAATTCTTCTTACCTCAACATTAATTGAATTACTTTTTTGATTGAACATTTTTGCAATTAATTGCTGTGTCTCTGATGGATGTTGTGTTGAGCTATAAACTAAAAAATTATCGTCTTCTTTAGGAACAACAAAAGCTGCTTGCCCTTCTAAATAAAAGTGCTCTTGACTTCCTGTTGTAAATTTGCCTTTTAAAACATTCTTTGATATTTTTATCTTCTTTGAAGGATTGCCTTTTTTTATTTTTCTAGGTTTAAATAAGAACTGTTTTTTATTTAAAGCTTCCTTTATAGTAATAATTGGTTTTAACTCTTTATAAGTTATCTTAGCTTTTAATACTGCTTTTCTTGCAAGTTCTGTCGTTATAGCAGCAACTGCAAACAAAGGTTGACCATAAAACTCAACTTTTTTGGTTGGGAAAATAGTATCACCATCAAAGACTGGTCCTACATCATTTCTACCTGGAATATCACTTTGTGTAACTATTGAAATAACACCTTCACTTTTTTTTACGTCTGTTAAATCTATTTTTTTAATTATTGCATGTGCTTTTTTACTTAAACCAATAGCACCATAAATTGTATTTTTTGGTTCATTAATATCATCAGTATACTCAGCGTATCCGCTTACATGTTTGTAGGCACTATCGTGTGGTCTTATTTCCTCAATATAGTTCTCTTTGCTCATTTAATTAACTCTTGTTAACTTATTAGAATTTATTTCTACAAAACATTTCATTAATAAATTTTTTGCTATCTCTAGCCTGTATTCTTTACTTGCCCTCATATCTCCAATAGGACTTAAATCTTTTTCTAGGTAATTTTTGGCTTGATTAAAAGTATTGATTGTTAAAGGCTTATTCTTGAGAATTTCCTCACATGCTTTGGCTCTTTTAGGTACAGCTGCCATGCCTCCATAAGCAATAAATACTTCTTTAATTTTATTTTTATTAATTTCAAAATTAAAAGATCCACAAACAGACGAAATATCATCATCAAATCTTTTTGATATTTTAAATGCTTTAAATATATTTTTTTTAAATAATGGTATTTTTATTGAACGGATAAATTCATTTTTTTTTAATTTAGTTTTTCTATAGTCAATGAAAAAACTATTAATTGGTAATACTTTTTTTTCATTAATGCTCTCTATTAAAATTTCTGCATTTAAAGATAATAAAATTGGCAACGTATCTCCGATAGGTGATGCTGTTGCAATATTGCCACCTATTGTCCCTACATTTCTAATCTGAACAGATCCATATCTCTTAAGAACTGAATAAAAATCTGGATAATATTTTTTAATTTCATTTTCAAATTTAATTAATGGAGTAGTAGCCCCAATCTCTAAATAATTTTTGTTAACTTTTATAAAATTTAATTCTTTTATTTCTTTTATATCAATTATAAATGGAATTTCTTTTCTTTCTTTTGTTACTGCTAAAGATAGATCTGTTCCACCAGCAAGAAAATTAAAATTTGAATACTTTTTAATTATATTTTTTAACTCTTTTATATTCTTGGGAGAAAAATAAACTTTATCATCTTTTTTAATATAAATATTTTTTGGTCTAATTTTTTTTAATAGTTTTATAACTTTGCTTTTATTTTTGCTAAATTCATCTTTCTTGTTTGTCTTATTTAAACTTTTTGCAGCATCAATAATAGGTCTATAACCAGTGCAACGGCATAAATTTCCTGATATCGAGTCTGTTATTAATTCACTATTGTAACTTTTATTATTTTTAAACATTGAAAATAAAGACATAACAAATCCTGGTGTACAAAATCCACATTGTGAGCCATGGAATTTTACCATCGCGTCTTGCACTGGATGTAGTGTTCCATCCTTAGAAACTAAATCCTCAACAATCAAAAGTTGTTTACCATTCAAAGATGGTACAAATGAAATACAAGAATTTATTGAACTATATTTTATTTCATCACCAACTAATTCGCCCAAAACAATAGTACAAGCACCACAACCACCTTCTGAACACCCTTCTTTAGTTCCAGTTTTTTTTAATTCAGTTCTAATATAATTAAGTATTGTTTGGTTTGGATCAGGGTTTTTAATTTCTTGAGTCTTATCATTTAATAAAAATTTAACTGAGCTTGATACCACTTAACTACCTCTGTAAGTAGAATAACTCCATGGTGAAACTAATAAAGGTACATGATAATGCTGTGAGGGATCTGAAATACCAAATCTGATAATTACATCATCTAAAAACGGTATGTCATTTACTTTAGATATATTTTTAAAATAATCGCCAATATAAAAAACTAATTCATATTTACCCTTAACAAAAATATCTCCTTCTGCTAATGGAGAACTTGATCTACCATCATCATTAAGTTTTACTGAAGTTATTTTATTTCTTTCTGAATTATTTACATAAAACAACTCAACCAAGATACCCTTGCCAGGTTTACCAGAGTATACATCTAAAACATGAGTTGTGAGCTTTGTCATAAAATTATAGTATCATTTAAATTTCAAACTTAAATTATTTAAAGTTATATGGGAACAATAGATAACATTAACCATCTTAACAAGTCCGATTTTTTGTCAATATTTGGTAATGTTTTTGAAAAAACTGAGTCGATAGCTTCGGAAGCTTTTGAGTCAAAACCTTTTAAAAACTTCGAAGATATTAGCATTAAAATGCTGAATATTTATGAAAGTTATAATAGAGATAAAATTTTAGAAATATTAAATGCTCATCCTGAACTTGCTGTGGCAAAAAGAATGACCTCAGAGTCTATATCAGAACAAGCTTCTGCAAAATTAAATGAATGTTCTAATGAGGAATATGAAGAATTCAAAAAATTAAATTCAGAATATAAAAAAAAGTTTAATTTTCCATTTATAATTGCTGTAAAAGGCAAAAATAAAAATGAAATATTAAATAATTTTAGACAAAGAATACAAAGTGATATAGAAAGTGAATTTCTAGAAGCAAAAAAACAAGTAAAAAAAATTGCAACCTTTCGTCTTAATGAAATAAATAAAAAATGAAAAAATTTATAAATTCAAAAATGATCAATTTAGCTGATCCTAGAATCGGATCTAAAATTATATTTAAGACTGATGATTTTTTTGCAGCTGCTCACCGAATTTTAAACATAGATGCTCCAGTTTTTAAAGATGGACTATTTGACAAACATGGTAAATGGATGGATGGATGGGAAACTAGAAGAAGAAGATCAAAAGGTTTTGATTATTTAATTTTGAAATTAGGTAAAAATGCAAAGATTTTTGATATAGACATTGACACAACGCACTTTAACGGAAATCAACCTGCTCACGCATCAGTGGAGGGTTGTTTCACTAGAACTAAACCTAATAAAAAGACAAAATGGATTCAGTTACTAGGTAAAAAAAAACTTGGGCCTAACAAAAATCATAGCTTTAAGTCACAAAACAAATCTGTTTTTAATTATATAAAACTAAATATCTTTCCTGATGGTGGAGTTGCAAGACTTAGACTTTATGGAAAAATTGAAATGGAAAAAAACATTTTTAATAACAAAAATATCAATTTAACATCTGTTTTAAACGGTGCTTCAATTCTTGGTTGTAATAATGAACATTTTGGAAGAGCTGAAAATATAATAGCTCCTGGTAAGGGAAAAAATATGGGTGATGGCTGGGAAACAAGAAGAAGTAGAGGTAAAAACTTTGATTGGCTTATAATAAAGTTTGGAAAACCAGGCTTAATAAAAAAATTAGAGATAGATACTCATCATTTTAAAGGAAACTACCCTGATACTTGCTCTATTCAAACTGCAAATATTTCAAAAAATCTATCAAACAAATTAATTGCTAATAATTCAAAAAATTGGAAATTTATTTTAAATAAATCCAAACTTTCTGCAAACAAAAAACACGTGTTTAAAAAATTCTTAATAAAGAGAAATAAAGAAAATTACCTTAAAATAAATATCCATCCAGATGGTGGAATTTCAAGAATTAGAGCATTTGGAACTTTTGTAAAATGAAATTAGTAAAAGCAAAAAATATAACTAAAAAAAATTTTTCTAAATTTGGACAATTAATAAATACATCTAAAAAAAATCCTATGAATATTAATGATGGATATGCAAAAAGGTTTGATGATTTAATAAACATAGATACTTCTAAAAAAAAGGGCAAGGCAATAGTTAGTATTTTTAAAGCAAAAAAAAGAAGGTTTCCTATGAAAATTGATATGATGGAAAAACATCCTTTAGGAAGCCAAGCCTTTGTACCAATGGAAGATACAAAATTTATAGTATTTGTAGCTCCAAGAGGAGATAAACCAGATATAAATAAAATCCAATCCTTTTTAGTTCCTAAACAAACTGGAGTGAATTACAAAGCTGGCATTTGGCACTTTCCACTTATTTCTATGAAAAATATGAATTTTCTAATTGTTGATAGAAAAGGAAAAGGAAACAATCTTGTTATTTATAAATTTAAAAAAGATAAAATTATTTTAAAAAAATGAAAAAAAAATATCCAAGAGATTTGATAGGATATGGTTCCAAAAAAATTAAGGTAAAGTGGCCTGGAAATGCCAAGTTAGCTTTGCAATTTGTACTAAATTATGAAGAAGGAGCAGAGAATTGTATTCTTCATGGTGATAAAACTTCAGAGGTATTTTTATCAGAAATTATAGGAGCAAAACCAATTAAAGGTCGACACTTAAATATGGAATCGATTTATGAATATGGATCAAGAAGAGGATTTTGGAGAGTTCATGATTTATTTAATAAGAAAAAAATCCCACTAACTATTTTTGGAGTGGGAATGGCATTGGAAAGAAATAAAGATGTTTGCTCAGCTATAAGAAAAGCAAATTACGAAGTTGCTAGTCATGGGTGGAGATGGATTGATTATCAAAATGTATCAAAAAAAAAAGAAAAGAATGATATGAAACTTGCAGTGAAATCTATAAAAAAAAATTTTGGTGCTCAACCTGCAGGTTGGTATACCGGGAGGTGCAGTGTAAATACTTTAGATTTAGTAATTGATAATGGAAATTTTTTATACTGTAGCGATACATACAGTGATGATCTTCCTTATTGGGTAAAAAAAGGTAATAAAAAACAACTAATGGTTCCTTATACGCTTGATAACAATGATATGAGATTTGCAACTAATCAGGGATTTAACTCAGGAGATCAATTTTATAACTATATAAAAGATAGTTTTGATGCTCTTTATGAGGAAGGGAAAACTTCACCAAAAATGATGTCAGTTGGTTTACATTGTAGATTAATTGGAAGACCTGGCAGAATACAATCTCTTAAAAAATTTTTAAATTATGTTTCTAAATTTAAAGATATTTGGATTTGTAAAAGAGTAGATATAGCAAAACATTGGATTAAAAACTATAGTTAAAATTTTTATTGCTCAGCACTTATAGAAACATAGTGGGCAACTGCATCTATTTCTTCATCAGATAATATTCCCTCCATTGCAGGCATCACTCCTATTCCATTTCTAACTGCCATTATAATTCTCTGAATATCTGGTCTGATTTCGTTTAAATTTGGACCAATCATTGCGTTCGATCCAGCATCAGAAAGAGCGTGACACGTAGCGCAATTACCTGCTTCAAGAAAAACAACTTTTCCCTTATTAAATAAATCATCAGCGTTAGCGTGTATAATTGACGAAAATATTAAAAATAATAAAGTTTTCAAAAAATTTAAAAATAATTTTTTCACTGTAAATTTGGTATCATAAATAAAAAAAATTAAAAAGGAGAATCATGAAAGCTTATTGGATTGCAAATTATACTGAAATAAAAGATGCAGAAAGACTTAAAAAATATGCTGCAAAAGCTAGAGAAGCAGTTGAAAAATACTCCGGAAAAATATTAGCAAGAAGTGCAAATAATATAACTTTGGAAGGAAGGGAAATGGTTAGAGTAGCTCTTGCAGAATTTCCAGATATTGAGACAGCTAAAAATTGTTATAATTCTGAAGAATATGTTGAGGCTAGAAAATATTTAGAAAATAATGTTATTAGAGAACATATTATTTTTGAAAAAATGTAAAATAATAAAAGTTGATATTTAAGAAAATTTATTAAATGCAAAAATCATCTAAAAAAACAATTTTAGAAGAGGCTAATTCATGGATTGAATCCAACCAAAAAGTAGTTATTGCAAGAGTAATTCAAACTTGGGGATCTTCACCCTGCCCAATTGGAAGTAAAATGATAGTCAACGAAAAAGGTGACTTTTTAGGATCAGTTTCCGGTGGTTGTGTCGAAGCAAACGTAATAAATGAATGCATAGAATTAATAAAAAATAAAAATTTATTCAAAAAAATAGAATTTAAAGTTTCAGATGAGAGTGCTTGGAATGTGGGCCTAGCTTGTGGAGGAGAATTAATAGTTTTTATAGAAAAAATCAATTCATGAAAATAGAAATACTTAAAGAAATAATTAAAAAAAAATCTTCTAAAGAACAATTTGCAGTTTTAACAAATTTAACAAATGGTAATAGCGAAATATTTGAATTGGGAAATACATTAAGCAAAGAATTTGAAAGTTATAAAAAAGAAATTGAGAATTATTATAATTTAAAAAAAAGTGGTATTATTGAAGAAACACAAGTATTTATTCACAATTATATTAAACCAGTTGAAGTTATAATTGTGGGTGCTGTTCATATTACACAGTATTTAATTGATTTTGTTGAGAATCTTAATTTTGTAATTACAATTATAGATCCAAGAAAATACTTTACATCTCAAAAAAGATTTAAAAATGTTAAAATTATGAATGATTGGCCTAAAGAAGCTTTCAAAAAAATTAAAACAAATTCTAATACCGCTTTAATAGCTTTAACCCATGACCCAAAAATAGATGATCCAGCATTACAACATGCTTTAAAAAATAATTTTTTTTATATTGGTGCTCTTGGAAGTAAAAAAAGTCATGTAAATAGATGTCTAAGATTAAAAGAAGCTGGGTTTGGCAAAGAAGAGATTGACTCTATACATGGACCAATAGGTATTAAGCTTGGTGGAAAATCAGCTCCTGAAATAGCTCTATCAATTGTTGCTCAACTAGTTTCGGAATCTCATAAATTATAATAGAATATTTTTTAACTATGAAAATTTTTGATTGTTTTATGTATTTCGACGAAGAAATTATTCTAGATTTAAGACTTAATATTCTTGATAAATATGTAGATTATTTTGTAATCGTTGAAAGTATTTTTACTCATAGAGGTGATAAAAGAAAATTAAAATTTAATGAAGAAAAATTTAGTAAATTCAAAGATAAAATTATTTATCTCGTCTATGATCAAGAGCCTAAGAGCATAGAAGAAATTTTTGACAAAGACTCTGAAAAGATAAAATCAAATAAATATATAATGAATGCATTATATAGAGAAAATGAACAAAGAAATTTTATATCTAAAGGAATTCATATCGCTAAAGATGAAGATATAATTTTAATTTCAGACGTAGATGAAATACCAAACTTAGAGAATATAAATTTTAATAAAATAAATAAAAAAATTGTCTTGTTTAAACAAGACATGTTTTATTATAAATTTAATCTTAAATTACCCAATCTAGTCTGGACTGGAACAAAAGCCTGTAAAAAAAAAGATCTTGAAAGTCCACAATGGTTAAGAAATGTTAAAGACCGTAAATATCCTTTTTACAGATTAGATACTTTTTTTTCAAAAAAAAAATATATCAATTGTGAATTTATAAATAATGGTGGATGGCATTTTACTAATTTAAAAACTGCAAAAGAAATCGAATATAAACTTAAATCATATCTCCATCATGTTGAATTTGATAAAAATCCTTTGTCATCTGAAGAAATAAATAAAATTATGAAAAACAAAGTGGCTATTTATAATTTATGTGCAGATAAAAGAGAGAGTAAAATTGGAGGTAATAAACTTGAAAAATATCCTTTAGAAAGATTACCAAAATTTTTACAAAATAATTTGATAAATTATAAAGAATGGATTGAAGATTTTAATACTGAATAGGTTTTGGATCAATACTTCTCCATAAATACCAGGTTGCAACAGAACAATATGGTGAAAATCTTTTATTCAATAAACTTACATAGGTATCAGGAGGTAAATATTTTTTTTTATAATTTTTTGAAATAGCTCTTAATAAACCAATATCTTGTATTGGCCAAATATTTGAACGATTATAAGTAAATAGTAAAATCATCTCAGCTGACCATCTTCCAATTTGTCTTAATTTTGATAAATATATAATTGCTTCCTCATCTGACATATTTGGAATAAGTCTTGGATTAAAAGTCTTATCTAAAGTTTGTTTTGCCAAACTTTTAATTCCTTTAACCTTTTGTCTACTTAAACCACAACTTTTGAGTTGTGCTGTAGATAATTTGTAAACAGTTTTAGCATTTATTTTATTTTTACATTTTTTTTTAAATTTAAAAAAAACAGAATTGGCTGCTGCTACACTAATTTGTTGACCAATAATACTTTTGCATAATGAAAAAAAGACATCTTTTCTTGATATCAATACTGTCTCAGAGGGTGATTTATATCTTTTGATTAATAAAGACATAACTTTATCTTTTTTTGATAAATATTTTTTTGCAGCATTCCAATATTTTGGTTTTTTACTCATGTCTAGATATGGGTAAAGTTTTCTTTAAAATCATTTCTCTTCTAAATATTATAAATGAAGATATAATTACTAATGAAGCTCCAACTAAAGTTTTCATTGTTGGAACTTCATCCCAAATAAAATAACCAAACATTATTGCAAAAACTAAAGCCAAATATTTTAAAGGAGTTACTAAACTAACTTCAGAAAATTTATATGATTGAGTTAACCATAAATTTGCAAGTCCACCGAGTATACCAACCATTGATAATAAGAATAAATCTAGAAAACTTGGAAATATCCAATTTTGATAAAAAGTAAAAAAACTTAAAATCATTATTGAAAAAGAAAAGAAAAAACCAATTAACCAAACTGGCTCAGTGGATGATAATTTTCTTATAGCGATAGCGACATAGGACAATCCTAAACAAAAAATTATTGGATAAATATAATAAAAATTTAAATTACTTAAACCTGGCTCAGAAATAACGACAATTCCAATAAAACCAACTAGTACAGCTAACCATCTATAAAAACCAACTTTTTCATTTAATAAAAATATTGAAAAAATAGTTGTAAATATTGGGGCTGCAAATGAAATACTAACAACAGTTGCTAATGGAAGATTTCTTAAAGCAATAAATATAGATATCAAAGCTATTAATCCAGCTAGGCATCTTTTAAAATGTAGAAATGGTCTACTAGTTTTGTAAAAATTAAGATACCTATCTTTAGGAATAAGAAATAAAATCGGGATTATTCCAAAAAAACCTCTAAAAAATAATACTTGTCCAACTGGATACGCTTCAGACCACTTAACTATCACGTCCATTAAAGAAAATGCACATACTGAAATGAACATGTAGAAAAAGCCTAATTGATTTTTTGAAAACATATGATTAACTTTAAATTAATTAAGGTAATTATCAATGGAAATAGCAATTTTAGGATTAGGATGTTTTTGGGGACCTGAAATAGAATTCAGTAAACTTAATGGAATTATAAAAACTGAAGTAGGATATTGTGGGGGACATAACTCCCAAACAAATTATAAAGAAGTATGTTCAGGAGCAACAAACCATGCTGAAGTAGTAAAATTAGATTTTGACCCAGAAATTATCTCTTATGAAAAAATTCTTAAATTCTTTTTTGAAATTCATGATCCAACAACATTAAACTCTCAAGGACCTGATTTTGGCACACAATATAGAAGTGAAATATTTTATTTAAATGATCAACAAAAAAAGATTGCTGAAAAAATAATTGAAGAAGAAAATATAAAGTTATCTGGAAAAGTTGTAACTAAAATTTCTTTGGTAAAAAATTATTGTCAAGCAGAAGAATATCATCAAAGATATTTAGAAAAAAGATAGCATGTCTTTAGTTGATACAAATTGGCTAGAGAGCAATCTTAGTAAGGTAAAAATTATTGATTGTTCTTGGCATATGCCTCAAGCAAAAAGAAATGGTTTCTTAGAATATAATAAAGAACATATACCAAATGCAATATTTTTTGATCTAGATAAAAATTCAAAAATTAATACTGATTTACCTCACATGTTAACTGACATTAAGTCTTGGGAAAAAATTTTAAGTAATATGGGAATAGAAAATAAAGATGAAATAGTAATTTATGATAACTCAGATGTAATAAGTTCTTGCAGATGTTGGTTTAACCTAATTTACTTTGGTCATGACCCAAAACTTGTTCACGTATTAGATGGAGGTTTTAAAAAATGGAAAAAAGAAAATAAAATTACAAATAATGAAAAAATAAAAAATAAAATTTCTACCTACGTAGCTATTGAAAATACAAAAATGGTTAAAAATAAAAATGAGATAGACATAAATATTTCTAATAATGAATTTAATGTAATTGACGCAAGAAGTAGAGATAGATTTGATGGTAAAGTTGCTGAACCAAGAAAAGGTTTAAAAAGTGGTTGTATAAAAAATTCTTATTGTTTGCCTTTTTCAGAACTAATAAATAACGATCATACATTCATTAGTAAGGATAAAATTTTAGAAAAATTTAAATCAATAAGTTTTGATAATAATAAAAATGTAGTATTTTCTTGTGGTTCTGGAGTAACTGCATCTGTATTGGCACTAGCTTATTCGCTAATAAATGTTAAATATATGCCCACAATATATGATGGCTCTTGGGCTGAATATGGCAAAATCTAAATTATGAAAACATCAACAAAAATAACAAGTATAGTAATTATTTTTTTCTTAATTATTGCAACAGTGATTATTGGAAGAACAATGATTGGAAATCACTTCAAGAAAAAATTTAGTAAAAGACCACCTCCAGGAATAATAATAACCACTACACAAGAAAGAGTTTTTGAAAATGTAATCAGTACATATGGAACTGCAGCACCAATTCAAACACAATCATTTAAAATTGAAAAATATGAAATATTAGAGCCAATTAAATTTAATACAAAAGTAAAAGCAGGAGATATCATAGCTAGGTTAAAAAATAGAAATGTAGTTGCTCAATTTAATGGGGTTATTGGTAAAAGAGAATTTTCAGAAGATATAGAAGTTTCAAAATCTTCAATACTAATCAATCTCGAAGATACTAGTTCAATTTATTGTGATGTTGATATACCAGAAATTTTTGTGCCATTTATTAAAGTTGGTCTTCCAGTAGATATAAAATTTTCAGGTTATAAAAATAAAATTTATAAAGGAAAAGTTGAATCTTTTGCAAGCAGGATAAGTGAAGACACTAGATCTTTAGCAACAAGAATAAAGATGGATAACATGTCTGGTGAAATACTACCTGGTTCATTTCTAGAAATTTCTATTAAGTATGATGTAAGAGAAGGTTTAAGTGCACCAGATACAAGCACAATAGTCGAAGGCGAAAATGTTTTTATTTATAAAGTTGATGATAAAAATAAAGTAATGAAAACAAAAGTTACCATAGGTGATAGATACTTGGGCTTTGTAGAAATATTAGATGGATTAAATAATGGTGATAAAATTGTTGCGGAAGGAACAAAAAAAGTAAGACCAAATTTAACAATAAGACCAATCGAAAAAGGAGCCAAAAAAAAACAAGGAAATTCTGGTTGGGGTAAAAAAAAGAAATCAAAAAAAACTGAAGAAAAAAAAGGTAAATTTGATTGGTTAAAAAATATTTTTAAAAAGACTGAAAAAGAAAAAAAATAATTAAATGTATATAACTGAAGTAAGTATTAAACGACCTGTTGTGGCTTGGGTCATGTCTTTGATTTTAATTATTTTTGGTATATTCGTTTTTTCAGAATTACCTGTTCGAGAACTTCCTGACGGTATTCAACCACCTGTCGTTCAAGTCCAAACGGATTATAAATCCGCATCAGCAGAAATAGTCGATGAAGAAATTACTCAAAAACTTGAAGATGTTATTGGAGGAGCTGAGGGTATTAAAAATATCGATTCAAGTTCTTTAAATGGAAGAAGTAGAATTAATATACAATTTAATACAGATATAGACTTGGACGATGCTGCAAATGATATAAGAGAGAGAGTCGCGCGAGTTGTAGACAATCTACCAAGTGAGTCAAATCCACCACAAATTTTAAAACAAGCAGCGGGTTTTACAACAACAATGTGGGTAGCGCTTTCATCTCCAACATGGAGCGATCTAGATCTTGGAGATTATGCTGAAAGATATCTTATAGATGCATTTTCAAGTGTACCAAATGTTGGAAGAATTTTGGTTGGTGGCCTAAGAGAGCTTAGTGTTAGAGTTTGGATAGATCCAATAAAACTAGCTTCTAACAATCTTACAATCCAAGAAGTTGAAAGAGCATTAAGAAATGAAAATATAAACCTGCCTGCTGGAACATTAGAGGCAAATAACAAAGATTTAACTTTAAATATTGATAAATCTTATACAAATATAGATACAATAAAGCAGCTTCCTCTTAGAAAAAATAAAGACAAGGTAATAATACTTTCGGATGTTGCAAATGTAGAATTTGGTCCTGTTTCAGAAAAAACCTTATTTAAAGCACAAAGAAAAAATGCAGTAAATCTTAAAACTGTTGGAATTGGAATTTATGCAAAAAGTGGGGCTTCGACTGTAGAGTTATCTAATCAAATTAAGGTTAAAATAAAAGAACTAAATAAATCCTTGCCAGATGGATTAAAATTAGAAATAGCATTTAATAGAGCTACTTACATTGGTGCTGCTATCGAAGAAGTATACAAAAGTTTAGTCATTGCTTTTGTCTTAGTTGTTTTGATAATTTATCTTTTTCTTGGTAATCTTAAAGCAGTCATTGTACCAGCAGTAGCTCTGCCAGTTAGCTTGATTGGTTCATTTCTTGGATTATATATATTTGATCTCTCTATAAATATTTTTGTATTATTGAGTTTTATTTTAGCGATAGGAATAATTACGGATGACTCTGTAATTATGACTGATGCAATATATACAAGAATAGAAAATGGTGAAACACCACTAGTTGCTGCATACAAAGGTTCAAAACAGATTACTTTTGCAATTATTGCGACTACTTTGATTTTAGTTGCAGTATTTTTACCACTAATTTTTATAAAAGGAATTTCAGGAACATTGTTTAAGGAAACTGCAATAGCATTATCTTTCTCAATTGTGGTCTCATCTTTTGTTGCATTAACTTTATCACCAATGCTCGGAAGTAAGTTTTTGAATAAAAAAGAAAAAATTAATTTCTTTGTAAGAAAATTTAATAACGGATTTAAAACTTTTACTAGATTTTACATTGACTCACTTAAATACTGGATAAATAAGAAAAAAACTATTTCAATATTTATAATCTTAATAATTTGTGCGTCTGGTTATCTTTTTAATTTTTCAAAAAAAGAACTATTGCCAATGGAAGATAGAGGCTCTTATTTAATAATAGGATCAACTGATGAAGGAAGCTCATTTGAATACACTCAAGAAAAAGCGCAAATTATCGAGAGTAGAATATTAAGGCTATTACAAGCTGAAAATAGCCCTTATGAAAGATTAATAATGAGGGTTCCGGGTTTTGGTAAGTCAGCAACTACTTACAATACATTTATTATAATTGCATTATTGGATGAATGGAAAAATAGAGAAAAAAGTAGCCAAACTGTTCTTAGAGAAGCAATTGGACAAGTAGTTTCAGTTCCTGAAACTTTTGCTTTTCCAATATCTCCTCAAGGAATAAGAGTTTCAAGCTATAACAAGCCAGTACAAATGGTTATTTATGGATCTAGTTATGAAGAACTTGAAGAAATCCAAAGCAATGTTTTGAGCGCACTTAGAAAAAATAGAAATATGTTCAGAATAGAGAGTGATTACACAAAAAATAAACCAGAAGTTAAATTAATCACAAATAAAAATAGAGCAAATGATTTAGGAGTATCTACTGAAAATATTGGAAGAACTCTTGAGACACTTTATGGTGGAAAAAGAGTAACATCTTTTAGTAAACAAGGAAGAGAATATCCTATTATTTTACAACAATATTTAGCTGATAGAAGAGACAAAGATGGTTTATCAAAAATTTTTGTGAGATCGGAAACAACAGGAAAATTAGTTTCTGTTGCAAGTCTTGTAGAATTTAAAGAAAAAGGGACTGCAGAAGCTTTACCAAGGTATAATCGTCAAAGAGCTGTTACGATTTCAGCTGCTCTTTCTGAGGATTACACTCTAACAGAGGCAGTAAAATATTTGGAAGAGGTAATGATAAAAGTTGCTCCTCAAAATCAGATTACCTGGAAAGGAAAGTCTGAGGAACTAAAAGAAACAACAAATGAGATATATTTAATTTTTGCTCTTGCTTTATTAACAGCATATTTGGTTATGGCAGCAACTTTTAATTCTTTTGTTCACCCATTTATAATAATACTAACTGTTCCACTTGCAGTGTTTGGTGGATTAGTATTTATTTTGCTTTTGAATAGCTCAGTAAATATATTTTCACAAATTGCTTTGATAATTCTTATCGGTATATCTACTAAAAATAGTATTCTAATTGTAGACTATGCAAACCAATTAAGAACAACTGGCATTAAAATTGAAGAAGCCTTAATTAAAGCTTGTCAGCTTAGAATTCGACCAATCATAATGACATCTTTAAGTACAATGATTGCAATGCTTCCTCTTGTTATAGGAAATATCGGTCCAGGAGCTGGTGAAGGTTCAAGATTAGCTATTGGTTCTACTATTTTAGGTGGAATGATAATTTCTACTTTCTTTACATTGTACGTAACTCCTACAATGTATTTAACTCTTGCTAAAAATACTAAGCGTATTGATGCGGTAGATATTGAATTAAAAAAACAGTTAAACTAAAAAATAATATATTTTGAGGTTGATAAAGAATTTTTACATTCTGATAATTGTTGCTTATAAATATTTGATTGTTTCTCTACTCTTTTGGCTAAATTAATTACCTTTTCATTTTTTTTATAATTTTTGTAATCACCCCACCCCTCGTGATAAGCAATGTACTGCTTAAAAGCATCATTTTTAGAAACCTTTAAAATTTTTTCAGTTTTATTTGTATACCAGCCAATAAAATCAACACTATCTTTAAATCTTGATCTTGTTGCAAATTTATTTCCAGTTTCATCTTTATATTGTTTCCATGTTCCTTTTACTGCTTGCGAATATCCAAAAGAGCTTGAAGGTCTCTTGTAAGGAACTACTTTAAAAAGTTTTTGTCTTGGTGGTTTTGCTAACCAATCAAAACTAGATTCCATTTTTATAATTGCAAGCTGTAAATAAACTGGGGTACCCCACTTTTTCTCAGATTTTTTGGCATGTTTATACCACAAATATTTTTCTTCAAATATTAAGCAACTATTTGAAGTATTTGAAGGAATTGAAGAACATGCCGAAATGAATAATAATAATATTAATAAAAAATTAGTTTTTAAAATTTTCATATTTCTTAAAAAATAAATTCATATTTTGAAAAATAATTAATCATTAATAAACTAGTTTTATTTATCAAATTAATCTAAAAGATAAACAAATGAGTCATTTAATTTTAGTAAGGCATGGCCAAAGTATCTGGAATCTTGAAAAAAAATTTACCGGATGGGTAGATGTTGATTTAACCGAAAATGGTAAGTTAGAAGCAAAAAAAGCTGGTAATTTAATTAGAAATCAAGAAATAAATATTAATTTATATTATTCTTCAGTTCAATTAAGAGCCAAAAATACACTAAAATTAATACAAGAAATATTAAATGATCAAAAAAAATCAACAGAGGCCTGGCAACTTAATGAAAGACATTATGGTGCGCTAACTGGTTTAAATAAAGATGAAATGAAAACTAAACTTGGAGAAGATAAAGTACATCAATTTAGAAGATCATGGGATTTAAGACCTGAACCATTAAATAAAAATAATCCTTATCATCCAAATAATATTGAAACTTATAAAGAAATACCAATGAACAAAATTCCAGATACAGAGTCTCTTAAAGACACATATGAAAGAGTTTTAGAATTTTATAAAAAAGAAATTGAAAATAAAATAGTCAAAAATAATATTTTGATTTCTGCTCATGGAAATTCAATAAGGGCTCTTTGTAAATATTTATTTAAATTAGATAATAATCAAATTTCTAAATTAGAAATTCCTACTGGTAATCCATTATTAATAGAGTTTAATAATGAAAATAAAATATCAGATTGTAAATATCTAGATAAAGATAGAGCTAAAGATCTTTTAGTTTTTTAAAAGTTTTAAGATCAGTTAAATGATAAAAATCATTAAAACTTCGAAACCCATATAATTTTTTTTTTTCAATTAAATTATTCCAAACACTTATTATAGAAAAATTTTCTACCTTATGTTCTAAAAATAATTGACAACCTATATATATAAAATCTCTTTTTTTACTTTTAGAAATTAAATTTTTTTCCATATTAAAATCTCCAATCAAACTTTTATCAAAACTTAAGTTTTTTTTTACTAATAATAAAATATTTTCGATTTTTTTTTGAAAAATAAAATTCTTCCATCTTAATAATTTCATCAAAGTATTCTTTTTGCCATAAAGTATCAGGATTAAAAATTAAAAAATCATTATCTTCAGAATGATTCATCATATTTAATATTCCACCTCCCGTATCTAAAATATTTTTTCCATCTTCAATAATTTTAATTTCACAATTAAAATTTTTATTATTTAAAAAATTTGAAATTTGATCTTTTAAGTAAAAAGTGTTTATAATAATTTTTTTTATCCCTAAATTTTCAATTAATTTAATACACTTCTCAAGCAAAGTAATATTATTTATTTCTAGCAAAGGTTTTGGAGTTGTTAATGTAATAGGATTTAGTCTTTTACCAAATCCTGCAGATAAAATTAAAGCTGTATTAATTTTCATAATATTAACTTAAAAATTTAGGAAAATTTTTTTTTAATAAAAAAATTAAATTATTAAAAACTTTATTTTTATTTGATCTATAATCAATCATTTTCCATGCATAAGGTATTAACTTGAGATACTTTTTTTTATTATCTCTTTCTGCCAAACGCATAAATATTCCAATAATTTTAAGGTTTCTTAATACTGATAAAATTTCAAAATCTATACTAAATTTTTTTAATTTAATTTTTTTATTTGTTTTTAAATAATAATTATAAACTTTTTCTTTAAATTTATTAGAAGTCTTAAATCTAACATCATCAATTAATGAAGCTAAATCATATGCTTGATTACCAATTAAAGCATCCTGGCCATCAATAACACCTATCTTATTATTTAAATACATTAAATTTGATACATGAAAATCTCTATGTACGAAAGTATTATTTTTATAATTTAATTTAGATAATAAAAATTTAACTTCTTTTTTAAATTTATAGTTAAACTTAATACTCTTCTTTTTAGATAATTTATTTACCACATACCAATCACAAAAAAGTTTTGTTTCATTGAATAAAATATTATTA
>CACHFM010000003.1 GCA_902579105.1 uncultured Pelagibacteraceae bacterium | reverse complement strand
GTTGGTACGCTAAAGCTGTTGAGGCAGGAAAAGGTTGTCCAATTTTTTTAAAAAGAACTCATAAAAATACTCTTAAATATTTACCTATTGAAACATTAAAAAAATTTGCAATAGATTTATCTTAGCTTACATATTCCCATATTTAGGCCCACCACTACCCTCTGGTGTTACCCAAACAATATTTTGAGAAGGTTCTTTAATATCGCACGTTTTACAATGAATACAGTTTTGAGAATTAATTACAAATTTATTTATGTTATTTTCTTTTTGGACTTCATAAACACCAGCTGGACAATATCTTTGAGCAGGTTCGTCAAATTTTTCTAAAGTATAATTAATAGGCAAATTTTGATCTTTAAGTTTTAAGTGTACAGGCTGATTATCAGCATGATTTGTACCTGTTAAATATACTGAGCTAGTTTTGTCAAAAGTAATAACATTGTCATATTTTGGATAATCTATTTTTGGCATTTCATTTGCTGGTTTTAAAGTTTCATGATCAGCATGCTTGTGTTTTAAAGTAAAAGGTAATTTTCCTTTGAATAAAATTTGATCTATTCCAGTGAATATTACTCCAAGTAACAAACCCCAACTAAAACTTGGTTTTACATTTCGTGCTCTATAAAGTTCATCATAAACCCAGCTTTTTTTAAATTTTTCTTCATAACTAGACAAATCTCTGTTTTCTTTAATATTTTCAAATATTGTTTCTGCTGCAATCATTCCACTTTTCATTGCGGTATGAGAACCTTTTATTTTTGGCATGTTTAAGGTTCCTGCGTCACATCCTGCTAGTAATGCTCCAGGCATAAACATTTTAGGTAAACTTTGAAGTCCACCTTCTATTAATGCTCGTGCACCATATGAAATTCTTTTTCCACCTTCAATTATTTTTCTAATTGATGGATGAGTTTTAAATCTTTGAAATTCATCAAATGGTGAAAGATGAGGGTTTTTGTAATCAAGGCCTATTACATAACCTAAAAATACTTGTTTGTTTTCTGCATGATAAATAAAACTTCCACCGTATGTATTATTATCTAGTGGCCAACCAGCAGTATGCATGACCATTCCTTCTTCATGATTTTGATCAGTTACTTCCCAAATTTCTTTAAATCCAATTCCATATTGTTGTGGATCTTTGCCTTCAGCAAGATTAAATTTTTTTATTAACTCTTTACCTAAATGACCTCTACAACCTTCGGCAAATACTGTAACTTTACCAAGTAATTCTATACCAGGCTCATAGCTATCTTTTTTATTGCCATCTTTGTCTATACCCATATCTTGAGTTGCAACGCCTTTAACGGAACCATCTTCGTTATATAAAATTTCACTAGCAGGAAATCCTGGAAATATTTCTACACCCAAAGTTTCTGCATGTTCTGCAAGCCATCTACATAAATTTGCTAAACTAATAATATAATTATTGTGATTTTGTTGAACTGCAGGTAGTAGCCATGTTGGCCAACTTAATGATTTAGTTTTTCCTAAAAATAAAAATTTTTCTTTTGAAACTTTTGTTTTAATTGGTGAATTTAATTCTTTCCAATTTGGTAAAAGCTCATCTAAAGCTCTTGTTTCAAAAACATTGCCACTAAGAATATGGGCTCCAATCTCAGATGCTTTTTCTAACAAACATATATTTAATTCTGAGTCTAGTTGTTTTAATTTGATAGCTGTAGCCAAGCCTGAAGGCCCGCCCCCTACAATTACAACATCATATTCCATAGCTTCTCTAGGCATATGTAAATTTTTATATTATATGTTATTTTTGTATAGTGTTTAATTTGTTCAGTTCTTCTAAAAACTGAGGAAGTGCTTCAAAGAGATCTGCTTCAAGACCATAATCTGCGACACTAAAAATAGGTGCCTCACCATCTTTATTAATTGCAACAATTACTTTGCTTTCTTTCATTCCAGCTAGGTGTTGAATTGCACCAGATATTCCAACAGCAATGTAAAGATCTGGAACAACAACTTTTCCAGTTTGTCCTACTTGATGATCGTTACTAATATATCCAGCATCAACAGCTGCTCTTGATGCTCCAATTGCAGCATTTAATTTGTCAGCAATTGCTGTAATTAATTTAAAATTATCTCCATTTTGCATTCCTCTTCCGCCTGATATTACTACTCTTGCGGTTCCAAGTTCTGGTCTATCAGATTTAATTTCTTCTCGTTTAACAAATTTAGTTAAAGAAAATTCTTCTCCAGCATCAGTATTTTCGATTGGTGCTGAACCACCTGAACTTTCACAAGCATCAAAAGATGTGGGTCTAATTGTGATGCATTTTTTTGAGTCTGTGCTTTTTACCGTTGCAAAAGCATTACCTGCATAAATCGGTCTTACAAATGTATCTGCTGACTCTACTTTAGTAATATCGCTTACTTGAGAAGTATCTAACTTAGCTGCAATTCTTGGCATTAAATTTTTACCAAAAGTGTTGGCTGAACAAACAATGTGAGAATAATTTTCTGCTAATTTAATTACAACTGGCGCAAAGTTTTCTGCAATAAAGTTTTCATAATGTGGAGCTTCAACAGTAATTACTTTTTTTACCAAAGGTAATTCTGAAGTAGCTTTTGCTACATCGCCACAACTATTACCAATTACTAAAGCGTGAACATCGCTATCGATCTGGGATGCCGCTGTTACAGTGTTTAAAGTAAAAGCTTTTAATTCTTTATTATTATGCTCAGCTATTAAAAGAACAGACATTATATAACTTTAGCCTCATTTTTTAATTTTTGAACTAATTCTGCAACATTTGAAACTTTAATTCCCGCCTTACGTTTAGGTGGTTCTTCAACTTTTATTTGTTGTATTTTTGGAGTTATATCTACGTCTAATTCAGAAGCATTTAACTGCTCAATAGGTTTTTTCTTAGCTTTCATAATATTTGGTAATGAAGCATACCTAGGTTCGTTTAATCTTAAATCACAAGTTACTAGTGCTGGAGTATTGATTTCAATAGTTTCTAAACCTTCATCAATCTCTCTTGTAACTTCAAGCTTTCCATCTTTAACATCAATCTTTGAAGCAAAAGTTGCTTGTGGCCAATCTAATAAAGCACTTAACATTTGGCCTGTTTGATTACAATCATCATCTATCGCTTGTTTTCCCATAAATACTAAATCAGGTTTTTCTTTATCTACAATTTTTTTTAAAATTTTTGATACAGCTAATGGTTCAATAACTCCATCTGCTTTTATATGAATACCTCTATCAGCACCAACTGCTAAAGCTTTTCTAACAGTTTCTTGTGCTTTTTCTTCTCCAACTGTTACGGCTACTATTTCTGTTGCTTTACCTGACTCTTTGATTTTTACAGCTTCTTCAATTGCATTGTCATCTGGTGGGTTAGTTGACATTTTTACATTATCAGTCACGACCCCTGTGCCATCTTCTTTAACTCTTATTTGAACATTGTAATCAATAACTCTTTTAACAGCCACTAATATTTTCATTAAGCTCTCAATAATTTATTTTCTGAGTCGTATGGACTCTCATCTAATACTGTAGCGTCGTACATTTCTCCTAAGATATCAACTTGTAATTTGTCGCCCACCTTTGCAAAATCTGGTTTTACCATTGCTAGAGCTATAGATTTATCTAATCTAAATCCAAACTCTCCTCCCGTTGCTCTACCAACCACCTTTTTATCTTTATATATTGGGTTATTTCCCAAAACATCCGCATCTTTTGTATTATGTATCTCTAAAGTAACCAATTTGTTATCAAATCCTTTTTCCCTCCATTTATTAAGAGCTTCTAACCCTATAAAGTTACCTTTATTTGGATGAACAAATCTTTCTAAACCTGACTCGTAAGGAGAATATTCAATTGATAATTCTGTACCAACTAGCTTATAAGATTTTTCAAGTCTTAAACTATTCATGGCTCTTATACCGAAAGGTTTAATTCCAAATTCTTTACCTGCTTCCATTACTTTATCAAAAATATGATTTTGATATTCTATTGGGTGATGTAACTCCCATCCTAATTCTCCAACAAAATTTACTCTCATTGCATTAACTGGAGCATATCCAATATTAACATTTTTAGCTGTTAACCATTTAAAATTTTCATTTGAAAAATCATCAACTGAAACTTTTTTTATTAGTTCTCTTGCTTTTGGACCTGCCACAACAAGTACACCAGTACTATTTGTCAAATCTTCAAATACAACTGAACCATCACTTGGCATCCATTTTTGAATCCAATCGTGATCTAATCTTAAATTTGCTCCTGCAGAAACTAAATAGTAAGAATTCTCCGCCTCTTTCATTATAGTAAACTCAGAATGAACCCCACCTTTAGTGTTAAGAGCATGACATAAATTAATTCTACCAATTTTTTTTGGAAGTTTATTTGCAACTAAGTAATCTAAAAATTCTTCAGCTTTTGGTCCTTTTATTCTGCATTTCGCAAATGCTGTCATATCTAAAAGACCAACATTTTCTTTAACATTTTGGCACTCTTTTTTTATTGCATCAAACCATTTCGATCTTCTAAAAGACCAATCATCTTTCTGTTCCATGCCATCTGTTGCAAAAAAATTAGGTCTTTCCCAACCAAATTTTTGTCCGAAAACTGCGCCTAAATTTTTCATTCTCTCGTAACAGGGGGCTGTTTTTAAAGGTCTTGCTGCGGGTCTCTCCTCATCAGGATAATGAGTTATAAAAACGTGGCTATATGCTTCTTCATTTTTTGCTTTCAAATAAGATTTGGTTGCATAATTTCCATAACGCCTTGGTTCAACACCTAACATATCAATGGTTGGTTCCCCATCTATAATCCATTCTGCTAATTGCCAACCAGCTCCACCTGCAGCAGTAATCCCAAAACTGTGTCCTTCATTAATCCAAAAGTTTTTAAGACCCCAAGCAGGTCCAACAATAGGATTTCCATCAGGTGTATAACAGATAGCACCATTATAAACTTTTTTTACACCTACTTCACCAAAAGCTGGAACACGGTGTATTGCACCTTCAATATGTGGTGCAAGTCTATCAAGATCTTCTTGAAACAGTTCATATTCAGAATTTTTTGAAGGACCTTCAACATAACATGCAGGAGCTCCGTCTTCATATGGTCCTAAAATTAGTCCACCCGCTTCTTCTCTCATATACCATCTGCTATCACTATCTCTCAAGACTCCCATTTCTGGAAGCCCATCTTTTTTTCTTTGTTGAATTTTAGGATGAGGTTCGGTTACTATATATTGATGTTCAACAGGTATAACTGGTATATCTAATCCAACCATTTCTCCCGTTTGTCTTGCAAAGTTTCCTGAACAGGAAACAACATGCTCACATTCAATTGAACCTTTGTCTGTTTCAACTATCCAACCTTCTTTAATTTGTTTCATTGATAATACAGTAGTATTTCTATAAATTTCTGCTCCTCTGTTCCTTGCGCCTGTGGCTAGAGCTTGAGTTAAATCTGCAGGTTGAATATATCCATCTTCGGGATGTTGAATTGCACCAACTAAATCATCTGTATGACATAAAGGCCAAATCTCTTTTACTTGTTGTGGTGTTAAAAATTTTACATCAACACCAATAGTTTGAGCTACACCTGCATACTGATGATATTCATCCATTCTATCTTTGTTGCTTGCTAATCGAATATTTGAAACAACACTAAAACCAACATTTTTTCCAGTTTCTTCTTCTAGTTTTTTATAAAGATCGACTGCATATTTATGAAGCTGACCAACAGAATAACTCATGTTAAATAATGGTAATAAGCCTGCTGCATGCCAGGTAGATCCAGATGTTAATTCTTTTCTTTCTACAAGAACTACATCGGACCAACCTTTTTTTGCTAAATGGTATAGAGCACTAACACCAACTACTCCACCACCAACTATTACAACTTTGGTTTTTGTTTTCATCAAAGATTCCTACTAAATTTTTATAATTAACGAAACAAAAATGTATATATATTTATTAAATATTATATTGAACTTCCAAGTGGGATCGGACTTGATACCATAGTGGTCAACCAACAATTTTTTAATGGTCCTTCCATAGTAAATTTTTCAACCTGCCAACTAAACTTATGATAAATTTTATTATTATCTAATATTATTACTTCAAACTGCGCCCATTTTTCGCTACTTCCAAGTTCTGTGATTGTATGACTTAAGTGATTTATCATCATTTGGTAAGAGTCTCCTTTTATCATTCTTTTAAAGTTAGGCAAAGGGCCAGTCACTTTTTTGTTATTTGGATGAGCAAAAACCCAAGTTTGCTCAATTCCTCTATCCTTATAACTAAGGTCATTTTTTTGAAGTCCAGTAAGCTGAATTTTTACTACTTCTTTTGGCTTAATATCACTTCTTGGTTTAATTAGTTCTGCATTTGAGTATGAACTTAAGAATAGAATAATAATTAAAATTTTAAATAATATTTTTTTCATTAGCTTCTTAAAACCGGAAATACAGGATTAGATTTTTGAAACAATCTTTGGTATTCTTGTTTTATACATTTGTTTGAAATATAATTAATATTTGCTTCAAGTGCTATTTTTTCTGCTTCATCATTTTGAATTCCATATTGCAACCATAATACTGTACTTTTTTTTTCAACTGTTTCTTTTGCTATACTTGGGGTTTCATTTGAAGGTCTAAATACATCTACTAAATCAATTTTGTCATCAATACTTTCCAAACTTTCATAGACTTTTTCTCCGTTAATAATCTCCCCCACAGCAAATGGATTAATTGGATATACCTTATAACCAAAATCTTGCATATATTTCATAACTACATTGGCAGGTTTTCTTTTTAAATTTTTACGATCCTCACCCTTTTTTTCAGAACTTACACCTATCATAGCTATAGTTTTTGTATTTCTTAAAATCTCTTTTACTTTTTCATCTTTCATAACTATTTTTTTCCACTTTGTTTAATTTGGTCCTCACAAAATTTTCTTGCTTTATCTAAATCAGTTATTTTAGACTCGGATAACTTTTGACTTCCTGCTAGACATGCGTCAACTGCTCGTTTAAAATTATGATCTCTAAAATCTAAAATTAAATACATTCCTAAAATTATAAAAATAATAATTAAAATATTTTTTTTGTTTTTAATCACTACTTATTTTTCCAATTTGGTTTTCTTTTTTCTAAAAATGCAGATATTCCTTCTTTTGCATCTATTGCCATCATATTTAATGTCATCATTTTACTTGTATAATTATAAGCTTTTTTTAATGGCATCTCTAATTGTCTATAAAAAGCTTGTTTACCAATCTTAATAGTTAAATTTGATTTAGATGCGATATTTTTAGCAACATTTAAAACTTCTTTGTTTAAATTTGATTTTGAAAAATAATCATTAATCAAACCTATCTCTTTTGCATAATTTGCCTTTATAGGTTCTCCAGTTAATAACATTTTCATCATAGGTTTTCGATTAATTTTTCTACTTACCGCAACCATTGGTGTGCTACAAAATAAACCTATATTTACACCTGGTGTTGCAAACAATGCATCTTTAGTGCTATAAGCCAGATCGCAACTCGCAACTAGTTGACAGCCAGCTGCAAAAGCTGCCCCATGAACTTTGGCGATAACTGGTTTTCTACCTTCAACAATTTGAATCATTACTTTTGAACAAAGATTAAATAATTTTAGATATTTGCTTCTTTTTTTTAATCCTCTTACTTCTTTTAAATTATGACCTGCACTAAAACCTTTGCCAGCACCCTCTAATATTATTACTTTTACTCGTTTATCTTTATCAACTTTTTTAAGAGCGTCTAATAGATCTTTTAAATTTTTAAATGATAAAGAATTATAAGTTTTTTGTTCATCAATTATTATCGATGAAATTTCGCTATTAATTTTTTTTATTTTAATATTACTGATCATGTTAATCGGCTAAACCATCAGATCGAGCTTGATTTCTTTCTATATGAATTGGCAAAACTTTGCCATAGATAGCTTTGGAATGTTCAGGCGTGTTAACTCTCCAAGGATCCAGAACATAAGCTGGAATGCACATGTATCTTGATTTTTTACCTTCTATTTTTGTTACTCTATGCATAGTAAATCTACCTTTGAATATTTGTAAATCGCCTGGCTCTAATTTTAATTGTTTAACTCTAGCTCTATCACCATTTAATACTTTTTTAACTTCTTCGAAATTTTCATTGCCGGGTTCTCTTATATTGTGACAGTATTCAAAAATTCCACCTTTCTCAGGCTTTTGAATCATTAAACTTAATGTAAATTCACAACTATCAAAATGCCAAGGAAGAATTCCTTCAGGCTTCATAACATTATATGCATGACAGGCAAGTGGATCTGCCCATCTGTAAATTGGAGCAACTCCTAAACATTTTGAAACAAATTTTAAAAGTTCATCTGATTCATAAAGATATTTCATTTCAGAATTTTTAGGAAAACAATCAGAATTTAAATATCCATTATATCTTTTCATAAAAGTTCTTTTTGGATGATTTTTTGGCAACTTTGGATCATCATCTGCATATAAATAAGGATTTATACTTTCTTTAGACATGTAAACTTCATTTAATTGCTTTTCTAATTCTAAATTCATTACATTTAATGATTTAGGTAAAATAAAATTAGGAATAGTTGAGCAACTAAACTGATCTAAATCATTTTTACATTTTCGAATTAAATCTTTTATTTTTTTGGAAGATAATTCATGAATTGGATAACTTTCTAAATCTACAATAGAATTTAACCTTTCGTTCATTAAACTTTATTTTAATTTACCTTCTTCTCTCATTTTAGCTCTAATTTTAGTAGCTGAAATTTTTTGAACTTCTTCTGATAATTCAATTTCTTCAATTTTATATCCAACTCCTCTACCATAGCAAATATTAGTTATATTTGGGACTAACATAATCTTAAATTGTCCTTCGAATTCAGGATTTAATCTTTCTTCAATATTTTTTTTTACAGTTTCAAAGTCAAATGGATTATCATCAACTCCTTGAACATCTCTAATTTGAATACAAACCTGGCCAGTTTTTTTAATAATTTCTTTAAATAAAGTATAATGACCATCGTGAAATGGTTGCCATCTTCCAAGCATTTGAGCTGTAGGTTTTTTATTATCCCATTTGTAAGTCATTAATTTATCTCTTTAAATATTTTTGATGCCCATTTTTTAGCATCTTGTGTTGTAACATGAAAGTCATACTTGCTAGGTTTAACAAACATTTTATTAGTATCTTCAAACCTTCCTTTTTGTATTGTATCAACCCAAATAATACAGTCTGATGGAAAAAGTTTTCTTGATTCATGGGTTGGACAAATAAAATCTGCGACAACATAGTTTCCATCTTCTTTTAGTTTTATTGCTAATTTTGCCATTCTCTTAGCTTGTCTTTTTCTTCCTTCTTCAGAAAAATCCCAATCATTTGCTTCTTTTCTAACTTCATCTGCATTTAATCTTTTGGCATTTAGCATCGGACCTAACTCGTTTGCTAAAGTTGTTTTTCCCGAACCAGGCAATCCCATTATTAAAATTATTTTCATATCATATTAATTTGACAGCTTTTTTAAAAAAGATAAAGATCTTAAAATGAAATTTTCTCTAGAAATTAGTCCTAAAACAAACTTGGAAACTATTCCGTCAGTAAATGATGTTTACATTACTATGCTACCTGGTGGGGATTATAAAGACACTGCACATCAGGCAATTGAACTTGTTAAAAAAGGATTTAATCCAGTTCCTCACTTTCCAGCTAGATCAATTTATGATGAAAAAGAGCTTAAAGATTATGTTTCTAGATGCAAAGATGGTGGTGTAAAACAAGCTTTAATAATCGGTGGAGGAAGGGAGCCTGTTGGAAAATTTGATAGCTCATTTCAACTTTTGGAGACAGGTTATTTTGAAAAAATGAAGATAGGAATCGCTGGACACCCGGAGGGGAGTCCTGATATATCCAACAAAGATTTAGAAAAAGCTATGATAGATAAAAAGCCTTATGCAGACTATATTGTAACCCAATGGTTATTGGATCCACAATTAATCATAGATTTTATCTCTAAGCAATCAGTACCAGTTCATGTTGGAATTACTGGGCCACTAAAAATAACTAGCTTAATTAAATTTGCTAATATTGTAGGTGCAAAAAATTCCTTAAATTTTCTTAAATCTAATTTTAGTAAGGCTTTAGATTTATTGAAACCTAAAGACCCTAATGATTTAATTGGGAAAGTTAAATCGCATTCTGATTATTTCCACATTTATACATTCGGCGGCTTGAAGGAAACTAACAAGTGGTTGATGGAGAACAAATATGTCTAATGAATTTGATTATAGTAAAGTAAAGCAAGCAACATCAGTTGATCAATCTGATAGAAATGTGCCTTATAATTTAAGACAAAGTGGACCAACAAAAGTTGAAATGCTAATTTCAACAAGAGTAAGAAAAAATGCTTATTGGCATCTTTCAATGAAAGCAGGATGTTGGAGAGCTACAGTTTATAATAGAGTTTACCATCCAAGAGGATATGTAAAACCTGAAGATGGTGGAGCTATGGTTGAGTATGATGCAATTGTTAATCACGTAACAATGTGGAACGTTGCTTGTGAAAGACAAATAAGAGTAAAAGGACCAGATGCAGAAAAATTTACAGATTATGTAATAACAAGAGATGCTACAAAAATTTCGCCAATGAGAGCAAGGTACGTAATTTTGTGTAATGCTTATGGTGGTGTACTGAATGATCCAATACTTTTAAGAATTTCTAAAGATGAATTCTGGTTTAGTTTATCTGATAGTGATATTGGACTTTATTTACAAGGTGTAAATGCAGATGGTAGATTTAACGTTGATATAGATGAAATAGATGTTAGCCCTGTTCAAATCCAAGGGCCTAAATCAAAAGCTTTAATGCAAGACCTATGTGGAGACCAAGTAAATTTTGATGACATGCCTTTTTATGGTTTGGCTGAAGCAAAAATTGGAGGAAGAGATTGTGTGATATCTCAATCTGGATTTTCTGGTGAAGCTGGTTACGAAATTTATTTAAGAAATTCTCTTTTATATGCTGAAGATATGTGGAATGCAGTTTTAGAGGCTGGAAAAAATCATAACTTAATGGTTATAGCTCCTGCTCACCATAGAAGAATACAAGCAGGAATTCTTTCTTGGGGACAAGATATGGATAATCAACATAATCCATACCAATGTAATTTAGGATACCAAGTATCTTTATCAGGAAAAGGTGAATGGAATAAGAAATCTGACTATGTTGGTAAAGCAGCATTAGAAAAAATGGGTGCTGAAATTAAAGCAGGAAAAAAACCTTATAAACTTCAATTAGTTGGACTAGAACTAGGTGGAAAACCAATTGAAGAATATGCTCCTGATTTTTGGTTGATTTCTAATGAAGACGGTGGAGATCCAGTAGGTTTTATTACTTCTCCTTGGTATCACCCTGAAAAAAAACAAAATATAGCTATGGGGTACGTACCTTTTGATGGAACTTTAAATGCAAATGGATTTCCAAAAGGTAAAGTTGGAACAAAATATAAAGTTCATCTGCCAGAAAAATACTCTGACACACAAGGAACACCAGTTGATGCAGTAATAGTCGATATTCCTTTTAAAGAGTCTTTTAATGCAAATACAAGAGAAGTTGTAAAAGGCTAAAAATTTTTTGAGGGAGCAATTATTTTGCTCCCTCACAACTTTATAAACAAAAGATTGTTAATTGTAATTTGCATTATTATTTCGATTAGTTTAATAATCTTATTGTTATTGTTTCTAATAAATAATTAAAAATATAATGTTTGCTGAATTTCTAAATATAATTTTTAAATCAATAAAACTAGATAAATCTCTTTATAGAGATAATAAAAATTTTGGTGAAGCTTCAATTTATTTTGCAGGATTAATAATGATATTAGATGGAATTGCAGGAGCTGTAGCGGCTAATACAATTATTAAAACAGCAATTGCTATGTCAGGTCTTACCGCAATCATAACATGGTTGGTGTGGGCAATATTTATTTATGTTATAGGAGTTAAGCTTTTTCCTGACAAACAAACAAAAGTTCCCTTTAAAAAAGTTTTAACAGCAGTTGGTTTTGCTCATGCTCCAGGATTGCTAAGATTTTTTGCTGTCACACCAAATTTGATGATACCAATAATTTTTTTAACTCAGTTCTGGATTTTTGCAGCATTAATTATTTCAACAAAAGAGGTATTAAATATTAAATCAAATTTTAAATCTTTTGGAATAGTTTTATTGTCTTTTTTAATTATAGCATTCTTATCTATATCATTTGTTATGAGCAGAATGAATATGTTGCCAGTAAGTCAAATAAGTTAAATTGGAAAAACTGTTTTAGATACTCTGCAAGATTTACAAATTTTAAAACCAGTAAGTATTAAATTTTGAGATACACTTTCGTCCTCATCTTTGCATTCATCACAAATATTGTTTAAATCGTTGCTATTTTGATCATTATTTTTATCCTCAATATTATCAGTCATTATCTGTCAAACCTGCTCCTGCAGCCCCTTCTTTTAAACTATCTGTTTCCTCGACAAAAGTATTTTCAGATAATTTATATAAACTGTTCCATTCTTCATCTGTAAAGTTATCTTTGTTCTCAATAAACCTTATCTCGGTATTATTGGCATATTTTGGGAATTCTTTGTCTATAAAACTAGTATAAATATTTACATTTAGATTTAATAAAATTTTTTTTTGATCAAATTCAATCTGAATTTTTTTTCCAATAATTTCTGAACATCTGCTTAAAAAAGGTAAAAAAAGAATTGGATATGCAATACTTGAAAAATGAATTTTTTTATAACTTTCAATTGTTCTAATTTGATCTAAAAAACTAATTCCTAGAAGTACTGGACAATAATGTTTTGAGTAAGGTAAGTTTTTTTCTTTGACTAAACTTAAATTTTCAAAAATTTTTTTTTTTTTATCTTTATAATAAGAGTTCAAGTGTTTAATTCCTGGCAAACTAAATAACTCTAATAATCTTATACATTTTCCAATTTCTTCTGATATGCCCCATGAGAACCCTGCTGCTTTTGATGCTCTTTTAGCTGTTATTTCTATTTCGCTTAATGATTTCATATTTATAAGCTACTTTTATAGATCCATTGCTCATCGTAATTTTTTAGCTCATTTGGAAGAGGTGCACCTTGAAACATACAAATTCTTAACCACTTATCTGATCTAGGATCAAATTTTAATGCACCAAAAAAAGATAATTTTAACCTAAGCATATCAATTGGAATTAAATTTTTACTTATTGTATTATCTTGTATTTCTGAATAAGGAAATTTTTCAACAATAAATACTCTTCTAACAACATGTCTAAAATCGGAATTTTTATTTAGAAATTCTGCAATAGTTATATTATTTTTTGTTGTTAATAATTTTTCGTAGAGTTTTTTTATATCTCTAGCTATAGCTAGTGGCTGTTCTAATTCAGATCCATTTTCATCATATCTATCAGCTAATCTTGGTTCTTCTTTATTTTTTGAAATAAACCAAAAATTTTGATTACTTTCTTTTTTTTCAAAATTTATTTCTAAAATATTTGGATATTTATTATTAATAATACTTCGTAGTTCCTCAATTGTTCTGTGGCTTGGAATATTAAAATATTTATCTTCATCTGAACTCATCTGTTTTACCAATGATTCTGTTATATTGTTAAACGGCTCCATCATTATTGAAACTACATACTCAATACATTCTTCACAAACTTCTTTTTCTAACCACTGATATATTTGATTAAAAGGATATTGAATTTCAAAATCAAATTTATTGTCAATAAAATATATAAATTTCTTTACATCTTTTAAAAGATTTTTGATTTTATTTAGTTGATACTCACTATCTGTATTCCAGCTAGTGATATTTATCAAAGATTTTTTTACACATTGAATAAATAAATTGCTATCCTCTTCTTTAACTATTTTAATTTCTCTTATTTTTTTTAAAGCTTTTTCTCTACTCAAGATCCAATTATTTAGTAATGTTGGGTGATTTACAATAAATGGCGCCATTCCTAAACCAGTAGAATTACCAATGCCTAAATTTTTACAAATTTTTTTATCAAGTTTTACTGCTTTTTTTGGGTTTTTATAATAAGCAATGTGATTTACCTGATCAAAAGTAAATTGCCTTACCAAATACACAAGCATCATTTCTAATCTAAATGGCCCATTAATTTCTTTTCTATTTTTAATTCTAAATCGATCAGCAAGACCAAATTTACCAGAGCCATATACTGCTGTTGTCCGGTATAAATAACCTACTTTAGATAATAAACCTAAATCAGGCTGTTTTCCTTTGCTTAATTTTTCAATTACATGATTAAATAAACGAACGGATTTATTTGCTCTAGATAAAGTTAATTCTTTAAAGGAAAGTCTTCCTATTTCTTGTTTTGGTACTTCATTTTTAAGTCTCTCTATATCATCTCGTTTAGGAACTCCATCATGCAATGTAAATGCTGCATCCCACTTTGTTGCAATAACTCTATCAGATCTCTCCTCGTCTTTAATTTCATTAGCAAAGCAAACTAATGAATAAATTCTTTTCTCTTTTCTAAAAGAATAAACAACTTCTCCGTATCCATTTTTATCTAAATTGAATAAATCTCTGCTATATTCCCAATCTTTAAATTCATTAAGAAAACTTCTTAAGAAAGATAGTTTTGATTGATGAAATGATCCTAGTCTTGATAATTTCATTATTATATTAGGGTCTCTTAATTCAACTTTCATATTTATATTGATTTATAAAAACTGTACCAATTATTTCCAAGTATTCCATGTGTCTCTTCATCCGAGAAACCAACTTTTTTAAGACCATTTTCAATGTTAAAGAATCCTCTAGCATCTTGAAACCATTCTGGTTGTTTAGGAAATCCAGATTTATTTTTAGATCCTTCTCCATAATTTTTGCTTTTAGACCATGTTCCATTTCTCATCCAATCAACAATGTTATCTGGCTGATTTAAACAAAGATCAGAACCAATGCCTATTTGTTTTACATTGATAATTTCAGAAGTCTTTGCGACCATTTCACAAAAACTCTCAAGAGTGCAGTCGGTGTTATTTTTTAAATGATGTGGATATAATGATAATCCTAAAATACCCCCACTATCACTCAATATTTTTAATAAATCAGATGATTTATTTCTTTTAGCAGGATGCCAAAAAGAAGGATTTGCATGAGTAATTGCAATAGGCTTTTCGCTTAATTCAATTGCATCAAGTGTACTTTTCTCGGCTGAATGTGACATATCAATTACAATGCCCAACCTATTCATTTCTTTAATAACCTCTCGACCAAAATTTGTAACACCGCTATCTACTTTTTCATAACAACCAGTTGCTAGTAGTGATTGATTATTATAAGTAAGTTGCATAAATCTACATCCTAATTGGTATATTTTTTCAACCAATTTAATATCATCCTCAATTGGTGAACAATTTTGAAAACCAAAAAAAATTGCAGTTTTTTTCTCTTTATTTGCTTTATCAATATCTTTATAATTTCTGCCTTGAAAAATTATATCTGAATTTTCTTTAAAAAGTTTTTCCCACTTTTTAATTTCTGTTAATAATTCATCATAATCCTCGTGGTAAGCGATTGTAACATGAACTGCATCAAGTCCTGCGGATCTATTGAATTCAAAGATTTCTCTAGACCAATTACAATACTGTAAATTATCAATTTTAAAATTCATATCAATACTAACTCTAATCAATATGTTTTTTAAATACTATTAATTTTATTGAAATTTTTAATTAATTTTGAAATAAACAGTTTGTTCTAAATTTTCATGAAAAAAAATAATTTACTTAAAGTATCAATTGTTATGGGTAGTCAATCTGACTATAAAACTATGCAACTTACTGAAAAAACGCTTAAAAAAATTGGTGTTTCTTTTGAAACAAAAATTATTTCAGCTCATAGAACTCCAAAAAGAATGTTTGATTATGCCTCAAAAGCGGAAAAAAATAATATAGGAGTTATAATTGCTGGAGCAGGTGGATCAGCTCATTTACCTGGGATGATCTCTGCTCTAACCCATTTGCCTGTTCTAGGAGTACCAGTTGAAAGTAAAAAATTAAAAGGCTTAGATAGTCTTTTGTCTATTTCACAAATGCCGAAAGGAATACCAGTTGGAACACTTGCTATTGGTGAAGACGGAGCTATTAATGCAGCATTATTAGCAGCTTCAATTATTGCAAACAACTCCCCTTCTATTAAAAAAAGATTAAAAAATTGGAGAGCTATACAGACTAAATCTGTTAAAAAAAATCCTAAATAATATGTCAGATATAATTCTTGGTATCATTGGAGGAGGTCAACTTGGAAGTATGCTCGCTATTGCTGCTAAAAAATTAAATATTAAAACTATAATTTTCTGTGATGACATTGATGCTCCAGCACAAAACTTCTGTAACAAATTTATATTTGGAAATTATAATAATAATGAAAAAATTATTGAATTTGTTAATCAAGTTAATATGGTAACTTATGAATTTGAGAATATTCCTTACGAGACTCTTAATGAAATAAATAAGCTAAAACCTGTTTTACCAAAACCTTCAGTAAATAGACTTATTCAGCATAGACTAGCTGAAAAAGATTTTATTAATAAATTAAATATTAGGACTACAAGATACGTATCTGTTGAAAAAAAATCTGAAATTGAAGCACTTGGGGATTTTTTGCCAGGTATTTTAAAGACTACAACGCTTGGATATGATGGCAAAGGACAATATCCAATTAATTCTATCGAGGAACTTCAATCACTTAATATAGATTTTTCAAAAGGTTATATTCTTGAAAAATTAGTTAAATTAAAAAAAGAAATATCAATTATTATAACCAGATTTAATAATCATAAATACGAGATTTATGAACCAATTGAAAATACACATGAAGATCAAATATTAAAACATTCTAAAATACCAGCAGAAATTAATGAAAAAATTTTTAATCAATCTAAAGAATGGGCAACACTAATTGCAGAAGAGTTAAAATATTTAGGCACATTATGTGTAGAATTTTTTATCGATAGGAACGATAACTTATATGTTAATGAAATTGCTCCCAGAGTTCATAACTCCGGTCACTTAACGATTAATGCATATAATATAAGTCAATTTGAAAATCATATACGTGCTGTATGTGGATTAAAACAAATTTCATTAAAAAAATTATCAAATGCAAAAATGATTAATCTTATAGGAAACCAAATATCGCCATATAGAAATAAATCGAAACTAAATGATAATGAATTCTTTTTTGATTATCTTAAAAAAGAAATCAAAGAAAAAAGAAAAATGGGTCATATAACAACTTTAATATAAATGTTAAAATCTATAGAAGGTAATTTTGATAACTTTGAAGTAAATGAGCTTCTGAAAAAACATTTCATTGAATTAAGAGCGGCCTCTCCAGAAGGCAGTGCTCATGTTTTAGATATACCTGGTTTAAAAGTTTCTTCAATTAAATTTTGGAGTTTATGGAAAAATGAAAAGTTAATAGGATGTGGTGCTTTAAAGTTTCTTGATAATGATCATGGTGAATTTAAATCGATAAGAGTTCATAATGACTTTAGAAAAAAAGGATATGGAATTAAAGTAATCAATCATTTAATTTACGAGGCACAAAAACTTAATATAAAAAAACTAAGTATAGAAACTGGTGCAGGAGATTTTTTTATACCTGCCAGAAAGCTCTTTGATAAATGCGGTTTTGAAATATGTGAACCTTTTGCACACTATCGCAAAGATATAAATTCTATTTATTTAACAAAGATTATTAGCAACAGCTAAAATAATAAATTAATATATTGCATCTATTTTGTTGACAAAACCCTTTAAAATCTAAACAAAGCTAAAATTACTTAATTATAAGTAATAAATTAATATAACAAAAAGTAAGAAGATAAATATGAGTCTACAAGGAAAAGTAAAATGGTTCAATCCAACCAAAGGTTTTGGTTTTATTGAAAGAGAAGATAAAGAAAAAGATGTGTTTGTACATGTTTCAGCGGTAAGAGATGCTGGTATGAACGGTTTAGATGAGGGTCAAGCTTTGACTTTCGATGTTGAAGATGGTCCTAAAGGTCCTTCAGCAGTTAACTTAAAAACTGCATAATTTCACACTTCCTATTGGCTGAAATATAAAAATTTGAATTATAAAATTTAAATTTTTTTATTCAGCCAATACCAAAATATTTTAATTTTAAAATTAAAATTATTAAAAAAATGTTGAATAATTAAAATAACTATTATTATAGTAAATACATATGATTGGAATCTTAGGTGGAATGGGAACTCAAGCAGGGCTTGATTTTTGTAATAAACTTGCAATTTTAAATAGAGGCAAAATTGATCAAGAATATCCTTTGTTTCTTCTTTATAATAAATCAAATATTCCCGGTCGTCCTGAGTCTATTGGCGTTCAAACAAAATATTTATCAGATAAAAAAAAAAGTAAAATAATTTTAAAAAAATATAATAAAGTTTTAAAAAGTCTTCTTTCAGGATGTAAGCTTCTTCAAAAAAATAAATGTAAATTCATTGTGATTCCATGCAATACAGCTCACTATTGGTATGATGATTTAAAAAAAAAAATTAAGATACCAATCGTTAATATGCCTAAAGAAGTTTTAAAATACACAAAAAAAAAATGTAAAAAAAACTCAAAAATTGGTTTATTAGCTACTGAAGGAACTTTAAAAACTCAATTATATCATAAATTTTTTAATAAAGAGTATAATTTAATTCAACCTTCAAAAAGCATTCAGAAAAAATCTGTTAATCGAGCAATAAAATTAGTCAAAATGGGCAATGTTAAGACTGCTGCAAAAACTATAAAACCTGCAATTGATTCTTTAATTAAAATGAAGTGTAAAAAAATTATTTTAGGTTGTACAGAACTCCCAATTGCAATTTTTGCATTTAAATCATTTAAAAATATTAAATCCTCAAAGGTATTCTTAGATCCTAACTTAATTTTGGCTCATTCAGCTATGGTTAAGCATAAAAATTAGTTTATGTCTAATATGACTGAAAAGCCATATGTATTAAGAGCTGCTGAATTTGTTTATTCAAATATAATTGAAATTAAAAAACAAAATCCTCAAATCAACAATATACAGGCATTTGAAATTTTTATGACCACCAAAGAATATGAAATTTTAAGTTCTGGAGAATTTCATGATAAATGGTTTTTAGAACTTAAGAATAATAAATTTGTTGACTCGATTACTAAAAAAAAAATCAATGAAGAAACTTTAAGACTTTTAGAACTTCAAAAAGATTCGATGATTAAATTTTTAATGAAAATACCTAAGCTTTATTATACTAAAAGTCATTTTCCACTAGAAATTTCACAGCGAGCTTTTGATCATTTGTGGAGAGTTTGTGAAACCTATGAAATGTGGTGTAAAGAAACCAAACAAGAAAACCTGATATATCTAAATATTATTGAGTAGTATTATTTATTTTAAGTATTGATCTAGTTACCTCTATTCGTTTTTTTAGTAATTTTTGTAAGTTTTGATTATCTAGTTTTTGTCTAGTCATTTTAATTCTTGTTTCAACTAATTGTCTTAAATCTTCATCAAACGAATTTTTTTTATTTTTTTTATCTGTTTCTTCGATCAATGTTTCTTTAATTAAAGTTAAAGAATTTTTACCAGTTTCTTTCTCTATACGTTGATTAACTAAAAATTGTGCACCAGCTTTATAGATGTTGCCGGACGTAATAACTGTAACGCTTGGGCCAACAATTGAAAGAATGGGTACAAAACCCGTCAAAAAGAAAAAAGATAGTATAATTGTTAAAATTCTAAATAACTTAAATTTCATAGCTGAACATTAAGTGATTTGGTATTTCGTTTCTACATATAATTTGTTCATTATAGGTGCTGATTTATTTGATTTTAATTGATTTATTTGTTTATTAAAGACGATGATAAAAATATTTCCTTTAATATTTGTACTTCTATGGTCATCCGCTTTTATAACCACTAAACCTATTATAGATAATAGCGATCCTTTTGCAGCACTTGCTTTTAGATTTTTAATAGTTTCTATAGGGTTTTGTCTATTTTCTATTTATTTAAAAATAGATTTACTTGTAAATAGAAAAAATTTTATTGAATCTTTTTTTAGCGGTGTTCTGTTTCATGGTTTTTATCTAGGTGGAGTTTTCTTTTCTATTTCAAAAGGAATGCCTACTGCTATAGCTGCTTTAATAGTTACACTGCAACCTATTCTTACAAATGCTCTCAGTGGACCTATTTTAAAAGAAAAAGTTTCTTTAAAACAATGGATTGGTGTTTTACTTGGTTTCACCGGTGCTGTATTAGTTTTGGGTCTAGATGTTGGCTCAAATATTCCTATTATTGGATTGATGGCAACAATAATTGCTTTACTTGCAATAACCATTTCAACAATTTGGCAAAAAAAACTAAGTACTAATTTGCCTCTATCAGTAAGCAATATGTATCAGGCTCTAGGTGGATTTATATTTCATCTATTAATAATAATTTTTTTTGTTAAGCCTTATATTGATTTTTCACAAACTTTTATAATTGCAATGAGTCATCAAATATTTTTAGTTTCGTTCGGTGCTTTTACAATTTTAATGTTTTTAATTAAAAAAAATTCTGCAAGTAAAACTGTATCAATATTTTTTTTAGTTCCTTCTACATCTGCTTTCATGGCATGGTTTTTTTTAAATGAAAGTTTAAGTAACTTAGATCTTTTAGGTTTTTTAATTACAACTATAGGTGTATATATAGCTACTAGAGATTAAAAAATTTACTTTCCTATATAACCATATTCTAAAGAAGCATCTGTTATTGCGTGATACAAAGATTCTCCAAAACTTCTAAGAGAAAATATTCTCATCTTACTTGGGTTATCATCTAACATGTCGACTGTAATAGAAATTCCATTGAAAGTTGAATTTAAACAATTGTTCTTATTAAATTCATTAAAATTAAAAGGGCAGCCTTTTTTTAATACCTCTTTTGATTGAGCACCTTCAAGTTCAATAATTGCTCTAGAGTGAGACAGGTCAGTAATTGCAAAATTCATTTCATCAAATTTTTCTTCAATTTCCTTTGCTAATTCAATTTTTGTTGATACCAAAAGCCAATTTTTTGGAGCATTCCATAGAATTCTAGTATTATCATTATTGCTTACAGATAAAGATTCATTTTTAAAACTTAAGTTATCTATTTTTAAATTTTCTAATGATACGCTAGAGCTTTTATATTGAACTATCTGCGTAATTAGTAAATTCTTAATTTCTGAAATTTTTAATAAATCATTTTCATTTTTATTTTTATAATCTCCAAATTGACCCTTCAAATGAACATTTGATAAAGCTGAAATAGAACTCACGATCTCACTCTTTCCCCTTTTGGATCAACATAATGTGAAGAGACTATTTCGACAGGTATTACTTTGTTTTTTAGTGGAGACATCGCAAAAAGTTTTTGACCAATCATATTTTTTCCATCTTTGATAATTGCTAGAGAAAATGGATTATCATACTCAACACTCCAACATGATGCAGATACATGTCCTAACTTAGGGTTTGGAAGTTTTGCTTTTGCATCTTTAACTATATATGATCCTTCTGGAATACTGGTTTTTTTATCTAATGGAACAACACCAACTATTTTTTGTCTATCAGACTCTATATAAGCTTTTTTGTTTAAAGATCTTTTTCCAATAAAATCTTTCTTTTTACTAACTAATCCTTCTAGTGAATTATCATAAGGAATTGTTCGTCCATCTAGTTCAGATCCTGCAACATGTCCCATTTCTATTCTTAGTGTTGATAATGCTTCTGTTCCATATGGTTGAATATTAAATTCTTTTCCAATTTCTATTATTTTTTCCCACATGAAGTTACCGTAATCAGACTCAACATTTACCTCATAAGCAAGCTCACCAGAAAATGAAATTCTATAAATTTTTGCATTAACACCGAATAATTTACCTTCCATATATCCCATAAATGGCAAACCTTCATTTGAAACATCTAAATCTGGAAATAATCTTTGCAATAAATTTCTAGACTTTGGTCCAGCTATTGCTGCACCTGCCCATTGTTCTGTCGAAGATACAACATTAACATTTAGTTCAGGCCATACTAATTGTAAATAGTATTCTAGATGAGTTAAAACATTTGCTGCTTGAGCAGTAGTAGTTGTCATATGATAATGGTTTTCTGAGATTCTTGTTGTTGTTCCGTCATCCATTACAATACCATCTTCTCTTAACATAACTCCATATCTTGCTTTACCAACTGGTAGCTTAAGCCAAGCATTAGTATAAACTCTATTTAAAAATTCTGCTGAGTCCGGTCCTTTTATATCAATTTTACCAAGTGTAGTTACATCACAAACTCCAACATTTTGTCTTACATTCTTTGCTTCTCTCTTTGATGCTTCAAACAAGTTTTCGTTTCCTTGTTTGTAATATCTTGGACGCAACCAAACACCTGCATCTACAAACACTGCATTATTTTTTTCATGCCAATAATGCATTGGCGATTTCCTTGTTGGTTTTGAATGTTTTCCAATTTCTCTTCCAACAATAGCGCCTATTGAAATGGGTGAATATGGAGGTCTAAAGGTGGTATGACCAACTTGAGGTACAACTTTATTTTCAATATCAGACACTAGTTGTAAACCATTTAAATTACTTGTCCTACCTTGGTCAGTAGCCATTCCTAGTGTTGTGTATCTTTTGACATGTTCAATTGATCTATAACCTTCTCTTAAAGCAAGCTGTATATCAGAAACGGAAACATCATTTTGAAAATCTAAAAATCTTTTATAATTTTTTCCTTCTGGTAATGGTACACACCAAAATTTATCATGATTAGATGATTTTTTTTCTACAACACTAGGAACCAAAACTTTGTTTTCTTTATTTGTTATTTTTTTCGATAATTCATTTCCCTTTTCAAAAGAAGTTTTCAATGTTTCTTCTAATGTAAAAACTCCATTAGCAGATCCTAATGTTGTTTCTTTTTGCTTAGATTGACTTGGAATAAATGCATCTATTTCTTCACTAAATTTGCTTTTATTGCCTGATTGTGAAGCTAAATGAATTGTTGGTGTCCAAAATCCTGATACACAAATACAATCACATTTTATATTCTCAATGCTACTAATATTTTTTTTATCATCGGATATTTTTGCAATATCTGCAGAATTGACCTTTTTATAGCCCTTGGCTGCAACGACAACATAAGAAAATTTTATATTAATATTTAATTCTTTAGCTTCTTTTATAATTTCTGAATTAGTATCTTTTCTCGTATCTAAAACAATTGGATCTACTCCATTTTTTTTAAATTCTATTGCTGTTTCATAGCCACTATCATTATTTGTAAATATAATTGGTTTTTTTCCAACTAAGACACCATAAACTTTTAAATATTCTTTCGCAGCAGAAGAAAGCATAACCCCTGGTGTATCATTATTTCCAAAAACTAAAGGTCTCTCAATTGATCCTGATGAAATGATAACTTCTTTTGCACGTATATACCATAATCTTTGTTTAGGAGTATATTTTTCTGTTTTAGGTAAATGGTCGCTTACTCTCTCAGACATAACAAGCATATTATGATCATAATAGCCAAACACCTGTGATCTATTTTTTACAATTACATTAGACATTGATTTAAGTTCAGATATTATTTTTTCAGCCCATTCTTTTCCACTTTGATTGCCGATAGTTTCATCGCTAGTTAAAAGGGTTCCACCAAATCTAGATTTATCTTCAGCTAAAATTACTTTTGCACCATTTTGAGCTGCAGCATAAGCGCTTGCTAGTCCAGAAGGACCTGATCCTGTTATTAAAAGATCACAATATTCATATTTGTGTTCGTATCTTTCTTTATCATGTTTAATTGATGCAGCTCCAAAACCTGCTGCTTTTCTAATAATCGGTTCATAAACTTTATACCAAAAGCTTTTTGGCCACATAAAAGTTTTGTAGTAAAAACCAGCAGGAAAAAATATGTTTAAAAAATTATTTATTGCACCAATATCAAAATCTACGTTTGGCCAACAATTAACACTCTTTGCTTCTAAACCCTCAAATAACTCTTGTTCAGTTGCTCTTACATTGGGGTCAACTTCATTATTTCTATTCATCTGAACTATTGCATATGGTTCATCTACACCCGCTCCAAAAAATCCTCTAGGTCTATGATATTTAAAACTTCTACCAACTAAATGAACTCCATTTGCAATTAAAGCTGAAGCTAAAGTATCACCTTCATAGCCAAAATAATTTTTACCATTAAATTTAAATGAGATTTTTTTATTTCTATTTACTAACCCGACATTATCTAATCTAAAATTCTCTGACATTTTTATACTTCTTCGTTTGCTTTTAATGTTTTAAATATTTCGTGAGTTAATGTGTCTCTTTCAACTTTAATCCATTGTCTGCATCCAGAAATATGTTGCCATAATTCTAAATGTTTTCCTCTTGGGCTTTTCCTTAAATAAACATAATTGTCCCAATCTTGATCAGAAATTTCCTTATTTAATTCAGGTCTTTTAACAGATGCATCACCACCATATGAAAATTCATTTTGTGATCTTAATCCACAATGAGGACATTTAATATGCAACATTTAAGAAATCCAAGTTTTTGTTCCAAGACCCTTTTCATCAATTAAATGTCCAGTATTAAATCTTTTTAAACTATAACCCTCATTTAATGTGTGAGGTTTGTCTTGTGCTATTGTATGTGCAAAAGTCCATCCAGATGCAGGAGTTGCTTTAAATCCTCCATAACACCATCCACAATTTAAATATAAACCTTCTATATGAGTTTTATCTATAATAGGTGATCCATCCATAGACATGTCCATAATTCCTCCCCATGTTCTAAGCATTTTTAGTTTGCTTAGAAATGGAAACATTGCAATACCTTCAGTCAATACATGTTGTAAAGTCGGCAAATTTCCTCTTTGGGCATAACTATTATATCCATCAAGATCACCGCCCATAACCATTTCACCTTTATCAGATTGACTGCAATAAAAATGGCCTGCACCAAATGTAACCACATTATCTAATATTGGTTTAATTGGTTCTGACACACATGCTTGTAAAAGATGTGTCTCTATTGGTAATGTCATATTTAATTTTTCTGCTAAAATATTTGTACTTCCAGCAACACATAGACCAATTTTTTTTGCTTTAATTTCACCTTTAGAAGTTCTTATTCCTAAAATTTTTCCATTAGTTATATTAAAACCTGTCACTTCACAATTTTGAATAATATCTACTCCCATTGAGTCTGCTTGACGAGCATAACCCCAAGCAACCGCATCATGTCTTGCAGTTCCTGCACTTGGTTGCATTAGTCCACCAAATATAGGAAACCTTACGTTTTCAGAAAAATCTGCCATAGGAATAATTTTTTTAACCTCTTCTCTATCTAGAAGAACTGCATCTATTCCATTTAAACGCATTGAGTTTCCCCTTCTTGAATATGCATTCATTTGTGCATCTGAATGCGCAAGATTAATAATTCCTCTTGGAGAAAACATTACATTGAAGTTTAAATCCAAGCTCATATTTCTCCATAAATCCATTCCAAACTCGCTAAAAAGACCATTTTCATCATGCATATAGTTTGATCTAATAATTGTAGTATTTCTTCCAACATTGCCTCCGCCTATCCATCCTTTTTCTATAATGGCAACTTTTGTAATATTATGTTCTTTTGCTAAATAATATGCTGTAGCTAAACCATGGCCTCCACCACCAATTATAATAACATCATACTCTGCTTTAGGAGTTGGATCTTTCCAGGCAACTTCCCAATCTTTATGACCTTTAAATGCATTTTTAACAAGACTAAAAACGGAATATTTTTGCATATTTTGATTTTACATAAATAATTATAATTATTTCATATTTTTTTTATATATATTTTTTAGATGTTTAAAAAATTGACAAAAAAGTATAGAAATTCGTCAAGTTAATTTAAGAATTAAAAACTATATGTCTAAAAGTGATATCCAAATAGCAAGAGAAGCAAAAATGTTGCCAATAAATGAAATTCTTGCAAAAATCAATGTCCCTGATAACGCTAAAACATTTAGTCCAATGGGTAGACATATTGCAAAAATAAACTTTGAGTATCTAGAAACTTTACAAGATAAAAAAGAAGGTAAGCTTATTTTAGTTACAGCTATTACTCCAACACCAGCTGGGGAAGGAAAGACAACAGTTTCGGTTGGACTATCAGATGGGATAAATAAAATTGGAAAAAAATCAATCGTATGTTTAAGAGAACCAAGTTTAGGTCCATCTTTTGGAATGAAAGGTGGGGCCGCTGGTGGTGGTTATGCTCAAGTAGTCCCTATGGAGCAAATTAATTTACATTTTACTGGAGACTTTCATGCAATAACTTCAGCTCATAATCTTTTATCAGCTCTTATAGACAATCATATTTATTGGGGAAACAAACTTAATATTGATGATAAAAAAATTGTTTGGAAAAGAGTTATGGATATGAACGACAGAGCTTTAAGAGCAATTAATATTAATACCAAAGGTGTTGCAAAAGATTTCCCTAGAGAAGATGGTTTTGATATCACAGTAGCTTCTGAAGTAATGGCTATATTTTGTTTATCAAACAATTTACAAGACTTAGAAAAAAGAATTGGAAACATTACAATTGCTTATGACAAAAATAATAAACCAATTTATGCTAAAGACTTGAATGCTCAAGGTCCAATGACTGTTTTGTTAAAAGAAGCAATAAGACCAAATGTTACTCAAACTTTAGAAAATAATCCTGCTTTAATACATGGTGGACCATTTGCTAATATTGCGCATGGATGTAACTCTGTGATTGCAACAAAAGCTGCTTTAAAATTATCTGACTATGTAGTTACTGAAGCTGGATTTGGTGCTGATCTTGGTGCTGAAAAATTTATGGATATTAAATGCAGAAAATCAAATTTAAAACCTAGCTGCATAGTTATTGTTGCAACCATTAGAGCATTAAAAATGCACGGTGGTGTAGAAAAAGATAATTTAAAAAAAGAAAATATTGAAGCTTTAAAAAAAGGTTTAGTAAATTTAGAAAGACATATTAATAATATAAAAAAATTTGGTGTAGAAGCAGTTGTTGCAATTAATCATTTTGTTATGGATACAGAAAATGAAATAAAATCATTAGAAGAATACTGTAATAAAATTGGAGTAAAAGTAAGCAAATGTACCCATTGGTCAGAAGGCGGTGAAGGCACTAAAGATCTAGCAAAAAAAGTTACAGAAATTGCTGATAATTCAAATTCTGAAAAATTTAAATTTTTATATGATGAAAAAGATACTCTATGGAACAAGATAGAAAAGATAGCTAAAGAAATCTATAGAGCAAAAAGCATTACTGCTGATGAAAATGTTAAAAAACAGCTTAAAACTTTTGAAAATAACGGCTACGGAAATTTACCTGTTTGTATTGCTAAAACACAATATAGTTTTTCAGTTGATCCAAAGCTTAAAGGGGCACCTTCAGATCATGAAATTCCAATTAGAGAGGTGAGACTTTCATCGGGAGCAGAATTTATTGTAGTTGTCTGTGGATCTATAATGACCATGCCTGGACTGCCTAGAGTGCCAGCGGCTGATTCTATTAAATTAAACGACAAAGGTGAAATAGAAGGTTTATTTTAATTTTTCTGCCTCATCCCAAAAGTTTTTGGCTAAATTAATACCAGTTAAATTTTTATACTGCGGAAGACCTGTGGGAGAAGTTATGTTTATATCTCCAATTAAATAATTTGAAACAAGATCTATACCAGCAAAAAAAATATCTTTTTTCTTTAATTTTTTTGCAATAAAATTGGATAAATATAATTCTTTTTTATTTAATATAGTTTTATTAGCTTTTCCTCCCTGTGAAATATTAGATAAAATAGATCCTTTAGCTGGAACTCTTTTAATCGCACCTTTAACTTTGCCATTTAAAATAAATACTCTTTTGTCACCAAATTTAACTTTTGGAAGAAATTTTTGAACCATTACATGGCCTATTTTACTTAAATATTTTTTAATATTTACTTCATTAAATTTTTTATTAATAAACAAAATATCTTTACCTGCATATCCATGAATTGGTTTTATAACTATTTTTTTATATTTAAGAAAAAATTTTTTAATTAAATTTAAGTTGTTAGTAAAAATAGTTGGAGGCATAAAATTTAGAAAATTTAAAGAATAAAATTTCTCTGAAATATTTCTTATTGCTATAGGATTATTTAATATTTTAACTTTATTTGCTAAAAATTCTAAATATAAAGTTGAAGTAATATAATTCATATTAAATGGAGGATTTTGTCTTATTAAAATAAACTTTACTGTAGAAAGATCAATTTTTGTAATTTTTAATATTTTAAAATATTTTTTTTTATTTTGAAAAAAAATTACTTCTTTTGCTTCTGCATAAACTTTGCCTTTGATAAAACTTAGATCTTTTGTTTCATACCAGTAAATTTTACTAAATCTTTTTTGTGCCTCTAATGCTAATAAAAAAGTAGTATCAGTATTAATATTTATAGTTTCAATTGGGTCAGCCTGGATTGCTAAAAATTTTTTTGACATTTTAGGAATTTATATTTTCAAGTGTTATTTCCGCCTTAGTTTTTTCGTCTTTAATTACATTTTCTATATTTTTTAAATAAATACTTTCGTCATTTCCTTTTTTATTTTTTTTATTTCTTTCAATAAGTCCATCTTTAGATAAATTTAAAATAATTTTACTCCATTCCAAAATTGTCTTTTTTCCAATTTGTGTTTTTAAACCTTTTTTTGGTGCTTCTAAATAAGCATTTAAAATATCTTTTGATTTCCAATTTTTAATTAAATCTAAAGTTTCTTCTAATTTTCCATAAATTAAACCAGTAAAAAAAGCAGGACCAGCGCAATGACAATCCCATTCACAGGCGTCTAGCGATCTTATTTCTAAATAATTTTTCAATCTTAGCTCAGTAAATATTGTACTCAAATGAATTTCTAAATCTTTTGTTTCAGGTAATCTATCTTCTATTTCTTCAATTTTACCATCCATAAAATTTTTAAATTTTTTTTTATTCGGTGAAATATGAATATTATTATGAAATAAAAAGAGTAATGGCATATCAATAATAAAATCTGCGTACTTTTCAAAATCCATGTTTTCTAAAAATATATTTGGTAATCCTCCTCTTGATGTTTCTTGCCAAACCTTAGTTCTGTAAGACAGATAACCATTTGACTTATTTTCTTTTAATGCTGAGTTTGCAAACAAGGCTACAGTTAATGGGGTTAAATTAGATACTAACTTAAATTTTTTTATAAAATCATCCTCTGATGTATAGTCTAAATTTATTTGAGTCCCTGCAGTATTATACATCATATCTAAACTAAGCTCTCCATTTTTAGGCATTTCAGTAGACATAATTTTATATCTTTGTTTAGGATTATTAGGGACATTATTTAATTTAGTTATTGGATCATAACCAACTGATAATATTTTAATATCTAACTCATCACAAATTTCTTTTAGTTGGTTTTGAAATGAGTAAGATTCAGAACAAACTAGATGAATATCTTTTAATTTTTCGCCAGCTAATTCTATTTGATTTCCTGGTTCAAGACTTATTGATTTTCCTTCGAGTTTTAATCCTATTAAGTACTGTTCTTCCTTTATAGGTTCCCAATTATATTTTTGTTGAAATTTTTCTAAAATTATTCTTACTTTATTATATTCTACTCTTTGATTTTTAGACTTATCAAATAAAAACTTTTCATTTTCAACTCCAATAAATTGATCTTTTTTAATGCCATTTTTGAAATGTTGTATAACTTTTTCTTTAGAATCAATCTGCATTTAAATAATCCAACCAATTTTTTAATTCTGTCATTCTTTGATCTTTATTTGAAAGCATATTTTGTTCTTCAATAATCTTTACATGAGATTTAATTTCATCTTCATCTTTAAATGCTTGATTTTTTAAAAGCCTATCTTTTCTAAAATGAATTAAACTTATCATTTTATTATAAGTAATTTCTGGATGATATTGAATTCCCCATACGTTGCTAATTCCTGCTTTAAAATTTGTACTCATTACATCGTTAATTTTATTTGAAGCAAGAAGAGTGGCATCAGTTGGTAAAGTAACCACTTCGTCAAAATTAAAAGCTGGAGTATTAAAAATTTTATTTTTATTTTGATAAATTGGATGCTTTAATCCATGATCATTAATTTCAATATTATGTGCTATTCCTCTATGTGCTCCTTTTGTACATTTTTTTACATCACCACCTGCAACTGTTACGGCAACTTGCATACCCCAGCAAATAGCAAGAATTTTATTTATTTTATTCTGACATTCTTTCATAAAATCTAACTGTCTTCTGATTTCAGGTGTATTACTATAAATGTTTAAACTACTACCTCCCCAAATTAGTCCATCGTATTTTTCTAAATCTTTAGCAACCAAAGATATATTTGAGTCAGATGAAGGGTTTGCTACATCTATTTCTAAATCATTTGTATAATAACTAATACTATCTTTAAGACTTTCGGTATGAGTTTTTATTCCACCGTCTGTAAAACTTTGATTTTCTTCTCTTAAATTTCCCTCAACTATTAATATTTTTTTCATTAAAATAATTTTCCAGAAATACTATGCTCATATAAAATTTTCATATCATCAATATTTAATTTTCTTGGATTACTTGTTGTTGAAGGGTCTTCTAATGCCATTTTTGATAATTCTTTTATATTTATTTTTTTTATATCAATTACATCTGAAATCTTATGCGGTATATTGAGCTCTTTTCTTAGCTCTAAAATCCAATTTAAAAAACTGTCGAAACTCTTATCTAAATTAAGATAATCACAGATAGATATAATTCTATTTTCAATAAAACTTTTATTATAAGTCAAAACATAAGGCATAAAAATTGCGTTTGATAATCCATGATGAACATTGAATTGTGCATTGACTGGATGGCTTAATGAATGAATTGCTCCCAGACCTTTTTGAAATGCTGTTGATCCCATACTTGCTGCTGCTAACAAATTTGATCTAGCCTCAATATTTTTTCCATCTTTTACAGCTTTTAAAAGTGACTTTTTAATCAACTTCAATCCTTCAATTGCAATTCCATCTGCCATTGGATGAAAACCAGGAGCACAAAATGCTTCCAAATTATGTGCTAATGCATCCATACCTGTTGCTGCGGTTAATCTTGGTGGTAGATCTATTGTTAAAATAGGATCAAGTATAACTATAGAAGGTAAAAACTTTGGATGAAAAATTATTTTTTTAATACCTGTTTGATTATTTATAATGGCTGATGCTCTACCTGTTTCTGAACCAGTTCCTGCCGTTGTAGGTACTGCAATTATTGGCACAATATTACTCTCGTCTGCTCTTTTCCAATAGTCACCTATATCTTCAAAATCCCAAATAGGTCTTGTTTGTCCTGACATAAATGCAATCGCTTTTCCTACATCTAATCCACTTCCTCCACCAAAAGCTATAACACCATCGCATTTTTTTTTATTGAAAACTTCAACTCCTTCTTCAACATTTTCTCCAATTGGATTGCCAGAAAAATTAGAAAAAATTGACATATTGTTATAGTTTTGTCTAAGATCTGAAATAATATTTTTAACCATTTCTAGATTTATAAGATCTTTATCAGTTACAAAAAGAGGTTTTGAAATACTTAAATTTTTACAAGCTTCGGATAAATCTTTAACTCTATTTTCTCCTACCCATACAGAAGTTGGATAATTCCAATTAATTTTCATCATAAAATATTATTGTAATTCTAAGCATTTTGTTAGTAAAATACTTTTATAAATTTATTACAATGAATAAAATTTAATGACAAAAGTAGCTATAATAGGTGCGGGACCATGTGGACTTTCAATGTTAAGGTCATTTGAGCAAGCTGAAAAAAAAGGTAATAAAATTCCTGAGATAGTTTGTTTTGAAAAACAAGATGACTGGGGTGGATTGTGGAATTATAGTTGGAGAACTGGCTCTGATCAGTATGGAGACCCGGTTCCAAACAGTATGTATAGGTATCTTTGGTCAAATGGTCCTAAAGAATGTTTAGAATTTGCTGATTACTCTTTTGATGAGCACTTTGGTCATCCTATTCCATCTTTCCCTCCAAGAGCAGTTCTTTATGATTATATAATTGGAAGAGCTAAAAAAGGAAATTTAAAAGATAAAATAAAATTCAATACTAGAGTTATCAATACAATTTATAAAAATGATAAATTTGAAGTTTCATATCAAGATAAAGCGAATGATAAAATCGTAAGGGATGTTTTTGATTATGTAGTAGTTTCGACTGGACATTTTTCTGTGCCTTACATTCCAGAATATGATGGTATGAAATCATTCCCAGGTAGAATAATGCATTCACATGATTTTAGGGATGCTGAAGAATTTAGAGAAAAAAATGTTATAGTTTTAGGTAGTAGTTATTCAGCAGAAGACGTAGCATTACAATGTAAAAAATATGGAGCAAAAAGCGTAACCATAGGCTACAGACATAATCCAATGGGATTTAAGTGGCCAAAAGGAATGAAAGAAGTTTATCATTTAGACAGATTAGAAGGAAAAAAAGCAATTTTTAAAGATGGCACAGAACAAGAGGCAGATGTCATAATTTTATGTTCAGGCTACCTTCATTATTTCCCTTTTTTAGATGAAGAACTTAAATTGAAAACTGGGAATAGATTATACCCACCAAAACTATACAAAGGTGTTGTTTGGCAAAAAAATCATAAGCTTTTATATCTAGGAATGCAGGATCAATTCCATACTTTTAATATGTTTGACTGTCAGGCTTGGTTTGCAAGAGATATTATTATGAAAAAAATTGAGATTCCTAATGATGATGATATTGATAAAGACATAAACAAATGGGTTTCAATGGAAGAAAAATTAGAAAACCCTGATCAAATGATAGATTTTCAAACTGAATATACTAAAGAATTACATGCAATGTCAGATTATCCAAAAATTGATTTTGAGTTAATTAGAAAACATTTTAAAGAATGGGAACATCATAAAGTTGAAGATATTTTAACATATAGAAACAAATCATTTTCTTCACCAGTTACTGGATCTATTGCACCAATACATCATACACCATGGGAAAATGCAATGGATGACTCTATGGAGACTTTTTTAAATAAATAGAATTTAATAATTAATTTTAAGTTTTTTATTTTTAACAATTGAATTTAATAACGCAATCATTAATGGTATTTTTTGGTTATTGATTTTTTTAAATATGTATGGAGCTATTTCATAAGCAAGATCAGCTCCCTCTACAGTGTCATCTTTCATAAATCTTTTTTTTGCATTTCTAAAAGTTAAACCTTTACCTAAATATTCACCCATTTTACTATTTCTTCCTCCAACAGCACTTACATATAAATCAGCTAAACCAGCCAAGCCATAAACAGTTTCTTTTTTTCCTTTAAAAAACTTTATTATATATTCCATTTCTTCAATTGATTTTCTAAATAATGCTGAAGAAGTATTATTACCCTTAGCTGATCCAATAATCATTGAATAAATATTTTTAATTGCTGATGAAAACTCTACGCCTTTCACATCTGAAGAGTATTCAGTTTTATAATAAGTGGTAGAGACTAATTTGCCTATTTTTTTTGCAATTAGAATATTTTTATTTGCAATTACAGTATAACTTTTAATTTTTCTAGCTAACTCCTTTGCCAAACAAGGTCCTTTTAGAACAGAAACATTTAGTTTTTTATTATTTTTTTTGATTTGTTCAGACATAGTAATAATATTTTTTGTCTTATCTAATTTAAGCCCTTTAGTTAAAACCAAAATAGGTGTTTTCTTTTTAAAATTTTTAAATTTTTTGCTAATCAGATCTATTCCTAATGAACTAACAGCTATAACAATTAAATCCCAACTATTAGTTAATATTTCAGGTGAAAATATTTCAGTTTTTAATTTACTTGATAGATTTATTTTCAGAGCTGGGTGAAATTTATTTTTAAGATTAAGTTTTTTTATTAATTTAAAATTATAAGGTTCACATAAAGTTACTTTATGATTATTATCTAACAAAGGGAAAGTAAAAGCTGCTCCCATTGCTCCTGATCCAATAATTAATATTTTTTTCATAGCTAAGTTATGCTAAAGTTTTTCTAATTGCTTGTTTCCATCCTTGCAATAAATTATTTCTCACCGATTTGTTAAGTTTTGGAGAAAAAACTCTATCTTTTTTCCATTTAATTTGAATTTCATTTAATGATTTAAACTCTCCAATTTGATATCCAGCTAAAAAAGCAGCTCCTAAAGCTGTTGTTTCTAATACTTTTGGTCTAATGACATTTAAATTTATTATATCTGATAAAAATTGTGCAAACCAATTATTTGCTACCATTCCTCCATCAGTTTTAATCAATTTAGGTTTTAGTCCATCTTTTTTCATAGCATGAAATAAATCATAACTTTGATATGCAACAGACTCGACAATAGCTCTTACTAAAGATTTCCAATCACTATTTCTTGTTAAACCAGTAATAACCCCTCTTGCATCTGGTTTCCAATAAGGAGCTCCTATACCACTAAATGCTGGAACTATATATACACCGTCATTATTTTTTTTTGATTTTATAATTTTTTCTGTTTCATAAGCATTATCAATTAATTTTATTTTATCTCTAAGCCATTGCACTCCTGCTCCAGCAATAAAAATTGAGCCCTCTAAAGCATAAGTATTTTTTTCATGTAAACGGTAACAAATTGTAGTTAATAATTTATTTTTTGAAAAAACTTTCTTTGATCCAGTATTCATTATAACGAATGCACCAGTTCCATATGTACTTTTCGTTGTACCTTTTTGAAAACATGCTTGACCGACTGCTGCTGCCTGTTGATCTCCAAGTACAGCAGATATAGGAATTACTTGCCCTGTAAGTTTTTTGTCAGTAATTCCAAAATCATCGGCTGAATTTTTTACTTCTGGAAGAATTTTGCTAGGTATTTTTAATTTTTTTAATATATTTTTATCCCATTTATTCGTATTTATATTAAAAAGCATTGTTCTGGATGCATTAGTCGCCTCAGTTAAATGTTTTTTTCCTTTAGTGAGTTTCCAAATTAAAAAACTATCAATAGTTCCAAATAATAAATTATTTGTTTTTAATAGCTTTTTGGATTTTTTTACATTATCTAATATCCATTTAATTTTTGTTGCTGAAAAATAAGGGTCAATAAATAAACCAGTCTTTTTTCTAATATTATTCTCATAATTACTTTTCTTTAAATTTTGACAATATTTTTGTGTACGTCTATCTTGCCAAACAATAGCATTATATATAGGTCTACCATTTTTTTTATTCCAAAGGACAGTTGTTTCTCTCTGATTAGTAATTCCGATGCTTAATATTTTACCTTTTAGCTCCTTAGCTTTTTTTATAACTTTTTTTAAAGATCTAAGTGTAGTTTCCCAAATTTCATTAGGATTATGCTCTACCCAACCATTTTTTGGAAAATATTGTTTAATTTCAAACTGCGATATAAATTTTTTATTTCCATTTACATCAAATAAAATTACTCTTGTAGATGTAGTGCCTTGATCAATAGCAACAAGAAATTTTTTCACAATTTTAATTTATGCCAAGATGTTTTTTTCTTTTATCTACCCAGGTTCTAATTAAATTGTCAAATATTAAACCTATGAAAGCAACACAAATCCCAAGGGTAAATCCTATACCTGCACCTTTTTTATCAGATAATGCTTTAAGAATATATTGTCCTAAATCTTCTGTTCCAATAAATGCTCCAATTATTACCATAAATAATGCAAATACGATTGTTTGATTTAATCCAAGCATCATGTGCGGAAAAGCAAGAGGAAATTCTATCTTAGTCAATCTTTGAAATTTATTAACACCTGACATTGTTGCAGCATCATGTAATCCAATTGGAACACTTCTAAGACCTTCAATAGTATATCTTGTTGCTGGTATTGTAGCGTAAACTATAACAGCAATTAAGACCGATGTATCGGTTATACCAAAAAGCATCATTACTGGAATTAAGTATACAAATGAAGGAAAGGTTTGAAATATATCACAAACACCCAACATAAAACTTGCAGAGTGTTTGTTTTGAAAGCATAAAGTTCCAACTGTAAATCCAATTATACAAGATACAATAACTCCAAAAGTTGCCATGTATGCTGTCACCAATGCTCTATCCCACCATGGACTTAAAGCTATAAATAATGTTAATCCACAAACAACTAATGCTGAACGAATTCCTCCTATTAAATATCCGGCTCCAACAACCAAAACTATTGTAGCTACAGCAGGCATTCTTAAATATAAAGCTCTCATTGGCTGAAGCACATCTTGAATTAACCATGTATTAAATGCCTTTATATAAACAAAAAAAGTGTCAAAGATCCAATCAACTCCTTTGTTCCAAAAATCTGCTGTGGATATTCCTTTGTTGTGTGGAACTTCAAAAAAATAATTAAAAGTACCTTTAAATAAAAAGGTTCCAGCATAAGCAAGTACAATTCCAATAACTACTGTTGCAACAAAAAATAAAATATTTTTATTTCTTTGAAAGAATGTAAGGTTACCAAAATAATCTGTTTGTTTGTTTGCCCAAGCTAAAGACATTTTGTCTAAAAGAATTGCGATTAAACTAATACATAATCCAGCCTCTAAAGCTAAACCGATATTTAGTTGGTTTAATGCTAATAATAAATTAAATCCTAAACCTTTTGCTCCTATAAATGCAGAAATAACAGCCATTGAAAAACACACCATTATGACCTGGTTTACACCAATCAAGATATCTCTTCTTGCAGTAGGAATTAATACTTTAAGCATTAATTGCCAATTATTACACCCACTCATTCTACCCGACTCAATAACTTCAGGAGGTATTGCTCTCAAACCTAATATAGTTAACAATATCATTGGTGGAACAGCAACTACCATAGTTATAATTACTGCAGCATGATCTCCAACTCCAAAAAGAACAAGTGCAGGAACTAATACGGCATATTGTGGCATTGTTTGCATTACCAAAAGTATTGGATATAGAGCTTTCTCAATACGCTTACTTTTATATGCTGCTATACCTAAACCTAAACCAAAAATAAATGATAATGGTGCTGCAACCAATATAAATGAAAGAGTTTGCATTGAAGGTTTCCATTGACCAAATATTGAAATGTAAATCATAGTTAAACCAGCAAATAATGCTAAACCCTTGCCACTTAACTTATAAGAAAGTATTGTTGCGCCTGCTGCAACGATGGTCCATGGTAAACCTGGAAGTTCTGCCCAAGGATTTTTATCTATCCAATCCCAACTAGTAAATGCAACTATAGTTTCAAGTCCACCTAATAAAATCTCTCTAATTAACTCTATTAAAAACGTCATAAACGCTGTTAAATTTCTACTTATTTGTAAAACTAATGGTCGAGTTTTAAATTCTTGAGTATCTTCATTCCAAAATTCTATTGGCATCCATTCATTCATTAAGAAAAACAATGAATCATTTATCCAAATAGGTAACCATCCTAATAATGGAGGCAGCCTCCAAAAGACGTCAAAAGCATAATATCTTACTTCTTTACCTAAAAAAATATAGGAGCTTTGATTTGGGTCTTTAACAAATTCTGCTTGGCCTCTAATAAATTTATATGTTTCAGGTACATCAATTGCAAAACATAAGGCAAAAAATACAATTAATAAAAATAACCATTGAAATAACTTTGGATATTTTTTGATATATTCCATAATTTAATTATTATTTTTTCTTCCTCCAAAAACTGTATTAATTATTTTTGTCGGATTTATAGAGCCTACAATTTTATTGTTATTATCAATGACTGTTACTGATTTTTCTTGAGTTAAAATTTTTTCTGCAACATTTTCAATAATTTCATCTTTTAAAACTTTTAAATCACTCAAATCATTAGAAGTAGATGGATCCATCACATCTTCAATTAATAAAACTTTTTCTCTTGGCACTTCTTCGGTAAATTTTCTTACATATTCGGTTGCTGGATTTAAAACAATATTTGCAGGTGTATCTAGCTGTTCAATTATACCATCTTTCATAATTGCTATACGATCCGCAAGCTTTAGTGCTTCATCAAAATCATGAGTAATAAACATAATTGTTTTTTGTAATTTTTCTTGTAGTCTTAAAAATTCATCTTGCATTTCTTTTCTAATTAATGGATCTAGTGCAGAAAAAGGTTCATCTAAAAACCAAATATCTGGTTCAACAGCTAATGATCGAGCAATACCTACTCTTTGTTGTTGTCCTCCAGAAAGTTCTCGTGGAAAATAATTTTCTCTTCCATCAAGTCCAACAAGTTTAACCATGTCCATTGCTTTACTAATACTTTCTTCAGTCTTGATACCTTTAATTTGAAGAGGAAAAGCAATATTTTCTACAACCGTTTTATGAGGAAGAAGAGCAAAACTCTGAAAAACCATTCCCATTTTATTTCTTCTAAGTTCAATTAACTCTTTATTGTTTAATGAAAGTAAATCTTGACCTTCTATAAAAATTTTTCCATCTGTTGCGTCCGTTAATCTAGAAATACATCTTAGTAATGTTGACTTACCTGATCCTGATAAACCCATTACAACTAACATCTCTCCTTTTGAAACTTCAAAAGACGCATTGTTCACACCAACTATACATCCATTATCTTGAAATTTTTTTGCGTCTACATTCCCATTTGCTTCTTGAAGCATCTTTTTAGCATTTGTACCAAAAATTTTGTAAACAGACTCACACTTAATTACTGCATCGCTCATAATATTTTAATAAGTTATATGAAATTTAATTAAAATAAAATCTATATAATTATTATTTTTCTCCATTAAAAATTTTTTATAAAATATACTCTGGTATCAATACCGGTGCTTAAAAAACTTAAAACCTCTCCACTTACATTTGCAGTTTTATTTACCCCAACATTATCTCCACTTACAGTATAGCCGGCAAAACATTTATTTTTCTCTTTATCCCATTTAACATACGTTTCATCAATTTTATTGCCATTAATTGTATATAACTCATAAGCTTCATAATTTAAAAAATGAGCAGCCATAATAGCACGTTGAGGTATAAGTTCTGTAGCATTACAAACTGCTTCATAAAGTTCATCAGTCAATCTAAAGTTATCTGTTCCATCAAAGGTAACTAAAACTCCTGATGGAAGCTGAGATATAAGTGCATTAAGTTTTTTTTCTTGTGCAATTCTTTCCTCTTCTAATTTCATTTTTTTTATTAATTCATCTCCTCCACCCCAAAAGATATTTAAAATACCAAAAGATAAAATTACAATAATTGTTAAAGCAACAAGACCAACGAATTGTTTTATTGTTTCTGGTAATTCTTTTAATTTATTTAAATAATTATCTTTTAACATTGTTTTAATTATTCTTGTAATTTTCCATTTATCCAAGTGCCCGTTTTTACTTTTCCATCAGACCAGGTAAAAGTTCCTTCTCCATTCATAAATCCATTAGCCCATTCACCTTCGTATGTTGCGCCGTTTGGAAAAGTTAAAGTTCCTTGTCCACTCCATTCACTGTTCTTAAATTCACCTTTATAAATATAGCCATTAGGCCAAGTTTCTGTACCTTGACCATGTTTTTTTGTGCCGACCCAATATCCTTCATAAGTTGTTTTATCTGTATAAACCCACTTGCCATAACCATTTTCACAATTTCCTTCCTTACACCCTGTGCTACGAGCTAAAGCTTCAGATATAATTAGAAAACCAAAAATTAAGCTAATAATAAAATTTTTCATATTAATATTTTACACAAGATTAATTAAAAAAAAATCAGACATTTTCCTTATTTTTTCTGCATGAATAAATAGAAATATCTTTTTCTGAATTTTCACTTTTTATATTTCTTGTAATTTCGTGAACTAATTCGCCTGATTTTATTGTTAATATACCTGACTCTGAGTAATTCTTTTCTTGATCAATTGCTCTAAATAAAACTATATCCTTATTAACCACCTTAACACTTAATTTTTCAGATTTTGAAACAAATAATGATAATCCATTAATAGAAAGTGTATCTGGTTTTAAAGATTCAATTTTGAATTTATCCAAACCCTTTTCATTTAAATCTTTAGCTAAAAAAGTTTGATAATTGTATTTAGAATTTTTAATTATTTTTTTATCTAAATCACATGTAAAACTGAGATTAATATTTTCTTGTATGTTTATATCTTTTGCTAATAATAAATTAAAAAATAATAAACTTAGAGATATATAAAAAAAATATTTTATCATTTATCTATTTTTTTAATCATTAACCTTAAATTCTAAAAAAAAATCCCCCCCAACATTGTTGGGGGAGATTTCTAAATTTATTTTTTTATAACCTTAATGAGAGTGTGTAAATTCTTCCCACACATTCTTATTGTCAGCTAACCATTTTTTTGCTGCATCTTCATGAGTCATTTTGTCAACGTCAACTAAAGCTGCCATTGCACCAATTTGACTTGTAGAGAATGACAATTTCTTGAACATAGCTGCAGCTTTTGGATGAGTTTTTGGAAAATCCTCATTTACTGCTTTTTTCAAGTAACCATCTGGTGAACCACATTTTCCATCGCCACCATCTTCAGGTCTACAACCAGCTGTGTATGGAGGGAAGTCTATAAACGTAAAACCAGCACCATCTGTAAAGTTTGGAGTCCAGTTAAATATAATAGTTCCTCTTCCTTCTTTTTTAGCTGCTGCTAATTCTGCCCAAAGCGCATCTGCACTTCCAGCAAATTTAACCCACCAAAGATCTCCTAAGCCTAATGCATCAACTCTTTGAGGAATTAAATCACCATGCCAAGTTTGTGGACCTTCCAACATTCTTCCTTTTCCATCTGGAGAGTCAGGTGTTGTAAAGTTTTTAGCACAATCTGGGTTTTTTAATGCAGTCCAGTCAGGTAGACCTGGGCATAAACCTTTTTCTGTTACCCAGTTTGGATACCCCATATCTTCAAGTGTTCTTGCTTCATGGTCACCCCAATCAAGCAAACCACCTTTGTCTAGAGCTGTTGTAAATGATTTACCAAATGCAGACTCCCATACTTCGTGAGATATAGTTACATCCCCAATTCTAATTGACTCGTAAACTGCCTGTGAATCAGCGTTTACGTATTTAACATTGTTACCCATACTTTCCATAATTCCGCCGATCACATAAGCCATTACAATTTGACTTGACCAGTTATGTGTTGGGATAACAATAGGTTTCTTACTATCTGCAGAATTTGCTACTCCAGTAAATGAAACAACTGAAATAACTAAAGCAGATAAAAGAGATATTATTTTTCTCATTTTTTCCCCTTTCCTTAATATTAAGTATTTTAAGTATCTTCTTAATAATTACGACAGTCAAGAATAGTTATATATATTTTATATATATAATTATTAACTGCTGTTATAATATTGTTATGAATTTATTTAATGTGAGTAATATATGCTTACAAGTTTAGACATTAAAGAGCCAGGTTTAAATGCTTTACCACTTGGAGTTGAAAGACATGTTGTTAATGGAGGAGGTTTAACAGGTATTCAAATACTTCCAGATGATGAAATAGAAATAGTAAATGATGAAGGAAATCAAATTTGCGAAATTACAGTCTTTAATAAAGATGGAAAATCTGAACTAGCTATATTAAATCTAAAAGAAAACAAAAGTTCATCTGAAATAAAAACAATACTTTCAAAAAAAATTGAGAGTTCGCTTGCAGCTTCGTATCAATTAAAAAAAAGAAATTTAGATATCAATGCATCTAAGTCTGCAATTGTTTTTGATAAAGACTCAAAACCTCATGAAAAAGTAAAACTAAAAGCTAAAGACAAATGTTATTGTATCTTTTCTGCTCCTGGTCAAGAAATGATGATTCATGAACAAAATCCAACAACTAATCTAACTATTTTCATAAAAAGAGCAAAAATTACTAGAGATAAAGAGCACTCAATAATTCCTAACCCAATCTTTGAACCTAAAAGTGAAACAAATATAGACCGTCAAACTGCAATTTCTTTTCAAGTTAAAGAAGGTGATTACATTCAAGTTATTTCTCCCACTGGAAGGCAGTGCTCAGATTTTGTTGCATTTGATACAGCTAAATTAGACAAAAAAATTGAAAAAGGTCTTGATTGGCAAACAACTAGAACCTTTATGGGAAATACTTTTCCAGGACCAGGATTATTTTCTAAATTTTACGATACTGACCATGAACCTTTAGTTGAAGTAATTAGAGACACAGTCGGAAGGCATGATACATTTAATTTAGCATGTACATCCAAATATTATGAAGACTCAGGATATTTTGGTCATCCAAATTGTTCCGACAATTTAAATGAATCTATGGAAAAGTTTGGAGTTCAGAAAAAAAAAGGTTGGCATGCTATAAATTTATTTTTTAATACCTCAGCTGGAGGACTTAATTCAGTATTATCAGATGAATCTTTTGCTAGACCTGGAGATTATGTAATGTTTAAGGCTCTTAAAGATTTGACTTGTGGAACAACAGCATGCCCAAGTGATATAGATGCATGTAATTCATGGAATCCTACAGATATTTTTGTTAGAACTTATGATAAAAAAAAAGAATTTAGAAAATCTTTTGCTTTTAGAATGAAAACTGACTCTGAAACAAAATTAACTAGAAATACAGGTTTTTACGAAAAAACATCTAAGCTAACAAGAAACTTTGTTGAGGCTAGAGGTTTTTGGTTACCTAATGATTACACAAATCATGGAATAATAAACGAGCATATGGCTTGTCGTGAAAAAGCTGTTGTTATTGACCTATCATCTTTAAGAAAATTTGAAATACTTGGTCCAGATGCTGAAGAATTAATGAATTATACATTAACTAGAAACATAAAAAAACTTTCAGTTGGTCAGGTTGTTTATTCTTCTATGTGTTATGAAAATGGAACAATGTTTGATGATGGAACGCTTTTGAAACTAAGTGACCATGGTTTTAGATGGATTTGTGGTGATGAATATGCAGGTCAATGGTTAAAAGAACAGGCTAAAAAGAAAAATTATAAAGTTTTAATTAAAGATTCTACTGATCAAATTAATAATATTTCTTTACAAGGACCAAATAGTAGAAAAATATTAGAAAAAATTATTTTTACTCCACCAACTCAACCTTCTATTTCCGAATTGCAATGGTTTAGGTTTACTATTTGTAGACTTGAAGAATTAAACGGAATACCTTTAATAGTTTCAAGAACAGGATATACAGGCGAGTTAGGATATGAAATTTGGTGCCACCCATCTGATGCTCCTAAAGTATGGGATAAAGTTATAGAAGCAGGTAAAGATGAAGGTTTAATACCAGCAGGCTTTGGCGCATTAGATTTGTTAAGAATTGAAGCTGGATTAATTCTTTTTGGAAATGAATTTGATGGACAGGTTGATCCTTTTGAAGCAGGAGTTGGTTTTACTGTTCCTTTAAAAACTAAAACTGATGACTTTATTGGAAAAGAAAGTTTAATTAAAAGAAAAGAAAACCCACAAAAAAAATTAGTTGGACTTGAATTAATCAGTAAAGAAAAAGCTAATCATGGTGATTGCGTACATATTGGAAGGGCTCAAGTAGGAATTATAACAAGTGGATGTATTTCTCCAACACTTAATAAAAATATAGCTTTGTGTAGAATTGATATTGGCCATTCTGAGATAGGTACTGAAGTTGAAGTTGGAAAAATTGATGGAGAACAAAAAAGAATCTCAGCAAAAGTAGTTGGATTTCCACATTATGATCCACAAAAAACTAGAGTTAGAACTTAAATAAGTGAAAAAAAATAAGCAAACATTATTAAATTTTTGGGAAGATCAAATGAGACATTCTCATACTTCGAGTAATTATTTTTTTAGAAAATCTCCCTCGCATTATCACATGATGTTATTAGTAATGTCAGCTTTTCATAATAGTGAAAAATTATCAGTTGAAGAGCTAAAAACTAAATTATTTAAAACTTCAAGACCCAAATCAGCTCTAATAATTACAGAAGCTTGTGAAAAAGGTTTTTTTATACTAGAAAAAACCTCAACTGATCAGCGAATAAAGAATATTAGACCAAGTCAGTCTTTTATTGATGAATTTAGTGATTATTTAAATACTTTAAAAAATCTTAGTTATTAGAGAGTTTAGATTATTCTCTATATATATATTATATATATAATTTTTATTATTGTTATTGTTGCTAGAAAAATTAAAATTTTTTTTGATGGCGATACCTAAAAAGGCTAAAGTGGTAATTATAGGTGGTGGAATTCATGGATTAAGCACCGCTTGGAAGCTTTCAGAAACATATAAAAACCCAGGTGACATTATCGTTTTAGAAAAAAAAGATACAGCTGCAGGAGCTAGCGGAATTGCCTGCGGTGTTGTTAGAAATAATTATTTTCAACCAGCAATGAGAGAATTAATGGCTCATTCAGTTTCAGTTTGGGAAAGCGATCCAAAAGCTTTTAAATATAATCCAGTGGGTTATTTACAAATATCGCCAGAAGTTATGCATGAAGATGTTGCTTCAATTTATGAGCAACAGAAAGCAATAGGTTATGAATCTGAATTTATAGAAGGTGAAAAAGATTGCATGAATTACATGAAAGGAATGTTTGATGATTGGCAAGCTCAAGGAATAACATCTGTGCTTCATGAGAAGAAAGGTGGTTATGCATTTAATAAAGATTCAATTAAAGCTCTAGAAAATAAATCTACTGCAAATGGTGTAAGCGTACTTAAAGGAATTAAAGTCACAGGATTTAAACGAGGAAGTAATAGTAAAGCTGTTACAGGAGTAGAAACTAACAAAGGCACTATAGAATGTGAACAAGTAGTTGTTGGTGCAGGTCCATGGGCTAGAGATTTTTGGAATATGTTAGAACTTCCTAAAACTGCAAAAATTAAAGGTAAAGATGGTAAGATTCACGAAACTGATATGTGGAAATATTGGTTTCTTCAAGAAGGTGTAATTGGTGTTGAACCAGATTTTTTAAAAATGAATAATGGTAAACAACCGCCAGTAATTCATGTTGATTCAACAGCGCCGTTATATTCAGATAAAACTAAAAAACTAATTACTGACAAAATTTGGGGAATTTATTATAAACCAGACATTGAAGGTTTAGGAGTTCAAGGTGGAACTTCACCATATATTGTTAATAAACATTTTGATGAAGTAAATGTTGATCCATATGGTTTAGATTCACCTGAATATCAAACTACAGAAGCTTTCAATGATATGTGGTGTTCAGCTTTAGCACATTGTCAAAAGAGATTTGAAGGTAAAAGTGATTTATATAGAAAAGGTCCATCAGGTGGTCTTGGGTGTATGACTCCAGACTCTTTTCCAATTTTTGATAGATTTTTAGAAAATGTTTACATGATTGCAGATGCTAATCATGGTTATAAGATGATCGGAGTTGGTGAACTTGTTGCAAAAGAAATTCTAGGTACTGAGAGCGATTTATTAAAACCTTTTAGATTCAACCGATACGAGAAAGGTGAACTTCACCCTACTTCGAACAGTCCCTTCCCTTGGAGTTGATCTTGAAGTCTAGACACTAATAATTTTTTCAGTTACGCTTTAATTAATAAAATATTTTAAAGAGGTAGAAAATGACAGATCTAGAAAAACATGTTAACCAGCCAGGAAGAGCTAAACTGGTAAAACAAGTTAGAGCAAAAATTAATGAACTTAAAATTGATTATATTTTTTTTCAATTCATTTCAGTAACAGGAAGAGTTGTTGGTAAAGGAATTCCTGCTGACCATTGGGAAAGAACTTGTGAAAAAGGTTTTCAATTAGTTTATGGAGCTACTGCAAACTTATTTTTAGATCGTCATAATAATTACATTGGATATGGACCAGAAGCAAAAGAGCTCGTCGGGATTCCTGATCCAGAAACTTTCTGTCAATTACCTTGGGATAAAAAAGTAGCTAGAGTTTTTGTAACTTGTTTTAGAAATAGAGAAGAAAGAGTAAACCCAGGTGGTCACTTAACATCTGACTGTAGAGGTAATTTAAGAATTATAGCTAAAGAATTTAAGAAAAAACATGGCTATCAGCTAAGAGTTGGAACTGAGCCAGAAATGATGTGGTTAACAAGAAATGAAGATGGAACACCTACTGGCAAAGGTTTTTCAAAACCATACTGTTATCATATTGATCAATTTGAGTCTTTAAGACCAGTGTTTATGAAGGTAATGGAATACGCTCGTGCAATGGGTTTTGACATGATTCAAGGTGATCATGAGGATGCTCCTGGACAATTAGAATTAAACTGGATGTTTGACGATGTATTGAGAAATGCGGATAGATTATCAACTTATAGACAAATATGCGCTCAAGTAGCAAGAGAGTTTAATTTAATTGCTTGTTTTATGACAAAACCATTTATGGGAGTATCTGCTAGTGGTTGTCATACTAATATGTCTTTATGGACAGGTGGAAAAGATAAAGTAAACAAACTAGGCCACAAATCACTGCCAGGGATGGATGAAGTATTTAGCTATGTTGAAGGTGGAACTAATACTTTTATGCCCGATACTAAAGACGTTCAATTGCCAGGAAAAATTGGATTAAAATCTATTGGTGGTGTTATGAAACATCTTCCAGCACTTACAGCTATTGGTTCATCAACTGTAAATTCTTACAGAAGATTATGGGACCAAGGTTTTTGGGCTCCTGTTTATGCTGATTGGGGTTACCAAAACAGAACTTGTGGTTTGAGAGTTTCTGCTCCAGGTAGATTTGAATACCGTTCAGTAGACTCAATGCACAATCCTTATTTAATGGGTGCTTCATTATTAAAAGCATTTGATGATGGATTAACTAACAACCTTGACCCTGGAAAACCAGAATCAAGAAATATCTATGAAGCTCAAAAAGCAGGAAAAAATGTTAAAAAATTACCTTTAAGTCTAGGGGAAGCTTTGGATAGACTATCAGAAGATAAAGTTATTCAATCTGCAATGCCTGATGAAATGTATAAAATATTTCATTGGTATAAAAATGATGAATGGGAAAAATTTTTAGGTGCAACAACTCAATGGGATCTGGACACTTATCTTGATTGTCTACCATAGGTCACTAAAAAAATATTAGAGAGGAAAATATGTGCGGAATTGCAGGATTAATTCATAGAGGTAAATCTTCAAACGTTGGAAGTGAACTTCAAGGTATGCTTCAAGCATTAAAACATAGAGGTGAAGACTCAACTGGCTATGCTTTGTATGGCGATACTGATGGTAAAAATTTTATCATGCGTTTTAAAGTTGGAGAAAATGTTGGCGAAGGAAGTTCGTCAGTTATGGAAGATATTTCTGTTTATGATGAAAGAAAAAAAATAGTTGATCAACATCTTGCTGAAATGGGAGCAAAAATTGTCAAAGAAGAAAGAACTCTGCCCTACTCATTAAGATATGAAATTGATTATGATACAAAAGACCTCTTAGAATTTTCACAAAAAATTGAAAGTATTCCAGGTGTTGAAATTCTTTCTATGGGTAAATCATTAGAAGTAATCAAAGATCTAGGTAATGCCAAAATGGTTTGTGATAAATATGATTTAGATAAACTAGTAGGTACACACGCTATTGGTCATGCAAGAATGGCAACTGAGTCTGGAGTTGACATTAAATCTGCTCATCCTTTTTGGGGATATCCTTTTAGTGACGTATCAGTAGTTCACAACGGACAACTAACAAACTATTGGAATAATAGAAGAGCTTTAGAAAACAAAGGTATGAGATTTATGTCTGAATGTGATTCAGAATTAATCGCAGTTTATATAGCTCAAAAAATGAGGGAAGGAGCAACACTTGAAGAAGGAATGAAAGAGTCCTTAGCTGGTCTTGATGGAGTTTTTACATATTTTGTTGCAACTAAAGACTCTTTAGGAATGGCGAAAGATACTATGGCAGCAAAACCTTTGGTTCTTTATGAGTCAGATGATTTAGTTGCAATGGGTTCAGAAGAAATAGCAATCAGATCAATTCTTCCTCAAGAAATTGATACATATGATCCATTTGATGGTGAGGTAAAAGTATGGCAAATCTAAAAACAAGTGAGAAAAAATCTAAATCCCAATCAATGGGGATGCATACTGAAGTTTTAACTGGAAGAACTCAACAGAAGTTTTTTAATCCTGATGAAGCTGAAAACTTTTATTATTTTGGAACTTACGATGTTGACTTTAATAAAAGAACAGAGCTTGATGTAAAAAACATGACTGCACCAGAAGCAAATAAAGAAATAGATAATTTAATGAGTCAAGGTTATGGAACAATTGTTATTAAAAACCCCCAAGGAAAACATAGTTTGGGAGTAGGTATTTTAAATAAATTAAATTTAATTTTCGAAGGAAGTTTAGGATATTTTGGCATGGGTTCGTGTGATGGTCCTATTGTAAGAATTAATGGACGAGTTGGCTGGTCATGTGCAGAAAATTTAATGGCTGGCAAAGTTGTTATTGAAAAAAATGCAGGTTCATGTTTTGGGGCTGCTATTAGAGGTGGTGATTTAATTTGTAAAGGTAGTGTTGGTGCGAGAACTGGTATTGATATGAAAGGTGGAACTATTATTGTCGGAGGCGATGCTGGTGCATTTACAGGATTTATGATGCAAAGAGGAAGAATAATTATTCTTGGTGATGTTGGAATAAATTTAGGAGACTCTATGTACGATGGGACAATTTTCATAGGTGGAGAAATTGGCTCATATGGTAGTGATGCTGTTGATGCGGAATTAACACCAGGTGATCAAGATTGGTTAAAAAGAAAATTAAAAGTTGCAGAAATTGGTGAAAATTTTGATGTAAGTAAAATGAAAAAAATTGTAGCAGGTAAAAAACTTTGGAATTATGATAATTTAGAACCTACAGAGAAGAAGGGAGCAATTTAATGCCTAAGAAAAAAATTAAAAAAGTTAAAAAAAATGGAAAAGGTGTCGGAGGAAAAGCAGATGTTCATGCTCATGAAGAGGGCAAAAGAAATAAAAGTTTATTAGGGTACAATGCTATTTTTACACCAGAAGTAATAGACGACATTCATATTAAATCTCAATTAGGAAGATATAGAATGCGTGGTATGGCACTAATGAAAAAAATTCCTACGTTTGATGATTTAGTTTTTTTGCCGGGAACACTTACTAGATTTGTAATCGAGGGTTACAGAGAAAAATGTGAAACAAAAACTGTAATTGGCCCAAGATGTGAAAACCCAATCGAGTTAGATATACCTGTCTACATAACTGGTATGAGTTTTGGAGCATTATCTTACGAAGCAAAAACAGCTTTAGCTAGAGGAGCCACTATGGCTGGAAGCGCTACTTGTTCTGGAGAAGGTGGAATGATACCTGACGAAAGAAGATATTCAGAAAAATGGTACTATCAATGTATTCAATCAAGATATGGTTTTAATCCGCATCATGCCCAACTTGCAGATGGAATTGAAGTTTTTATTGGACAAGGTCAAAAAGTTGGAATGGGTGGACACTTAATGGGTCAAAAAGTGACTGACCAAGTTGCTGAAATGAGATCATTGCCATCTGGAATTGATCAAAGATCACCTGCAAGACACCCTGACTGGCTAGGCCCAGACGATCTTGCTCTTAAAGTAGAAGAATTAAGACAACTAACTAAAAATAAAGTTCCAATTCAATTAAAACTTGGAGCTTCAAAAGTTTATGATGATGTTCGAATGGCCGCAAAATGTGACCCTGACTCTATCTATTTAGATGGAATGGAAGGATCTACTGGTGCTGGACCTCACATTGCTGCTGCAAATACTGGTATTCCTGGAATTGCTGCAATTAGAGAAGCAAGAAGAGCAATCGATGATGTAGGTAAAACTGGAAAAGTAACATTAATTTATGCTGGTGGAGTGAGAGATGGCGCTGATATGGCTAAAGCTCTAGCTCTTGGAGCTGACGCAATAGCTATTGGAACTGGATCAATGATAGCATTAAATTGTAACAAAGATATTCCAGAAGCAAATTTTGAAAAAGAGATGGGTGTAAAAGCTGGTGAATGTTATCACTGTCATACTGGAAGATGTCCAGTAGGAGTTGCTACTCAAGATCCTAAATTGAGAGCAAGATTAAATCCAGATGATGCAGCTCTAAGAGTTTACAATTATTTGCATTCTATGACATTAGAGGCTCAACTTTTAGCTAGAGCTTGTGGAAAAACAAATATCCACTCATTAGAACCTGAAGATTTAGCTGCATTAACATCTGAAGCTTCAGCGTTAGCAAAAGTTCCATTAGCTGGAACAAATTATACAGTCGGAGTAGATAACTATCATAAAATTTAAAGGTAACCTATGGCAAAGAAAAAAAATAAAAAGAAAGTAAAACAGATTAAAGGCCAATTAGGTAAAAAGAAAGAGACAGCTAGAGAAAAAATGATCGGTCAATCAATTGGTTACCGATATGATGTTAATCTTTTACCAGACTATAGTAAAATAACTCCGTTTCTTAAAAAATATATAGAAGCTATGGGATGGGATGATTTAAATTGGTTAGAAGATGTTCATATGGGATACGAAGATGATAGACCTGCTGTATTTTGCAGAAATGCAAATGGATGGGTTACAATTCCCAAAACAATTAAATTACCAAACAATCAACAGGATAGAGATATGATTGCAAGAGAGCTATTGGTTAAGTTTCAAATGTCACCAAAACATCCTCTTGTTGATTTAAAAAAAGCTTACTTAAAATTTTAAAGCTTCAATCAAGAGTTGATTATTTTTTAAAATATATTGTCCATACTAGGTTTTTAAACACTCTTTTATTTGTCACATCCTTAAAAATTTAATAGGGTTTTAGAAACTAATATGGAGAGAGGTATATGACTGATCAGTTAGGAGCTCTTACAACCATATTTACGGAATTTTACTACTGGGTAACAGTAGTACTGATGTTTTTAATTCACGTCGGATTCTGTATGTATGAGGTTGGAGCATCTCGATACAAACATCACCAACATACTCTTATGAAAAATACAATGCTGATACCGTTGGTAACAGTAACTTGGTTTTTCTTTGGTTGGTGGATTTACTGGGCATTCCCTACAGGACCGGGTTTAGCCCCATCAATAATGAATGAAAGTGCTGCATTGATTACCGATGAAAGTACTTTTAGTGCTAAGTGGTACGCTCCAAATACTGAATTTATGGCGATCAATTTAGGTGATCACATAAGTGGTGTATTTTGGGCTGCTTTCTTACTATTCTCATGGACAGCTGCTTCTATAGTATCAGGAGCAATTATTGAAAGAATTACAACTTTTGCATTTGGAATTTTAGCAATTGCAATTGGATCTGTTTTCTGGACAATTGATGCTGCTTGGGGATGGCACTTCGATGGATGGATGTTAAAACTTCTAGGATATCATGATGCTTATGCGTCAGGTGTAATTCACGCAATTGCTGGTGGATTTGCCTTAGGTGTTCTAATAGTTTTAGGACCAAGAATTGGAAAATTCACATCAAGTGGTGAACCAAGAAATATAGGGCCAAGAAACCCATGGCTAGTAACTATTGGATTATTTTTAATTTATACTGGTTTCTGGGGATTCTATGCAGCATGTAACATACCAATTTACGATGTAGGTAATCCTGATGACTACGGATTAGGAAAAGAATATTGGACTGCTACTAACATTTATGTAACCCCCACTACGCTTAGTGGAATAACAATGAACTTCCTGATGTCATTATCAGGTGGATTATTGGCAGGATATGTAATTGCTAAAGGTGATCCATTCTGGACTTATTCAAGTGGACTAGCAGGTATCATCTGTGCTTCAGCTGGAAATGATTTATATCATCCAATTCAAGCAATGGTTATTGGTATGATCGGTGTTGTGATTGCATACAAACTACATTACTGGGTTGAACGTAAGTTCAAAATTGATGATGCAGTTGGTGCGGTTGCAGTACATGGTTATGCTGGTGTTGTTGGTCTAATCATTTGTGGATTTGTTTTAAATGGCTATCCTTCATCTGGATACAGTGTTGGAGCTATGTGGGACGGATCAACTTATGCATCAATCAATCCGTTAGGACAATTAATAGGAGCATTTATTATGTTCGTAGTTCTTGGACTAATACCAGGCTATATCTTGGCTAAAATACTAAACGGAATGGGCAAGTTAAGAATCCCTCGTGATGTAGAAATAGCTGGATTAGACTATGAGATAATGGAAACTGCCAAGGAAGATGAAAAAGCAGTTTCAGCTGCAACCAAATAAAGGAGTAAAATATGGCTACAGTAACAAATTGGATAGATCATTTAAGTGCTGATGAAGTTGTCGGTGCAGTTTATCCCGGAGCCGGATCTAGTGAAACTTTATTGGTTATTTTAGGTATAGTTATCTGGATTGGGTGGCATGTTATAACTGCAAGAAGTGAAAGTGAAGAACTTTCAAGACTAGCAAGAAAGAAACATGGTGCTAATGATCATAAAAACAATATTACCGATTGGTAATTAAAAAGTAAAATTTGGGCGCTACATATATTGTGGCGCCCTTTTAAATAAATCTCAATAAATGCCAGAAGATAATAAAGAAGAACTTAGACCTAGTAAAATGAGAGGAGTAGCTTTTCCTAAAGCAAAATATGGAGCAATCCTAGCAGTAATAGTAATAATAGTTGTAAATTTAATTTATTATAAAGAAACTATTTTTTCATTTTTTAAATAATTGTGTTAACTTAATTTATGTCTAAAAATTTATTCAAAATTGCAAAGCAAAAAAAAATAAAATACTTTTTAATCAGTTTTGTTGATTTATTTGGTGTTTTAAGATCCAAATTAGTACCTATTCACGCAATTAAAGAAATGCAAGTAACGGGAGCAGGTTTTGCAGGTTTTGCTGCTTGGCTTGATATGACGCCTGCAGACTCAGATATGTTCGGTATTCCTGATCCTGATAGTTTAATTCAACTACCATGGAATAAGGAAGTTGGTTGGTTGGCATCAGATTTGTGGATGAATGGTAAACCAGTTGAAGCGTCTCCAAGGATTATGTTGAAAAAACAAATTCAAAAACTTAAAGAGCAAAGATTAACTATGAAATCTGGTGTAGAATGTGAGTATTTTTTAATTTCACAAGATGGTAATTCAATAGCAGATCCAAGAGATACCCAATCTAAACCTTGTTATGATCAATCAGCATTAATGAGAAGATATGATCTAATTAAAGAAATATGTGATTGCATGATTGAAATGGGATGGGGTCCATATCAGAACGACCACGAAGATGCTAACGGTCAATTTGAAATGAATTGGGATTACTCAGATTGTTTGAAAACTGCTGATAGGCATACTTTTTTTAAATATATGGTTAAGACTATTGCTGAAAAACATGGTTTAAGAGCAACATTTATGCCAAAACCATTTGAAAATTTAACCGGTAACGGATGTCATGCTCATATTTCTGTGTGGCAAGGAAAGAAAAATATATTTTTAGATAAATCTGACAAACTTGGTTTAAGTAAAATCGCTTATAATTTTTTAGGAGGAGTTATTAAAAATGCTTCTTCTTTATCTGCTTTTTTTAATCCAACCATTAATAGTTATAGAAGAATAAATGCACCGCCAACAAAATCTGGTGCAACATGGTCACCAAGCAGTATTTCTTATACTGGAAATAACAGAACTCACATGATTAGAATTCCTGATCCAGGAAGATTTGAATTAAGATTAATGGATGGTTCTGCTAATCCATATTTATTACAAGCAAGTGTTTTAGCTGCCGGCTTATATGGTTTGAAGAATAAAATTAATCCTGGAAAACCACTAGATTGTAATATGTATACTGATCATGAAAAATATCCTAATCTCCCAAAATTACCTAATGAATTAAATCAATCCTTAGACCAACTTAAAAATAATAAAGAAATGAACAATGCTTTTGGAAAAAATGTGATTGAAAGTTATATTAAACTCAGAGGTGCTGAAATTAAAGAATTTGAGTCTAAAGAAAATTTTAACAAAACAAAACCTGTTTCAAAATGGGAAAAAGATAATACTTTAGATTGTTAAATCATGACAATATTGTCAAACGGTCATCAATGGAAATATTCTGAATTTATAGATAATAAAAATTTTTCTTTTGATAAAAAAAAAATCTTACTATCTCTGTCTGAAAAAGAAATTGATGAAGCTTATTTAAGCATTTCGAATTGGAAGGGATATGCTCCTACTCCATTAATTGAATTAAATAAATTATCTAAAGAATTAAACCTTAATAAAATTTATTATAAAGATGAAAATAAAAGATTTGATTTAAAATCTTTTAAAGCTCTTGGTGGCGCTTATGCTGTTGAAAAAGTCACCAAAGGAAATAAAGATATTATAGTTGCAACAGCTACAGCTGGTAATCATGGAAGGTCTGTAGCATGGGGCGCAAGAAGATTGGGTTTGAAATGTAAAATTTTTATTAGTGAATTTGTAAGTGATGCTCGAGGTAAAGCAATGAGAGATCTTGGAGCGGATGTGGTTAAAGTAAAAGGTAATTACGAAAAATCATTAATGGAATGTATTAAACAATCTACAGAAAATAATTGGCAAATTGTTCAAGATGTTGCTTGGAAGGATTATATGCTAGTCCCAAAATATACGATGGCAGGATATACAGTAATGATGAAAGAAATTGTTGATCAATTAAAAAATGAAAAAATTACACATATAATATTACAAGCTGGAGTTGGAGGGATGGCTGGAGCTATGGTTGCGGGTATAGCAAGATATTTAAAAAATGTTCCTATAACTATAGTTGTTGAACCAGACAGTGCTGCTTGTGTTATGGAAAGTATTAAATCAGGAAAAATAGAAAAAATTGATATTAAAAGAGAGAGTTTAATGGGTGGAATGTCTTGTGGTGAAGTATCTTTAGTCCCATGGGAAATCTTGAAAAATTCAGTAAAACATTGTGTGAGTTTACCAGATGATGATATTGCAAAAACTATGAGATTACTTGGAAATTCAAGTTTTAGTGATGAAAAAATAATAGCAGGTGAAAATTCAGCTCCTGGAGTGATAAGCCTAATCAGTAGTTGTGAAGATCAAAATATAAAAGAAAAGTTAAAATTAAATAACAATTCAAATGTTTTGGTATTTGGATGTGAGGGAGATACAGATAAAGAAATGTATCAAAAACTTACAAATCAATAAATAAATTAAATTTGATGAAAAAAATTTTAAAAAAAAGAATTGTTAATCATGATTTTTATAAAATATTCAAACCTGAATTAACTCCTAAGAGAATGTTAGAATTGGGGGTATTTGGTGGTTCTTATTTTGGATCAAATGTAAAGGAATATCCTAAATCATGGTTTGTAAAAGCAAAAATAAGTAAAACTTTTGATGTTAATTTAAATAGGTTTAAAGTTGTTTCGGGTTTATCAAGAGAGCATTGGATTGAAAAAGGTTGGATTTTTAAAGAAGATCCTTTGGGTTGGTTTCAATGGTATTGTAGATTTTCTAATGGAAGAAGGATTTCTCATATTGATGAAATTCAAATTAAAAGATGGAAAAATTTTAGAAGACATGTGCTAGCAATAGAAAAAAATTGTGAAAAGGGTGATCTAGGATGTAGAAAAAGACAAAGACAAGCAATTTTACAATGGGCGTATGATCCCTATAGATAATATAATTTTAATCACCAATGAAATGGTAAATAATTATCCTATTTTGCGGTTCCAAACGATGTTCAAATAAATATAAACCCTGCCAAGTTCCTAGCAGTAATTCACTGTCTTTTATACTTAGAGAGATTTGATTATTAGTTAATGCCGATTTGATATGAGCAGGCATATCATCTTTTCCCTCAGTAGTGTGAACGTATAATTTATTATCCATAGGTGCTAATTTATCAAAATAATTAATTAAATCTGTTTGAACATCTGGATCTGCATTTTCCTGAACAATTAAAGATGCACTAGTATGTTGAATAGATAAATTTAAAATTCCATTATTAAATTTGTTTTGCTTAATCCATTCAATTGTTTGTTCTGTAAACTCATATAGTTTTTGACCATTTGTTTTAATTTCTAGATTAAAAAATTCTTGTTTCATCTTTAATTATATTTTACTGAAGTTAATTCATATAATCGACTTATAGTTCTTTTAAATACATCCTCTAAATTTTTAGAAGAGCTTATCAATTTTAATTCAGATTTAGATGTTACTAATAATGGTTTATTTTTTTCATATAAAATATCAATTAATGTAATAAATCTATTTTGTTGGTTAGAATTATTATTATTAAAATTAGGGATATTTTCTATAATTATAAAATCACAAACTTCTGCAATTTTTATATAATCTTCAGCTCCAATATTTTTTGCACACAAATCATTAAAATCAAATCTTGAGATACCTTCATAATAGTTTTTAATATTATATTTTCTTCCTTTAACGATTAAAACTTTCTTCTTCATCAATTTATTTTTAGTTATTTGTCTAAAATATTTATTAACTTTAAAATAAGTTGTTTCGTTTAAAGGATAATAGGCTCTTTGATTATTATTGAATTGAGACATCCTGTAATCCTCTTTAATGCTCAATTTTTGTTGATAACACTTGTTTTTTATAATCTTTATAAAAGGGAAAAACTGCTCTCTTTGCAGTCCATCTTTATAAAGATCTATAATCTTTATATTTGAAGAAAATAAAACTTTTATATTTTCGTCAAATATCTTTTTAAAAAGATTGCCTAATATCATCGCATCAACAATATTTGTTACTTGAAATTCATCGAAATAAATTAATTCATTTTTTTTTTTTAATTTATTAACAAATTTATGAATAATATTTTCTTGTTTTCCATCTTTATTTTTAAAAACAAAATCATGAAAATTAATCATAAATTCGTTAAAGTGTAATCTTTGTTTTGAATGTTTAAAATTATCAAAAAAGAAATTTAAGATCATAGTTTTACCTACTCCAACATCCCCTTGCAAATAAAAACCAGGTTTTGATTTTTCTTTAAAAAAAAATTTTTTTAAAAAAGGTTTATTGAAATTTAGATTATAAAATTTGCTAAGTTCTTCTATAATATCTAGTTGATTTGAATTAATTTCCAAATTATTTTTTTTACAATAATCTAGGAATAATTTATTTAAATTCATTTTTTAGTTTTAAAATCTATACCATATTCAGATCTTGGGCCTTTTCTTAATCCAAAAGGTCCTGATATAAATAATGTTAAAGGTCTAGTGCCTGGTTTAAGATCGACTCTGTGCAAGTTGTTTGCTGATCTAAAACCAATATATCCTGGAGGTCTCCAATATTTTCCTGTACTTAAAGTCTCCCAATATCCTCCTCTCAATATTATAGTTATATAAGGAAATGTATGATTGTGAACTCCATCACCATGATCATCTGCTAACATTTCGTGAATTAAAATATTGAAAGGAAACCATTTAGGACGATTTCTTAAAAGAACATAATATCTATTCATCCATGGTTTAGCTTCATTGTATTTTGGATGAGATGGACCTCTATCCAAAACAACTTTTTTCCTTCCGATCTTCTCTAAAAAACTTAAGATCATACTCAATTGTATTTAATAATAGATCCGTTTCTTATAACAAATAAGTTTTGATTAAATATAAATGGTTCTGAAATTAAATTTCCAGAAACTTTTTCAATCTTATTTACATTGCTAAGACTTAAATCTGCAACGATCATATTTCCATCACTATTTGTTAAATATAAATTTTTCTTACCAATAGTAAATCCTATTGGCTTAATATTTTTTCTATGTTTTATTTTATAATTTTTATAAAGATCTGTTACTCGTATTATATTTCCTTTATTTTTATCAATTACAAATAAATATCCTTCATTTGAAACAGTAAAAATTAAATTATTATTTAATATAGGAGTAATATTTGAGTTAATATCATTAATCCAATTAATTGTTCCGGTCTTAACATCTATTGAATAAAATTCATTTTTATTATTAGAAAAAAAAATTGAATTACCATCAGAAACTAGCTTTGAAATCTTAAAATTATAACTTTCATTAACTATATTGCTGCTTTGTGTTGGAAGTTGCCAAATTATTAATCCAGTTTCGACATCAACTGCTGTAATATCACCAATAGAATTGCTAAAAATAATTGCATTATCAATTATGATTAGTGAATACTTAGAATTTGATATTGTAAAAGAGTCTTCTGTTTTTAAATTCCAATATTCTGAACCATTATTAATATTATAGCTTCTTAAAATATTTTTATAATCAACTACAAAAATTTTATTTCCTAATTTTTTAATTTCTGAATTAAATGGATATATATTATTTTTTATCCAATTTAATTTACCAGAATTAATATTAACAGAATAAAATTTGGCAATATCATCAAATACAAATAAATTTTCATTATCTGAGGCAAAATATAATTTAGGTTTTAATTTTTTTTCTACTTTTGAATAATAATTATTTGTCCATAAAACTTTTTGCATATTATTAAATCTAATAATAGATCCTTTTTTATCAAAAAATATAAGTCCATCTTTTAAAAAAATTGGTTTAAAATTAAGTTGATCAATATTTTCTAGTTTTGAAAATTTGTAGTTTGCGACTTTATTTAATGATCCATCATAATTTTGAAATCCATAATTATTTTTATTTTCTACTACTTTATTATTTAGTTTAATTTTAATTAACTCTATTTTAAGTTCTGGATTAAATTCACTTAAAACTGGATTAGTCTCAGCAAATACTTTTTCTAATTTTTTTTGAGATTCTAATTTTTTTTCTTTTTCTTTCCAAATACGTGAATTTTCATTAAACGAACAATTATTTAAAAAAAATAATGCTATAACTAAAATGATTATTTTATTCACTCAAATCTCTATTCAATCTTTTCTCTGTCTGTAACTTTATATCTGGATTAGCATTTTCTAAGCTAATGATTTGATTGAAAAATTCTTTAGATTTTTGCTTTTGATCTTTGGAATAAAAATACTCTGCCATTAAATATAAAGCATGAGATTTCCAAACACTTTTAGAATTAATCAATGGATTTAAAATATTTAAAAGATCATTTTCTTGAATATAATCAGCATTAAATAGAGCCTTTTTTAATATAACTAAATTCTTCATTTCTAGATCTAGCGAAGTTTTTTTAATTAAAATATCAAATAGACTATTTATTTTATCTCGATCTGAAATAAGCCTATTATCAATTATAAAATATAAAGATAATGGAGAGTATGTTGGATCTTTCTTATTTATAATTTCTAATAAACTATTTACAGTATTATCTTTTGTATTCTCTGAATATTCTAATGTTGTAGTATTAAATTGATTAGATATTTCATTTTTTTGATTAGTTTTATATCTATCATAACCATAACCAATTATTAAAATTACAATTAAAACTATTGATAATGAAATTAGTAGATTTTTATTTTTTTGAAAAAAGTTTTTAACCTTCTCATTCCTTGTATTGCTATTTATAATTGAAATATCTTCATCCATAACTAAATCATATTCCTTAAAACATATTGAAGTATGCCTCCATTTTTATAATATTCTAATTCATTTTTAGTATCAATTCTGCATAAAGTTTTAATTTTTTTTATGTCTCCTGAAGAATATTTTATTTCTAGTGTAACTTTGTCAGAGGGATTTATTCCTTTTTCAATATCGATAACACTTATTAACTCTGATCCAATCAAATTTAAGTTTTTTCTATTTACATTGTCTACAAACTGAAGAGGCAAAATGCCCATGCCTATTAAATTTGATCTATGTATTCTTTCAAAACTTTCAGCTATTACCACTTTAACACCTAGTAATTTTGTACCCTTAGCTGCCCAATCTCTTGATGAGCCTGTGCCATATTCTTTACCACCAATTACAACCAAATCTGTGCCTCTTTTTTTATATTCAACAACAGCATCATAAATTGGAACTACTTTTTCCTCTGGGTATAGTTTTGTAAATCCTCCCTCAGTTCCTGGGGCCATTTCATTTCTTATTCTTATATTAGCAAAAGTGCCTCTCATCATTACTTCGTGATTTCCTCTTCTTGAACCATATGAATTATAATCCTTTGGAAGAATTTGTCGTTCCATAAAATATTCTCCTGTTGGACTATCTTCTTGAATATTTCCCGCTGGAGAAATATGGTCAGTTGTAATCATATCTCCCAATATAAGCAATGGTCTTGCATCTTTAATTTTTTTAAAACCTTCTGGCTGATCAGGTAACGAATCGAAGAAAGGAGGTTTTTTTACGTAAGTTGATGTTTCGTCCCAATCATAAATGCTACTTTCTTTTGTTTTAATTTCTTTCCACTGACTTGGTCCATCAGAGATATTTGAATATCTTTTAACAAACATTTCAGCATTAAGAGATTTCTTTAAAGTATCTTCTATCTCTTTATTTGATGGCCAAATATCTTTTAAATAAATATCTTTTCCATTTTTATTTTTACCTAATGAATCTTTATATAAATCAAATTCCATATGACCTGCTAATGCATAAGCTACTACTAATGGTGGAGAGGCTAAATAATTTGCTTTTATATGGGGTGAAATCCTTCCTTCAAAATTTCTATTTCCCGATAAAACTGAAACAGCATAAATATTTTCTTTTTGGATAGCATTAACAATATTTTTTGGTAAAGGGCCTGAATTACCTATACATGTTGTGCATCCATATCCTACTAAATTAAAACCAAGTTTATCTAAATAGGTATTTAAACCTGCTTTTGCTAAGTAATCTGTTACAACTTGAGATCCTGGAGCCAATGAAGTTTTCACCCAAGGCTTAACTTCTAATCCTAATTCTACAGCTTTTTTTGCAAGCAATCCTGCTGCAATTAAAACATTTGGATTTGAGGTATTCGTACAAGAGGTTATTGCAGCAATTAAAATTGATCCATCTTTAATTTGATAATCAGTATTTAAAACTTTTGAAACAGATTGTTTTTTTTTATTTGTAGATTCATTAAAAACTTTTTTGAAAGAATTTGAAGCTTCAGTTAATAAAACTTTGTCTTGAGGTCTTTTAGGTCCTGAAATTGTTGGAACAACAGTGGACATATCCAAAGATATGGTATCAGTAAATTCTATTTCATTACTTGCCCACAAACCTTGTTCTTTGGAATATTTTTCAACAATTTCTAATGTATGTTGATCCCTACCAGAAAATTTTAAATATTTTATAGTTTCATTATCGATTGGAAAAAAACCACATGTAGCACCGTATTCTGGTGCCATATTTGCAATAGTTGCCCTATCTGCAAGTGTTAAATTTTTTAAACCTTCACCGTAAAATTCAACAAATTTACCAACTACACCTTTGTCTCTTAACATTTTAACTACTGTCAGTACTAAATCAGTCGCAGTTGTGCCTTCAGGCATTTTATTTTTAATTTCAAAACCTACTACTTCAGGAATCAACATTGATATTGGTTGACCTAACATACCAGCTTCAGCTTCGATACCTCCAACGCCCCAACCTAATACTGATAATCCATTTACCATCGTTGTATGACTATCTGTGCCGACTAATGTGTCAGGAAAAATATATTTTTCTCCATTAAATTCTTCCTGCCAAACTACTTTAGATAGATACTCTAAATTAACTTGATGACAGATTCCTGTTCCTGGAGGAACTATTCTAAAATTATTGAATGCTTGTTGACCCCATTTTAAAAAAGAATATCTCTCACCATTTCTTTTAAATTCAATATCAACATTATTTTCAAATGAATCTGATTTAGCAGATTGATCAACCTGTACGGAATGATCAATTACAAGATCAACAGCAGATAAAGGATTAATTGTATTAGGATCTTTATTTTTTTCTTTTACTGCATCCCGCATAGCAGCAAGATCTGCTACAGCTGGAATACCAGTATAATCTTGAAGCAAAACTCTTGCTGGTCGATAAGCAATTTCTGTACTTGATTTTTTTGTCTTTAACCAATCTTTTATAGAATTTATTTGTTTTTTAGTAACTGATAAATCATCTTCATATCTTAATAAATTTTCTAACAAAACTTTTATTGATTTTGGAAGTTTTGATATTCCATCTAATCCATTTTTTTCAGCTTCTTTTAATGAATAATATTTATATTCTTCATTATTTATTGAAATTTTACTTAGTGATTTAAAACTATTTTTTGATCCTGGTTTCATATTTATTTTATAAATAAAGAATTATTATGGTCAAAATAAGCATTCCTGACATTAAAAAATTAAAATTTTTTGCAATATATTTTAATGGAACTGATAAAAATATTGGTAAACTTGATAATTTTTTTTCACTTTCTCCTATTGTCATGTATTTACCAATCAAGCTCCAAGATACAATGCTAAAAAAACTTATAATAATTGCTATTGTTATAACAATTATTGAATCTTTAACAAAACTTTCCTGACTTATAAATGTAGATGTTATAAATGCCGCACAAATCACAGCCTTAGGATTAATAAATTGAAATAAAACTATATTAATAAAAGTTGCTGGATTTTTTACTTCTTTATTATCTGAATTTTTTGTAGTTGCAATTTTATATGCCATATAAATTAGAAAAATAGTACCTGCAACTGTAATGATTTTTTGAATTTCTGGATACTTTTTGAAAACAATTGATAAACCAAAATTAATACAAATTATTAATAAAGGAAAACCAAAAGTTACTCCATATATTATTGGTAATGTTTTTTTCATTCCAAAATTAAAAGCAGAATATGATGCCATAAAATTATTAGGCCCTGGCGAAAAAGCTGCTGCTGAACAAAATAGTACAAAAGCTATTAAATCTGAAAGCAACATTTGAAGTTATGCAATTTTTAAACCATTTTTAGTAAGTTGAGATGGATGCAATAAAACTACCTTCCCATCTTCTTCTAATGCTCCTAATACTAAAAACTGTGATTTAACACCCGCTATATTTTTTTCAGGAAAATTACAAACTCCGATAACTTGCTTACCTTTTAGGTTATCTTCATTATAATAATGAGTTATTTGTGCGGATGACTCTTTAATTCCTATTTCTTTTCCAAAATCTACTTTTATAACTAAAGAAGGTTTTCTAGCTTTTTCATTTTTTTTAACTGATATTACTGTACCAATTCGAATATCTACTTTATCAAATATATCGTAGGTTATTTGTTCTTTCATGAAATTAATATATAATTAAATATAAATGAGTACAGAAAATAATTTACAAACTATATATGAAAACTCAATTAAAATATTAACTGATTTAATTGCTTTCAAAACAATATCTGGAGAAAATAATTCTCCTTTAATTGATTATTGTGACAACATATTAAATTCATTAGGAGCTGAATCTTTTAGAACGTATGATAATGAAAAAAAAAGAGTAAATCTGTTTTCAACTCTAAAATCAAAAAATGGAAATGGAAAAAAACCTATAATTCTTTCTGGGCATACAGATGTTGTTCCTGTTTCAAAAGGATGGTCGTCAGATCCTTTTTTAGCAACAATCAAAAATGATAAACTTTATGGTAGAGGATCTTGTGATATGAAAGGCTTTATTGCTTGTGTATTAGCATATGCGCCAATCTTTTCTAGTGCAAATCTAGACAGGGATATTCATTTTTCTTTTACGTTCGATGAAGAAACAGCATGTATAGGAGCTCCAATTTTAATAAAAGAATTAAAAAATAGAGGTATAACAAATGGTATTTGTATAGTAGGAGAACCAACAAATATGAAAATTATAGACTCTCACAAAGGTTGCTATGAATACACAACATACTTCGAAGGTTTAGCTGGACATAGTTCTCAACCTCAAAAAGGTGTTAGTGCAGTTGAGTATGCCGCAAGATATGTGAACAAGCTTGTTGAACTTAGAAAAAAATTAAAAGAAAGAGAACCAAAAAACTCAATTTTTGATCCACCTTATTCAACTCTTCAAGTTGGAGGTATATTTGGAGGTATAGCTCACAATGTAATAGCAGATAAATGTCACGTTAATTGGGAAACACGTCCAGTGATTAAAGAAGACGCAATTTTTTTAAATTCTGAAATTGATAAGTACACAAATGAAACTCTACTTCCAGAAATGAAAAAAGTTCATCCAAATTCCTCGATTAAAAAAGAAATAATTGGTGAAATTATTGGTTTTAATAGATTAGAAAAATCGGAAGCTTGTGAATTTGTCTCAAGTATAACAGGAGATAATTCAAGAGAAGTTGTTTCTTTTGGAACTGAAGCGGGCCTATTTCAAGAAATTGGAATTAGTACAGTTGTTTGTGGACCTGGATCTATTGATCAAGCTCATAAAATAGACGAATTTATTCAATTAGATGAGTTAAAAAAATGTTTACAATTTTTAGAAGGTGTTAAGACCCAATCTATTAATTAATTCCAGCCCCCTACAGACTTTACTTCTAAAAATTCAATTAATCCTTCTTTGCCTGCTTCTCTTCCTATTCCAGAATGTTTGAAACCACCAAAAGGAGCATCTACCGCAATACCTGCTCCATTAACATCAACCATTCCCGATCTTAGTTTTCTTGCTACCCTTTGAACTTTATTATTATCTTGAGTTTGAATATAATTTGTTAAACCATAATCAGTATCATTTGTAATTTGAATTGCTTCTTCTTCTGTTTCAAAAGGAATTACAGATAAAACTGGTCCAAATATTTCTGTTCTAGCAATTTTCATATTGTTATTTACATCTGCAAATACAGTTGGTTTTACATAGTACCCTTCTTTAATACCATCAGGTTTTCCGGGACCACCAGCAACTAACTTTGCTCCTTCTTCAATACCTTTTTGAATTAAATTTTGAATTTTATTAAATTGTGTTTCTGAAATTACAGGGCCAATATGATCTCCTTCTTTATTGGGATCATCAACTTTAAAATTAGTAGCATATTTTTTTAATCTTTCAATAGCTTCATCGTATATAGGTTTTTCAACTAACATTCTTGTCGGCGCGTTACAAGATTGACCTGAGTTTCTAAAACATCTTAAAGCTCCTCTCTCTATAGCTTCAGCATCTGCATCTTTGAATATAATATTTGCACCTTTTCCGCCTAGCTCTAAACTAACTCTTTTAAAATCCTTTGCTGCATTTTGAGAAATTAATGCTCCAGCTCTTGTAGAGCCTGTAAATGAAATCATATTTACATCTGGATGGCTTGTAAGAGCATCTCCAGTAACAGCACCATCACCATTAACTAAATTAAATACACCTTTTGGAAATTTAGCTTCATCAATTAGTTCAGCAAGTATCATTGATGAAAGTGGAGCTAATTCAGATGGTTTTAAAATCATAGTACAACCTGCAGATAATGCGGGAATAACTTTTAAACAAACTTGATTCATTGGCCAATTCCAAGGGGTAATTAATGCACATACACCTTTTGGCTCATATAAAATTCTTTGATTTTTTGCATGATCTCCTAAAGTTTTTTCAAATTCAAATTCTTTTAAGTATTTTATAAAAGATTTTGTATGACTTGCTCCTGTGCCAGTTTGGAGTTTTGATGCAAAATCCTTTGGTGCACCCATTTCTAGAATTATTGCATCAGTTATATCGTTCCATCTTTTTTTATATAATTCATAAAAATTTTCTAATAAAGCTATTCTATCTTCTTTGGTTGAGAAGCCCCAAGTTCTAAAAGCCTCTTTAGCAGCTAAAACTGCATCATTTATATCTTCTTTTCCTCCCAAAGAGATAACTGCACAACTTTTTTCAGTAGCAGGATTAATAACTTCTATATTATTTTCTTTTTTAGGTTTGACCCATGCTCCATTTATATAAAAATTTTTTTTTTGTAACATTTTAGAAAAATATCTATTCTTTATGATTTTGCAAATAAATTAGTTAATTCGTAAACTATTGTTGCGGCTGCAAGAGAAGTAACTTCAGCATGATCATATGCAGGCGCTACTTCAACTACATCGGCTGAAATTAAATTTAATCCAGACAAACCTCTAATTACATTTACCATTTCTCTTGTACTCATACCTGCTATTTCTGGTGTTCCAGTTCCTGGAGCGAAAGCTGGATCTAAAACATCAATATCAATTGACAAGTATAACGGATTGTCTCCTACTCTTTTTCTTATTCGTTCTGCTATTTTGTCTGTACCTTCTGTTTGAAACTCATCACAATGTATAATTTTAAATCCAAAACTTTCATCATTTTTTATATCGTCCCTGCTATATAATGGTCCTCTTATTCCTACATGCATAGATGCATCATCTAAAAATAAACCTTCTTCTCTAGCCCTTCTGAAAGGAGTGCCATGTGTGTAAGGGGCTCCAAAATAAGTATCCCAAGTATCTAGATGAGCATCAAAATGAACTAATGAAACTGGTCCTTTATTTTTTTTATTAATTGCTCTTAACAATGGTACAGCAATCGTATGATCTCCTCCTAAACTTATTATTCCTCCAACTTTATTTAATAAATCAGTTGCTCCAACTTCAATTTGTTTTATTGCTTCATCTATACTAAATGGATTACAAGCAATATCACCAGCATCAGCAACTTGCTGAACTTTAAAAGGCTCGACATCATAACTTGGGTGGTAATTAGTTCTTAAATGTCTAGAAGCTTGTCTAATACTTTGAGGTCCAAATCTTGCACCAGGTCTGTAACTTGTCCCAGCATCAAATGGGATACCAACTATTGCTACATCACAACTTTTAACATCTCTAAGTTCGGGCAATCTAGCAAATGTAGATGGTCCTGCAAATCTTGGTACTTTAGTTCCGCTAACAGGTTGAATAGGATTTTTGTTGCGTTCTTTTTTCATTTATAAACAAAATGTATCACATTCTTTTTAAATGGAATATCATCTAAATTATTATTATGAAGATTTTTAAGCTTATTTTGATATTTTTTATTTTAATATCACCTGCAAACTCAAATAATATTTATAATCTTATTAAGATACCAAATTTGGAAGTTTATGAATTAAAATCACCAAATAATCTTAAATATTTTTATGCTAAAAAACCTTTTATGCTTGGAGTACAAAAAAATATTGTTTGTATGAATTCTAGTAAGCAGATATATGACAAAAAATATAAGATAATTGCTGAAAATTTGAACAAATATTCAAAAAAATTTTTAAAAAAAATTAACCTTAAATACATCGTTATGTGTGAAAATTTATCAATTTCAGGAATTAATACTGCGGGTATTCCAGATCATTTAATGAAAACGTTAATTCTTGATCTAAAATTTAATGAAAAATATTTTGAAAGAGTAATCCATCATGAATTATTTCACATCATTAATGATGGATTTAAAGATTTATTTGATGAAAATGAATGGAAAAAATTTAACGACAAAAATTTTAATTATGCAGAATGTTCAACATGTACTAAAAAATTAGGTCTAGAAACTTATAAAAATACAAAAGGTTTTTTTACAGAATATTCTAAAACAACTCCTTCAGAGGATATGGCTGAGGTATTTTCTCATTTAATAATAAATAAATATAAAAATACAAATGATGAAACCCTGAACAAAAAGGTAAATTTTATAAAAAATAAATTAAATGAAATAGATAATACTTTTTTGTTTTAATAATGATAAAAAAAATAAAAGCTACATTATTTGAAAAATTAATACTTGTATTTCTTATTTTATTAGGAACTTTTGCATTAAGTTTTACAATTTTTTTAAAAAATAAATGTTTATTCGTAAAAAATTTTGATCCTCAGAAAATTAAATTTGATAAGCCAGAAAATATTGCTGTATTAAATACAGATTGTGGAAATGTTATTATTGAACTGTATCCTGAAATATCACCTAATGCAGTTATAAGGTTTAAAAAATTAGTAAATTTAAGTGCATACGATGATGTAGCATTTCATAGAGTAATTAAAGACAAACTAGTACAAGGTGGAGATATTGAGTTTGGCAAAAAAAATCAATTAGATTATGGAAAAATAGGTACTGGAAAATCAGGACTTGGAACAATTAAATCAGAAATAGATGCAGAATTTAACTTTATTAAAGGAAGCGTTGGTTTAGCAAGATCTTTAAAATATGATACTGAGGATAGTCAATTCTTTATCATTCTTGATGACGAGCCTTTGTTTGAAGGTGAATATACTCCTATTGGAAAAGTTATTTATGGAATTAAAATTTTAGAAAAAGTTAAATATTCTCATAAAACTGAATATGTTCTTAGACCTGATTTTATTAATTCAATTAGAATGTATAAATAAACTTTAATTAACTAATGGCTTCCCAGTTGCTAATGTATGCTTAATTCTTTCTTGAGTTTTTTTTGTCTCAATTAATTTCATAAAAGCTTCTAATTCTAATTTAAATAAATCATCTTCTGACAAAGTTTTATCAGATGTAGTGTCGCCTCCACTTAAAACATGAGCTAACTCTTGAGCAACAAGCAACCCATGATCAAGTATAACCTTATCATTATAAAGCTTTTCTAAAATTTTATTCATATCATCTAGAACTATTTTTCCTGGAAGATTAAATTTTGACTCTAATGGAGCTTTAAAATCTTTATTATTATTCAAAATTTTTATTGATACTTCCAACAAACTATTTCTATTCATTATTTTTTTATCTTCAGGTTTTAAATACTTCATTGGTTCTGCTTCTACTGGTGATGTTGCGGTTCTTCCATAGCCAATAATATCAAAAACTTTTAAAGATGCATATTTTGGGTCTTTTTTTGCTTGATCAGTGTCTAGCCACCTTGCTAACATTTCTTTACAACCACCACCCGCTGGTATTAATCCTACAATAGTTTCAACTAGACCAACCACAATATTAGTATGTGAAGCTACGAAGTTGCTTTGCACCATAACTTCAAAGCCACCACCAAGTGTTAGTCCTGAAGGTGCAGAAATAACTGGATTGTCTGAATATTTCAGATGTTTACAGGTTTCTTGAAAATATTTAATAAATTTTTCTATAGATTTAAAATCATTCTTGTCTGCAAAATCCATAGTATAATTTAAATTAACTCCAGCAGAAAATTGCATACTTTCATTAATAATTATTAAAGGTTTGTCAGTGGCTTTTTTTAAAGCATCCATGGAATCATAATCAAGAGCATTAGCTTTTGTGGTAAACTCAACAATATTATAATCTTTAAATCTATATATTTGTGCCGAGTTATTGCCATCTAGGCTCAAAGCTTTCTTTTTAACTTTTCCTAAAGTTTCAATTTCTGTATATAATTGTCTTGAACCATAAAAATCTTGATTTTGACTTTTAGATAAATTTTCTAAAAAAATATTTCCTTTAAAATCATCAATTTTATTAAAGAAATTTTTAACACCAATTTCTTCTAACATTTCAAAAGGACCTTTGGCCCAGTTAAAACCTAAACGCATAGCTTCATCAATATCATTAAAATCCTTTGTAATAGAAGGTACTAAAGAAGATGCATATTTTATAATTTTGGAAATAACAGACCAAGCATATTGTCCATACTTATCATCTCTTGAAATTAAAATTTTAAGATCGACTTTATCTGATTGAAGATTTATTTTTTTACTAGGCGAATATTCTCCTGTTTCAAGATTAATTGCTTCAATAACTTTTGTAGCTCCGGTTTTATTAACTCTATAAAAACCTCCTTTACCTTTTCTACCCGTATAACCATTTTCAATTAATTTCTTTACCAAAGGAATCTCTCTTGCAACTTCCTGAAAAGGATCATTTTCTGATAATTCTTTTATAAAACTTTTTAAAACATCGGCCATTAAATCAATTCCAATCAAATCATAAAGTCCAAATACTCCTGTTTTAGGTATGCCCATTGGTCTTCCAAAAGTTGCATCAGCCTCTTCAATAGTAAGATTACTTTTAAATGCTTCTGTCATAGCGACTTGCATTGCAAAAACACCTATCCTATTTCCTAAAAATCCTGGGGTATCGTTACAGACTATTGCTCCTTTGCCTAATTCAATTTCACAAAATTTTTTTAAAGAATTTATCTTATTTAAATCATTATTTTCATTTTTAACTATCTCTAATAAACCCATATATCTAACTGGATTAAAAAAATGTGTAATACAGAAATCTTTTTTTTCATCTGATGTTAATTTTTCTGACAATATTTTTATTGGAATTGAAGATGTATTAGAGGAAACTATGGCTCCAGATTTTCTATTTTGAAAAATTTTTTCATAAATTGAATGCTTAATATCAATTCTTTCAACAACAGCTTCAACTATCCAATCAGCATCTTTAACAACATCAAAATTATCATTAATATTGCCTACTTTTATATTTTCAGCCTTTGATTTATCTAATAAAAGTGGTGGTTTTGACTTAAAAATTCGATCCCTTGCCTTTTCAGAAATTTCTGTTGTTAAATCCAATAGAGTAACTGGAATATTTGCATTGCATAAGTGAGCTGCTATTCCGCTTCCCATTGTGCCTGATCCAATTACTACAACTTTTTTGATATCCATAAGTTGGGAACACTATAACAAAATAAATTAAAGACAATTGCTATTATAATCCCTCTACCAATAATTAAATAAATATATATATTAATTCCAACTAAAAATATGTTTAAAACAGTTATTGCAGGTTACTCTAGATCTCCATTTACTATCGCTAAAAAAGGAGAATTAATTAATGTTAAACCTGACGACTTATTATCGGAAGTAATTAAAAATCTAATTTCAAAAACAAAAATTAATAAAGATGATATAGAGGACGTTATTATTGGGTGTGCTTTTCCTGAAGGAGAACAAGGTTTTAATATAGGCAAAATTGTTACATTTTTGAGTAATATGAATATTAAAACTGCAGGAACTACAATTAATAGATGGTGCGGATCATCAATGGAAGCAATACACATCGCTGCTGGAAAGATTTCAATGGGTGCAGGAAAAGCTTTTATCTGTGGAGGGGTTGAAAGTATGAGTAGAGTAACAGCTGGCTTTAATCCTTTACCATATCCTAAATCAAATATAGAAAATCCACATCTATATTTTACAATGGGCACAACAGCAGAAAATGTTGCTAAAAAATATTCGATTGATAGAAGAGCTCAGCAAGAATTTGCAATTTCAAGTCATAACAAAGCATATGAGGCACAATCTAAAGGAAAATTCCAAAAAGAAATTACTAAGATAAATAACTGCATTAAAGATGGTGGTATTCGATTTAACTCTAATCAAGAAATTTTAGATAGCTTAAAAGTTATTTTTGATAAAAATGGAACTGTTACTGCAGCTACGTCTTCACCTTTAACTGACGGAGCAGCTACTACTTTGGTATGTGAAGAACAGTATGCTAAAGATAACAAATTAGAAATCTTGGGAAGAATTATTTCTACTGCAGTTGAAGGATGTGATCCAGATTATATGGGTTTAGGACCTATTGGAGCATCAAAAAAAGCACTAAAACGAGCAAACCTATCAATTAAAGATATTGATATTATAGAAATTAACGAAGCATTTGCATCGCAATCTCTAGCTTGCATCAAGGATTTAGAAATGGATATAAAAAAAGTAAATTTAGATGGTGGAGCAATATCTTTGGGACACCCTCTTGGAGCAACTGGCGCAAGGATTACTGGTAAAGCAGCTGAATTATTAGTAAGAGAAAATAAGAAATATGCTTTAGCAACACAGTGTATTGGCTACGGTATGGGTATTGCAACGATTATAGAGTCTCTTTAAATTAAAATTATCTAGCTATTCCTCTAATTCTTTCAGATCTTCTTCTTAGAAGTTCTGCAGTTACAAGTATCAATACTGAAAGAACAATTAAACATGTGGCTACAGCTAAAATAGTTGGACTCAATTGTTCTCTTAATCCAGTCCACATTTGTATTGGTATAGTTGTGTTTTCTAGCCCTGCTAAAAATAAAACAACCACAACTTCATCAAAAGATGTAACAAATGCAAACAAACCACCTGATATAACGCCTGGCAATATTAAAGGTAATGTTATTTTCATAAATGTATTTACTGGATCACTACCTAGACTTGATGCAGCTCTTGTTACACTATGGTCAAAACCTGAAAGAGTTGCAGTTACAGTAATAACTACAAATGGCGTACCAAGTATTATATGTGATAAAATAATTCCAAGGTGAGTTCCTGCTAGCCCAACTTTTGCTATAAAGAAAAAGATAGCAACACCAGAAATAATAAGAGGAACAATCATTGGAGAAATTAAGATTGCCATAATCAAAGCTTTATATGGCATATGTCTACTACTTAAACCTAATGCAGCAACAGTTCCAAGTAAAACAGATCCTAAAGTTGCAAAAATTGCAATGATAAAACTATTTTTTGCTGCAAGCCCCCAAGGATTTTTAGTACCATAAATCATATCATGGTACCATCTCAAGGAGAATGCATCAGGATCAAGTCTCTTCATTCCATCTGAAAAAACTAAAAACTCTTCAGCATTAAAAGATAAAGGAAAAATTACAAATAATGGTGCTATCAAAAAAATAAATACACAAGTACAAATAAATAAATAAAAGTAGTGCCAAATTCTATATTGTGTTTCTGTATATTTTGGTAAAGCCATACTTATCCTAATTTAATGTTATCAATTCCAACAAGTTTATTATAAACCCAATAGATTGCTAATACTCCAACCAAAAGCATTAAACCCATGGCTGATGCAAAACTCCAATCTAAAGTGCTCTTCATATGAAATGCTATTTGGTTACTTATAAGTGTTCCCGAAGCACCTCCAACCAATGCAGGAGTTATGTAATAACCGATCGCAAGAATAAAAACTAGCAAACATCCTGCTCCAATTCCAGGTATAGTTAACGGGAAATATACTTTCCAAAAAGCAACAAATGGTGTTCCACCAAGAGATTTTCCTGCTCTCATTAAACTTGGAGATATAGTTTTCATAACGCTATAAAGCGGAAGCACCATAAAAGGTAAAAGAATTTGAGTCATTGCAACATAGGTACCTGTTTTGTTGTACATCATTTCTGGTCTATTATCGTCAGCCACCAATCCAATCCAAACAAAAAAATCATTGACAATACCTTGTTGTTGTAAAAGTATCATCCAACTTGCTGTTCTCACTAATAATGAAGTCCAAAATGGAAGAAGAACACAAATCATAAGCAAATTACTATATTTCATTGGTAATGTTGCTAATAAATGAGCTATTGGATAAGCCATAAGAAAACAAAGGAGAGTTACAAAAAATGCAATTTCTAATGTTCTTAACCATAATTTTTTATGCACTCTTCTAGATTCTTCTACTTGTACTATTTTTCCTTCTTCATTTTCATACATATCAACACCTTTTAAATACTTTGAGTAAGTATATTCAGGTGCACGCCTTTTAATCGCTCTCCAATACTCAACATTAGCCCATCTCTTATGGACTTTCATAATTTGTTCTTTGTAATTACCTTCTTCGAATTTTTTTTGCTTTCTAGCTAATTTTTTTAAAATACTTTTAAAACCATTTTTTTCATAATTAAGTTGAGTTGCTAATTTTCCAAAACTTTTTTCTTTTACTAATATTCTATAATCTAAATAAAATGCTTCAAAAACCTCTTCTTCTGGAAGTTCCTTTCCATCCCATTTTTCCATTGCTTTAAATGTTTTAGGAAGCATTGTTGTAACCATCTTGTCGTCTATACTTCTTAAAAACATATCTCCTATTGGAAAAATATAAGTAATTAATAAATAAAGTAACAACGGAGCTACAAGTAAAAAGGCTTTTATTTTATTTTTCTTTTCTGCTTTTTTTAAACTTTCCTCAAGAGGAATACCGTCTGTTGTTAAAATTTTTTGTGTTTCACTGCTCATAAAAAAAAGGGCGGTTAATAAATAACCGCCCTAAATATATTATATAATTTTAGTCTTTAAAACTTAAATTATAGTCCTGCTTTCATAGCTTCCCATTTTTCACCAATCTCTGTGCTGTTATCAGCCCAAAAATCTGCGTCAACTAAGAAGTATTTTTTTAAGTTAGCTGGTGCTGTTGGCATATGTGGTACCATGTTAGTCTTACCATCTTTATACCAAGGTTCTCCAGCTTCCATAACTGCAATTGAAGATTTTCTCCAAGGTGCGTATGCTATATATTTAGCACTTCCTGCTAACATTTCTGTATTAGTCATCATAGCAAGAGCTTTTTTAGCATTCGCTTCATCTGGACCACCTTTAACAAGTGCAAAATATTCATAGTCAAGACCTTGTCCGTCCCAAACTTGAACGATTGGAGCACCTTCACCAATTGTAGCATTAAAGAATCTTCCATTCCATCCAGTTGCCATTACAACTTCACCACTCATTAACAATTCTGGTGGTTGAGCACCTGCAGACCAGAATACACATCCGCCATTTGGATCTGAACAAAGAGCTTTGATTTTAGCAATAGCTCTATCAACTCCACCATCGGCTTCAAGTTTTCTGTAGATTAATTCTCCACCTTTACCCATTTTTACACCGTCAGCTGCTAAAGCAATTTCCAAATTAGTTAAAGCACTTTTGTAAATAGCTCTTTTTCCAGGAAATTTTTTAGTGTTAAAGAAATCTTTTATAGTCTTTGGAGTACCACTAACATTTTCACTGTTGTAAGCGTAATTCCAAGAATACAAAATGTTTCCTACAGCACATTTAGAAGGCATGCTAGTAAAGAAATCTTCGCTAGCTGGTGTTCCGTCTGGAGCTGCTGGAAAGTCTTTGTCAAAATCAAATTCAACAAATATACCTTCGTCACATCCTGTGATCGTATCCATTGCGAATACATCCATGATGTCCCAGTTGATAGCACCTGCTTCTTTTTGTGCTTTAATTTCTGATAAACCTCCTGAATAATCAACCCAGTTAATTTCTATACCAAGTTTTTTAGCAGTAGGATCACCATAACCTAACTTCTGCGACTCTGTGTAAGCTCCACCCCAAGATGCAACAGTAACTGCAAATGCTGATGAAGTTATTGAAAGAGCAAAAGTTAATGTAAGTAATAATTTACTTAATTTATTCATTTATCCTCCGTTTAAACGTTTTTTTATAAAAAAATGATTACAGCAACATAGGATATGAGAGTCAACTACTGTTTTTTAGGAAATATAATAATTAATAGTTATTTTGGGTCTAAAGCTCTGGCATCTACACTGTTCCAACCTATGTCGATTTCATTTCCAAGCTTTATATCTAAATTTTGAGAACTATTAGGGACTTTTAAAATAAATTCAGAATTATTTAGTAAATTAATTCTAACCCTAGTATGGTCTCCGTGGTAAATTACTTCTTCAATTTTTCCTTTATGACTATTATCCATTTTATCTTTTGGATTTATCAAAGCTCTTTCAGGTCTAATTGAAACAGTTGTTTTTTCTCCCTTAGATTTAACAGAAATTGGATTTGCTAATATTTCTCCTGCTCCTATTTTAACTTTACAAACTCCATTGGATATATCTAATACTTCACCATCAAATCTATTATTTTCTCCAATAAATTCTGCAACAAAAGAGTTTACTGGCTCTTCGTATAATTTGTCAGGACTGGAAAGTTGTTGAACTTTTCCATCATTAAATACTGCGATACGGTTTGACATTGTTAAAGCTTCACTTTGATCATGAGTTACATAAACTACTGTAACACCAATACTTTCATGAATGTGTTTAATTTCATATTGCATACTTTCTCTTAAATTTTTATCTAATGCTCCAAGAGGTTCGTCCATTAAAACTACTGCTGGATCAAAAACTAATGCTCTTGCAACAGCTACTCTTTGTTGTTGTCCTCCTGATAGTTGTCCTGGCATTCTATTTTCAAACCCTGTCAAAGAAACCATCGATAAAGCTTTATCAACTTTTTTATCAATTTCGTCTTTTAACATTTTTCTTACTTTCAAAGGAAATGCTAAGTTCTCATAAACAGTCATATGAGGAAATAAAGCATAATTTTGAAAGACCATACCAATACCTCTTTTATGAGGAGGAATATTTGATATTGGATTTCCATCTAAATAAATTTCTCCATTAGTTGGAGTTTCAAAACCTGCTAACATCATTAAGCAAGTAGTTTTTCCTGAACCAGAAGGTCCAAGCATAGTTATGAACTCCCCTTCTGCTATGTCTAGATTTAGATCCTTAACTACTAAAAGTTTTCCATCATAACTTTTGTCTACTTTATCAAATTTAACAAATTCATTATTTTTTGACATAAGAAACTTTATAAAACATTTGTTTAAAATTTTTGCAATAGTTAATTAGCTTTTAATATGTAGTTCTTTTGGAAAATTACAAAATAATTCTGAACCATTATCGGTTACTCTTATAGCTTCTGAGGCTTCTACACCCCAGTCTCCAAATTGCATAACTGCAATCATATGAAAACATACATTTTTCTCGAGAATGGTCATATCTCCTTTATAAATATTTAAAGTATGCTCGCCCCAATCTGGAGGGTAGCCTATTCCAATCGAGTAACCAGTTCGAGATTTTTTCTCTATTCCATATTTATCTAATATCTTCCAAAATGCTTGAGCCACATCGTCAGCAGTATTACCAGGTTTTGTAGCATCAATTCCTGCTTGAAGCGCTTCAATAGTTTTATTCATCGTATCAATTTTTTTTTGATCAGGCTTGCCTAATAAAACTGTTCGAGCCATTGGAGCATGATATCTTTTATAAACACCTGAAAGTTCAATAATTGTTGCCTCACCAGTTACAAACTTATCTTGTGTAGCTGTTAAGTGTGAGGCCGAAGTTCCTTTTCCCGTAGGAAGTAAAGTTGCTATACTTGAATACTCTCCTCCAAACTCTGGTGTTCCATAAAATAAAGTTTTTTGAATCTCACCTACAGCATCACATTGCCTTACTCCAGGATTTATAACATTAATTGCGGTTTTCATTCCTTCTTGAGAAATTACAGCTGCCGATTTCATAAATTTAATTTCTGCGTCAGATTTTACTAATCTTGCCCAGTTTACCAATCTTTCAGAATCTTTAATTTTTGCATTAGGCAAGCCTTGTTTTATTTTTTCATAACAAAATGCAGTAAAATAATGTGCATCCATTTCAAGCCCAATAGATAATTTATCCCATTTTCTCTCTTTAATAATTTGGACAAGATAATCATAAGGATGTTTCGGCCATGTATGAATATAATTTTCATCATAAACAATTACATTTTCATTTTTTAAATAAGTTTTTATATAAGCTCCGCCAGCATCTTGTGCTCTAACAAAACATAAGGGTTCTTCTGCATTAACATGTACTACTGCACATTGGGCGTAGTAAAAAGACCAGGCATCATAACCGGTTAAGTAATTCATATTATTTGTGTCGTGAGAGATTAAAAGCTCAATTCCTTTTTCTTGCATTAAAGTTTGAACTTTTTTTAATCTTTGTTTGTATTCTTCTTTTGTAAAAAGCATAATTAATGTGATTTAAATAAACTTCCGAATCCTTCTACAGATTGATTGCTTCCAATGCGTTCTAGTGTATCCCATATTAAAGCTTGATTGCTAGATAAAACAACTTTGTTCAATTTTTTTTCTAATTTATCAATAATAGATAAAACAGGTAATGCTGTACAAGATACAAAAAGCGCATCTGCATCTTTTAGATCAATTTTTGATAAAACATCATACAAATAATTCTGATCTACTTTTCCAATATCATAATCAGATTTAATATCGAAATATGAATTAGAAGTTATATTAAATCCTTCCTTTTTAAAATAATCAACTACCTCATCATTTAATTTTTTGCTGTAGGGTGTAAATATTGAAACATTTTTGATATTAAGTTTTTTTAAAGCCTTAATAGCGGCTGTGCTAGGTGTAGTAACTTTTGCTTTTGGCTTCGCTAACTTAACTTTTTTTTCAATTGCATCAAAGCCTGCAGCAATGGTTCCTGAAGTACAACCATAAACAACACAATCTATTTCTTGATCTGGCAAAATATCATTAGTAACTTCAGTTACTTTTTCTGACATCTTGATTAAATTTTCAGTTGTTAATGGATTATAACATTCAATCCTATTAACAAAAAAATCTATATCTTTATCTTTAATGACATTTATAAAGTCTTTTTCAATCATAAAGTCACTGGCTAAAGCTATAAGACCTACCCTAGGATTTGACTTGCTAATATATTTGGGCTCTATTTTTGTTGAATTCATATTTTAAAAGGTCAATATATCAGAAGTTCTTTAATAATCATTAATATAAAACAACCACATGAATATAAAAGATACCCTGATAGCTTCCTTAGTTCCAATTTTTTTAGGTTTTGGTTTTGTAATTGCAAAACCTGCTTTTGAATCTTTTCCTCCTATTCTTTTAATGGGTATAAGATTTACTTTTGCAGCATCTATTTTAATTTGGTGGTTTCCAATACCTAAGGGATATTTAAAAAAAATATTTATTGCCTCTTTTGTAGCAAATACCTTGCAATACAGTATTACCTATACAGGACTAGACTACATAGATGCATCGGCCGCTGTATTGCTAGTACAAACAGAAGTTCCTTTTGGAGTTATTTTTGCTTACTTCATGCTTAAAGAAAAACCTACAATAAGAGCATTGGTTGGAATCTTTATTGCCTTCGTTGGAGTTTATATTTTAACTGGATCTCCTAATTTAGATGGAAAATTTTTTGGTATCGCTCTTACTATTTTAGGTTCAGCTATTTGGGCACTTGGACAGGTCATCGTTAAACCTCTTAGTAAAGAAATAAATCCACTAGCACTTGTAGCTTGGTTAGCATTATTTTCTGGTCCAATATTAATTTGTTTATCTTCTGTATTAGATGGAAATACAGTAAAATATATTACTGAAGCCAGTTTTGATCATTGGATAATTGCAATCTATATTGGTTTTATTATGCAACCAATAACTTATGGTTGTTTCTATTATGTCTTAAAAAATAACCCTTTATATAAAGTACTACCAATAGTCACGATGGGTATTCCTCCAACAGGTTTGTTAGCAGCGATATTTCTTTTAGGCGAAAAACCTACCTCTGAATTATTTATTGGTGGAGTGATTATAATTATTGGAGTGATAATGATAGTATTTACAAAAACAAAAAAAGATGAGGTTTTGAAATGAAAATAGGTTTTATTGGTTTGGGAAATGTTGGAGGGAAACTTGCTGGAAGTTTGTTAAGAAATAAATTTGATTTAACAGTTAGAGATTTAGATAAAAAATTAACAAAACCTTTTATTGATTTAGGAGCTAAAGTTGCAAATACTCCAAAAGAATTAACCGAAAAAGTTGATTTAATCATTACAAGTCTTCCGTCTCCAAAAATTTGTGCTGAAGTAATGGAAGGAGAAAATGGAATTTTAGAAGGACTATCAGAAAATAAAATTTGGTTAGAAATGAGTACAACAGATGAATCTGAAGTTAAAAGACTTGGTAAAAAAGTAATTGAAAAAAATGCTATCCCTTTAGATGGACCGGTTAGTGGTGGTTGTCATAGAGCTGCAACTGGAAATATTGCAATTTTTGTTGGAGGAGAAAGAAATGCCTTTCAAAAAATTTTACCTGCTTTAACTGTTATGGGTAGAAAAGTATTGCATACTGGTGAATTAGGAACAGCTTCAATATTAAAATTAATTACTAATTATTTAGCTTCTGTCCATTTAGTTGCCCTTGGTGAAGCATGGACAGTGGCAAAAAAATCTAATTTAGATTTAACAAAAACATACAAAGGAATATTGGCCTCATCTGGGAATTCATTTGTTCATGAAACAGAAAGTCAAGTTATTTTAAATGGATCTTATAATATCAATTTTACTATGGATTTAGTTTTAAAAGATACCGGACTTTTTGATAATCTAGCTAAAAAACTAAATGCTCCACTGGAAATATCTCCATTAATTGTTGATATATTTAAAGATGGACAAAAAAAATACGGTCAAAGAGCTTGGTCATCTATGATTGTAAAAAGAATGGAAGATATTAATAAGATTAATTTTAGAGCAGAGGACTTCCCAGAAGAGTTAGTTGATAATGAAACAGAAGAAATAGGATATGAAATATAAATATGATAAAATAAAACATAAAAGTTGGATGAAGTAATATGATTGGTTATGTAATGGTTGGAACTAATGATCTTGATAAAGCCATTGGTTTTTATGATGAAATTTTAAAATCTCTTAATTTAAAAAGAGTAGAAACAGATTCTGAATATGCAGCTTATGCTCCAATGGAAAATCCAGCAGAAATTGAATTTTATGTCACAAAACCTTTTAATAAAGAAAAAGCTACCCATGGTAATGGAACTCAAGTTTCGTTTATTACAACTTCAAGACAAATTGTTGATAAATTTCATGAAACTGGATTAAAAGCAGGTGGAAAAAGCGAAGGATCAGGTGGTGAAAGACCTCCAAATTCAGGAGTTTATTATTCTTATATTCGTGATTTGGACGGAAATAAAATTTGTGCTTTTACGAATAATAAAACTTAATGTCCTACAAATTTATCAAAGAAAAATTAAATAATGGTAAATTAGTAATTTTAGATGGAGCGATGGGATCAGAGCTTGAAAAAAATGGAGCTAAAATGGACAAAAATTTATGGTGTGGCACATGCTCTGTTGAATTCCCAGAATTAGTTACAAAAGTTCATGAGGACTATATTAAAGCTGGAGCTGACGTAATTACTACAAACACTTATGCTTGTACTCCTATTTCAATGAAAAATTATGGATTAGAAGACTCAATTCAAGAATTCAACCAAAAAAGTGTCGAGGTAGCTAAGAAAGCAATTGAAAACTCAAAAAAAGATATTGCTTTGGCTGGAAGCGTATCGGCTTCTGGGAGTTTTTATAAATTTGGAACTAAAGCAATGATTCCAGGTTTTAAAGAACAAATAAAAATTTTAACAGAAGAAGGAGTCGATTTAATTATTTTAGAAGCAATGTCATCACAAGCTGACATTGTTCAAACAATGATAGAATGTTCATATAAAATAAATATTCCTATTTGGCTTTCAATATCGTGTGTAATCGATAATGAAACTAACAATGTAATGCTTGGTTATAATGATACTATAGACTCTCCACCTGAAGTTTATGAAGATTTTGAAAAATCTTTAAATAGATTTAGCAAACTACATAAAGGTCCTATTTTAATTGCACACAGTGATATTGGTGTTACAGGAAAAGCTATAGATATTGCAAAAAAAAACTTTAATGGAATATTGGGCGCATATCCAAACACAGGATACTATGAAAAACCGCATTGGAAATTTGCGGACAACATTACTCCTAATGATTATTTAGAATATGCTAAATCCTGGTTAAAAAATGGAGTTCAGATTATTGGTGGATGCTGTGGACTAGGAGTTGAGGAAATAAAAGCAATATCTGTATTAAAAAAATAAAATAATGATTAAAATTTATGAACAAATACAAGCTTAAAAGTGAAGCTAATTCAAGTCTAGTTGTGGTAAGAAATAATAAACCAAAATGGTATTTGCCCGAAACTCGTAGAGCAGGATATAGAAATTTACATAAAATAAACAGATATGGTCTATTATATAGATCAGATTTAGTTTTAAAATTAAATAAAAAATATAATAAAAAAATTCAAAATATTCCTTCTGTAAAAAAAATTATTAATCATAAATATTTTTGTTCTTTATTAGTTGGAAAAGATCAAGATATTCTCTATGAAAAATATGCAAGTGACTTTACTAATAAAACTCCACAAACAATAATGTCGATTACTAAAATGTTTGTAAATTTATTTATTGGAGAACTTGTCAAAAAAAAAATTATAAAACTTAATCACAAAATATCAAAATATTTACCAAATATTGGAACCGGATATGCTAAAGCTACAATCCAAGATGTTTTAGACATGAATATCGAAAATGCATATAGTGAGGATTATACTGATCCTTATACTTCATCATATATGCATGAACCTGTATGTGGTTGGAGATTACCAAAAGATTTAAATGAAAAAATTGGACAAGAAGAATTTTTAAATAAAATTAAGTCTAATAAAAATAAAGATTTAAATAATAAAACTGAATTTTCCCATTATAAATCAGCAAATACTGATGTCTTAGGTCTTTTAATTGAAAAAGTTAGTAAAAAAAAATTAAAAGACTGGGTGCTTGATGTTGTTGAAGCTGCTGGTTTTGAAGATGCTTTATACATGGGAACAGATAGATTCGGTATGCCTTGGATCTCGGGAGGTGCATGTTTAATTTCTAGAGATTTTTTACGATATGGACTTCTATTTTCTCGAAAAGGTTTTGGGGTTGGTAATAGGAAAGTTGGATCATCTGAATTCTTTAATCAAACTTTAAAAAATAAAGGAACAAAGTATATGGAGTTGTCTAAAAATAAATTTTTATATTATTCAAATTCAACAATGAAATTGAATGATTGGATTGGACACTCTGGATTAGGTGGACAGTTTTTAGCAATAAATTTAAAAACTGGAATTACTGCATCATATTTTTCAGTAATAGACACTCCTTCTGGAACTGACGAAAATTATAAAAAAGCAATGATTAATATGATGGATGAAATAGTGAATTATGAATTTTGATTTAATTTTATATAAATATCATTAGTTTTTTTTGTTAGGAGCTAAAATAACTGCTAAAATTCCACCAATTACAATCATAGAGCTCCCTACAACTTCTCGCCAACCAAATGGTTCTTCAGTAAGTATACTTGAACTTATAACTCCAACAATTATTTCCGAAAGAAAAAGTATTGAACATAAACCAGCTCCAAGTTGGCTTGGAGACCAAAGAATAACTATCCCGGTAGGGATAAAGTAGAAAACTGAAATTATAAATAAAAATGAAGACATCGAAATAAATGCTTCAAATGCTGGCATTGGGCCAAGGTATTCTGATAACATATAGCCTGCTAAAATATTAAATATAGTTCCGTAAACAAAGAATGAAAAAATTAAAGGGAATACACCATCAGTTTTAATTACTTCAAGACGTATCATTCCTCCTGCAAATATTGCTCCTCCAGCAAGTGCTAACCAGTCACCTGAATTTTCAGGTAATGGAAAAAAAGTTTGTTTGCTAAAAACTATCCACAAACCACCGAGAGCTAAAAGTAAAGTTAATAACCGTTCTAGACCTGGTCTTTTTTTTAGAAACAAAATTTCAAATATTGTCGTCCAAATTGGTGTCATATAAAAAAGTATCAATGCACGCACAACATCAGTTAAAAGAAAGCTTAATGCATAGCAAATAAATCCTCCTCCAATTAATAATCCTGTAAAAGGTAATTCAAGTCCTGATGACCTGCCTTTAAATTTTCTCCAAATAGAAATTGGAGATAGAATTAATACTCCAATTATCATTTGCGCAATTGTTCCCCAACCTCCTGTAAGGCCTCCTTCTTCGAGTATTCTTTGAGGTAACCAGTAAATTCCCCAAGCTCCCGCTGAGATTGCTAAGGCAAAAGCAATTTTAAAATGATGAGGGTGTCTATTCATTAATTTAATAAAGGTTTTTTTTTAGAATATTCATATATTTCTTCATATTTTTTTGCAAAAGAAAACAATTTTAAATCCTCTTTTTGTTTTCCTATAATTTGAATTCCAATTGGAAAGCCGTTTTTGTTAAATCCAACAGGAATAGATATTGAAGGTAAATAAAAAAGACTTGCTAAAATATGTACTTCTATCCATCTATGATAAGTATCCATTTCAAAATTATTAATTTTTTCTGGATATTTTAGATTTTTATCAAAAGGAAAAGTTTGCTGAGAAGGTAAAGCTAAGAAATCATAATTATCAAAAACTTTATTCAAGTCATTCGATAATTCAATTCTAGAATTTAATTCTGACTGAATATGATCCTCTTTAATTTTAATACCTTTTTTATATTCCCATATTGCTTGGGAAGTCATTTCATTTATATCTTTAATATTCATATCAACAACATCTTCATAAATACTTTTTGCTCTTATAGTTGTCCAGCAATTCCATAATTTTAATACATCAATTTTTGGTTTTAAATTTTCAATTTTAATTTTATTTTTTTCAAGACTTATTAGTTTTTTATTACATATTTCTAAAATTTCAGGTTCATATAGATAATTACCATTCATATCTGATAACCATCCAATTTTTATATTTGAAAGAGCCTCATCATTAATTTTAGTTTCTTTAAAAGAATTAGATAAGCTAAAAGAAATAGGATCTGAGTTATGTTTACCAACTATCTCGTCTACAAGTATAGACATATCATCAGGCGTTCTTGCTAAACAACCAGGTGTTGAAATAATTGGAATATTTTTTTTTTTATTATCTGGCCTATAATCAGGAATAAGTCCCGGTGTGGGTCTAAATCCATAAATATTAGCAAAAGCTGCTGGGGTACGACAAGATCCCATCATATCTGTTCCATCTGCAAAGGGTAATAAATTAGCAGCAACAGCAACAGCTGCTCCACCGCTAGATCCACCTGATGATTTAGAATTACCATATATATTTGGTGTAATTCCAAAAAGCCTATTTGCTGTATGTGCTCCAACACCAAGCTCTGCTGTATTTGTTTTACCGATTATAATTGCCCCTGAATTAACTTGACGATCTACAATTAAAGAATTTTTTTCTGGAAAATAATTTTTGTATCCTGGAAAACCATAAGTAGTTGGAAAGCCAACAACATCTAATAAATCTTTTGATGCTAATGGTAAACCAAATAAAGGTTTACTTTTATCGAAGTTTTCATCTTTATCTTTGGCTTCTTTTATTATTTCTTCTTCATCTTTAATCGATACGATAGCATTCAAAGATGGATTAAATTTTTTTATTCTTTCTAAATAAAAACTAACAACTTCTTTTACAGAAACTTCTTTTTTATGAATTAAAGAAATAATTTCTTTTACTGATTTATTTTCAAACATTAAAAATAACTCTTATCTAGCTTTTTTAATTGACGCTAGGGTAATTTCCTTTATTTCTTCTAAAGTTGCTTTTCTAGGATTTTGTGCATAGGCTTGATCTTTCATTGATTTTTCAGCAATTCTATCTGCACAATCTTCGGGTATACCAATCTCACTTAGGCTCTTTGGAATTTTAATTCTATCAAGAAGTTTTTCAATATTTGAAATAAATGCATCTACAGAATGATCCTCGAATTGCATAGCTTCAGACATTCTTTTAACTTTTTCTTCCATACCCGGTAAATTATATTTTAAAACAACTGGTAGTATAATTGCATTAGTTAAACCGTGATGGGTATTATATTCGGCCCCAACCATATGAGCAATTGCATGGACTAATCCCAAACCTTTTAAAAAAGAAATTCCTGCTAAGCAAGATCCAACATGCATTCCACCTCTCGCAACTATATTGCTAGGATCTTCAACAGCTGTGACCAAAGATTTTGAAATTAATGATAATCCTTCTAATGCAGCACCATCACACATAGGATTAAACCCAGGAACACAATAACCCTCTATACCATGAATTAAAGCATCTGCTCCAGTCCAGGCTGTTAAATTTGCTGGCAGCCCAATTGTAAGTTCTGGGTCTAACAATGCTAAAGAAGGTCTAACATCTGGATGCCACATACAAAATTTCATGCCTTCTTTTAAATAAGTAACCATAGCTGAAATTTCTGTTTCAGCTCCAGTTCCAGCAGTTGTTGGAATAGTTATAATTTTTGGGAATGGGTTATCCTTGCTAATTTTAGGCGGAGTTAATTCAAACTCAAAATCTCTTAATGGAACGTCATTGTTTGCTGTGAGGCAAATTAATTTTCCTCCATCCATGGCACTGCCTCCACCGATTGCAATTATAGCATCATGGTTTCCATCTTTAAATTTACTAACACCATTTGAAACCTCATCTTCTCTTGGATTTGGAGATATATCAAAAAATAAATCGGATTTTACATCAGAACTTTTTAAATAATTTTGTAAATTAATTATAAATGGTAATTTTGTGCTGCCTTTATCTGTAACAATTAAAGGGTTTTTAATATCTAAATTATTACAGATACCACCTATTTCTTTCAATCTACCTGGACCGTATGCAATATTAGTCGGAAACGTCCAATCTTGATTGGATAAGATATCTGATTCATTTAGTTTAAAATTTTGCATTTTATTTATAAGGTTTATACAATTTTAGAAAAATTATAAATGAATAATTCATCAGAAATAGTTGATATTAAAAAAACTTATCTTGCAATAGCTACAATGCTAATGGCTATTCTTTGCGTTGATTTATATATGGTTGTTATTAAATTTCTTGGAAATGAATATACAGTTTTTCAGCTCGCTGTTTTCAGAAATGTCGCAGGAATAATTCCTTTGTTTGTACTGATATTGTTTACTAAAGAATATTTATCAGTATTTAAAAATCTTAATAATAAATTTGTTTTTTTAAGTTTTTTTCGAGGCTTATGTTTTTTAGCTATGAATATTTTTATATTCATCTCGGTTATAAATCTTGAATTTGCAACAGCAATGACATTAACTTTTTCTTCTCCTTTTTTTATAGTTATTTTGTCTATAATTTTTTTAAAGGATAAAGTTGGAATTTACAGGTGGTCTGCAATATTCATTGGTTTCTTTGGAGTTGTTCTAATTATGAAACCAACAAGTGAAATTTTTAATTTTTATTCTATATTTCCAATTCTAACTGCTATTGCATGGTCATTTTCCGTCATCATTCTTAAATACATTCCAGAAGGCCACTCGACAGCTAAAATTCAATTATATACTTTGATCTTTAATGTTTTAGGAGGAATTTTTTTATACTTTGTAACATCAGGACATGTTGAAATTAAAAGTGTTCAAGACTTTTTATTAATGACACTAACAGGAATTCTTGGTGGAACCGCTGCAATACTTTTTATTTATTCATATCGATTAATTTCGGCAAGTAAGATGGCTTCATTTGAATACTTTGGTATTCCATCATCTTTTATTCTTGGCTGGTTATTTTTTAAAGAAGCGCCATGGTCACAACTTTTTCCTGGAGTATTAGTAATTGTTTTTGCAGGGATGATAATTATCTGGCGAGACTCAGTTAAACAAAAATCAATAAATGTAAGTAGAGAAATTAACTAGCTGACTTCATTGAATTCATAACAATAGCTCGATCTATTTCTCCAAGTAGTTCTCCTGTGTCGCTACATACAACTGGAAAAGCTTTGTCGCTATCAACAAGTTTATCGATTAATGTTTCAATTTTAGAATTGTCTAAAATACAATTTGTTTTAGTTTTATAAAATTCTTTAGTATCAGAACAGCATTCTTTTCTCATTACTTTTGCGGCACTTAAAACTTTATATTTTGGAACGTCTTCACAAAAATCTTTTACATATTGATCTTTAGGATTTGCTACAATTTCTTCTGGTGTTCCAACTTGAGAAACTTCTCCATCTTTCATTATCGCAATATGATCAGCCATTTTAATTGCCTCTAGAAAATCATGAGTAATAAAAACCATAGTTTTTTTTAATTTCTCTTGAATTTTTAAAAGTTCATCTTGCATTTCTCTTCTAATCAAAGGGTCAAGAGCTGAAAATGGTTCGTCAAATATTAAAATTTCAGGATCAACAGCTAGCGCTCTTGCTAAACCAACTCTTTGTTGCATACCACCCGATAATTCTCTTGGATAATTATTCTGCCAACCATCTAGTCCAACCATTTTTAAAACTTCCATAGATTTTTCAATTCTTTCTATTTTTTTATTTCCTCTAACCTCTAAGCCATAAGCAATGTTTTCAATGACAGTTCTGTGAGGAAATAAACCAAAATGTTGGAAGACCATACTCATTTTGTTTCTTCTTAGATCTAATAATTGTTTATTACTCATTTTAGTAACATCCTCATCATCCATTTTTACAGTTCCAGAAGTTGGTTCAATCAATCTTGAGATACACCTTACTAATGTAGATTTACCACTTCCTGATAAACCCATAACTACAAACGTCTCGCCTTCTTCTATAGAAAAGCTAACATTCTTTACAGCAACTACATGTCCTGTTTTTTCTTGAACCTCTTTAATAGAAAGACTCTCGTCTAAATCTTTCATTACTCTTTTTTCATCAGAGCCAAAAAGCTTCCATATATTTGAACAGGTTATTTTTTGATTGTTACTCATTAATTTTTCATTGTTTAAGAATTAAAATAGACAATATTTTTCTTTAAAAGTAAAATATTTTATTCTAATTTGTTAATTTATAATGTCTAATCTTGTAGAAACTGTAAGCAAAACAAATCAATCAAAAAACATAATAACATATGGAGTCATTTTATTAGTTTTTATAGTTGCTTTGGTGCTTTCTACTCAAAGTGAAGGTCCATCTAAATTCCCAAAAGTTGTAACTGATGAATTTAAATTTACGGCATGGGTGAATGAGGGCGAAGATTATCTAAAAAAAAATTACAGATGGATTACAAAAATTATAGCAAGCTATATAAAAGAGGGGTACTATTTTCTTGAAGATTTTTTTCTTGAAGCTCCATGGCTTTTAGTGGCAGCACTTTTTTTTCTTCCTTGTTTAATATCGGGTGGTTTAAAATTAGGTTTATATTCTTTATTTGTAGTTTATTTTTGGGGAGCAACCGGTATGTGGGACGAGTCACTGCAAACAGTTGCTTTAATGGGGCTATCAGTTTTACTGTGTGTTTTGTTTGGTACAACATTAGGAATACTTTGTTCTCAAAGTGACAGATTTGATAATTTCATGAAACCTGTTTTAGATACAATGCAGGTAATGCCTGCCTTCGTTTATTTATTTCCTGCATTATTCTTTTTTGGAATTGGAGGAGCGCCAGCAATATTAGCAACTATGATTTATGCTATGCCTCCGATTATAAGATTAACCAATACTGGAATAAGACAAGTATCAAAGGAAACAGTTGAGTCTGCGACTTCATTTGGTTCGAGCAGATTGCAACTTTTATTTAAAATAAAACTTCCAATGTCTCTTCCTAGTATTATGATGGGTATTAACCAAGTAATAATGATGGCTTTAGCACTAGTTGTTTTGGCTTGTTTTATAGGTGCTGAAGGAATTGGTGGTCAAGTATGGTTAGCGATTAGAAACTTGGACGTTGGATGGGCAATGGAAGGTGGTTTATGTATTTTATTTATGGCCATCATGTTTGATAGATTTAGCATGTCTTTTAGTAAACAAGTTGATCCGCTTCCTTCTGATGTTCAAAAATTTTATTTATTGCCTCAAAATTGGGAAAAATATCAAATTGCAAGAATAATCGAAAAACCATTAAGTTTTGGAAGTTCTATTATCGATTTCGTTTGTATAAAAATTACAAATTTAATTGCTTATGTATCTGAATTATTAATATCTTTATTTAGTAAAAATAATGCAATCGAGATTGGAGAATTCATATCAAAAAGATATTACGTAATACCATCTTTAATAGTTTTATTTCTAATATCATTTATAAATTCTAGCATTTACGAAATTGGTACCTTCCCATCAGATTGGAAATTATCAATAAGACAGCCTATAGCTGATGCAGTAAAAGCTTTAACTGTTCACCCAGGATTTATAGGTTTTACAAAGGGATTAAGAGCATTCGTTTATTTAAACTTATTACATCCACTTGATGTATTTTTAACTCATATACCATGGTGGTTTACGATGGCTATATTCGTTGCTATTGGTTATTTTACAGTTGGTTTAAGATTTGCATTTATCACTGCTTTGCTTTTACTTTTTATTGGTGCGTGCGGGATTTGGTCTCAGTCAATGATTACGCTTTCATCTGTTTTAGTTTCTGTCTTTTTATGTTTTGCCTTGGGAGTTCCTTTAGGAATAATAGCTTCATACAATGAAAGATTTAGAAATATTCAGAACGTTGTTTTAGATGCAATGCAAACACTTCCTTATTTCTGTTATCTAATTCCAGTTTTAATGTTTTTTGGCGGTGGTATTGTTTCTGCTGTATTGGCAACTGTTATCTATTCTATTCCACCTATTATTAGATTAACCTCTTTAGGTTTAACCCAAGTTTCTGGAAGTTATTCTGAAGTATCAAGATCTTTTGGAGGAACTTTGCTACAAACATTAAATAAAGTTAAATTTCCTTTAGCTATTCCAAGTTTAGTAATAGGTTTTAATCAAACTGTTATCATGGCTTTTGCAATGCAAATTGTTACCCCTTTAATCGGTGGTAAAGGTCTAGGTCTTGAAGTTTTTAATGGATTGGCAAGATCTGATACGGGAAGAGGATTGGCGGCAGGTATTGGTATAGTTCTTCTAGCTATAATAATCGATAGAATTAGTCTTGCTTGGACAAAAAAACAGAGAATAGCACTAGGTTTAGAAAAAAATTAATATGACCAAAGATAAAGGTCTGCCATTAACTAGCAGTCATTGGGGTACATATAGAGCAAAAGTAAAAAATGGAAAGGTTGAAGAACTTATAGGTTGGGAATTTGACAAAGACCCATCACCAATTGGTCCTGGTATTTTAGATGTTCAGGATGGACCAACTCGTATCGATGCACCAATGATAAGAAAAAGTTGGTTGGAAAATGGACCAGGAAGCCACAATGAGCTTCGTGGTAGTGATCAATTTGTTGAGGTTAGCTGGGAAAAAGCAGAGAAACTTGTAGCAGATGAATTGAACAGAGTAAAAAATACTTATGGTAATGCTTCTATATTTGGTGGCTCATATGGTTGGGCAAGTGCGGGTAGATTTCATCATGCACAAAGTCAACTTCATAGATTTTTAAATTGTATAGGAGGATATACTCGATCAAAGTTTACTTATAGTTTTGCAGCAGCCGAGGCAATGGTTCCACACATACTAGGAAGTTATCGAGCCTATCTTGATACATGTACAAGTTGGGATTTAATAAAGAAAAATACAGAATTATTTATTTGTTTTGGTGGAATACCAATTAAAAATGGTCAGATATCTCAAGGTGGAACTGGACATCATTATCAAAAAGAAAATATTCTTGATGCAGCTAAATCTGGAATAGAATTCATTAATATAAGTCCTTTAAAATCTGATCTTATAGATGGGGCAAAAGGTGAATGGATAAAAGCAAGACCAAATACTGATACAGCGCTAATGCTTGGATTAGCTTATACACTTCATTCTGAAGGATTAAGTGATAAAAAGTTTTTAGAAAAATATACAGAAGGGTTTGAAAAATTTTTACCTTATCTGTTAGGAACTAATGATGGTATTGTAAAAAATGCAGAGTGGGCAGCTGAAATATGTAATATTCCTTCATCAAAAATTAAAGAGCTTGCTCGAAAAATTTCTACTAAAACAACTATGATATCTGTAAGTTGGTCTTTAACTCGACAAGATCATGGCGAACAACCATTTTGGATGGCAATAATGTTAGCGTCAATGGTAGGACAAATAGGTCTTCCTGGCGGAGGATTTGGTTTTGGTTATAGTGCAACAAATTATATTGGAGGTCAATTTACAGTTTTACCCGGTGCAGCTTTTCCTCAAACTAAAAATGAAATAGATAACTTTATTCCTGTAGCAAGAATTAGTGACCTGTTATTATATCCAGGCCAAAGTTTTGATTTTGATGGAAAAAGTTATGAATATCCAAATACTAAAATAGTTTATTGGGCAGGTGGAAATCCATTTCATCATCATCAAGATATAAATCGTCTAGTAAAAGCATGGGAAAAACCAGATACAATTATTTCGAATGAATGGTGTTGGAACACTCTTGCTAAAAGATCTGATATTGTATTACCCTGTACAACACCCCTTGAAAGATATGATATTATGATGACACCACGTGATCCGTATGTTGTATCAATGGATAAATTAGTTGAACCTTATGGAAAAGCTAAGAACGACTTTGAAATTTTCGCAGGAATTGCAAAAAAAATGGGAGTAGAGAAAAAATTTACAGAAGGACGAAATCAAGAAGAATGGCAAAAATGGATATATAAAGAAACTACCGAACGTGCTGCAGCAGCTAATATAAAAATACCGAGTTATAAAAAATTTCGAGAAGATAGATGGTTTAAAATTTCAGATCCATCTGAACCAACACTTATGCTTAAAGATTTTAGAGAAGACCCAATTAAAAATGCGTTAAATACACCTAGCGGTAAAATTGAAATTTTCTCTAAAACAGTTGCAGAATTCGGATATGATGACTGCCCAGGCCACCCTGTTTGGCTAGAACCTTGCGAATGGCTAGGTCAAAAAAATAAAAAATTCCATATTCATTTAATATCAAACCAACCCAAAAATAAATTACATAGCCAAATGGACCACGGAAAGTATAGTAAATCTTTTAAAATTAACGATAGAGAACCTGTAGAAATAAACCCTATTGATGCTGAAAATCGAGGTTTAAAAGACGGTGATATTGTAAAATTATTTAACGATCGTGGTGCTTGTTTAGCTGGTGTAAAAATTGAAAAGAAAGTTATGCAGGGAGTAGCTCAAATTAGTACTGGAGCATGGTACGATCCTCAAAATCCTATGGAGCATGGAAGTATTTGCAAACATGGAAATCCTAATATATTAACACGTGATAAAGGGACATCAAAACTTGGTCAAGGACCAATTGCACATTCATGTCTTGTAGAGATGGAAAAATATAATGATAAACCACCTAAAGTAACAGCACATGAACCACCGGTTATTATTAGGTTGGATGATTCTTTAAATTAAAAAAGGAACTTAAATGGGAAATCTTCAAGAATTATCAGATCTTAAAAAAACTATAAAAATAAGTGCACGTAGATTTGAAGAGTCTCCTTATATTGAAAGAACTCATAGTCCTGAAATGGTTCGTGGTGTTTATGCTGGAAGATACTTTCCGATGTCTATTGGTGAAGATCCAATTAAAAAATATTGGTTACTAAGACAGAAAGCACTTATCTTTGATGTGCCTGAAAAACCTATCGAAATATCTGGACCTGACGCAATACCTTTTCTTGATAAAGTTTTAACAAGAAAAGTTTCTTCGGTTATTGAAGGTAGAGGTTATTATTCTTTAGCCTGCACGCCTCAAGGTGGAATTTTTATGGATGGAGTTCTATTCAAATTTAGTGAAAATAAATTTTGGTATGTTCAAGCAGATGGACCTTTTGAAGATTGGTTATTAGCGCATACTTCAAATTATAATGTCAAAATTTCTGATCCAAAATCTAGAGTTTTACAAATACAAGGTCCTGCATCAATTGATATAATGAAAACTGCATCTAATGGAAAAATTGATGAAAACATGAAATATTTTAGATCTGGTTTTTTTGATTTGGGCGGACAAAACCTTTATGTTTCAAGAACAGGTTTTACGAATGAACTTGGTTTTGAAATCTACTCTGACGGATTTAAAACTGACCATTTAGCATTATGGGATCATTTAATGAATTGTGGACAACCTCACGGAATGGAACTTTCTGCTTCTAGAGCAATGACTATTAGGAGAATAGAAGGAGGAATTTTTGGAAATTTAACAGATATCGATACAACAATTACACCTTTTGAAGCTGGTTTGGAGTTTTTTGTTAATATGGAAAAAGGTGATTTTATAGGTCGTGACGCTTTAAACAATAAAGATAGGAGACCTTGTTTATTTGGAGTTACTTGCAAAACTGAAACTCCAGTATCTGGAAGTAAGATTTTAGATGGAGATAAGATTGTAGGACATATTACTGCTGGTGTTCCTTCTCCAACTTTAAAATTAGGAATTGGTTATGTTAGATTTTATAAACCAGGCGATTGGCCAGGAAAAAAACTAATTCTTGAACTTTTTAATGGAGATAAACACTCTTGTGATATCGTAAATCTTCCTTTCTTTGATCATGACAAAAAAATTGCTAAAGGTTTAGATAGAACAATACCGAAAATACCATAAAATAAGCATATAATTTGCTTGAATTAATGATAACTGGAACTTTTAACCGCACTTAATTTCAATTAATTATTGAATTTTATGTAAATTTATAAAGTTTACTTTAATCACTTTTTTGAGCTAAAATATAATTTTAAATTTAAAAATAGAGGGGAAAATCTATGAAATTATCAAAAACATTATCAGCATTGATATTGTCTTTTATCTTAATACTTGGAAGTTTTGGAACAGCGAATGCTAAAAGGTTAACGGCTGCTGTTGCTGACTGGACTGGTGGAGAGATCACATGTCAAGTTGCTGTAAGTATGCTAGAAGAAGAACTAGGATACAAAGTAAAAAGAGTAGTATTTCCATCAGGAACTGGTTTATGGGAAGCAATCGCTGCAGGTGAAATTGACTTTGCTTGCGAAAGTTGGCCTAGTTACGCGGAAGCTGACACTGTAATGATGAAGGGTCCACTAATATATGATGGTAAAACAATGTTCAATTACGAAGGTGATGGAAGTGTAAAACTTTTGGGAACATCTGGAATAATTGGTCTTTCAGATTATTTCATTCCTAGATACGCAGCAGAAAGTCTTGGAATAAAATCTTGGAAAGATTTAAACAAACATAAAGATAAATTTGCTACTATAGAATCTGGAAAAAGAGGAAGATTAATTGCTTGTCCTGTAGCAGGTTGGAACTGTCATGATCAAAAAAGACTTGATCTTTTAGGAATAGATTTCCAAGCTGACGAACTAGGAACAGAAGCAGCGGCAATTGCTGAAGCAGTCGCAGCATATGAAAGAAAAGAGCCTTTCTTGTTATATCTATGGGAGCCACATTGGTTCTTTGGAGCATACGACATGGTTGGTGTAGGTCTTCCTGATCATAAAACTTGCGACTCGTTTACAGAAGCAAATAATTGGAAAGATTGTGGTACAGCTGCATGGCCAGCAACTGGTTGGGCTAAAGACTACACTTTCAATTATGGTAACCCTGAAACTTTTGCAAAAGCAGAACATGCAAAAGCAGCTGAATTTTTTACTAAAATGAAATTCGATAATGCTGACCAGGCTGTAATGTTAGTTGAAGTTAAGCAAAAAAATAGAGATTTAAAAGAAGTAGTTAAAGAATGGAAAGATGCTAATCCTGATAAATGGAGAAGCTGGATACCTAATTAATTCTCTAATATAATTTATAAAAAGGGCTTTGCATTTATACAAAGCCCTTTTTTTTTAACAAAATTATGGATGGACCTTTAAAAAATTTATTAGTTATTGATTTAACTAGAGTTCTGGTAGGCCCCTATTGTACCATGATACTTTCAGATTTAGGCGCAAGAGTTATAAAAATTGAAGCTCCTGAAACAGGTGATGACTCTAGGAAATTTGGACCTTTTATTAATGATTACTCTGCTTATTTCATGTCACTAAATAGAGGAAAAGAAAGTATTGCATTAAATTTAAAAAATAAAGATGACAAAAAAATTTTTGAAAAAATATTATCTAAAGCAGATATTTTAGTTGAAAACTTTAAACCAGGAACATTAGAAAAATGGGGATATGGCTGGAAAGATGTTAATAAAAAATATCCTAAACTAATTTATGCATCTGCCTCAGGCTTTGGTCAAACAGGACCATTAAAAGAATTACCTGCGTATGATATGGTTGTTCAAGGAATGGGTGGACTTATGAGTGTTACAGGACATCCTGATAATGAACCTACAAGAGTTGGAACTTCTATCGGAGATATTACGGCTGGATTATTTACTGCAATTGGAATTAATGCTGCACTATATGATAGGCAAAAAACAGGTAAAGGAGCTTTTATAGATGTCTCAATGCTTGATTGCCAAATTGCAATTTTAGAAAATGCAATATCAAGATATTTATCAAAAAATGAAATACCAAAACCAATGGGTTCAAGACATCCTTCTATTGCACCTTTTGAAGCTTTTAAGACAAAAGACAGTTACATAATAATTGCCGCTGGAAATGATAAATTATTTACTAAATTATGTGAGGTTTTAAATATTAATGATATTCCAAAAGAAAAAAGATTTAATTCAAATTCTTTAAGATGTGAAAATATGGATTCACTAAAAAAAATTTTAGAAGATAAATTAAAACTTAAAAATACTAATGAATGGATAAAAGAAATGGAAAAATTGAAAATTCCGTGTGGACCTATTTTTAATATTAAACAAGCAGTTGAAAATCCTCAAATTAAACATAGAAATATGATAGTAAAATCTTATCATAAAATTATAGGAGAATTTAAATCTTCTGGAAATCCAATAAAAATTTCAACATATAAAGATGAAAATACAAGAGGTGATATACCAGATCTTGATGAGCACAGAGAAAAAATTTTAAAAGAATTTATTTAAATACTGTATTTATTTATATTAATTGAGTACAATAAACTATGATTGAAAAGAAGAATTTTTATATAAATGGGAAATGGGTTTCGCCAGTAAAACCTAACGACTTTGATGTAATTGATCCATCCACAGAAGAAGCTTTTGCGATAATTTCACTAGGTTCAGTAGAAGATACGGATAAAGCAATTGATGCTGCAAAAAAAGCTTTTGAAACTTGGAAAGAAACTACAAAAGAAGAAAGGTTAAAACTACTTCAAAAATTTGATGAAATTTATAATCGCAGATGGGATGAAATGGTTACAGCGCAGTCAAAAGAAATGGGAGCTCCACTTGATTTTGCTTCAGAAACTCATACAAAAATGGGAGCTGACATTACAAAAAATATAATAAAAATTTTAAAAGATTTTAATTTTGAACATCAATTTGATGTCAATTCTAATAATCATATAAGACATGAACCTATTGGTGTTTGTGGACTCATAACACCCTGGAATTTTCCGATGAACCAAGTTGTGTTAAAAGTTATTCCTGCTTTAGCGGCTGGTTGTACCATGATTTTAAAACCCTCAGAGATTGCTCCAGTGTCTGGAGTTTTGTTTGCGGAAATGATTGATGAAGCTGGCTTTCCACCAGGTGTATTTAACTTAGTAAATGGTAATGGTGAAATTGTTGGAAATCATATATCTGGTCACCCTGATATTGATATGGTTTCATTCACAGGTTCAACAAGAGCTGGAAAATTAATTCAAAAAAATGCAGCTGACACAATAAAAAAAGTTACTCTAGAATTGGGCGGTAAAGGTGGAAACATAGTTTTTGCAGATTCATATCCAAATGCCGTAAGAGATGGGGTAAGAAATATAATGAGTAATTCAGGACAATCTTGTGATGCTCCAACAAGAATGTTAGTTGAAAAATCAATTTATGAAAGAGCGGTAAAAGAAGCTGTGGATGAAGCAAATAAAATTAAAGTAGATGTAGCCTCAAAAAAAGGTGATCACATCGGTCCACTAGTTTCAAAAGTCCAATACGACAAAGTAATAAATCTTATAAATGCTGGAATAAAAGAAGGCGCAACATTAGCTGCTGGTGGGCCTGATTTACCTAATGGTCTTAATAAAGGTTATTTTGTCAAACCTACAATTTTTGCAGATGTTAATAATAATATGAGAATTGCAAGAGAAGAAATATTCGGGCCTGTTCTTTCTATTATACCATTTGAAACTGAAGAAGAAGCAATTGCAATTACGAACGATACATCTTACGGATTAGGAAACTATTTACAAACTGAAGATAAAGAAAAAGCTCAAAGAGTTGCAAGAAAAGTAAGGGCTGGAACAGTTTACATCAATGGTCAAGGAACAGATGTTGGGGCACCATTCGGTGGATTTAAACAATCCGGAAATGGTCGAGAAGGCGGTGTTTGGGGTTTTACAGAATTTTTAGAAGTAAAAGCAATCACTGGTTGGAAATAAATTTAATTTAAATTTATAATATCTCAACTTAAATGCATCTTATACATAGAGGAATTGTAAATAAAAAATACAAAGAAAATATTTTAAATTCTTTTAAAGCATCCTTTAAAAGAGGATATGGAATTGAAACAGATATTCATTTAACAAAAGATCATAAATTTATTTGCTTTCATGATTTTACTCTTAAGAGAATTTTTAAAAAAAAATTGAGTGTAAAAAGTACAAAATATTCTCAGATAAAAAAAATAAGTATTAAATATAAAAAACCTGTTCCTTTATTAAAAGATTTACTTACAGCTTCCAAAAATAAGTATCCATTGTTTATTGAGATAAAGCCAGCATTTTCAAAAAAAATTTTAAAAAAATTATTAAATGAAACATCAAAATTTTCAAAATGTGTATTTATTTCTTTTAAACATAAAAATATTTACAATCTATTAAAAATAAAAAATACTACAAAGGTAGGGTTATCTTTTTCCCCTGTTACAAGTATTAAAAAAATTATAAAAAAATCGAATAACAAAAAAATAAATTTTTTAATTTTAGATAAATTTTTTTTAAAAAGTAAAAAAATTAAACATTTAAAAATTAAAAAATATTTTTATACAATCAAATCAAAAATAGAATTTAATAAATACAATAAGAATAATAATTTAATAATTGAAAATTTATAAATTATTTTTTTAAATAATTTAATCTTCCAATTATTTCATCCCTATCCATATAATAACCTTGAAGATGTCTGTGACCAGAGTTAGGGTCAAATTCTGTTCTTCCATGTAAGATTCTTCTGTTATTAAATGAGAAAATATCACCAGGTTCTAACCTAAAATTAATTTGAAATTTTTTATCATGTAATAGATTACCAAATCTATGATGTGCTTTATAAACTTTATCCATAACATCTGGATGGCAATCAAGTGCATCCATTGTTGCAACACTAAATCTTATATCGTGAAAATCCTTATCTTTTGTTAAGCTAATTGCAGGTGCATGAAAACTTCGATGGGACTCTTGTGTATAATCTTTGTCTCTAAACTTAAGTGGAATAGAGGTTAATGTTTCAAAAATTTCTTTTTCATTTTTTCTTAAATATTCGGCAACAGCAAACCCATCTATTGCTGATGAATTTCCTCCTTCAGAATCATTTACTAAGCAATGAAGAAACTGGTATCCTGGAGGTAACTCAAACCATGGTAGATCCATATGATTTCTAAGTGCATGTGCTGTGTAAGCAGAATTATTAGGTTTTGGTATATTTATTACTTCAAAAGGAGTTTTAAAAAATGTTTCTCTAGTATGACTAATTCTATTTAAGACTGGAAAAGCAGATTTTTTTTCTGTTGGAGCATTTTTAACTATAGCTATTCCTTTATAATGAAGAAGTTTTAACCATTTTATTAAACCTTCATCCGAAGAAATTATTTCATCGTGATCAATTTTAATTGATTGAAGATCTTTTTCTAATGAACAATCCCAAAGTTGATATGGAGAAACATATTTTTTATTATTTTTAATGGTATAACAATTATCTCTTAACCATTTCTGATCAAAATAACTTATATGATCACCTTCACTCCATTCAATTTCTAGTTTTCCTTCTTTATTGATATTATAATTTTTTGGATTAATATCTTGTGATACTTCCAAAATATTGAACATTCTATGCCTAGAATCTTTGTCATGTGCGCTTGGGCAATTATCTCTTAGCCACATATAATTAAACTTACTTTCTTCTCCATCGTTCCAAATAACTTTTAAATAAGATGAATTTTTCTCAATTTTAGAAATCGTTGGCATCGTAAATATTTAAAAAAAAGTTTTCATTATTCAATACAATTTACAGTTTAATAATTAAAAAACCATTAAAAAAATTCTGAGTTTATTAAGATTTTAGTAAGGAAGATTGTAATTCCTTATTTGATATGTATCCCTTGGTATTGCCTTGTTTATCGACTACTTCACAATTTGAATTAGTACAAACTATTTGCGGTAAAAATTCTTCAATAAATTGATCTTCTTCTATCTTAATCATGTTTGATTTATCTATACCATTTGCTTCATTAACTGGTGTCATGATTACTTTAGCTTTTATTACTTTTGCTCTATTAACATCTTTAACAAATGCCTCAACATACTCATCTGCAGGATTCATTACTATATCAACGGGTGTACCAACTTGTACTAATTTACCTGCATTTAATATTCCTATATGATCACCCAATCTTAAAGACTCATCTAAATCGTGAGTAATAAATACAATTGTTTTTTTTAATTCAGCTTGAAGATCCATAAGTTGTTTCTGCATATCACTTCTTATTAAAGGATCTAATGCTGAAAAAGCTTCGTCCATCAACATAATATCTGTATCGGTTGCCAAGGCTCTAGCAAGACCAACTCTTTGTTGCATTCCTCCAGATAATTGATTTGGATATTGATTTTCAAAGCCTGTTAATCCAACTGCTTCAATTTTTTCCATGGAAGTTTTATTTCTTTCTTCTTCAGACTTACCTTGCATTTCAAGACCATAACCAACATTTTGAATTACTGTTTTGTGAGGAAAAAGCCCAAACCTTTGAAAAACCATACTCATTTTATGTCTTCTAAAATCAATAAGACTCTCTTTATTTAATGACATTACATTTGTTCCTTCGATTAAAATATCACCATCTGTAGGATCTATCAGTCTATTTAGATGTCTTATTAAAGTAGATTTTCCTGATCCAGATAATCCCATACAAACAAAAGTTTCTCCTTCTTCAATTTTTAATGAAACATTATCTAATCCAACTGTATGGCCAGTTTGATCCAAAATATCTTCTTTAGTCGCTCCATCCTTTACCATTGGTAAAACTGATTTAGGATTTTTACCAAAAATCTTATAAACATTATTTATTTCTATTTTAGACATTATTTTTTTTGTCCACGGTGTTTTTGAATTCTTTGACCATACTGTTGAGTTACTCTATCAAAAATAATAGCGAGAGCCACAATAGCCAGACCGTTCATCATACCGAGAGCTAAATATTGATTTGATATAGCTTGTAATATAGGAACCCCTAGACCTTTAACTCCAATCATTGAAGCAATTACAACCATAGCTAAAGCCATCATAATTGTCTGATTAACTCCAGCAAATATTGTTGGAAGTGATAATGGAATTTGAACAGATTTAAGCTTTTGCATTGGAGTAGCACCAAAAGCTTCGCTAGCTTCCAAAGTTTCTTTATCTACTTCTCTTATTCCTAAATTAGTTAATCTAACAACAGGTGGGAGTGCATAAATACATACAGCTAATAAACCTGGAACTTTCCCAATGCCTAAAAGCATAATTATAGGTATTAAGTAAACGAAACTAGGTATCGTTTGCATCATATCTAAAACTGGTAGTATAGTTTTTTCAGCTCTATCTGATTTTGACATTAATACACCGATAGGTATTCCAACAACAATACAAACTAATGTAGATACAGAAATTATTGCAACTGTTGCCATACAGTTTTTCCACATTCCAAAATATCCGATGACTAAAAAGCATACAATAGTTCCAATAACCAACTTAATGCTTCTTGATCCAATCCAAGCTAGTAACCCAAATACTCCTATCACAATAGGCCATGGACTGCTTACTAACAATTTTTCTAACCAAATTAAAAAATGTAAAAGTGGGTCAAAAAAACCTTCAATACCATCACCATACGCTCTAGAAAATTCTTTGAAACTAGAATCAATTCCTTTTTTAAGCTCTCTAAGAGCCGTTCTATCCATTACAGGAATTTTATTAAAGAAGTCCATAATTTTTATTTAATCAAACCCGCCTAAGCGGGTTTGATAATATTTTTAATTAAAGTGCTTTTTTGATTTTTTTTGCAGCATCACTTGAAACCCATTTACTCCAAACACTTTCTTGTGTTTTTAGGAATTCAATTGCAGCATCAGCACCTTCAGCTTGGTTTTCACCCATCCAAACTAACATACCGTTCATAACTGGGCCTGGATACGTTCTTTTCTTAAAGTATTCCATACCAGCGTTTCCAGCTGTTTTTTTGAAATTATCAGTTACGATTGTGTAAACTTCAGATTTTGTCCATGAAGTTTTTTTAGGGTTAGCACACTCTTGCTCTGGTAAAACAATACAACCATCCCAGTTGTCTTTACCACCCCATTCACCCATATCCACAGCTCTCATATCATATTTACCAATAATAGCTGTTGGTGACCAATAATAACCAAACCAGTTTTCTCCTCGCTCAGCAGCTTTAGCAATTGATCCGTCAAGACCTGCAGCAGAACCTGTTTCAACAATAGCCCAACCTTTAGCTTCCATGTCCCAAGCTCTAAAATGGTTTCTGTTACTTAATTCACAGTTCCAGCCTGGAGGACAAATATGGAAACCACCTTTTGATGGATCCTCTGGGTGAGGAAATAAATCTGGTCTTGCTAAAATTGCTTCAGCAGTTGTTAGCTCTGGATGTTTTTTAAGTGTGTGAGGTAATACCCACCAACCTTCACCCAAACCAGTAATTGGCGCTTTGTTAAGTGAGTGCATTTTACCTTCATCAACAGCTTTATTCAAAGCGATGATAGCAGCATTTGCCCAAAATTCTGGAGCAACATCTGGCTCACCTTTTTCTTGCATAGATGTAAAAGTAGGCATTGTAGCACCAGGCACTAATTCTACTGAACATCCATAACCTTCTTCTAATATGATCTTATCAACTTCAGCCATAAAGTTTGCTGAAGCCCAGTTCATATTAGCAATTGTTATGTTTCCACAAGCTGCATTAGCTATACTTCCAAAAGAAGTTAAACCAAAAATTACTGCAACTGATAGAAGCATTTTTTTAATTTTCATTATTTTCTCCTCATTAATTAATTAATTCTGTTAGGAGAACATATAGAAAAGAAAATTGCAAACTTCAGTCAACTTCAGGTTGTGTCAAAAATGTCTTTATACAGCCAAATATTAGAAATAGATTAAATAATAAAATGAAAGAAGATTTAATTACAAGATTAAATAAAGGACCAGTAATTTGTGCTGAAGGATATTTATTTGCTATGGAAAGAAGAGGATATCTTTCTGCAGGTGCTTTTGTTCCGGAAGTTGTTTTAGAACATCCAGAAGTAGTAACTCAATTACATAGAGAATTTATAAGAGCTGGATCTGATGTTGTGCAAGCATTTACATATTATGGGCATCGAGAAAAATTAAGACTAATTGGCAAGGAAGAGTTGCTTGAACCAATGCAAAAAAACGCACTTCAAATTGCAAAAGATGCTGCTAAAGAATTTAAGGATTTAGACTTAATGGTATGTGGAGATGTAGCAAATACAAATATTTTTGATCCAAAAAATAAATCATCATTTAAGGAATGTCAGAAAATGTATGAAGAACAAGTTAGATGGGCAAAAGAAGCTGGTGTAGATTTTATAGTAGCTGAAACAATTAACTGGGTAGAAGAAATGAAAATTGCACTAAAAGCAATAAAAGATGAAGGATTAATAGCTGTTGCGAATTATGCAATCCCAAGAGGAGATAAAACTAGAGATGGTTATACTCCTGAAGATGCTTGTAAAATTATCGAAGACTTAGGAGCAGATGTTGTTGGTTTAAATTGTTATAGAGGACCTGAAATGACAATGAAGTTACTTACAAAAATAAGAGAAAATGTTTCATGTCATGTTGCTGGTCTACCAGTTCCTTATAGAACTACAGAAGCAGAGCCAGGATTTTTAAATCAAACAGATCATGAATGTGATTGTATACCTGGAGGAAATGCATTTCCAGTTGCTTTAGATAATTTACTTTGCAATAGATTTGAAATGGCTGAATTTGCCAAAGACTGTTTAAAACAAAATATAAATTTTATTGGAATATGTTGTGGAGCAGGTCCTCACCATGTTCGTGAAATGGCAATGGCAGTTGGCAAAAAACCAATCTCTATGAAGTATATTCCAAATATGAGTAAACATTTTCATCATGGTACAGATAAAACTTTAAAAAAAGTAAACAGAGAAATTAAATACTAACCATGCAAAATCATGCCAAAGTAGTAATTATTGGTGGAGGAGTTGTTGGTTGTTCAATTCTTTATCATCTTTCAAAATTTGGAATGAAAGATTGTATTTTATTGGAAAGAAATGAGTTAACTTCAGGTTCTTCATGGCATGCGGCTGGAAATGTTCATGTAATTTCTAATGATCCAAATATTTCTAGAATGATGGCATATACAATTGGTTTGTATAAAGAAATTGAAAAAGAATCAGGACATTCTGTTGGTTTTAAGCCGAGTGGAGGTTTTTATTTAGCTTCAAATGAAGTTTGGGCTGACTATCTTAAAAGAGAAAGGTCAAAGGCAAGATATATGGGGCTTGATCAAGAATTTATATCTCTAGAAGAAGTTAAAAAAAAACACCCATTAATTGATCCATCAAGATATCTTTTAGCTTTATGGGATCCGATTGATGGTGAGGTTGATCCTTCGGGCGTTACTTATGCTTTTGCAAAAGCTGCTAAAGTATATGGAGGAAAATACTTTACACATACGGTTGTTAAAGACACTAAACAAAATAAAAATGGAACATGGAATGTCTTTACTGACAAAGGCAATATAAATGCAGAAATAGTAATTAATGCTGGAGGATTATGGGCTAGAGAAGTTGGAAAATTAGCAGGAATAGATTTACCCGTACAACCAATGGAGCATCATTATTTAATAACTGAAGCTATTCCAGAGATCGAAGCTATGGGAGATCAAAGACTGCCTATAGGAACAGACTTTGAAGGTAATATTTATTTTAGACAAGAAGCAAAAGGAATGTTGCTTGGAACCTACGAACCCAAATCAACACCTTGGAAAGTTGAAGGTACTCCATTAAATTTCGGCCATGAATTATTAGAACCTAAATTAGACAATATTCAAGATAGATTAGCTATTGGATTTGAAAGAATGCCGGCATTAGAAAAAGCAGGTATTAAAAACATAGTAAATGGGCCTTTTACTTTTGGACCTGATGGAAGTCCCTTAATTGGACCAGTGCCAGGAATGAAAAACTATTGGGTTGCAGTTGGAGTAATGGCTGGCTTTTGTCAAGGAGGAGGAGTAGGAAAATGTATAGCTGAATGGATTATTGATGGTGAACCATCAATAGATGTTTGGGCAATGGATGTAGCAAGATTTGGAGACTATGCATCACCTCAATATGGAACAGTCAAATCTTCTGAAAATTATGAAAGAAGATTTATTATGACTTTCCCAAATGAAACTTTACCAAAAGGAAGAAAACAAAAAACAACAGCCTTATATGATCGTTTTATAGAACAAGGCGCGGTTATGGGAGATAGTTTTGGTTTAGAAAATGTCTTGTGGTTTGCAAATAATAAAAAAGACGCATTTGAAGAACCAACGATTAAAAGATCAAGATCACATAATTATGTTTCTAGAGAAGTAATCAATGTTAGAGAAAATGTTGGAATTATAGAAGTTGCTAATTTTTCAAAACATGAGTTTAAGGGACCAGAGGCAAGAAAATTTCTAGATCACATTCTTGCTGGTAAATTACCAAAACCAGGAAGAATATCTTTAAGTCCGATGCTTACGTATAAAGGTAAACTCTATGGAGATCTTACAGTTTCTTGCTTAGATGAAAATGAATTTATGGTTTTTGGATCTGGTGCGGCACAAGAAATGCATAGAAGATGGTTTGAAAATCATATAAATAAATTTAATTTAAATTATAAAAATAAATCTGATGAATTCCATGGACTTGCAATTGCCGGTCCAAAATCAAGGGAACTACTTCAAAAAATTGTAAGAGAAGACGTATCAAATAATAAATTCAAATTCAGAGATTCTAGAAGAATGTATGTTGCTGGAGTACCAGCTATAATAAACAGAATATCGTTTACTGGTGAACTTGGATATGAAATTTATGTTGCTCCACATTTCCAATTAAAATTATATGAAGAACTAACTGAAGCAGGAAAAGAATTTAATATAAAACCTTTTGGTGGAAGAGCTTTAATGTCTATGAGATTAGAAAAAAGTTGGGGAGCTTGGACATTAGACTATCGACCTGATTTTACTGCTAAAGAAACTGGCTTAGATGGTTTTATAAATTGGGATAAAGATTTTATTGGAAAAGATAACGCTCAAAAAGATGAAAGTACAAATAAAATAGTTCCTTTAATAATAGAAACAAACGATATTGATGTAACAAATAATGAGGCTTTGTTAAAAGGTGACAAAAGTATAGGATATATAACCTCAGGTGGCTTTGCTCATTTTGTAAATAAAAGTGTTGCTTTTTCTTATGTAAATCAAAACGAAATAAAATCAGAAAAAGGAATACAAGTCGAAATAAATGGAGATTTGTTTAATTGTTCAATAATTAAAGAACCTCTTTATGATCCAAAAGGACAAAAAATGAGAAGCTGATGGCGCAAAAAGACGTAGGAAATAAAGTACCAATTTATAAATTAAAAAAGACAGAAGAAGTCATGAAATATTATGACGAATGGGGAGAAGGAAATAAATATGATCAGGATATGGTTGATTGGAATTATACAGGACCAAAAGAAACTTCAGAAGTATTTATTAAATATCAAAATAACAAAGATGCTAAAATTTATGACGCTGGATGCGGAACTGGATTAGTTGGTGTTGAATTAAAAAAATATGGTTTTTCAAATTTTTTTGGAGCAGATCTTTCACAAAAACTATTAGATTTAGTTCCTAAAGGTCTGTATCAAAAATTAGATAAAATAGATTTAAATAAAAAAATTAATGAAAAAGATAATTCCTTTGATGCAGTAATGTGTGTCGGTACATTTACTTTTGGTCATGTTAAACCTCCAGCTTTAGATGAATTTATTAGAATTACAAAAAATACAGGTATTATTTGTTTTACAATAAATGAAGGTATCCACGAAGAATATGGATTTGATAAAAAAATAAATCAATTAAATAAAGACAATAAATGGAAAGAAATAGAATTTTTTAAATCAAACTACATTGCAAGCAAAGATGTAAATGCATGGCTTGGCATATATGAAGTTATAAAATAATGTCAAAAGTTTATAGTATTATTGATAAAAAAAAATTAGACGTTGTTAATAAACCTATTAGTAAAGCAAATGGTTTACCTAATGAGTGTTATACAAGTAAAGAATATACATTAATTGAAAGAAAAAAACTTTTCGAAGATAAATGGACTGTTATAGGAGTTGCAAGTTCTTTAAAAAAAATTGGTGATGTAAAACCTTTTGATCTTTTGGGATTACCATTACTCATAGTTAGAAATAAAAAAAATAAAATTAAAGTTTTTCACAATGTTTGTAGTCATAGAGGTCTTAAACTAATTAGTAAACCAGGTAATATAAAAAATGTTATTAGATGTCCTTATCATTCATGGTCATATAATTCAGATGGAAATTTAGTAGCAACACCACATATAGGAGGAATGAATAAACATCAAAGTTCAAAGTTTAAAAAATCTGAAAATAATCTTAAAGAGATAAGATCGTATGTGTGGCTTGATTTAATAATGGTTAATATAAGTAATAACGAAATGCCTTTTGAAAAATATATAAAACCTTTAAGTGATAGATGGGATAAATTTTGGAAAAAAAAAGATAGAAATTTAATTAAACACGCTAATGACTATGGATATTTTAAATTAAAAGCAAAATGTAATTGGAAATTTGCAATTGAAAATTATTGTGAGAGTTATCATCTACCTTGGGTCCATCCTGGTTTAAACGCATACTCTAAAATAGAAGATCACTATCATATCCAAGGCTTACCCAATCGTTTTGCTGGTCAAGGAACTACTGTTTATAGGCCTAAATTTAAAGGTAATAATAAATTTCCTTGTTTTCCTAATTGGCCAAAAAACAAAGAAAATATTGCTGAATATGTAGCTTTGTTTCCTAATGTAATGTTAGGAATACATAAAGATCATTATTATGCTTATTGGTTAGAGCCAATTAATCATGAACGAACATTAGAGCACATGGAAATATATTATGTTGGTGATGAAGCTGCAAAATCTAAAAAATACAAGCAACTAAGAATGCAAAATCATAAATTATGGGAAGATATTCAGAAAGAAGATGTAGATATAATCCAAAGAATGCAAATTGGCCGCAACTCTATTGCATATAATGGTGGAAATTTTTCTCCTGATATGGATAATCCGACACACCATTTTCACAAATGGGTAGCAACTAATGTTGTATAGAAAGAGTAAAAATTATGTATAGACCTTTGCCAGATGGACTAACTATAAAAAATTCTCCAATTGAAGGTTTGGGTTTGTTTGCTACAAAAGACATAAAAGTAAATTCATTTATTGGCATAACCCACATTAGAGACGAACAGTTTGAAAACAAATATATACGAACTCCCTTAGGAGGTTTCTACAATCATTCAAATGATCCTACTGTGATGAGAATGGTATCAAATGTTTTACCGACTTTAAAATTTGGTGACCCAATAGATACTAGCGCTAAAGCAAAAAAGTTTGATGAAAATGATACTAATAGAGAAAACATGTATTACAACTTACAAGAAAAATCTGACGCAAAATATATGTTTATGGTTTCAATAAAAGATATTAAAGCTGGAGAAGAATTGTGTGCAAATTATAACCTATATACATATCCGAAGACAGGTGTAGGAATACAAATGCTGTAACTTAATGAAGTTTAATAGAAAAATTAATCCAAATAATAAAACCGAACATAATTTCATAACAAAAAAAAGATTAAAAGAAGACGAAATAGATTTTAATAAACTAAGATCTTACAGACTAGATCGAGTAAAAAAAGAATTAGAAAAAAATAATCTTGAAGCCTGTATATTATTTGATCCAGTAAATATTAGATATGCATTAGATACAGTTAATATGAGTGTGCATAACATGCATAATTTAACTAGATACTGTTTTGTTCCAATTAAAGGTCCGGTAATACTTTATGAATACTTTAATTGTGAAAAACTATCAGAACATTTAAATTTAATTGATGAAATCAGGCCTGCTATTTCATGGGATTATTTTGGAAACGGTAGTCAAGTTGATGCTAAGTTAAAAGAATGGATTAATGAAATTAGTGACTTGTCCAATTCATATTTTAAAAGCAAAAAAATTGCAATTGATGTATTAAATGGGCCTGCGGTATTAGCTTTAGATAAAATTGGTATTAAAGTAGTTGATGCAAAATCGATTTTGGAAAAAGCGAGAGTAATTAAATCTCTAGAAGAATTAAAATGTATGAAAGCTGCGCTAGAAGTTGCTGAAATTGGAGTTTCAAAAATGCGTAATCAATTAAAAGCTGGTATGACCGAAGATGAATTGTGGTCAATTTTGCATAAAACTAATATTGAAAATGGAGGTGAGTGGATAGAATGTAGAATTTTATCATCTGGAGTAAGAACAAATCCTTGGATGCAAGAAAGTAGTAATAAAGTAATTCAAAAAGGTGAGATTGTATCTTTTGATACAGACATGGTTGGGCCATATGGCTATTGTGCAGATATATCGAGAACTTTTGTTGAAGGGCACAAGTTCAATGATCAACAAAAAAATCTATATAAAATGGCATTAGATCAAATAAATCATAACTCAAGATTAATAAAACCTGGTACGACTTTTAAAGAATTTACTGAAAAATCATGGATCTTACCTAAAGAATATTATGGTAATAGATATTCAGTCATGCTTCATGGAATTGGTTTGTGTGATGAATGGCCCGCAATTAGATATCCTACAGACGGTGGAGAGAGAAACGGTGCATTTGAAAAAAATATGACAATTACAATTGAAAGTTATATTGGAAAAGTTGGTGGTAAAGAAGGTGTTAAACTAGAACAACAGTATTTAGTTGGACAAAACAACCTTGAATTAATGTCTCATCATCCACTAGAAGATATTTAATGAAAATAATATTATTAATAAATTTATGACAAAAATTTTAACAAATAAAAAAATTATCATTTCAGCTGGTGCATCTGGCATAGGATGGGCAACAGCTAAGATTTGTCTTGCTAGGGGTGCGTATATTTATCTTTGTGACAATGACGAAAAATCTTTAAGAAAGTTAAATAAACATCCATTAAAAAATAAAAGATTATTTACTTATTCGTGTGACGCTTCTAATGAAAGTCAAGTTTCAGATTTTTTTAAAAAAATTAAAAACAAAACAAAAAAAATTGATGCTTTAATTAATAATGTTGGAGTTTCTGGGCCAACAGGATCTATTGAACAATTAAATTCGAAAGATTGGGAAAATACTTTGCATGTTGATGTTAATAGTCATTTTTATTTTACAAAAAGAGCTATACCTTTAATTAAGAAATCTAAAAATGGTTCAATAATAAATATCTCTTCAACTGCAGGCATACTTGGTTTTCCATTACGTTCTCCCTATGCTGCAAGTAAATGGGCAATAATTGGAATTACAAAAACATTAGCAATGGAACTTGGTAAATTTAATATTAGAGTCAATGCAGTATGTCCCGGAACAATAAAAGGTGATAGAATGAAAAGAGTTATAAAAGATAAAGCAAAATTTACTAAAATTTCACAAAAAGTTATTGAAAAAGATTTTATTTCTATGAGTTCAATGAAAAAATGGATCTTAGAAGAAGATATTGGGAAAATGTGTTCTTTTTTAATCTCAGATGATTCAAGTAAAGTTTCTGGTCAAGTCATTTCTGTTGATGGTCACACAGAGAGAAATAACTAGTTTCTTTTGGTGACCATCACTTAAAAATTTTATAAAGAATTAAATAATTCTTTTGCAAGTTTTTTGGATTTCCCTGAAAATCTAAGTTTTTTTATTTCTTCTAAATTAGATTTATCATCACCAACAACCACAAATCCAATCATGCCCATTGTTTTATGAGGTGTGCACCAATAAGCATAAATTCCTGGAATATCAAATTTGTATTCTACGTCTTTATTAAATTTAGACTTAAATTTTTCTACTCCTTCTGGCACACCGCCCTTAATAAATTCAACGTTGTGACCTTTAGAAGATGCTTTCCATAAGATTGATTCACCTACATTTACTCTCACAATTTTTTGTGAATAAACCATGCTTTCTTTACCTTGTTTATTTAACATTTCTACTTCTACATTTGCTGCAAAAGAATTGAAAAAACTAAAGAATGTAAGAAAAATAGTTGTTATTAGAATTGTAATATTTTTAAATATTTGTTTCATAAGTTTATTAACTTTCTTTATTTAATTAATTGAGACAGATTAAGACTTCTTAACTGATGTTTCTCATTTAATAATGAAATTAGATCAATCAACTTTGAAATATGTAGCAAGTTGTCACATTAAATATAAAAAATTATCTTAATTTTTTTTCATATTTTTTTCGCATCAAAATTAAATCTAATAAATATTGATCTCTTATAGTCGAAATTTTTTCTACCGATTTACCTTTTGATTGTTTCTTGGTTCCTTCGACTAGTCTATTAATTAGTTTATTAGACAACTTAGGTGCTTTTAATTTTGTCCATGGAAGTTTTAGAGCTGGTCCAAACTGATCTAGCATATGTTTCATTCCGGATTTTCCACCAGCTAAATGAAAAGTTAAAAAAGTACCCATTAATGACCATCTTAAACCTGGTCCATCTTGGATTGCTCTATCCAAATCCTCAGTAGTTGCATGGCCTTCTTTAATAATATGCAATCCTTCTCTCCACAAAGCTTCTTGTAATCTATCAGATAAATAACCTGGTAATTCATGTTTGACCATAATCGGACTCATAGAAATGGATTTATAAAATTTTTTAGCTTTATTTAAATATTTCATTGATGTTTTTTTTCCAGGTACAACCTCCACTGCAGGCAGTAAATAAACTGGGTTAAATGGATGTCCAATCATTGTTCTTTCTGGATTTTTACATTTTGAATAAATTCTTGTTGGTAATAACCCTGATGAACTTGATAAAATAATAGCGCTAGGTTTAGAATATTTGCCAATTATATTCATCAATTTAGTTTTTAAAGCATAATTTTCTGTTGCACACTCTTGAATTAAGTCTGCATGTTTTAAAGTTTCTTCAATAGAAGTTAAAAATATAAAATTATTTAAATTGAGTTTTTTTTTTTTAAAAAGTTTTTTTACATATGGCCAAGTTCTTTTAATCTCTACTATTAAGTTTTTTTTTAACTTTATATCTCTATCAAAAGCATAAACAATTTTACCGTGAGCCAAACATCGAATAATCCAGCCAGTTCCTATTACTCCAGTTCCAATAACTGCAACTTTTTTAATAGTCGACATTACTTGTGTTTAACAAGTTTTAATTTTTCTCGTGTTTCTGCGGGTGTCATTGTTGAATAACCGAGCTCATTTACAATTCTAATGGCTTTTTCAACTAATTGTGCATTTGTAGCTAATTTACCTTTTGATAAATATAAATTATCTTCTAGTCCAACTCTTGGGTTTCCTCCCATTAAAACAGTTTGTGCTACAAAAGGCATTTCATTTTTTGAAATCGCAAATCCAGACCATATGCCTTCTTTGGGCATAATATCTTTCATTGCTTGCATCGCCAAAGTAGTTGCCGGCGCTCCCCATGGTATTCCTAAACACATTTGAAACATTGGTGGGTCACTTAACAAACCTTCTTTATATAATTGTGCGCCAAACCACATGTTACCCAAATCAAAAGCTTCTATTTCTGGTTTAACTTTTATTTCTTGTAATTTTTTTGCAGCTTTTCTTAAATCATTTGGTGTATTAACTGTTATGACTGAACTATCTCCAAAATTTAATGTTCCTGCATCTAATGTACAAATTTCTGGAAGAAATTGTTCAGCATTTGCTATTCTCTCCATTACATTTGCCATATCAGTCATAGGTCCAAATTCTAGTGGATTTTGACCTTGTCCAATATCAAGATCCCCTCCCATTCCTGTAGTTAAATTTAATATAACATCAGTGTCACTTGAACGAATTCTATCAATCACTTCCTTATATAATTCTAATCTTCTACTTGGGGTTCCATCTTCTTCTCTTACATGAATATGCGCTATTGCCGCTCCAGCTTTTGCAGCTTCGATTGATGCTGTAGCTATTTGTTCTGGAGTTTTTGGTAAATCTGGATGCTTTCCAGCTGTATCACCAGACCCAGTGACAGCACATGAGATAAAGACCTTATTGTTCATTTTTATTTTTAAAAAATTATAATATCATATCATCAAAAATTATAGGATATAATAATTAAATGGATTTAAATAAATTAAGAGTAAGACGTAGCTTTATTTTTACACCAGGTCTTAAACCAGAAATGTTTTCAAAAGCCATAGCATCTGGTGCCGATATGGTTTGTATTGAATTAGAGGATGGAATAGCAATTAAAGATAAAGATGAAGCGCGAAAAAATACAATTGATGCTCTTAAAACACTTGAAGTCAAAAATGATGTAGAGTTGGTTGTTAGAATTAATTGTCAAAGAACTAAGTTTGGTCTTTTAGATTTAGAAGCTTTCATTTCTAGCAAAATAAAAGTTAAAGCTTTAATGTTACCTAAAGTTAAAACTCCTGAAGAAATTTCTTTCATAGATGATCTGCTGACTGATTGTAATTTAGATACTGATCTTCATGTTATAATGGAAACAAATGAAGCACTTGAAAATATTTATGATATTGCTCATGCAAGTAAAAGAATAGTAGCGTTATATTTTGGGGGAGTTGATATGGCGGCGGAACTTAGGGTAGAAAATAAGCCTGAAAATCTTGTTTATGCAAGATCAAAATTAGTCCATGCAGGTGCTAGTGTAGGAGTGGATGTTATAGATGTGCCTTATTTAGATTTAGAAAATATGGATGGGTTGAAAAAAGAGGCTGAGTTTGTCAAAAACTTAGGGTTTACAGGTAAAGGATCTATTCACCCAAAACAAATTAATATTTTGAATGAAATTTTTACACCATCCCAAAAAGAAATTAGCCACGCAAAAAAAATTATAGATCAATTTAATAAATCGGATACAGGCTTGGTAGTAATTGATGGTAAACTCATAGAAAAACCTGTGCTTCGAGAAATGCAAAGAAAAATATTAGTAGCAGATAAAATTAACAAAAGTTAAAAAATGTCAGTACATTTAGCCACAAGAAAAATAATAAAAGATTGGACAGATTATAATGAACACATGAATATGGCCTATTATATTTTAATTTTTGATGAAGCATGGGAAACTATGTTAAATAAATTTGAAATGGGTGGTGCCAAAGCGCAAGTTTCAAAAAGAAGTACAATGGTAGTTGAAACAAGAACTACTTATAATAATGAGGTTAAAGAAAATGAAGAAGTTGACATTTATTGTACATTTTTTGATCATGACAAAAAAAGATTACATTTAAAATGTGAAATGATAGAAAAAAAAACAAAAAAAACTTGCAGCAACAACAGAAAGCTTGTCTCTTTATATTGATCTTGAAAAAAGAAAAGTTACTGAATTTGAAGAAGACAAACTGTTGATAATGGATAACTTTATTAAAGAAAATAAAGCTAATTTTAATCCAGATAATTTAGTATTATCTGATAAATTGAAAAAATAATATGGAAATTGAATTAATATCTGGAGCATTGGGTGCTGAGGTTAAAGGGATTGATTTAAAAGATTCATCGATAGAAAATTGGAACGTTATAAATGATCTACTATTAGAGCATAAGGTACTTTTTTTTAGAAACCAAAACATTACTTCAGAAGAACAGCTTAATTTAGCAAGAAAATTTGGACCATTAGAGAGACATATTTACGTAAAAGGTAGAGAGAAATATCCAGAGATTTTAAGGATAATAAAAGAGCCTGATGAAAAACAACAATGGGGAGAAACATGGCATACCGATGTAAGTTATAACCCTAAGCCAACAAAAGTAATTATGTTAAGATCTATAAAAATACCTCCTGTAGGAGGAGATACAATGTTCTCAAATATGGAATTAGCATATGAAACATTAGATGATGAAATAAAAAATAAAATAGATGATAAGAAAGCGATACACAGTTCTCTTGGAGCTGCAGCATTTGTAGATGCCTATAAAGCAATGGAAGGAAATGGAAATTTAAAAGAATACTCTAATTCCCATCCAGTTGTAAGAACTCATCCAGAAACTGGTAAGAAAATTCTTTATGTAAACTCTATGTATACAAAAAAAATTTTGGATTTAGATGAAGATGAGAGTGACCACATTTTAAATCATATCTTTAAACATCAAGAAAGACTTGATTTTACATGTAGATTTAAATGGACAGAAAATGCAGTAGCTATTTGGGATAATAGAAGCACATTACACCAAGGTCTAACTGATTTTTTTCCTGGAAGAGGTTTGGGTCACGAAAGAGTAATGGATAGAATAGCCATCGAAGGCGATAACCCACAATAAAAATACTAAATTGAAATTCGATTATTTAATTATCGGGGCAGGCACAGCTGGATGTGTTCTTGCAAATAGATTGTCAGAAAAAAATCAAAACAATGTTGCAATTTTTGAAGCAGGTAAAAATAGTGATATTTGGAAAGTAAATATGCCTCTTGCTATTTTGTATACAATGCATGACCCAAAATATAATTATAAATATTATTCAGAACCAGAACCATATTTAAACAATCGAAGATTATTTTGTCCAAGAGGTAAAATGATTGGAGGGTGTTCAGCTCATAATGGTATGGTTTATGTTCGTGGAAATAAAAATGACTATGAGAGATGGTCCTCATTTGGACTTAAAGAATGGAGTTATGAAAAAGTTTTACCTTTTTTTAAAAAAATTGAAACATGGTCAGAAGGTGAAAATCAATATAGAGGAGGAAATGGTATACTTCCTATAAATCAATCTAAAAATAAAAATCCATTATTTAAAGCTTTCCTAGACTCAGCAAAGGAAGCTGGTCACAAAATAAATCAAGATATGAATGGAGAAGATCAAGAAGGATTTGGAATGTATGATGTTACTATTCATAATGGAGAGAGAGCAAGTGCCTCTAAATATTATTTAAATCCAGTAAGAAATCGAAAAAATTTAAAAGTATTCACAGAGTCATTTGTTGAAAAAATAATTTTTGAAGGAAAAAAAGCTATAGGTATTGAAGTTAAAATAAATAATAAAATCGAAAAAATATATGCAAATAAAGAAATAATATTAAGTGGAGGTTCAATTAATTCTCCTCAATTACTAATGGTTTCTGGCGTAGGTCCAGGAGAGCACTTAAAAGAAAAAGGAATTGAAGTAGTACATAATCTTAAAGGTGTTGGTAAAAATCTTCAAGATCACCTTGAAACATACATACAACAAGAATGCAAAACATCAGATACTCTATATTCATATGTAAACAAATTAAATATGCTTCGAGTTGGAATTCAATGGTTTATAAACAAAAGTGGACCCTGCTCTACATCATTTCTAGAAGCTGGTGGGTTTTGCAAATCATCATCTGATAAGGAATATCCAAATATCCAATTTCATTTTTTTCCAGCTTTTGTCATTGACCACGGTGCTGTGGATCCTGATAGACATGGCTACCAACTGCACGCAAGTTTAAATCAACCTAAAAGTAGAGGACAAATTACTTTGAAAAGTTCTAATCCATACGATTATCCAAAAATACAATTTAATTACTTAGAGGATGAATATGATCTAAAAGAAACAGTAAAATGTATTCATGTAGCACGAAAGATTTTAAGTCAAAATTCTATGAAACCTTTCTCTGGTAAAGAGATTGGTCCAGGTGAAAATGCTCAATCTGAAGAAGAAATTAAACAATATATAAGATCTAAAGCAGAAACGGCGTATCACCCATCATGTACATTAAAAATGGGCATTGATGATATGGCTGTTGTAGATGAAAAATTAAAAATACATGGCTTGGAAAATATTAGAGTAGCGGATGCATCGGTAATGCCAGAAATTACAAGTGGAAATCTTAATGCTCCTACTTTAATGATTGGTGAAAGAGCTGCTGACTTTATTACAAATTAATTTTAGACATTATTAAATACTAAATTTGAGCAATATTTGATATATGTGCCAGATGGATACTAATCAAAATACCAAAGGTATCTTTTTTATAATGACTGGAATGGCATTTTTTTCAATCCAGGATTCTTTGATTAAATATATTTATGAAGATGTAGCATTATTTGAACTTTACTTTGGAAGAACACTTATTCAATCAATTATCTTGTTGTCTTTTGTTTTATTAACAAAAAAAACAATCATTTTAAAAACACATTATCCAGTATTAACATTAATTAG
>CACHFM010000002.1 GCA_902579105.1 uncultured Pelagibacteraceae bacterium | reverse complement strand
GTTGTAAATATTAATTTTAATGTTCTTGGATAAGGATCAGAAATAACTATTAATTTTGTCATACGTTTTTTAATTTATCAATTCAATATTTTTTTTATTTCTTCTAAAGAAAATGGTTTTGGTTTTTTACAGGTAGTTTTAATTTCTTGAGGTATTCCTGTTTGAGATGCTCTCATTGTTGAGTCAATAATGTCTAAAACATGAAGAGATAAATCTCCATTACATCTATGCTCTAAATTATTTTCTATAGAATATGCCATTTCTGCAAGACCTACTCCTCTATAATTAGCGTTTGTTGATGACTCGTTTGCTCTAGCACTTTGAGATTTAATATTTATCTTTCCTAATGGCATATTATCTGTTTTATGTTCACCCCAATTTCCTCCTGTTGTTACAGAAACAAAAGCTGATCCTCCAAACATATTTGGATCCGGAACTATTATTGAACCTTTATTTCCATAAAGTTCAATATGATTTCTTTGATGAGCAATAACATCAAAAGATAAAGTAATTTGAATTATACTATCATTTTCAAATTGTATAGTTGCTAAATAAGTAGTTGGTGTTTCCACTTTAAATTTTTTTCCTTTTTTAGGTCCAATCCCAATTTCTCTTTCTTTAAAAACTTTTGTACACCTTCCTTGTACTTGTTTTGCAGGTCCTAATAAATTTACCAAAGCGGTTAAATAATAAGGTCCCATATCAATAACTGGACCACCTTCATTTTCATTAAACCATGGTTCTGGGTTTGGGTGGTATGATTGAATTCCAGGATATGCAAAAATAGCGTTGCCTAATTTGATATCTCCAATTACGTCATTATCAATCAGTTCTCTTGTTTTTTGAATACCTCCACCTAAAAAAGTATCAGGTGCATTCCCTAAGTATAATTTTTTATCTTTTGAAATTTTAAGCAATTCTTTTCCATGTTCAAATTTAACAGCTAGTGGTTTTTCGGCATAGGAATGTTTTCCGTTTTCTAAGGCTAATTTTGATACCTCGTAATGTGCACGCGGTATTGTTAAATTAAGAATTATTTCTATATCTTTATCTTTTAAAATCTCTTCAACAGTTAATGCTTCTATATTATAGTGAATTGCACATTTTTTTGCTGCATCTAAGTTTATATCTGCACATTTTACTATTCTAATATTATTAAAATATTCTTGAGCTCTAAAATAAGTTTCTGAAATATGCCCACATCCTATCAAACCAACTTTAAAAACTTTATTCATAAAAGAATTATACGCCTTGTCTTTGTTTTGACTTTCCTTCTTTATGTAGCTTTAAAGCTTCTTTATTCTCTTTAGTTGTGGGTATCTCTAATGTTGGGCTATCCCAAAAAGCTGAACCTTCCATCCATTTATAAGCATGAGTTTTTATTGAAATTACATAAGTTATGTCTGATTTTTTTGCTCTCTTAAATGCTTCTTCTAGATCTGATAGTGAACTTACCTCTTCTGATTTAGCTCCCATACTTGCCGCATGTTTAGCAAAATTAATATCAACTAGCCCAGGAGTTTTTGAGCTCTTTAATAAATTGTTAAATTCATTTCCACCTTTAAACAATTGAAGTCTATTTATAACTGCAAAACCACCGTTATCACAAACAATAATAATAAGTTTATTTTTAGTGATAACAGAAGAATATATATCTGTATTACTTAAAAGATAAGATCCGTCACCAACAAATGAAATAACTTCTTTATCAGGATTTGCCATTTTAATTCCCAGAGCTCCAGATATTTCATAACTCATACAACTGAAACCCCACTCTGTTTCATGAGTGTTTAATTCTCTAGGTCTCCAAACTTGAGCTACTTCTCCTACTAATCCACCTGCAGCTGTTACAGCAATATCTGAAGGATCAGAATTTCTATAGACAGATCCTATAACCTGAACATAACTTGGTATTTCTTGATTAGAGGGTGCACTTTCATTATCTACATGTTCATTCCAAGCTTTTAATTCTATCTGAGATTTTTTATTCCATTCATCATCTGCTTTCCAATCACCTAATGCTAATGAAAGTTCATTTAATGAAACTTTTGCATCACCTACTACTGCTTGAGCTAAATGTTTATTTGCATCAAATCTAGAAACATTTATTGAAACAAGTTTAAAATTCTTATTTTCAAAGTTTGCCCATGAACCTGTAGTAAAATCTGCAAGTTTCGTTCCAACTGCAATTGCAAGATCTGTTTTTTTAGCAAGAGCATTTGTATTTTTTCCTCCTAACCCACCTATTTGTCCGGCATAGTGAGAATGATCCCTTGTCATTGTTGAATAGCCCATAACAGTTTGAGTAACTGGGATATTATGTTTGATTGCAAAGTTACTTAATTCATTCATTGCATCAGAATAAAAAACTCCTCCACCGGAAATAATTATTGGATTTTTTGAGGACTTAATTTTTTGAGCTGCTTCTTTAATTTGAAAGTCATCTGGTCTAGGCCTTCTAATTGTATGAATTTTTTCATAAAAAAATTCTTCTGGATATTCAAAAGTTTGTCCTTGAATATCTTGACTTAAAGCTATGCAAGCTGGGCCACAATCTGCTGGGTCTAACATTGTTTGAACTGCTATTGGAAACGATTGGATAATTTGTTCTGGTCTTGTAATTCTATCAAAATATCTTGTTACAGGTTTAAATGCATCATTTACCGTAATTCCTGGATTATTAAAGTGTTCGACTTGTTGTAGTACAGGATCTGGAACTCTATTTGCATAAGTATCTCCTGGTAAAAATAAAATTGGCAATCTATTGCTCATCGCAACTGCTGCTGCAGTAACCATATTTGTTGCACCAGGACCTACAGATGATGTTGCCACAAATATCTGTTGTCTTCTTTTTGCTCTAGCATATCCGATCCCTGTAAGAGCCATGTTTTGCTCATGATGGCCTCTATATGTTGGAAGTTCTTTTTGATTTTCTTCTAAGGCTTGTCCTAAACAAGCTACATTTCCATGACCAAAAATTCCAAATACACCTGGAAACAAAGGTTCTTTTTTACCTTTTATTAATATTTTTTGGGCAATTAAGTATTTAACAATTGCATGAGCACAAGTGAGTGTAATTTTTTTCATAAATTAAGTTTAACTTTAATTGAGCAAAATGTTTATATATAATTAAACTATAAATTATAAAACCCAACTAAGTAAACTTAAAAAATTATGTATAAAAAATTTGGACAATTCATTGATGGTAAATGGCAACAAGCTGAAAAAAAAGAAACATATGATGTGATAAATCCAGCTACTGAAGAAGTAATTGGAAAAGCATCAAAGGCATCTTCAATAGATGTTCAAAAAGCTCTTAAATCTGCAGAGAAAGGTTTGGAGATTTGGAAAAATACTGCTCCATGGCAAAGAGCTTATACTCTTAGAAAAATTGCTGACCTAATGAGAGAAAAAAAAGATGTTTTAGCAAAGTGGTTAACACTTGAAGTAGGAAAACCTATTGCCGAAGCTGTTGGTGAAGTTGGTGGTGCAGCGGATATTTTTGAATGGAATGCTGAGGAAACTAAAAGAATTTATGGGCAAACGCAACAAAGTAGATTTCCAGATACAAGAGTTCATGTTTATTATCAACCAGTTGGCGTGGTAGCTGCTTTAGTTCCTTGGAATTTTCCAATAGTACTGGCCTCAAGAAAAATTTCTACTTCTTTAGCTGCAGGTTGCTCTGTTATTTGCAAGCCAGATGTAATTACACCTGGTGCTGTAATGGAATTAGTTAATATATGTAAAGAAGCCGGTGTACCAGACGGAGTAGTAAATCTTCTGTCAGGAGATCCTGCTGAAATATCAAATGAATTAATGGAATCTGATATAATTAAAAAAGTTTCAATTACAGGTTCAACAAGAGTCGGTAAAATTATTTTAAAAAAAGCTGCAGATAAAGTTCAAAGAGTTACTATGGAACTAAGTGGTCACTCTCCTTTCATAGTATGTGAAGATGTGGACATGAACAAGGTTGCTGATATAGCAATTACTGGTAAATTTAGAAATAATGGTCAAGTGTGTATTTCACCTAATAGATTTTATATTCAAGAAAATAGAAAAGATGAATTTGTAAGTGCTTTTATAGATAGAGCAAAAAAATTAAAAATAGGAAATGGTATGGATGAAGGAGTTGAATTAGGACCTTTATGTACTGCAAAAAGATTAGAGGAAATAGAAAGATTAGTTGAAACTACTAAAAATGAAGGTGCTAAAGTTTTAATGGGAGGAAAAAGACCTTCTGGATTCAATAAAGGTTACTATTATGAGCCAACAGTTTTTGATGATGTAAAAGATAATTTTACAATTATGAAAGAGGAACCTTTTGGTCCACTTGTTCCTATTCTAACTTTCAAAAATTTTGACGAAGTTATTGAAAGAGCAAATGATAATGATTTAGGTTTATGCAGTTATTTGTACACAAATTCTATGGACAAAGCTCATATAGGATCTGAAAAATTAGAATCTGGATGTGTTGCTGTTAATACAGGTGTAGTTGCGCTTGCTGAAGCACCATTTGGAGGAATAAAACAAACTGGCTATGGACGTGAAGGTGGTTCTGGTGCTATCAAAGATTATTTGAATGTAAAATATACTCATATGGGTCTTAAAATATAAATAATGAGACCAAATAAATTAAAACAAATGATGAATGATGGTAAGCCTGTTATTAATGGTTGGCTGCAAATTCCTAGCACAGTTTCAGCAGAAGCAATGGCTCATCAAGGATGGGATTCTCTTACAATTGATATGCAGCATGGATTAGTTGATTATACTAATGCACTTCCAATGCTACAAACAATTTCATCAACTGAAGTGACTCCACTTGCTAGAGTAAATTGGAATGAGCCAGGCCAAATAATGAAAATTCTTGATGCTGGATGCTATGGTATAATTTGCCCGATGGTAAGCAATAAAGAAGAGGCAGAAAGATTTGTTCAAGCATGTATGTACCCTCCAAAAGGATATAGAAGTTTTGGCCCTGTAAGAGGTTTGATTTATGGCGGTTCTGATTATGCAAAACACGCAAATGATGAAATGCTTAAATTGGCAATGATAGAAACTAAAGAATCTTTAGATAAACTTGATGAAATAATGTCGACACCGGGGGTAGATGGAATTTATATTGGTCCTGCAGATTTAAGTTTAGCTATCGGTGAAGAACCAGGTTTTGATAGAACTGAAAATACTAAGGCTTATTCAGAAATTTTAAGAATTTTAGAACATGCTAAAAAAAATAATATTTTTGCAGGAATTCATAATGGTACTCCTGAATATGCCAAAAAAATGATTGCTAAAGGTTTTAATTTTGTAACAATTGGTACTGATCAAAGATCATTAAGTGCTGGCGCAAAAGCAGTCGTTGAAAAAATGAAAGGCTCTATTAAAAAAGAAGAGTCTATTACTTATTAATTTAATTTTTAAATTAATATCTTTAAAAATTATATTTATGTACAAGTACTTATGATAAAAATTTTAATTACAGAATTTATTAATCAAAATAGTTTAAATAATTTAAATAATAAATTTGAAGTTAAATATAATGAAAAACTTTGGGAAAATATTGATGAACTTAATCATATAATTGTAGACTACGATGGACTAATTGTTAGAAATAAAACTCAAGTAAATTTAAATTTGTTAAAAAAAGGAAGCAATTTAAAATTCATTGGAAGATTAGGTGTAGGACTAGATAATATTGATACAAAATATTGTAAATTAAAAAATATTCATGTTCAACCAGCCTCAGGTATGAACGCGGATTCTGTTGCTGAGTATGTTGTGTCTTCATCTATGTCTTTAATTAAAAAGATCCCCGTGTTTCATAATGGAACTACAAAAGGTGAATGGCCAAGAACAACTATTAAATCAGCAGAAATAAAAAAGAAATGTTTAGGTATAATTGGTTTTGGAACGATTGGAAAAAAGGTTGCTGAATATGCATTAAAAAATGGATTAAAAGTTTTAGCTTACGACCCATATCTTTCAGTATTAAATGATAAAGAAATTAATACTAAATTTTCAAATTTAAACGAAATATATGAACAATCAGATATAATTTCTTTACATCTACCATTAACTGAAGAAACAAAAAATTTAATTAATAAATTATCATTTTCTCAAATGAAAAAAAAACCAATAATAATAAATACTTCTAGAGGAAGTATTGTAAACGAAATTGATCTAATTAATGCTTATAATAAAAATTTAATTTCTGGATTTGCTTTAGATGTTTTTGAAACTGAACCAATAAAAAGTGAATTATATAAAAAAATTAATCCTGAAATGAATTGTATTCTTACGCCGCATATCTCTGGAGTTACAACTGAGTCAAATATAAGAGTAAGTGATTTTATAGTTAAAAAAACAATAGAATATTTTAATTAATAATTTCCTCTAAATTTACTAATCTTCCAAGTTTAATTGATTTTTCAGCCGCCTCTCCTACTGCAACTGCAATCAAACCATCTTCTAAAGAAACCTCTGGATCTAAATTATTTTCTATTGCTTTTAAAAAAGCTAAATGCTCATAGTAAGTAGACCCATGATGATGACCTGCATCTAGAATTTTTTTATCAACTTCAATATTTTCAATTATTGTCTTTCCATCTCTCATCCCAATTCTTAAGTTTGATGAAATTTTACCTGAATCATTTGAAGGAACTGATGTTTCTATTTTGCCCTTATTTCCTGTAGCAACCAACTCTTCTTGCATATCTGAATTTTCAGCAAACATGCAAAGTTCAAGCAAACTTCTAGTTCCATTTTCAAAGTTTACAATAACATAGGCGTTATCAATTATATCAGGCTTTTTACCATCGTATTCTTCATTAATATGATTAACATCTTGACCACCACTTGCATAAACACTTATTGGTTTACTTTTTACTATGAGGCACATTAAATCAAAAAAATGGCAACATTTTTCAACTAATGTACCACCAGTATTTTTTTCAAATCGGTTCCAATCATTCACTTTTTTTAAAAAAGGAAATCGATGTTCTCTAATACTTAATGTTTTTAAATCACCGATTCTACTGTTGTGAATTTCTTTAATAAATTTTGAAACCGGTGGCATATATCTGTATTCCATTGCGGTCCAAAGAACTGATGGATAATTTGTTGTTAAATTTTTAATTTCTAAACAATCTTTTGTATTTGTGCATAATGGTTTTTCAACTAGTATATGTTTTTTAGTCTTTATAACATCTTTTAAAATTTCTAAATGAGTAAAGTTAGGTGAAGAAATTAAATATACGTCTACAATATTTTCTTTAATCATATCTAGATGATTTTTAAAATAAGAAACTTTAGTTTTAAGTATTTCTTTACACTGATTTAATGAATCTTCATGTGGGTCGGAAAGAGCCACTACTTCAACATTATTAACTAAAGACAAATTTAAAATATGTTCACGAGCCATTGTTCCAGCTCCTATAATTCCATATTTTATTTTATTCATATTTATTTCTATCAGTTTAATTTAAAAACTTAATCAATAGTTAATCCACTTGGGACTCTATCTGGTTTGCCTAGTGGTCTTTTATTTTTAGTTTTACCAGTCAAAGATTCTAAAAATGAAACTATTTGATTAATCTCTTTATCAGTTAAATCTATTGGTTTAATTTCTATACTTGATAATATTCTATCTTGTTCTCTTGTATCTGAAAAAGTTACAAAATCAATTTGTTCTAACCAAGGAGCATTAGGAAGATTTGCAAATTCAGGTTTCCAATTTTTGTTCATTTTTACTGGATTTAAATGATGTTTAATTATTGCTTTAAGAGTTGAGTAAGCACCATTGTGGCCATAAGGAGCTGTCAACGAAACATTTCTTAACGCTGGTGTTTTAAATTTATACATATCGTTTATATTATCTGTTTCAACCATACGTCCTACGTCACGTGCGTAAGGATCGAAAGGTCTAGTTCTTCCAGGTCCAAATTGAGGAATTCCTATTGAATGAAATTTTTGATCTGACAATAATGAACCGGAGTGACAAGAGCTACAATTTGCTTTTCCATAAAATAATTCCATTCCCTTAATTTGTTTTAATTTTAAAGCTTTTTTATTACCATTTAAATAATCATCAAATGGAGAGTCAAATGATGTCCATTCATGAATTTCAAATGCAGCAATTGAATTTACAATATGTGTAATATTAATATCTAAAGCACTATCGACATCATCAAAAGCATTTTTAAATAACTTAACATATTCTGGAATTGCACGAATTCTATTAGATATTACTGGCCATACAGCATCTATTCTCATACTGTCTTTTCCAACTTTTGAAACTAAACCTATTATTTCATTTTCACCTGGATTGCCTGCCATCTCAAATTGTCTTGTCATTGGAAATAATGCCTGAACTGCAACAATATTATCAAGACCTTTTGGTAGAGCTTCTTGGGCTGGAGTATTAAAGTTATTACCGAATATATTCGATTTAGTTACTCTTCCATCATGTAATAAAGTATTTATATCTTTAAATCCTAAATTCCATAAAGCTAAGGCATTTCTAGGAATTCGCTTTTTAATTCTATCAGCTCCAGTGCCAGCAGTCCTATTTAGCCCAATACCAATACCACCCTCTCCAATACCTAATGAAAGTCCATCTGAGCCTCCTAAATCATGGCTATGGCAAGTTGCACAAGCAATATTACGATTTGCTGATAAAATTTTATCATGAAATAAAAGTCTACCAATTTTAACTTTTTCTATATCAACTTTATGAAAATCATCTTTAGTTAATGGTTTTGGTAATTCAATAGCATATGTTTTATTTACTGAATTTAAAAATAGAATTATAAAGAATATAATTTTTAAATGATTAAATATATTTTTATAATTTTGTTTATTCCTTCTATAGTTTTTGCAGAAATTGAAAATGCTAGAGATTTGATGGAAGAAGGAAAATTTAAAGAAGCTATGGAAGAGCTTATGCCAGCGGCTAGATCTGGAAATGCTGATGCCGAAGAACTTATTGGAATTATGTATGCTATGGGTCTTGGTGTTGAAAGAGATGATGTTAGAGCTTTCGAATGGTATCTCAGATCTTCTATGAAAGGTCATCCAGGTGCTCAATCTGGTGTTGGTTGGTATTACGAAATTGGAAGAGGACTTCCTGCTCCTGATCTTGTTCGAGCTTACATGTGGTATGGTTTGTCTGCTATAGGCGGAGATCCTGATGCTGCAATTTCTCAAGAAGAAGTTATTAAAAAAATGACCCCTGATCAAATTGAAAAAGCTCATATACTCATAAAAGATTATAAATCTTGGATATATCCTTTTAGATAATAGGGCGAATTAAATCCGCCCCATTAAAATTGTTAAATATTATAAATCTTTATTGTAACCACTTGATGCTCTTTTCTCTGCATCAGCAACTGCACTAGTTAAAGCGTTAAAGATTTCTCCACCGCCTTTAACGTTAGATTTAAACCAATCGTATACTGGGCTAGCAGCTTTTTTAAAGCTAGCTTTTTGATCTGGAGTAGGAACATATAGATCTCCTCCACCCGCTACAAAATCTTCATAAGCTTTGATTGATTTTCTCTTTGGAGATGCGAAAGTTGCTTGTTGTAAAGCATAAAATCCATCTGTCACAACTTTTTTAAGTTCTTTTGACATTGATTCATATTTTGCATTGTTCATCCACCATAGTGCTCCCATGTATGCATGACCATCTAATGTAACATACTTTAGACCTGCGTCAGGAAACTTCATGTTCATAATGTCAGTTATTCCATTTTTAGAACCTTCAACTACACCAGTTTGAAATGATGTAAATAGTTCAGGCCATGGAATAGGAGTTGGTGATGCGCCTAAAGCTTTTACAAGCTCTTGAGGTAAATCAGCTACTACAGTTCTAATTTTTAAACCTTTCATGTCAGATGGATTTGCAATTCTTCTTTTAGTATTTGCAAAATTTCTCCATCCACCAGTATTTCCGATTGTCATTAGTCTGATTGAGTTACTAGAATCTTTAAGAGCCATTTTTCTCATAGTTCTAACAAAATCACCTTGCATTACATCTTCAGCAATTCTGTCATCTGCCATTAAATATGGTAGATCTAAAACTTGAACATATGGGAATACTCCTGCAGCTCCTCCAGATGTAGATATGTAAATATCAATACTTCCATCAGATATACCTTGTAAACACTCCGCACCTTTTGAACAAAGTTGAGTACCTACAAAAAGCTCTACAGCTATTTTACCGTTTGATGCCGCTTCAACATAGTTTTTAAAAACTACTGCACCATCATAGTCTTCATCTTGATCATTAGAGTTCATTGTCATTCTTAAATTGTAATCTGCAGCAGAAACTGATGCTGTAAATCCAATCAAGAATAATAATGAAAAAAATGATCTTATAAGTTTAATCATAATTATCCCCTCTCTTTAAATATTTATGTATAAAACTATACTTAAATAAGATTTGAGAGTCTATTGGCTTATTAATAAAGAAATTTACAAGCTATTTTGCAAAACCTGTTAGTAAAGGTATAGCCATAGAGATTGATGGAAAATATGTTATTAAAAAAATCACTATAGCTTCCACAACCAAGAAGGGCAATATGGCTTTTGCTATTGTTTCAACCCTTTCACCAGATACAGAAGAAGCAACAAAAAGTACAAGACCCATTGGTGGTGTTGCTAAACCAACTGTTAAATTAACTGACATTATTATTGCGAAATGAACAGGATGAACACCAAGTTCTACAAAAACTGGTCCTAGGATAGGTCCTAAAATTATTATTGCAGGACCTGCATCTAAAAACATTCCAACAATAAATAATAAAATATTTATAAGAAATAATAAAATGTAAGGGTTTTCAGTTAATCCTAAAACAAACTGAGCAAGATACTCTGGTGCATGGGATAAACTTACTACAGTTTTAAAAGCCATTGCTGCACCTACTAACAAAAGAACAACTGAAGATACCATTGCAGCTTTTGTCATTACTTTTGGTATCTCTCTCCACTCTAAAGATTTTAAAACAAATAAACCTATAAACATTGCATACGCTGCAGCAACAGCAGAAGCTTCTGTAGGAGTAAAAATTCCACCTAGTATTCCTCCTAAAATTATTACAGGTGTCATTAAAGGGAAAAAAGCTTTAAGAGATGCTTTACCTCTTTGACTCCATGTAGTTTTTTTGGTCACAGCTGGAAAATTATATCTTTTAGACATAAATTTAATTGTGATCATCAAACTAACCCCAACTAAAATTCCAGGCACAATCCCAGCTAAAAATAAAGCTGCTACACTCTCTCCCATCACATATGCATATATAATCATAATTCCTGATGGAGGAATTATTGGTCCAATAACAGAACTTGCTGCTGTAATAGCTGCTGCAAATTTTCTTGTGTAACCTTGTTTTTCCATTGCTGGAATTAACATTGATCCAATTGCAGATGTATCTGCTACTGCTGAACCAGATAACCCTGCAAATAACATTGATGTCAAAACATTAACATGAGCTAAACCTCCTTTTAAATGTCCCATCATTGCCTGACTAAACTCTACCAATCGAAGTGTAATTCCACCTCTATTCATCAATTCACCCGCTAACATAAAAAATGGAATAGCCATTAAAGGAAAGCTATCTATTCCATTATAAATATTTCTATATAGCATTGCTCCATCTCTAGCTTGGTCATTTAATAAAAGTAAAATTCCAGGTGCAGCAAGAAGACCAAAAAAAACTGGTAATCCGATTAATAGAAATAATAAAAACAAAGGGAGAAACCAAATTAACATTACTTGACCTCCAGTTTTTGTTTATCAAAATCTTCAGGTAATTCTAATTTTGTAAAATTAGTAAGTATCTTTCGAAAAATTAATTCAATATTCACTGATATTAAAAAAACAATACCAACTGGCAAAGACATGTACATCCAAGCTAATTTTATTGGTTCAGTTTTTCCACCTATCAAATGAAAAGGAATTTTTATTGATGATGAATTAAATATCCAGCCTGCATTAATATGTTTTAAGCCTAGTTCAAAGCCAATTACTAAAACACATAATGAAACAAACAAAATAAAAATAGTTAATAAAGTTGATAATAATTTAGGTAAAAATCTTTCTAAAATATCAATAGATACAAAACCTCCCCATCTATAGGCTGATGGAGCAATTAGGCCTGTCATCCAAAGCATTAAAAATCTAGCTAACTCATCAGGCCAGGGCAAAGCGTTATTTAATACATACCTAAAAAAAACTTGTATTATTATGACAACAACCATCAAAAATATTGCTATCCAAGCAAATTGTCTGCCAATTCTTAAAAAAAATGTATTTATTTTCTCCAGTAAATTAAAAAAGAATAAAAGAGTTTTAATTGTCAAATTCACAGCTAAATCTATTTTAATAATTAAATAATTACAACTTTAATAAAAAACTAATTTACTTTATTAGATAATTTTCGTATTAAAAATGCCTTCATTAAAAGTTATTTATATTTATGAGTAGCAAAAAAAAGATATTAATTATTCAAAAAGTTCATGAAAAAGGAATGGAGTTAATTAATAATCATCCTAATTTTGATGTTGAAGTTACTGAAGATGTATCGGTAGAAAATTTAAAGTCTAAAATAAAAGATTGCGATGGTGCATCCATTAGAATTGCAAAATTACCTGGAGAGGTAATTCAAGAAGCAAAAAATCTTAAAATTATTTCAAGACATGGAGTTGGTTATGACAATATTGATTTAAAAAAAACTAAAGAAAAAGATATAAAAATTGCAATAACTGCTAATGCTAATGCTGTAACAGTTTCAGAGCATGTAATGTTTGTTTTGTTAAATATTGCAAAAAGAAAGGATTTATTTGACAAAACTGTTAGGGATGGAAATTTTAAAGACAGAAATAAATTACCTAAAACAATAGAAATATGGAAAAAAAATTTTCTCATAATGGGGTTTGGAAGAATTGGAAAAGCTCTTATTAAAAGATGTTTAGGCTTTGAAATGAATATCTTTGTATACGATCCATTTGTTAAAAAAGATAAAATCGAAGAACTAGGTGGAAAAAAAGTAGAAGATCTTATGGAAGCAATAAAAATAATGGATGTTATATCTCTTCATATGCCTTTAACAGATAAAACAGAAAATTTAATTAATTATGATTTATTAAAAACAATGAAGAAAAATTGTATTATAATAAATGCAGCAAGAGGTGGAATTATTCATGAAGAAGATCTTGATAAAGCTTTAAATGAAAACTTAATTTTTGGAGCTGCTATAGACGTATTTAAAAAAGAACCGCCTGAAAATAATAATCCACTTTTAAAAAATGAGAAAGTTTATTTAAGTCCACATACAGCCGCATTTACAGAAGAGTGTATGGTGAGAATGGCTAAAGAAACAATTCAAAATATTATCGATTTTTTTGATGATAAATTAGAAAAATCAAAAATAATAAAATTATAAAGTAATTTCTAAATTAATATTCTTACAAACATTAAATAAATAGTTGTAACCTATTTTTGCATATTTTAATGGATTTGCTTTAGCTGGATCCTGTTCTGCTTCTACCACAAGCCAACCATTATAGTAATTTTCTTTTAAAAATTTTAAAAGCGGTTCATAATTAATACAACCATCTCCTGGAACAGTGAAAGCACCCTCCAAAAAAGCTTGGCGAAAACTTAAATCTTCTTTCAATGATCTATCTAAAATATGTTTTCTCATATCTTTACAATGAACGTGAATAACTCTTTCTTTAAAATTTTTAGCTACTTCAATAGAATTACCTCCAGCAAAAAGCATATGTCCAGTATCTAGAATTAGTTTAACTTGATCTTTGGTGTTTTCTAGCAATCTTTCTGTATCTCTTTGTGATTCAATTACTGTTCCCATATGATGATGATAAGCTAATGGCATACCTTCATCTTCTAGATACTTTCCTATTTCTGAAATTTTTTTACAAAAAATAATCCACTCTTCTTTGTCCATTTGAGGTCTAGTTGACAAAGGTCTATTAGGATCACCTGCAATTGAATCAGAAACTTCTGCAAAAACTATACAGGGTGCTTTACAATCTTGAAAAAGTTTTAGTTGCTCTTGAATTGATTTTATTTCTTCTTTGACTGAATTTTTTCTTAAATTTGCTCCATACCATCCTGAACATAATTTTAAATTATATTTTTCTAATAAAGGAATAAGTTCTTCAGATTTTTTTGGAAATTTACCTCCAGACTCTATTCCTGAAAATCCAGCTTCATTTGCTTCTGAAAGACATTGTTCTAAAGGAGTGTTCCCTCCTAGTTCAGGCATGTCATCATTGCTCCAAGCTATGGGTGCTATTCCTAATTTTACTGACATAATATTTCTTTTTGTTATGATATATGAAACTGTAAACACAATGAAAACAAAAATATTATCTTTAGGAATAGTTGGTGGAGGTCCAAAATCTTGGATTGGTCATGTACATAGAATTTCTGCAAGATTTGATAATCGTTATGAAATAGTTGCAGGTGTTTTTTCAAGAAATCCAAAATTATCAATAAGTTTTGGAAGAAATATGGGGATTTCAAAAGACAGATGTTACACGAACTATAAAGAAATGGCAGACAAAGAATCTAAACGAAATGATGGTATTCAGGTTGTTTCAATAATGACACCTCCTGGAAGTCACCAAATTATAGCAGAAAAATTTATTGATAAAAATATTCACATTATCTCCGACAAGCCTTTTGCTGGAAATATAGATCAAGCTAAAAAATTATATAAAAAAATAAAATCTAATAAAAAAATTAAATATGCCTTAACTCATAATTATTCATCTTATCCTATGGTTAGAGAGGCTAAAGTATTGATTGAAAAAGGTAAAATCGGCAAAGTTGAATATGTTAACGTAGAATATGTTCAAGACTGGTCTGAAGGAATAAAGATAACTTCTAAAAATGCAAAAAAGAAATTAAAATGGAAAATAGATAATAAAATAGTTGGAACTTCAGCTGTGCTTAATGAAATTGGAACTCATGCATATCATCTTGCAACATATATTTCTGGATTAAAAGGAAAACAAGTATTTGCTGATATAAAACAAATTTCAAATAAAATTAAAATGGATGACAATGCTCAAGTAATGATCAACTTTACTAATGGAGCCAAAGGAATGCTCTGGACAAGTGTAATGGCCAAAGGTGGTATTTACGGTTTAAGAATAAGAATATTTGGCTCTAAAGGTAGTTTGGAATGGGTGCAAAATGACCCTGGTTATTTAAAATTAAATCCCAGTAAAGGAGCTGTTAAATTACTTGAACGAGGATTTTATAATGCAAAATTATCCAAAAAATTTTCAAGAATTAAATTTGGCCATCCTGAAGGATATTTAGATGCTTTTGCAAATATTTATAGAGAATTTTCTGACTCATTAAGAACTAAATCTAAAAAAAGATTTTTTTACCCAAATGAAGATGAGGGATTAGAAACTGCTAAGTTTATAAATGCATGTAAAATTTCTTCTAAAAGAAAAAGATGGACAAAAATATAATAAATATTGCTTTATTTGGCCTTGGAAGAATTGGTCAAATGCATGCTGAAAATTTAATTAATCATCCTGAATTTAATTTAAAATATATTTTTGATATAGATAAAAAATTATCAAAAAAATTATCTAAAAAATATCAATCTACATCTATTGAAAGTCCTTCTGTAGCTTTTAAGGATAAAAGTATTAAAAGTATTTTTATTTCTACAAGTACTAAAACTCATTTAAAATTTATAAAAGAAGCAGTTAAAAATAAAAAAACCGTTTTTTGTGAAAAACCTTTGGACTTAAACTTAAAAAAAATTAATGAATGCAAAAAAATTATTGAAAAATATAATCCAAAAATACAAATTGGCTTTAACAGAAGATATGATCCCGCTCATAACTCTTTAAAAAAAAATTTACTCAAAGGTAAAATAGGTAAGTTGGAAAAAATAATAATAACAAGCCGTGACCCTGCCCCGCCTCCGTTCAACTATTTAAAGACATCTGGTGGCATATTTAAAGACATGATGATTCATGATTTTGATTTAGCCAGATATTATGCTGGATCAGATGAATTTAATTGTTTATTTGCGACAGGTGAATATTTCATAGATAAAAAATTTAAAAAAATTAAAGATTTAGAACTAGCTACTGTTGTGATGAAAACAAAAAAAGGAGTGCAATGCATCATAACAAACTCCAGACATTGTAGTTTTGGATATGATCAACGAATTGAGCTCTTTGGCTCTAAAGGCATGATAATTTCTGATAATCAAAGAGATCTAGAGACTGTCTTTTATTCTAAAAATTCAACCAACAATAAATCTACCTTTAAAAATTTTTTTATTGAAAGATATTCTGAAGCTTACAAAATTCAGTTAAATGATTTAGCAAAACTCAGTAAAAAAAATATTAAACCGTTGGCAAATTTTGAAGATGGTAGATTATCATTAATTTTGGCAGAGACAGCTGCTAAATCTTTAAAAACAAAAAAATTAGAGAAAATTAAATTTTAGCTAGTAACTTCATAAAGAGTTGGAAACATTTTTCCGTCAACAATATCACCGTTTTTATATCCTGCATCTTGCATGGCTTTTCTATAATTAAAGCTAGTCCAATCACCGTCGTAGCTAATTTTTGCACCTTCTTTTGCTACTCTTAAAGTGTAACGACTTAAAGTTTTTTTAGGAATAGTTTCACTTAAAGTTCCATGAAGAGTTCTCATATCAAATATAACTGCATCACCTAAATCACAGTCCCATTGCAGAAATTCATATTTATTTTTATTACTTAAAATATCTGGTGGTAATTCATACTTTTTGCCATTTACAATACACTCATCACCTTCAACTTTGTGTCCATCTTTAAACAAAACTCTTAAAAATAATTTATTCCATAAATGAGATCCTTTAACCCAAGAAACTCCCTCATTTTTTTTTGTTGGTTGCAATGGTAACCATAAAACACACATAGTGCCTTCCATATCAAAATAACTAATATCGTGATGAAATGGAGTTGATGATTTAGACCCTGCTTCTCTTAAAAACCAATTATCCATAACTAAGTTAATCTTTTTAGCTGACATTAATTCTGAAGCTATTTGAGCATATGGAGAGTTATAAACAAATTCTTTAAATTCTGGGATTAAATGCCAAGTCCAATAATCTTCAAGATATGCTGGTACATTTTTTTCTATTGTATGGGATTTAAACCTAGGACTTGGATTATTAATATCTCTTTCAATACCTTTTTTAAGTTTGTTTATCCAATTAATATTAAATTTATTCTTAAGAAAAACAGCACCTTCCTCTCTAAACTGTCGAATTTCATTTTCAGAAAGAATTTTATTCATGTTATTTCATTTAGAATATAATATAAATTATAACATATGAATATTCTTAAAGATAGTTTCGGCAGAACATTTCCTTATATTAGAATGTCAATTACAGATGTTTGTAATTTTAAATGTGGATATTGTCTACCAAACGGTTATCAAATTGACAAAAGTGATAACAGAAAATTTCTTCATTTGGATGAAATTAAGCGTCTTTCAAAATGTTTTTCTGAATTAGGAGTAAATAAAATCCGAATTACTGGTGGAGAACCAACGGTAAGAAAAGATTTTTTTGAAATTATTAATATTTTAAAATTTGAAAGTGGAATAAAAAAAGTTGTAATTACAACAAATGGGTATCATCTAGATAAAAAAGCAAAATTGATAGTCGATAGTGGTTTAAATGGAATAAATATAAGTATAGATAGTCTTAACCGTGAAAATTTTAAAAATATTACTGGCCATGATAGATTACCAGAAATATTAAATGGAATAAAAAATTTACAAGACCTTGGATTTGAAAATATTAAAATCAATGCTGTTCTTTTAAATAAAATCAATTCATCAAGAAAAGATTTTGATGAATGGTCAAAATTTATTCAAAAAAATAAAATCGATTTTAGATATATAGAATTAATGCAAACCGGCGATAACTTGGAATATTTTAAAAAATATCATATTTCTTCAGAAATATTTAAGGACTACTTAAGAAATAATAAATGGATTTATCAAACTTTTGGAAAAGATGCTGGTCCCTCTTTAAATTATATAAATCCTGAATATCAAGGTAAATTTGGAATAATTGCACCTTATTCAAAAGATTTTTGTAAAACTTGTAATCGTTTAAGAATTACATCTAGAGGAGATCTAAGACTTTGTTTATTTGGAAATACTGGAATAAGTGTTAGGCATTTACTGCAAAGAGATGATCAACTTAATGAATTAAAAGATCTTATATTAAAACAAATGCAATTTAAAAAAGAATCACACTACTTAGAACTTGGTGAAACAGGTTCCACTAAAAATTTGTCTAAAACTGGAGGATAATTGACTAAATTAAAAATAGTAAAACAAGATGAATTAAAAGATTGGGCAGAAGAAATATTTAAAAAAAACTCATTTAATATGATTGATGTTTCTTCTAAAAAAGAAACATTTAGAAGAGCCTTAGCTTCTGGAAAGATTTATGTTGGCGTTAAAGTTTTTGAACTAATTAAAAACAAAAAAATGCCAAAGGGAGATCCAATCACTTTAGCAGAGGTTTCAGCTGTATTAGGTGTAAAAAAAACAAGTGAGTTAATACCTCTTTGTCATCCATTGCCAATAGATCATACGGCGACTAAAATTATTATGAATGATAATGATAATTCAATTGAAGTTTTTTGTGTTGTATCTGCCTATGCAAAAACTGGTGTAGAAATGGAAGCAATTATGGGAGTGAATGCTGCGCTAATTACAATTTATGATTTAAGCAAAATAGTTAATCCTCATCTTAAAATTGATAACGTTAAGCTATTGATTAAAGAAGGTGGCAAAAGTGGTTTGTGGAAAAATCCAGATGGATTACCAAAATTTTTGAAAGATTTATTTTAATATAAATAAAATGAAAATAGAAATAGAGCTATTTGGTGCTAGTAGAGATTTTAGTGATAAAAATTCATTAAAATTAGAAGTAAATGAAAATTCAACAATTAAAGATATTAAAAAAAAAATATTAGATTATTTAGACAAAAATTTTAGTGGTAATGAAAATTTTAAAAAAATAGTAAATTCATCAGCTTTTTGTTCAAAAAATAATAATATCATAAGCGACAATTATAAAATAACAAAAAACGAAAAGATTGCTATTATACCGCCTATCGGAGGAGGTTAATGCTTCATACAAAAATAATTAATTCAAAAGATAATAAATTATCTATTTCTAAAGCAGAAAATTTTATAGCTTCCTCTGAATATGGTGCTTCAATTTTTTTCACTGGTACAGTACGTATTCAAAACAATAACCAAATTGTAACTGGTATTACTTATGACAGTCATGATGAAATGGTTATTAAAAGTTTTAAAGAAATCTACAATGAGACTGAACATAATTTAAATATAAAAGACAAAGCTGTATTTATCGAGCACGCAAAAGGATATTTAAATATTGGAGAAATAAGTATAATCATTGCTGTTGCCTGTAAGCACCGTGATGAAGCTTATATTTTATCAAGATATATAATTGAAGAAATAAAAAAAAGATCACCAATTTGGAAAAAAGAACATTATAATAATAACGAAAGTGCTTGGTTAAAAGGGAATCCAATAATTCATGAAAAAAATTAAATATTCAGAAATAACTCCTGAAAAAATATACAAAAAAAGAAGAGATTTTGTTAAGAAACTAGGCTTATCAGCAGGCTCAATGTTTATTGGTCAAAACTTAATTAATCCAGCTTTTGCATCAAATGATAATTTAGAGAATAAAATTACAGAATATAGATATATTACCACATACAATAACTATTATGAATTCGGAACAAAAAAAAACGATCCTGTCGAAAAATCTCAAAACTTTAAAACAAAACCTTGGAATATAACTATTGATGGTGAGGTAAAAAAGAAAATTACTTTAACCGCTGAAGAAATAAAAAATATATTTCCAATTGAAGAAAGAATTTACAAATTGAGATGTGTTGAAGGATGGTCAATGATTATACCTTGGTTAGGATTTTCTTTAAGCAAGCTTTTAGAAAAGGCAGCGCCGACAAGCAAAGCTAAGTTTGTTAAATTTACATCTATATATGATCCTGAACAAATGCCAGGACAACGTTATCCTATTCTTAAATGGCCTTATATTGAAGGTTTAAGAATTGATGAAGCGATGCATCCATTAACAACTTTAGTTACGGGTCTTTATGGTAAAGAACTTCCAAATCAAAATGGAGCTCCATTAAGATTAATAGTTCCTTGGAAATATGGATTTAAAAGTACAAAAGTAATTGTTAATATTAAATTAGTAGAAAAAATGCCAACTTCGTCTTGGATGAGAGCGTCTCCAAAAGAGTATGGATTTTATTCAAATGTGAACCCTAGAGTTGACCATCCTAGATGGTCTCAAGCATCAGAAAGAGTAATTGGATCAGGTATCATAAGTGAAAGAATTCCGACAACGATGTTCAACGGATATGGTGATGAAGTCGCTCATCTTTACTCTGAAATGGATTTAAAAAAAAATTTTTAAATTAAATTGATAAAATATTTTAAAGTAATAGTTTTTATTTTATGTCTTTGGCCTTTAGCTGCTATCTCATTAAATATATACTTTGATGAATTAGGACCAGAACCTATAAAAAAAATTATGCACCATTTTGGTGAATGGACTTTAATCTTTATTTGTTTAACTTTGGCTATGAGTCCACTTAAAAGATTCACTCCGTTTAATTTTTGGACAAAGTTTAGAAGAATGTTGGGTTTATATGTTTTTTTTTATGCGACAGTACACTTACTAATATATGTAGGATTAGATTATAGGTTTGATTGGGACCCAATTTTAAATGATGTTTTGAAAAAAAAATATATTTATATTGGCTTTTCAGCTTGGTTATTACTAATACCTTTGGCTGCTACATCTTCCCAAAAAATGATAAAATTATTAAAACATAATTGGAAAAAAATACATAAATTAATATACGTAATTGCAGTTTTTGGATCTCTTCATTATATATGGTTATCAAAAACTATTTTTTTTAAACCATTAATTTACTCTTTAATTATACTTGTTTTGCTTGCTTTAAGAATTAGAATAAAAAAGAAAGATATCAATTATGGATGATAAAACAAAAAAAGAAATACAATCAGCAACTCTTGAAAGATTGGTAAAGCATCTAGATGAAAGAAAAGATGTTCAAAATATTGATCTAATGAATCTTGCAGGTTTTTGTAGAAATTGTTTGTCTAGATGGTACCGAGAAGAAGCGGAGAAAAAAGGAATTACTATTTCTGATCCTGATGCTAGAAAGCACATTTATGGAATGCCTTACTCTGAATGGAAAGAAAAATATCAGAAATAATTACTTTTCTTTCAATCGTGGGAATAGCTCTACGAAGTTGCAAGGTTTATGTTTAATGTCTAATTGATGTTTTAAAATACCCTCCCAAGCATCAGTTACACCACCAGAAGAACCAGGTAATGCAAAAATATATTTTCCACCAGATAGCACGGCACAAGCTCTAGATTGAATTGAAGAAGTGCCAACAGTTTTTAAACTAATATTTCTAAAAATTTCTCCAAATCCAGGAATATGTTTATCTGCAATTTCCTCAAGTGCTTCAGGAGTAATATCACGACCTGTTAAGCCTGTACCTCCTGTAGTAATAATAACATCAATATTTTTTTGATTAATCCATTCTTTTAAAATTATAACAATATCTTTTTTATCGTCTTTGCATATCTTTCTATCAACCAAATGATGATTAGCTTCTTTAATTTTACTAACGAGTATGGCTCCTGATTTATCATTATCAAAAGTCCTAGTATCTGTTACAGTTAATAAAGCTATGTTAACTTGCATAAATTTTCTTTAATATGATTATATTATTAACTTTATTCTTTGTAACAGCAATTTTATATTCAAGTGTTGGCTTTGGTGGAGGATCTACTTATCTTGCTCTTTTGTTGATTTGGGAAGTTCCATATTACATTTTTCCACTAATTGCACTCTTTTGTAATATTTTAGTAGTTTCTGGAAATTCAATAAATTATGTAAAAGCAGGTAACTTTTCATTAAAACTTTTAATTCCTTTTCTTATAGGATCGATTCCTTTTGCATTTATAGGTGGTTCAATCTCTATTGAAAAAGAATTATTTGAATTCATTCTCTTTTTTGTACTTACGATTGCAGGTTTACTTTTATTATTTCAAAATAAATTATTTAGTCAAAATAATAATAAATATAAAAAATTACCAAATTATATTTCTTTTATAATTGGATCAATTCTGGGTTTGGTATCTGGAATAGTAGGTATTGGAGGAGGAATATTTTTAAGTCCAATTCTTTTTCTATTAAGGGCAGCCGATCCAAAAAAAATTGCCACAACTGCGTCGTTATTTATTCTTACAAACTCTTTAGCAGGAGTAATGGGTCAATTAACTAAAGGAAATGTAATTGATAAATTATCAGAATATTGGCCTCTATTTTTAATTGTTTTAATTGGTGGTCAAATCGGAAACTTTTTAAATTTAAAAATATTTTCTAACAGAACACTTGTTGTAATTACTGCATTACTTGTACTTTTTGTTGCAATAAGAATGGGTTTAAAAATTAGTTAATTTTCTACTATCTGCTTTTCCAACAAAATAAATGCCTACAGAAACAGCTATTAAAGAAATCAAAACTTTAATAGTAATTAACTCTTTTAAAAATATATATCCCAAAATAACACCAAAAATTGGAATCAAATAAGCTACTTGAGCTTGAAATATTAAACCATTATTTTTTAAAATTCTAAATCTTAACAACCAGGCTAAACCAGTAGGAACAACTCCTAAATAGATAACTGAAATTAATGAATCGGTTCTTGGAATTACTTGCCAAGGTTGCTCTGTAAAACTTACAAGTGGTATTAAAATTAAAGTTGCCCAAATCAATATTGATCCTGTTACATTTTCGTTTTTTTTCTTACTAATTTTTAAAGTTAATAATCCTCCAATTACATAACATGTTGAACCTAATAAAATTAATAAAGCTGAAACAAAATTACTTTTATTAATCAAAAGATTATCTGAAAATAAAAAAATTACTCCAAAAAATCCAATTAAAACTCCAAATGTTTTTATTAAATTAAATTTTTCATTTTTAGTATAAAAATGACTTAGTACTGTTGCACTCAATGGTGTGGTAGCCATTAATATTGCAGCTAAATTACTTTGAACTGACTTAACTCCATAAGCTATTAAAAAAAATGGTAATACTAAATTAATAAATCCTATCATTGCAAACCAATGCCAATCTTTTGAAAAGGCTTCTATCTTTATATTTTTAAAATAACAAAGAAGAAGAATTGGAATTGCTCCAAACAAAACTCTTAAGAAAGCAATTGTGACTGGTCCAAAAGAATAAGTTGCTATTTTAATATTAAAAAAAGCTGAAGCCCAAATTAATGCTAATAAAGTTAATAATATATAATCAATTAATTTTGGTTGTCTCATTCAGTTATTTCTTCAATCTTGCCGTTAGTTAGTTTTACTAATTGTTCAAAATTAATTTTAAAAATACAATTAGGATGACCTGCGGCTGCAAAAATTTTATCAAATCTATCTAAATTTTTATCTATTAAAATATTAATTTTATTTATATGTCCTATAGGTGAAACTCCACCAATTGTATAGCCAGTAATTTCCTTAACTTGATCTGCATTTGCCATTGAAATATCTTTTTCACCTAAAATTTTCTTGAGTTTATTTAGAGAACATTTTTTGTCACCTGACACTAAACATAAAAAAAAGGTACTTTGTGTTCTAAATAACAAACTCTTGACTATAGCGCCGACCTTACAACTTAAAGCTGTGGCAGCATCGTTTGCTGTTCTTGCAGTTTTTTCTAAACACTCAATATAGAGATTATCATCAAATTCTTTGAGCGCTTTTTCTGCTCTTTTAACAGGCTCTTTGTTTAAAATTGAATTCATAAATTATGTTAAATATTATTGCATAAATACACCACTTATGTGAAAATTGCATAGGTGTTATTAATTAAATAAGCAATATTTATTTTAATTATTTTGTTAATTATCACTCACAAAATTATATAGGAGACAAAATGACCGCAGCAAATGTTTTAAAATTTATAAAAACTAAAGAAGCAGAATTTGTAGATTTAAGATTTACAGACCCAAGAGGTAAGTTGCAACATTTAACTATGGACTCTGGTGTCGTAGATAAAGATATGTTGGAGAACGGAGTATTTTTTGACGGATCTTCTATTGCTGGCTGGAAAGCTATTAATGAATCTGACATGATATTAAAACCTGATACTGCTAGAATGTTTATGGATCCTTTTACATCTCATAATACAGTTGTTTTGTTTTGTGATATTCTTGATGCAGTTAAGAAAAGTCCTTACGAAAGGGATCCAAGAGGAATTGCAAAAAAAGCTGAAAAATATTTAAAAACATCGGGCATTGGTGACAAGGCATTTTTTGGTCCTGAGCCAGAATTTTTTGTATTCGATGATGTTAGAATTAAAAATGATATGAACGAATGTGGATTTGTAATTGATAGTAAAGAAGGTCCATACAATTCGGGTAAAGAATATGATAATGGAAATATGGGTCATAGACCTCCAGTAAAAGGTGGATATTTCCCTGTACCTCCAGTTGACAGCGAACAAGATATGAGAAGCGAGTATCTTAAAAATTTAAAAGAAGTTGGAATTAAGGTTGAAAAACATCATCATGAAGTAGCTCCAAGCCAACATGAATTAGGAATGTATTTCGGAACTCTTGTTGATCAAGCTGATAACGTTCAATTGTATAAGTACGTTGTTCAAATGGTTACACACTCGTTTGGAAAAACCGCAACTTTTATGCCAAAACCTGTTGCAGGCGACAATGGTTCTGGTATGCACATTCATCAATCGATTTGGAAAGGTAATACTCCAGTTTTTTCTGGTAACGCTTATGCTGGACTTTCTAAGACTGCACTTCATTATATTGGTGGAATTCTAAAACACGCTAAAGCAATTAATGCTTTTGCCAATTCAACAACAAATAGTTATAAAAGATTAATCCCAGGTTTTGAGGCACCTGTTCTTCTAGCTTATTCAGCTAGAAACAGATCTGCATCATGTCGTATACCGATTACATTAAGTAAAAAAGGTGCAAGATGTGAAATTAGATTTCCTGATGCAGCTGGAAATCCTTATCTAACTTTTGCAGCAATGTTAATGGCAGGACTTGATGGAATAAAAAAGAAAATTAATCCAGGAAAATCTTTTGACAAAGATTTGTATGAATTGCCAGCAAAAGAGGTTGAACGTATTCCTACAGTATGTGGATCTTTAAGAGAGGCAATGGAATCTTTAGATAAAGATAGAAGCTTCTTAACTCAAGGTGGTGTATTTACAGATGATCAAATTGATGCTTACATTGCTCTTAAATTTGAAGAAATTCACAAGTTTGAACATGCTCCTCACCCAGTTGAGTTTGACATGTATTATAGTAGTTAAAAATTAAAATTACTGTCTAGTTGTTGCAATTTTATTTTTGTTAATACCTTTTTTGAGTACGTAGTCCTGAGTGCCGTTGGCTCCAGTTTCTACTTCTTTTCTTAGTTCTTTAAAAAAAGATTTTTCTTTTAAAGAATTTTTAAGGTCTTTAACAAGATTTTTAAATTCAAATTTGTTCATGTAATAACTGTATCTTAGATATGCATATCATGCAATACTGATATGCAAATAACAGGAATTACAACTTACTCTATTTTAAATGACTCACCACAGCCACATCGCTCAGTTTCATTAGGATTATTAAAAACAAAAGATGAAGATAATTCATCTTTTTTGTAATCCATTTCAGTGCCAAGCAAATACATAATAGCTGCCGAATCGACAAAAACTTTAACTCCTTTATCTTCTATTATCTCATCATTTGGATTTACTTCTTTGGTATACTCCATAACATAAGACATTCCTGCACAACCTCCTGATTTAACTGAAACTCTTACGCCTAGGAAGTCTTTTTCGGCATTAGACATAATATCTTTTATTCTTAACGCTGCATTATCGCTTAATTTAATTATAGGATTCATTATAAATTTAATTCTAACTTCGCTGCTTCTGACATCATGTCTTTATTCCATGGAGGATCCCAAACTAATTCAAGATCAACATCTTCTATACCTTCTACTTGCATAGCTCCCTCTTTTACTTCTTTAGGTAGACTTTCTGCAACTGGACAATTTGGTGTAGTTAAAGTCATTTTTATCTTAGCAAACTTTTCATTTTCAACTTTTATATCATAAATTAATCCTAATTCGTAGATATTCACTGGTAACTCAGGATCATAAATTTTTCTTATTTCTTCAATGATTTGTTCTTTTTTCGACATATTTTTAATTCTCGGTTTTAATCTCTTCTCTCTTATTATCAAAAGCAGATACCAAGGTATGCCAAGATAAAGTTGCACACTTAACTCTCATTGGATATTGCTTAACACCAGATAAACACATTAATTTAGTTTTTTCATCTTCTTTTAAATTTTCTGATTTTAATTCTGGATTTTCCTTAATCATTCCTAGAAAATCTTCCACAATCTCTTTAGCTTCATGTTCATTTTTTCCTTTAATTAAATCTGTCATTATAGAAGCCGAAGCCATCGAAATAGCGCATCCACTTCCTTCAAAAGAGATATCCTCTACAATTTTTTGTCCATTTAATTTTAAATAAACATGAACATTATCACCACACAATGGATTGTTCCCTTTTGCATCTTTATTAAAATTCTCAGTCTTACGAAGATTTCTCGGGTTCTTGCCGTGTTCTAATATTATTTCTTGATAAAGTTCTTTTAAATTCATTTTAAATTAAATATTTTTTTGCAGTTATTAATAGAGTCATTAAGTTGGTCTAAATCCTCTTTGGTATTATAGACTCCAACTGAAGCTCTTGCGCTAGCTGGAATATCTAATTTATCATGTAAAATTTGACAGCAATGATGTCCTGCTCTGATAGCTACGCCATCTTCGTCCAATATAGTAGCAATATCATGTGGATGAACACCTTCTAAAATAAAAGATAATACTCCACCTTTATTTTTAGGATTACCTAAAAGTTTAACTGAATTATTCTTTTGTAACAATTCTTGGCCATATTCAATTAATTCAGCTTCATGTTTCATAATATTTTCAATTCCAATACTCTCTAAAAATTTTATTGATTGATCAAATGCAATAACTTGCGCTGTAGCCATTGTCCCAGCCTCATACTTATTTGGTAAATCACCATAAGTAATTCTATCTTTTTTGACTTCATTTATCATGCCTCCTCCACCTTGATAAGGAGGGAGCTCTTCTAACCATTTTTTCTTACCATATAAAACTCCTAGACCAGTTGGTCCGTACATTTTATGACAAGAGATTGCATAGAAGTCACAATCTAAATCTTGCATGTCTAATTTTAAATGTGGGGCTCCTTGACATCCGTCAACAACTACGATTATTCCTTTTGAGTGTGCCATATCGGTTATTTCTTTCACTGGCAAAATAGCACCTGTTACATTAGATAAATGAGTAATTGATATTATTTTGGTTTTAGGTGTTATTTTTTTTTCAATTTCTTCAAGAGTTACTTCACCTACTTCATTTATCTCAGCAAAATTGATTTTTATATTTTTTGATTTTCTTAAGAAATGCCAAGGAACATAATTAGAATGATGTTCAAGTTCTGTAATTAGCACTTCATCTCCCTCTTTTAGGTAATTTTGACCTAATGTATTTGCAACCAAATTTAAAGCTTCAGTTGCTCCTTTAGTGAATACAATTTCATTTTTATCTTTTGCATTAATATATCTTTGCATAGAAGTTCTGGTATTTTCATACAAATTAGTTGCAGCTACAGCAAGATAATGAACACTTCTACCAACATTAGAAAATTGCTTTGTATAAAATTCATTAATCCTATCTACTACAATTTTTGGTTTTTGAGATGAATTTGCACTATCTAGATAAACCAGATCATTATTTTGAATTTTTTCATCAAAAATTGGAAATTCTTTTTTTATATGATCAATATTCATTCTTTAATTCCAATCATATTTTTAATTAAATTTTTTATTTCTGGGTCAGTTATTTTTTCTACCACATCAAGTAAAAAACCATTAATTAGTAATTCTCTAGATTGATGATAACTTAACCCTCTAGACATTAAATAAAATATAGAGTCTTCATTTAAACTACCTGACGCTGAACCATGCGAACACTTAACATCATCAGCATAAATTTCTAGTTCTGGCTTTGCATTAAACTCTGAATCTTTATTTAATAATATTGCCTTACTAAGTTGGTATCCGTCTGTTTTTTGTGCTTTAGAATTAACAAATATTTTTCCTTGATACACTGCTTTAGAGCTTTCTTCTAAAACACTTTTTATTAGTTGATAGCTTTTCGTATTTTCCGTTAAATGATTTATTATGGTTCTAATTTCATGATGTTTATCATTGTTAAGAGAACAAATACCATTGACAAAAGCTGATGAATATTCTCCTTTTAAATTACAATTAATCTCATTTTTAAAAAAATTTGATCCTGAAGACAAAATAAATGTTTCTGAAATACTATTTTTGTTTTGTTCAATATTATTAAACGAATACTTAATATTTTTATTTTCAAATTTATCTACTTTATAATTTTTTAAAACTGCGTTTTCTTTTAAATCGAAATTGTAAAAAATATTCAAAAAGTTTTTTTCAGAAGTATCATTAAATAAGTCAATTACTCTTAATGAACTATCTTTATTTAGTTCAAAATCTAATTTTAAATTTATATTTTTAGACCAAATTTTAGAATTAGTTGTGTGATAAATAATAAGAGGTTTTGCTAATTGATAGCTCTTTTTAACCAATATTTTAAATGATTTATTGGTAAAGGCATTATTTAAATCAGACAAAGAATTGTGATTATTGAATTTATTAATAGTTTCTGACTGATCAATTATTTCTATTTGGTCTTTTTTTTCATAATCAAAATCAATTTTTTCAATTCTACCATTTATAAAGACTATTTTATTATGCTCTAGCCCATCTACAAATACAGAAGTATCAACTTTGTTAGTAGATGTATAATCACTATAAAAACTCAATTCTCCAATATTTTTTTTTATTATTTGATTAAGATCAGAAAATTTCCAATCTTCTTCTTTTCTATTTGGAAAACCTTTGTATATAAAATTATCTAAACAAAATTTTTTTATTTCAATATCTTTTTGAGATAAGCTTAAATTTTTGATAATATTTTCAAAATCTTTTTGTAATTGTTCTTTCATCTAATTAAAATTTTCATATCCTTTTTTTTCTAATTCAATAGCTAGATCTGGTCCTCCAGATTTAACAATTTTTCCATTCATCAAAACATGAACAAAGTCTGGTTTTATATAATCAAGTAACCTTTGATAATGAGTAATAATTAAAAACGAATTTTTTTTATCTCTTAATGTATTAACTCCTTCTGCAACTATCTTTAAAGCATCAATATCTAAACCTGAGTCTGTTTCATCTAAAATTGATAATTTTGGAGCTAACAATGACATTTGTAAAATTTCATTCTTCTTTTTTTCTCCACCAGAAAAACCAACATTTAATTGTCTGTTTAATTTTTCTTCATCAAATTTTAATTCTTTTGATTTTTTTTTTACTAATTTCAAAAATTCAATTGCATCAAGTTCCTTTTCTCCTCTAGCTTTTCTAATTGCATTTAAAGATGTTTTTAAAAATATATTTGTATTAACACCTGGAATTTCTAATGGATATTGAAATGCTAAAAAAATACCTTTATGAGCTCTTTCTTCTGTTTCAAGTTCAAACAAATCTTTTTCTTCAAAAAGAACTTCTCCTGATATTTCATATCCTTTTTTACCTGATAAAATATTTGATAGTGTACTTTTACCAGATCCGTTTGGACCCATTATAGCATGCACTTCTCCAGGATTTATATTTAGAGAAAATCCTTTTAAAATTTCTTTATTGTCAATTTTTGCATTTAATTGATTTATTTTTAGCATTACCCTACACTTCCTTCCAAACTAATACCTACTAGTTTTTGTGCCTCCACTGCAAATTCCATAGGAAGTTGCTGCAAAACCTCTTTACAAAACCCATTCACAATTAATCCAACTGCTTCTTCAGAACTTAAACCTCTTTGCTGACAATAATGTAATTGTTCTTCACTGATTTTGGACGTTGTTGCTTCATGTGCAATATTTGACTCTGAATTTTTATTTTTAATGTATGGCACTGTATGAGCTCCGCATTTATTGCCCATTAATAATGAGTCACATTGAGTATAATTGTTTGAGTTTTTGGCTTTTGATGAAATGTCAACTAAGCCTCTATAAGTCATGTCTGAATTTCCTGCTGAAATTCCTTTTGATATTATTTTACTCTTAGTGTTTTTCCCTAAATGGATCATTTTTGTACCAGTATCTGCTTTTTGATGATTATTTGTAATTGCAATTGAATAAAATTCTCCAATAGAATTGTCTCCTTTAAGAATACAGCTTGGGTATTTCCAAGTTATTGCAGATCCTGTTTCTACCTGTGTCCAAGAAATTTTTGAATTTTTACCTTTACATAAACCTCTTTTTGTTACGAAGTTATAAATTCCTCCATTTCCATCTTTGTCGCCAGGATACCAATTTTGTACTGTTGAATATTTTATTTCAGCATCATCTAAAGCTATCAATTCAACATTTGCTGCGTGTAATTGATTTTCATCTCTCATTGGAGCAGTACAGCCTTCTAAATAACTAACATAACTTCCTTTATCAGCTATAATCAAAGTTCTTTCAAATTGACCAGTATTAGATGCATTGATCCTAAAATAAGTTGATAATTCCATAGGACATCTAACTCCTTCGGGGATATAAACAAAAGAGCCATCTGTGAAAACTGCAGAATTTAGAGTTGCAAAAAAATGATCAGTAGTTGGAATTACAGTTCCTAAATATTTTTTTACAAGTTCAGGGTGTTTTTGAATAGCTTCTGATATAGGACAAAATATAATACCTTTCTTAGTAAGTTCATCTTTAAAAGTAGTTGCAACTGAAACAGAATCAAATACCGCATCTACCGCAATTCCGTTTAGTCTAGCTTGCTCTTGAAGAGGAATACCAAGTTTTTTATAAGTTTCCAAAAGTTTTGGATCTAATTCATCTAAACTCTTTGGTTTGTCTTTCATGCTTTTTGGGGCTGAGTAGTAATATAAATCTTGATAATCAATTTTTGGATATTTTGGTTTCTGCCAATTAGGTTCTTTTAATAATTTAAATCTCTCAAACGCTTTTAATCTAAACTTAAGCATCCACTCCGGTTCTTTTTTAATATTTGAAATAAATTTAATTACATCTTCATTTAATCCTTTTGGTGCTTGAATATTTTCAATATCAGTTGAAAATCCATATTTGTAATCTTTTAAATTTTCTATTTCTTTTTCTCTATTGTCCATCTTACAGTCTATTTTCTTTTTGATTTTTTATTAAGTCCTCTAAACTTTTTTTATCAAAAAAACTATTTATATGATTTTCAAGTTCATCCCAAAGATTGTGGGTTATACATTTTGTAGACTTACCATTGCATCCTTTTTTTGATTCTTTTTTACACTGAACAGTTTTAACTTTTTCATCTACTGCATGAAAAATATTTGTTAACTTAATTTCGTTTGGATTTTTATTAAGAACATAACCTCCTTGAGTACCTCTAATACTTTTAACTATTTCATTTTTCTTTAATTTAGAAAAAATTTGTTCTAAATAATCTAATGATATGCCTTGTCTCAAAGATATGTCTCTTAATGATACAGGGTTGATGCTATCAAACCTTGCTAAATCCATTAATGCCATTACGGCATATCTTCCTTTTGATGTAAGTTTCATTTTTACCCTTAAAATATGGCTTTTTATACATACTTGACTAAATTGGTCAAGTTTAGTGTTTAAAAAAAAACTAACATATTGTCGCTGACATGTGATAAACGTACATTTTTTTTGAGAATAATAGTCAATAGCGCATATGGATAATAAAATTTTAGAGATATTTATTCCTGGCCCTGCAGGCAGACTTGAAGCTAAATATTATAAGAGTAAAAAAAACACATCTCCAATTGCATTGGTGCTACAGCCTCACCCTCAGTATGGTGGAACAATGAATAATAAAGTTGTAGTTGATACTTTTCATACCTTTGTTGATAACGATTTTTCTGTTTGTAGAGTTAATTTTAGAGGTGTAGGTAAAAGTGATGGAGAATTTGATAATGGTCAGGGTGAACTAGCCGATGCAGCTGCTTCTCTTGATTGGCTAGAACGTGAAAATTTTGATAATTCACAGTGTTGGGTATCTGGTTTTTCTTTCGGATCCCTAATTGCTATGCAGTTATTAATGAGAAGACCAGAAATAAATAGATTTGTTGCAATATCACCTCAACCAAATGTTTACGATTTTTCTTTTTTATCTCCTTGTCCAACATCAGGTTTGATAATTTATGGAAAAAAAGATGAATTGGTTCCAATAGAACATATTTCTGAATTAGACAAAAGACTAAGTTCACAAAAAGGAATTAAAGTTGAATTTCAAAAAATTAGTGAAGCTAATCATTTTTTTTCGAAAACGGAAGATGTGCTAAAAAAAACTTTAAATAAATATATTAAAAAAGAAACAGCTCTGTATTAAAAATTTTTTACTAATGTTCCACCAGTAGTTGGTCCTTTGCATCTTGTTGTATTTGGAAATGAAATAGGTAAATTCAAAAAAGATCTGATAGCTAAATAAGCAAATGCTTGTGACTCCACAAAATCTCCATCAATTCCATATTTTTCTACAGGAAGTAAAACTATTTTATTTAAATCTTCCACAACTTGACTAGCGATCGATTTCATCAAATATTTATTTTTTCTCCCACCGCCACAAACTAACCATATTGTATTTTTTGAAGAACCTCTAAAATAAACTAAGGCTTTTGTAATTTGTGTTGCTGTAAAATCTGTTAAAGTAGAAGCTCCATTTTCTAGAGAAAGACCTTTTGCAAAAGATATATCAAAGTCATTAATATCCAAAGATTCTTCATAATGTGAATCAATATTAAAATTTTCTAAGGCTTGATTTAAAATCAAATCGTCAGTCTTGCCAATTGAAGCAAGTTCTCCGTCATTATCATATTTATTTTTTGAATTTTTTCTTACCCATTCATCAATTAAGCAATTTCCTGGTGCAATATCACAAGCTTTGATAGTTTGATATGGTATACTTAACTCATCCCATTTAACAGTTTGTGTAATATTTGAAATTCCTCCAATATTTAAAATATTTACTGAACAAGACTCGCTTAGCTCTTTTTTTAAAAACTTATTAGCCATAGCATTATGAAAAATAGGTGTTAATGGTGCACCTTGACCTCCATTTTTTAAATCATTTTGTCTAAAATCATAAACAACCATTTTTTTTGTTAATTGAGATAGTAATTTTCCATCTCCTAACTGTTTAGTGATTTTTTTCTTACTATCATGAAATATTGTGTGACCATGAAAACCTAATAAATCTACTTCTATTTTAGATGTATCAAGAATTTCATTTACAGAATTTGCGTGAAATAATGTAATTTCTCTTTCCAAATCTTTGATTTCATTAAAATAAGCTTTTAGATGATCGATCATAAAAATTTTTGATCTAATATTTATTAGCTTTTGTCGAAGTTCGTCTCCATACTCAAAATATTTGTTCAATTTTATTGAATAATCTCTATTACCGTCTGAATTTATTATTGAAGCATCCACTCCATCCATTGAGGTTCCGCTCATTAATCCTAATGCTGTATATATCTTTCCCATTCTTATTTTTTTTTATCAAATATTGTATATTGTAGAACTATAGACATATGAATAAATTTTTAAAAGAATTTAAAGATAGAGGATATTTCTATCAATGTACAAGTGAGAATGAATTATCTAAGTTGTTAGATAAAAAAAAAATCAAAGGATATATAGGTTTTGATTGTACTGCCGAAAGTCTTCATGTTGGTAGTTTGCTTCAAATAATGTGTTTGAGATTAATGCAAAAGCATGGACATAGACCTATAGTGTTAATTGGAGGGGGAACAACCAGAATTGGCGACCCTTCGGGTAAAGATAAAACAAGAAAAATTTTAAGTGAAAAAGAAATAGAGAAAAATATAAAAAATATTGAAAAAATATTAAAAAATTATCTTGATAATAATGATCCAAAAACCAAACCTATATTTGTAAACAATTATTCTTGGCTTAAAGGATTGAATTATATTTCTTTTTTAAGAGATATTGGAAAACACTTTACAATAAATAAAATGCTTACTTTTGAAAGTGTAAAAACTAGATTAGATAGAGAACAATCTTTAAGCTATATGGAATTTAACTATATGATTTTACAAGCTTATGATTTTTTAGAATTAAATAAAAAGGAAAATTGTGATTTACAGATTGGCGGTTCTGATCAATGGGGAAATATTGTTAATGGAACAGAGCTAATTAAAAGATATTCTAATAATCAAGCTTTTGGTTTAACCACACCTCTTATAACATTAGCCTCAGGAGCAAAAATGGGCAAGACAGAAAATGGTGCTATTTGGTTAGATAAAAATTTATTATCAGCATATAATTATTGGCAATTTTGGAGAAATATTGATGACAATGATGTAATTAAATTTTTAAAAATGTTCACTGACTTAAATATTGAAGAAATAAATGAAATTAAAGATGATGATATAAATAAACTTAAAATTAAATTAGCTAACGAAGCTACTTCTATGCTTCATGGTAAAAAAGCAGCTCAAAATTCAGAACAAGCAGCAAAAGAAGCATTTTCAGGAAATTCACTTGGTTCTACTTTGCCCTCTATTAAAATTAAAGAAAAAGATATTGATATAAAAATGAACATAATAGATCTTGTAATATTATCTAAATTTGAAAACTCTAAAAGCGAAATAAGAAGGTTGATTAAAGGGAATGCAATTAAGATAAATGACAAAATTATAACTGATGAAAAATTAACTATTACTAAAAAATTATTTAATGAAAATTACCTTAAACTTTCTATCGGAAAAAAAAGGCACATAAAAATTGAAGTAGATTAATTTTTCTTAATCTTTTCTAATGTTCTTGTTATAAACCTAGGTGTTAAAGTCTTTATTGGATTTACGGTTGTTTCTAAATCTTTTGGAGGTCCTTTAATTTTAAAACTCACTCCAAAAACTCCTTCTCCAACTTTCTTTCCAATAAGTAAATCTCCAATTAATGGTATTGAAGCTATTGATCTATTAATAGTTGTTGCTGGAACTAAAGTGCCTCTTAAACTAATAAGTTCATCCTCCTGAATATAACCACTCATCAACACCGATATTGCTGGGCCGATTGCATATAATTCTTCTATTTTCATAAGTTTTTTTTCATTTGCAAATTTCATTTCAAAATCTGTAAATCTAATACCTTCTCCAGTTAATAAATCTGCTATTCCTTGTAAAGAAGCAAGAGCCAACAACTTTGCTAAAGCAGGAATTTCTTTCACTTTAAAATTATCTATAATCAACTTAGAATTCGAAATACCTTCCTTTTTAGAAGAAAAAAAATCTAAGTATCCATCATCACTATCTTTAAAACCTTTAATAAACTTGTATCTTTGAACTAATGGTTTTGCTCTAGAAGAAAATAAAGTAGTAATTTTTTCATTATTATTAGTCTTTATCGTGAAAGTTAAATTTTCGTTATTTGAAAAAAAAGCTGAAATATTAGCATTAAAAACTTTATTATCTTTTATTTGAATATCTCCTTTTAAATTTTTTAATAAACTATCATCATCAATATAAGTTTCACTTAGATTTAAAGTTAAATTTAAATTATTTTTAAAAATTTTTAATTCTTGATCATCATTACCTTCCAGCAATTCTGAAATTAAACTGTTAGCATTAAATATTGATCCATTTAATTCGTAATTATTATTTTTTATTCTTCGAATAATAAATTGATTTTTTTTAAGCTCAGTATCAATATAATCTAAATCTATTTTATCAAATTTAACAATCACATTTTCTTTATCTAGCAAAAAATTTCTCAATAGGATTCTATTATCTTTAGATAAAATACTGACCTTATTAAAAGTCAATTCACTATTTATTTTATAATTACCGAGAATAAAAACTTGTGCTTTTGATTTATTGTCTTTTTTAAAATTTAAATTATCAATTTTTAATAAAGTTTTATCTAAATTTAAATTAGTATCAAATTCAAAATTATTTCCATTTTTTGAAACATAATAACTTATTTTATCAAACTCTTTATCTAATTTAATTCTACCTTTTCCGTCAAAAGATAAATTATTTTTATTAAATTTTATTTTGATTTTATGATCATTTAAATCAATCGTACCTTTTATATTTGGGAAAAATTTTTTTATAAATATTTGATTTTTTATATTTAATTCACTTAAGAAAATATTAGAAACAAAATTAAAATCTTTTCCTTTTTTTGTAATCAAATAATCAATTTCATCAAATTTTTCCTGTATTTTAATCTTTCCATTTCCTTTTGCAGAAAAATTATCTTTTTTATATGACAATTTAATTTCATGATCTTTTAAATAAATTAAATCGTTAACTTCTGGAAAATATTCATTTAATAAAATAGGCTTTTTATATTCACTTTCTTTAATAAGTATTTCTGAGTTTAATATTAAATTTTTTAATTTAAACTTATTATTAATAATAAAAGAAAAATTATTTTTTGAACTAAACTTAGTGTTAATTAAATTTAAATTGTTTAAATTTAATTTTATTAATTCAATTAATTCTTTGTTTAAAAAGGTGTCTTTATTCTGAACTTTCCCTTCAAAAAATAAATCATTTTTATTTTTTGTAATTTTTAAATTATTTGAGAAAAAATCTATTTTATTAGTTGTAAAATTTATATCTTTAAAATTAAAAGTATTATTTTTTATGTTTAAATTAAAATTTATTTTATCAAAATTATAGTTACTTAATAAATTTAATTTTCCGTCTTTTAATAGTCCGTTTATTTCAAAATCTTTTTTTATATTACCTTTTTCATCAATATTTATTTTTGCATTAACTATTACATGTCCTTTTTTGATAATTTGTTCTAAAATAAATAATTCTGATCTATTACTTATTGCTCTAAAAAAAGTTACTAAATCTTTTAATAATATAGATCTAGTTGATAATTCTAAATTTGATGAAACAAATTTATTTTTAATTAATGAATTTAATGAAATTTTAGTTTTTATATATTCCAATTCTAATTGTTTTTTCTGATAAATTATTTTTGCACCGATTGTTTTGGCATTAATTTTAAAATTTAATGGATCTAAAGTTAATTTTATTTTTTTTAGTTCTAGATCTAAATTGCTATTTGTTTCTAAAACCTTACTTTTAATTTGATTATTAAATTTTTCAGTTTCTAAACCAACTAAGGTTAAATAAGATATTATAATCAATAAAACTCCAAAAGTAATTAAAAGATATTTTAAAATATTTTTTTTCATTTATTTTGATATAGAGATTGCTCTAAAAAATCATCAAGTTCACCATCCAGAACTTTATCGGGGCTAGTGCTTTCAAAATTAGTTCTATTATCCTTTACAAGTCTATAAGGTTGTAGCACATAAGATCTTATTTGATGACCCCAACCAATTTCTGATTTAGAGTTTTCCATATTTTGGCCTTCCTTTTCTTTCTTTTTAATTTCATAATCATACAATCTTGCTTTTAACATATTCATACATGTTTCTTTATTTTTATGTTGTGATCTTTCGTTTTGACACTGCACTACAATTTTAGACGGAATATGTGTTATTCTTACTGCGCTATCAGTTGTATTAACATGCTGACCGCCTGCACCGCTAGAACGATATGTGTCTATTCTTAAGTCTTTTTCAATTATTTCAATATTTATATTTTCATCTACTACTGGATATACCCAAATACTTGCAAAACTTGTATGTCTTCTTGCACCTGAGTCAAATGGAGATATTCGCACCAATCTATGAATTCCAGTCTCCTTTTTTAACCATCCAAATACGTAAGCACCTTCAATCTTTATTGTAGATGATTTTATTCCTGCTTCATCGCCTTTATGTTCGCTAATTAAATTTGATTTAAAATTTTTTTGATAAGACCATTTTAAGTACATTCTTCTTAACATATCTGCCCAATCCTGGCTTTCAGTTCCACCAGCACCTGCGTGAATTTCTACATAACAGTCAAGAGAATCTGCCTCGTTAGACAAAAAACATTTGATTTCATTTTTTTTTACAATTTTTCTTAAGTCTGTTATGTTTTCTAATATTTCTTTATGAACTACTTGGTTATTTTCTTCAGAAGCTAATTCATTTAAATCATTCAAATCTTTTAATTTATTAATTGAGTCATTGTATGAATTAATCAAATCCTCATATAATTTTTTTTCCTTAACTATATTTTTGGAATTATTTTTATCATGCCAGAAATTGGCATCTAACATTTTTTTATTAATTAATTTTAATTTTGAATAGATATCATTTTTTTCAAAGATACTCCTTAACTCTTTGATTAATTTTTTCTATTTCTTTTTTGTAATTTTGATATTTATCTTCCATTAATAAAACTTTAATATATTATTAGCATCTAATCTATTACTATTTAAATTTAAAACTTTTCCATTAATTACATTTTGCTCTTTATAAATCTCAATAATTGTATTTTTAGATGAAAATTTTGCTTTTTCTCCAGTAACTGGATCTACTACCATCATGATAGTTCCTTTGGCTGCTTTAAATGGTCTTGCTTCTGATTTTTTTACTGTTTTCTTTATAAAATCTTTAAAAATTGGTAATGCAGTTTTAGATCCTGTTTCGTATCTTCCTAAGGGTGTTGGATTATCTAATCCAACATAAACACCAACTAAAAAATTTGATGTAAAACCTACAAACCAAGTATCGGTATTCTTATTCGTAGTTCCAGTTTTGCCAGCTATATTTAAATTTAAATCTCTTAATTTTTTTCCAGTTCCTCTTTGAACAACCCCTTCTAAAATTGAAGTCATTTGATATGATGTTTGTGGCGAAAATATTTGCTTATAATTATCTTGTATACTTGGATAATCTTTTCCTAAATATGAAATTTTTTCACAATTTATACATTTTCTTTTTTCATTATTAAAAATAGTCTTTCCTTCACTATCTTGTATTCTATCTATTAAGATAGGTTTAACTAGCTTACCTCCATTTACAAAAACAGAATATGCTGATGTAAGTTTTAATAAGGTTGTTTCAGCTGAACCTAATGAAATTGATAAAAGTTCTTCAGGATTATCATAAATTCCTAAAGTTTTAGAAAAATTGATAATTTTGTTTAAGCCCAGATCTTTAGCTATTCTAACGGTCATTAAATTTCTAGATTTCTCCAAGCCAATTCTAAGTGTGGAAAGACCATAAAATTTTTTTCCATAATTTTCAGGTTTCCACATCTTCAAATCTTCACCTTGATCTAAAACTAATGGAGCATCCAAAATTAAAGAAGTAGGAGTATAATTATTTTCCAAAGCTAATGCATAAACAAATGGTTTAAAAGCTGAACCTGGCTGTCTCAAGGCTTGTGTTGCTCTATTAAATTCACTTTTTTTAAAACTAAAACCTCCAGATAAAGCTAAAACTCTTCCTGTATATGGATCCATTACAACCATACCACCATTTACCTTAGGTAATTGCTTTAAACTATAATTATTATCATTAATTTTTTTTACATAAATTATATCGCCGAGTTTAAATAATTTTCTAAATTCTTTCTTAGTCCAAGAAATATCTTTAAATTGAATTTTTCCATTTAATTTATCTTCTGTTTCAATTTCAGTTGAAAATTTATTTATTTTTTTTACAATTGCCAATTTCCAATTAATAGATTTCTCTAATTTAAATTGATTTAAATTGGTGCTCCAATCTTTTGTATATTTTTTATTAGTCAAAGCACCTCGCCAACCTTTCCTTTGATCATACAAAATCAGACCATCCCTAAGTGACTCAGTTGCAATTTTTTGTAATTTTAAATTAATAGGTGTATTAATATTAAAACCCTGTTTGTAAACTTTATCATATGTAAAAGTTTCAATTACACTTTTTCTAACATCTTCAATATAATATTGTGTATCTTCTAAAAAAACTTTTTTCTTTTTATTTAAACTTATTTTTTCATTTTGAAGTTTTTGATATAATCGATTATTAATATACTTATTATCAAGTAAATTTTTTAAAACTAAATTTCTTCTAAATTTAGCTAATTCAATGTCTCTATAAGGATTATATCTACTTGGTGCTTTTGGTAGTGCTGCTAATAATGCAGACTCAGCAAAATTCAGATCTCTAATTGATTTATCAAAATATTCTAGACTAGCTGCGGCTACACCATATGCACCACTGCCTAAGTAAATTTGGTTTAAATACAATTCTAAAATTCTTTCTTTTGATAAGGATCTTTCTATTCTAAATGCCAGTATTGCTTCCTTAATTTTTCTATTTAAACTTACTTCATTAGTTAATAAAAAATTTTTAGCTACTTGTTGAGTAATTGTTGATGCTCCTTCAAGTCTCTTTGATAAAATAATATTAGAAACGTTATTTATAAATGCTCTTAATACTCCTTTTGCATCAACACCTGGGTGTGAAAAAAAATTTTTATCTTCGGCTGATAAAAATGAATAAATTACGTTTTTTGGTATTGAATTATATGGAACAAATATTCTCTTTTCTTTAGAAAAATCAGCAACTAATTCTCCATTACCTGAATAAACCTTACTAGAAACGGGCGGTTTATAATTTTTTAGAAATTTATAATCGGGAATCTTGTTAGAATAAGTCCATAATATAGCAAAAATTAAAATGCTTAATAATAAAAGAAAACTAGCTAAAATAATCAATAAATTTTTAAAATACTTATTCATTTTATTTCCATTATATCTTGGAATTTGTTAAAGATAAGGCAGGATATTAAACAAAATTTTATTAACATTTAAAAAATGAATCAATCAATCAAATTATTATGGAAAAAAATTTATTTATCGATGCTTCGCATCCAAATGAGACTAGAGTTGTTCTTAAATCTGCAGAAAATATTGAAGATTACGAATACGAAGGTTTAAAAAATAACTTAATCAAAAATAATATTTACCTTGGTAAAGTAAGTAGAATAGAACCCTCTCTTCAAGCTGCGTTTGTAGATTTTGGAAGAGAAAGACATGGATTTCTATCTTTTAATGACATTCAGTCAGACTATTATCAAATTCCAAAGGCTGACTTAGATAAAATCAAACAAGAGGAAGAAAGAGCAAGAGAAGAACTTTCAAAAGAAGTTGAAGCCAAAGATGAAGAAAGTATTGCTAAAGGAAAACTTGAAGTTGATGATCCTATTGAAAAAGAAATGCCAGATGAGACTAACGAAAAAGAAATTTTTGATGTAGAAAAAGAAAAAAAAAAAGGAACTAAATTAAAATTTAAAAGATATAAAATACAAGAAGTTATAAAACCAAATCAAGTTATTCTTGTCCAAGTTCTAAAAGATGAGAGAGGCCAAAAAGGTGCAGCTCTTAGCACGTTTATTTCAATAGCCGGAAAATATATTGTTTTAATGCCTAATACCCCTAAGGGTGGAGGTATTTCAAGAAAAATATTTAATCCTGCTGATAGAAAAAAAATTAGAACTATTTTAAATGAAATTGAAATTCCAAAAGAAATGGGATTAATTGTAAGAACTGCCGGTAGCAATAAGACAAAAAATGAAATTAATAGCGATTTAGAAACACTTATTAATACATGGGATCAAATTAAAACTACAGCTATTAACTCAATAGCTCCATCTTTAATTCATCAAGAAAGTGAAATTATTAAAAGAACTTTAAGAGATATGTTTGATGATAATACAAAAAATATAATTATTGAAGGTAACGAAGGTTATAAAAAAGCTCAAAAATTTATGAAAATGATAATGCCTTCAAATGTAAAAAAAATAAAAAAATATAGAGGTAAAGTTCCATTATTTATAGAAAAAAATATTGAACAAAAACTAAATCAAATATTTGACTCTGAAATAAAACTTAAATCTGGAGGTTATTTAGTAATTAATCCAACAGAGGCTTTGGTCTCTATTGATATAAACTCTGGGAGTTCAATAAAGGGTAAGAATGTTGAAAGCACGGCATTAGATACTAATATTGAAGCAGCTGAAGAAATTGCAAGACAAATTAAAATCAGAGATTTATCAGGTTTAATTATAATAGATTTTATTGATATGCTAAGCTACTCGAATAGAAGATTGGTTGAGAAAAAAATTAAGGAAAAATGCAGAAAAGATAGAGCACGTATTCAAATTGGAAGAATAAGTAATTTTGGTCTTTTAGAAATGTCAAGACAACGTCTAAGAGAAAGTGCAGTTAAATGGGAAGTGGCTCTTTCTCATGAATCATTTGCACAAAAATTGCTGAAAACTGTAGAATTAAAAGCAGTTATCAACAAGGCTAAAATTGTAGAATTGAGAGTTTGTGAAAAAATTTCTGATTTTTTAAAAGAAAATTTTATAGATGATTTAAATTATTTTGAAAAAAAAAATAAAATGAAAATAGATATTATTAGTGACTCTACACTTATAATACCTGAATACATAATTAATATTCAAAACAAATCTAAAAAAACAATCGAATTAGTTGAACATTTTAAAAAATTAAAAAATTTAGAGCAACAAAAAACAGAAAATAAAATTGTTAATAAAAAAGTTCTAAAAAAACCTTTTAAAAAAAAATTTTATAAAAAAACTAAATAATACCTTTGGTGGGAGAAGACGGTAAGCCCATTAAAGTTTTGTTTATTCTGCCAGATTTGAAAGACTGCCTTCCTGATATAACTGCATTCTTAAATGCAAGTGCCATTTCATAAGGTTTTTTTGCTTTTGCTATTGCTGTATTAACCAATACACCATCACATCCTAATTCCATTGCAATTACCGCATCTGAAGCTTGTCCCAATCCTGCATCAATTATTAAAGGAAGTTTAGTTTGTTTTCTTATAATTTGAATATTAATTTTATTTTGAATACCTAAACCTGAGCCAATTGGAGCTGCTAAAGGCATTATTGCATCAGCTCCAGAATTTTCTAATCGTTTTGCCATTAATGGATCATCATTGCAATAAACCATTACCTTAAACCCTTCTTTAGCAAGAACTTCTGTAGATTTTAATGTTTCAATCATATCTGGAAATAAATTTTTTTTATCACCTAACACTTCTAATTTTACTAATTTCCAACCACCTATTTCTCTAGCCAGTCTAAGTGTCCTTAAAGCTTCTTTTGAATTAAAACATCCTGCCGTATTTGGTAAATATGTAATTTTTTTTGGATCAATATAATCCATTAAAAGAGGTTTTTTTTTATCTATAATATTTACCCTTCTAACAGCTACAGTTACAATTTCAGCTCCTGATAATTTTATTGCCTTTGCACATTCCGACATACTTTTATATTTGCCTGTTCCAACTATTAACCTTGAGCTAAATTTTTTTTTTGCAATTATAAAATTATCTTTTTTCAAATTAGCCACCTCCAATAAAATGAACTATTTCAATTTTATCATTATTTTTAACATAAATTTTATTAATTTTTTTTTTATCTATTATTTCTTGATTAAGTTCAATTGCTACTTTTTTTATTGGTATTTTGAGATTTTTAACCAAATCTGACATTTTATAATCTTTAGATATAGATTTAACTTTACCATTCACCCTAATTTTTATTTTTTTTATTTTTTTCATCGTATATAAATGCTGAATGAATAATAAAATTATTATTATTAATGGTCCAAATCTTAATCTATTAGGAGAAAGAGAACAATCACAATATGGTTCTATGAATTTTAAAGATTTAAAGGATAATTGTTTAAAAAAAGCTAAAGAGATCGGAATTAATTTAGAATTTTCTCAATCAAATATTGAAGGAGAGTTGGTTAATTTAATACAAGATGCCAGAAAAAATTACGATGGAATGATAATTAATGCTGCTGGATTCACTCATACATCGGTTGCAATAAGAGATGCTCTAGATTTATTTAAAAAACCTATAATTGAATTACATATTTCAAATATCTATAAAAGAGAGAAATTTAGACATAAATCTCTTATAAGCGATATAGCTACTGGAGGAATTTTTGGTTTAGGAACAGAAGGTTATATTTTGGCCATAATTTCCATCCAAAAGATCTTAAAAAATGAAAATTGATAAAAGTATTATTAAAGAACTAACTGAATATTTAGATGAATTTAATCTAACAGAAATAGAAATTACTGAGAAAGATAAAAAAATTAAAGTATCAAAAAATAATTTGTCAATTAATAATCAGTCGGCTTTAGAGACACCAAATTTAAATTCTCAAAAAGAAAATCTTACAAGTAAAACCAATGTCAAAACAGGAATAGAAATTACATCTCCAATTATCGGAACTGCATATCACGCTCCAGAACCAGGAGCGAAAAAATTTGTTGAAATTGGAAAAAAAATTAAAAAAGGTGATACTATAATGATCGTTGAAGCAATGAAAACAATGAATCATGTGCCTTCAACATCTGATGGTGTTGTAAAAGAAGTGTGTGTAGAAGATGGTCAACCTGTCGAGTTTGGTCAAACTATTATTATTCTTGAATAAATAATGTTTAAAAAAATTTTAATTGCAAACCGTGGAGAAATTGCAGTTAGAATTATTAGAGCCTGTAAGGAATGGGGAATTGAAACAGTTGCCGTTCACTCTGATGTTGATAGAGAAAGCATGCATGTTAGAATGGCAGATGAGAGTGTATGTATAGGATCCCATCAACCTGCAAATAGTTACTTAAATATTCCTGCTTTAATGTCAGCGATAGAACTTACAAATGCTGAAGCTGTGCATCCCGGATATGGTTTTTTGTCTGAAAATGCTAATTTTGCAAGAATACTTGAAGAAAATAAAATAAAATTTATTGGAGCATCTTCAAAATCAATCGAAATGATGGGAGATAAAATTCAAGCAAAAAAAATAGCTAAAGAAAATGGATTACCAGTAATAGAAGGCTCTGAAGGTGGAATTAAAGATATAAAACAAGCAAAAGAATTATGTAAAAAAATCGGTTTTCCAGTTTTAATTAAAGCATCAGGCGGTGGTGGTGGCAAAGGTATGAAAATTGTTTATAAAGAAGAAGAATTTGAAACTTTATTTTCTACAGCAAAACTGGAAGCACAAAAATACTTTAGTAATGATGAGGTATATATAGAAAAATTTTTTCAAAATCCTAGACATATTGAAGTTCAAATTTTAGCAGGAAAAAATAGAGTTATTCATCTGCATGAAAGAGATTGTTCAGTCCAAAGAAGACATCAAAAATTAATAGAGGAAACTCCTAGTCCAGTTTTAAATGATGAAATTAGAAAAGAACTTTTTGAAAAAACAGTCAATATGGTGTCCAAAATCGATTATATGGGAGCTGGAACAGTTGAATTTATTTATGAAGATGAAAAATTTTATTTTTTAGAGATGAATACAAGAGTTCAAGTAGAACACCCAGTTACAGAAATGGTTACTGGAATAGATATTATTAAAGAACAAATTTGGATTGCTTTTACAGGAAATACAGCATTAAAACAAAGTGATATAATGCCAAGAGGCCACGCAATTGAATGTAGAATTAACGCAGAAGATGCAAGCAAAAACTTTCAACCTTCACCTGGTATAATTCAAATGTGTCATCAGCCATCAGGCTTTAGAACAAGAGTAGATGGTTCGATATTTCAAGGTTATAAAGTAACTCCATACTATGACAGTATGGTTTGTAAATTGATTTGTCACGGTAGAAATAGAACTGAAGCTATTCAAAGAATGAATAGATCTTTAGATGAGTTTGTAATTGAAGGAATCACAACAACTATCCCGCTTCATAAAAAACTATTAAATCATAAAAAATTTATAAATTCTGACTTCAATGTAAGCTGGCTTGATAAAGATACTATAGTTTAATAACAACTAATTAACCAAATATCATAAACAGGATGATCAAAAGGTACTATTGATGGGCTTGATGAAAACATCCATCCATTAAATATATACACTTCATCATTATTTTTATTAGTTAAATCTTTTACTTGAATATATGCTGTAATTTCAGGATCATCATCAAACTCTGAGTTTTTACACTTTAAACTTTTAATTGATAGATCGTTATATGTAATCAATTCTCCATTTTTTAATTCAAGTAAAGTATTCTTAGAACTTATTTTATCTAAAATCTTTATATCAGTATAAGATCCTTCTAGTTTATTTTGAGTATTTGAGAAATTGATAAAAGAAAAATAAACTAAGAAAGTAAAAAAAAATAATATATATTTATTCTTTCCAACTTGAATATTTTTTTTTGTTTCCATTTTTATTTTTATTTGGATAATAGGCATCTTCAGTACCAGTCAAATTAGATTGATGTGGTTTTTGCCAGTCATATTTATCAAGATTATGGTTTGTTTGAATTTTGTTAGGCATATAATGTATCCAAGAATACCACTCTACAGGTATTTTTGATGCATCTACAGTATTTGAATAAATAACCCACCTTTTACCATTTTTACTTTCGTAATACATATTTCCTGAATCATCTTTACCAATAAATTTACCAAAAAAAATTGTCTTTAATCTAGTTCCAAAAGTATCTTGATTCCACCAAGTGAAAATTTTTTTAAAAAGTGTCAACATAAAAATTTATAATTTATTCAATTAAAAATTGTAAAATTTAAATTAGACTAAAATATGAATATGTATATAAATAAATTGATTCAATATTCAAATTAAAATTAAAATTATTGAGGTTAAATGGCAAAATATTTAGTTGAAACTTATTACACCTGTACTTTTAAAGTTAATCATTACCTAGATGATATTAGTGAAAGAAAATTGAAAGATTTAGAAAAAAGAGATGATGGTAAATATGAAGTTCTTGATGTTAAATTAGATAATAGAAAAACAAAAAGCCTTAATCCTAATGAAAAAAATGGTGTAAAAGATAAAAAAATCGAAATTATAAGTAATAAAAACGAAAATATAGTCGAAAATAAAGAAAATATTATTACTAAATTAAATAAAACCTCTGAAAGAAGTAGCAAAAGATTTGGAATGCCTGATAGAAGAAAAGGCTATATCCAAAAAGCAACTATTGGGGACCATAAAGTTTATCTACATACTGGAGAATACGAAGATGGTAAAATTGGTGAAATTTTTATTGATACAAGCAAAGAAGGTGAGTTAGTAAAAGCTTTAATGAACAATTTTGCTATAGCCGTATCTCTTGGTCTTCAATATGGTGTTCCTCTAGATGAGTTTATCAGCGCATTTGTTGGTACAAAATTTGAACCTTCTGGAAATGTTGTAGGAAACGATAGAATATTAAGTGCAAGCTCAATATTAGATTATATTTTCAGAGAACTTGCTATCTCTTACCAAAATAGAGAGGATCTGGCTCACACACCATCAATCGGAGCTAATGAGATAAATACTTTAGATGAAGATAATTCTGAAGATCAAAATCAATTATTAAAAATTGTTAAAGATATAACTAGTAAGGGTTTTGTTAGAAATAACTATAAAAAAAACCTTGTCGATCTTTCAGATGTTAAAATTAACTTAAAAGGAAAAAAATAACTTTTACTTTTTTATTTTTAAAGCAAGATTAAGTTCTTTTAATTGTTGTTCATCAACATCAGATGGTGCATTCATCATTAAATCTTGTGCATTTTGATTCATTGGAAACATAGTAACTTCTCTAATATTTTTTTCATTAGCCAGTAACATGACTATTCTATCTATACCTGGTGCAATTCCTCCATGAGGTGGCGCACCATAACTTAAAGCATTAATCATCCCGGTAAATTTTTCATCAACTTGATTTTTATTATATCCAGCTATTGAAAATAATTTATACATAAGCTCTGGTTTGTGATTTCTTATTGCACCAGATGAAAGTTCTATTCCGTTACAAACAATATCATATTGATAAGCTAGTATATCTAAAGGATTTTCTAAATTTTTATTACTCAAGTCACCTTGTGGCATAGAAAAAGGATTGTGACTAAATTTAATATTGTTTGTTATTTCATCCCTTTCAAACATTGGGTAATCTACAATCCAACAAAAAGCAAAAATATTATCATCTATTAATTCCAACTCATTAGCGATCTTATCTCTAGCTTGAGATGTAATTTTTTCTAATTCTTTTTGTTTCCCACATGCAAGAAAGATGCTATCACCTACTTCTGAATTTGTTTTTTTCATTATTTCCATTATAGCTTCCTTAGAAAAAAATTTTCCTATAGGGCCTTTTGCTGAAAGTTCACCATCTTTTTCAATTGTAAAATACGCCAAACCTGAATATCCTTCATCTTTTGCCCACTTATCAATACCATCAAAAAAACTTCTGGGTTTATCTTTTGTATTTTTAGTTGATATACATCTAACTTTAGAACCTGATTTCACTAATTTTTTAAAAATTTCAAACGATACATCATCACGTGTAAAAATTTCTGTAATATCATTTATAATTAAAGGATTTCTTAAGTCTGGTTTGTCAGTGCCATACATTAACATTGCATCTAAATAAGAAATTTTTGGAAATTTGTTATACATTAATTTTTTATTTGAAAACTTTTTAAAAGTATTAACTAATAGTTTTTCAACAACGTTAAAAATATCCTCCTGTTCAACAAAAGACATTTCTAAATCTAATTGATAAAATTCTCCTGGGCTTCTATCAGCTCTTGCATCTTCATCTCTAAAGCAAGGTGCAATTTGAAAATACTTATCAAATCCTGAAACCATAATTAATTGTTTAAATTGTTGTGGTGCTTGAGGTAAAGCATAAAATTTTCCTGGATTTAATCTACTTGGCACAAGAAAATCTCTTGCTCCCTCAGGACTAGATGAGGTCAATATAGGTGTTTGAAATTCCAAAAAACCAAATTTAATCATTTCATCTCTGATAAAAGAAATTACTTTAGATCTCAAAATTATATTTTCATGGATTTTTTTTCTTCTTAAATCTAAAAATCTATATTTTAATCTGATTTCTTCAGCATACTCTTGATCACTAAAAACAGGCATTGGTAATTCTTTGCATGTACCTAAAATTTCAAATTTATCAATTGCAACTTCTATCTCTCCTGTTTTGATATCTTTATTGATAGTTTCATTTGAACGATTAACAACTTTTCCCTCTATCTTTATGACAGTTTCTAGTTGAGTTTTTTCTAAATCTAAAAAGTTTTTATTTCCCTTATCTATAATACACTGTGTAATTCCATAATTATCTCGAAGATCAATAAATAACAAATTACCATGATCTCGTTTCTTATTTATCCAGCCAGAAAGAGAAATTGTATTACCAATATCTTTTTTTCTTAGTTCACTGCAGTTATGAGTTCTATACTTATTCAATTATTCTCCTAAAGCTTCTTTTATAATTTTAAAATCGATTGGTTTTTTTCTTTTTAAACTAATTTCGTCAATTTTATATATAAAATCAAAAATTTTACCATAAGATCTATCAATTCTTTTGATAATAAAGTCTATCAACTTTTTATTTATAGAAATTTGTCTATCTGAAAGGTTTTTTAAAATTAATGCAAACATTAAATCATCTTCGGGTTTCTTGATATTAGATAAAAGAAAATTTTTAGATCTAGAATTTAAATCATCTAATTTAAAAGAAATATCAACAATAGGAATTTTTGTTGTAACAATTAAATATTTATTGTCCTGATCAATAATATTTAATAGTGTGAAAAACAAATTTTCATCTACTTGTCTATCAAGATCTTCAACAACAACGTTCTCAAAGAACTTTATTTTTTTTAAAGATTGATTAGTTATTTCACTTGCATTTATTTTTATACCTTTAAATTTTTCAATAAATATATTTACCAGATGTGTTTTTCCTGAGAATTTTTCTCCAATTAAATTTATAAAATTTTTTTGCCATTTTGGCCAACTATTTAATAGTTTAAATGAATATTCATTGCTTTTAGAAAGATAGAAATCTTGATCTTTAAAATTTTTCTCATAATCAAACTTAAGAATTAACTGATTTAAATTTCTCATCTTAATACCCATATCTGGTTTTGAATATCAAATTCATAATTATTTTTATTCATGATTTTTAAAAATTTATCTGGAGAACCATTAAATATAATTTTATAAACATTATTCTTGTTATTAAATTTTAAAATATAAAAATCATATATTAAATCTATATTTGTTAATTGTTTTTCAAATTCAGAAATTTTTGAATTTTCCTTATTTTCGACTGAAACTATTAAGGGTAATTTAACAGAAGTATTAATTTCATTTTTAATTTTCCAATAATTTTCATATAAAGTTTTAAAATTTTCAATAAATTCTTTGATATCCTTGTCACTATTAAAGTTTAAACTTTTAAATTTTAGATTTTTTAAATCCATGGTCTTATTAAAATTTATTTTATTAATAACTCTTATTTCATCATTATTTTTATAAACAATCATAACTATATAGTCTTTTAAATTATACTTATTAATTATTTGCTGAAAGTCATAATTTTCTAAATTTTTTAATTTACTTTTTACTAAATTAAAATCTTCAAGATCTTCTGTTGGTAAAATATAATTAAGTAAATGATATTTTTTTTTATCTAAATTCCAATTATTAAATAAATAATTTTCTGAAAACATTAAAATCTCATCTTTGTTTTCATCAATAATTATTGGAATAAAAAAAATATCTTTTTTTACAGGTAAAGATGGAAATATATTTTTTTTTTCTAATAGAGCAAATATTTTCTTTTTATTAAAAGATACATTCAAATTTAAATAATATATTTCATCAATAAATTTTTCTTCATTAATAGAGAAAGTTTCAATCATTCCTTTAATAATTCTTGGCGAAGTTTTTTGAAGTTTTTTTTGATCTTTGGTTTGAACAATAGATAGAATTAATTCATCAAAAGCTAAAATAAACCCTTCATCGATTATATTGTTTTTATTAAAATTAATCTCAAATGGAGTAGATATTTCTATATCATTGATAGAGAATGTCTTAGCACGAACAAAATCTGTGGAAAAAAAAATATTTAATAAAGCTAGAAATAAAAAATAAATATATAGTTTCTTAAAATTAAAATTAAATTTCATAAAACATACTAATGAATAAAAAAATATTTACCTATAAAAAAAGTGGAGTTAATATTGCTGCTGCTGATAGTTTTGTTAATTTCATTTCATCCATCTCATCAAAAAAAAAAGGCAAAAAAAAGTTTTCAAATATTGGTGGTTTTGGTTCGATATCAGATATACCTATAAATATAAAACAACCAAAAATTGTTGCATGTACTGATGGTGTAGGTACCAAAATTGAAATTGCAAATATTCTTAATAGATATGATAAAATTGGAATTGATTTGGTTGCAATGAGCGTAAACGATTTAATTGTTCAGGGCGCAAGACCTCTTATTTTTTTAGACTATATATCTATTAACAAAATTGATTTAATCAAACTTAAATCTATTATTAAAGGAATCATAAAAGGATGTAAGCTATCTGGATGTGAGTTGGTCGGTGGTGAAACTGCTGAAATGCCAGGTACTTACGAAAAAGGTAAATTAGATATTGCAGGTTTCGCAGTCGGAGTGGTTAGCAAAAATAAGATTTTAGATAAAAATAAAATTAAAGAAAATGATTTAATATTAGCTGTCCCATCAAATGGACTTCATTCAAATGGTTACTCTTTAGTAAGATACCTTATTAATCAAAAAAAAATTAATATTAAAAAAAATAAATTTTTAAAAACTGAACTACTAAAGCCAACCAGGATTTATGTTAGGGAAGTGCTTAATTTGATTGAAAATAATTTAATTAATGGATGTGCTAACATAACAGGTGGTGGTTTAGCTGATAATGTAAAAAGAATTATTCCAAATAATTTGATTGCAGAAATAAATTTAAGTAAAATTAAAACTTCTAAAATTTTTAAATGGCTAAAAAAAAATGGAATAACTGATAAAGAAATGCTTAAAACATTTAATTGTGGTGTAGGTTTTTGTTTAATAATAAGTCCCAAAAATTTTAATAAAATTAAAAAATATTTTTCTAAACATTATAAGCCTTATGTAATAGGCAATATAACCAAAGGTAAAAATAAAATTAAGTTAAATGGAAATATTAGCTGGATCTAAAAAGATAAAAACTGCAGTTTTTATTTCAGGAACAGGAAGTAACTTAAAAAATCTTATAAAATTTTCTAATCTTAAAAAATCACCAATATCTATAGATCTAATTATTTCCAATAATTCTAAAGCAAAAGGTTTAATTTTTGGAAAAATTTTTAATATTAAAAAAAAAATAATTAATTTTAAGAATATAAATTTAGCTGAAAAAAAAATACTTTTAGAATTAAAAAAAAATAAAATAAATTTTATATGTCTAGCTGGTTTTATGAAAATTTTATCAAAAAATTTTATTAAAAATTTTAATGGAAAAATATTAAATATTCACCCTTCTCTTCTCCCAAAGTTCAAAGGTTTAAATACTCATTATAGAGCAATTAAAAATAAAGAGAAATTCTCTGGTTGTACTGTTCATTTTGTGAACTCTAAATTAGACTCTGGAAAAATTATTCTTCAAAAAAAAGTCAGATTAAATAAAAATGAGACACCTAAAACACTTGCTAAAAAAATTTTAGTTGAAGAACACAAATTATATCCAAAAGCTATTTTAAAAATTTTTAGTCTTTAAAAAAAAAATCTATTTCAATTTTAGCATTTTCAACACTATCAGATCCATGAACTGAATTTTTATCAATAGAAATTCCATATTTTTTTCTAATTGTGCCTTCTTTAGCATCATTAGGGTTCGTTGCTCCCATTAATTCCCTATTTGCAAGAATTGCATTTTCTTTCTCTAAGACCATAACAACGATTGGGCCAGATGAAAGATATGAGCAAAGATCGTTGTAAAAAGGCTTTGTTTCATGGACTTTATAAAACTTTTCAGCTTCAGATTTTTCAATTTGAATTTTTTTTTCTTTTAATATTGTAAAACCATCATTTTTGAACATTTCCTTAATTTCATTATCTAAATTTCTTTCGACTGCATCTGGTTTAATAATTGATAATGTTTGTTCAGTATTACTCATAATTATCCTCTATTAATTTATTTAATAATCTTACTCCATAACCAGTTGCACCGCCTGAGTTTAAAGCTCCTCCATATTTTGAGAAAGCCATACCAGCAATATCCAAATGTGCCCAAGGCGTTTTGTTTATAATAAATCTTTGTAAAAATTGTGCAGCAGTTGTTGATCCTGCACCACCTACATAATTTATATTTTGCATATCTGCAATTTTTGAATTTATAAGTTTATCGAAATTTTTATGTAAAGGCATTCTCCATAATTTTTCATCTACTTTTTCACCTGCATTCAATAGTTGTGTAGACAATTTATCATTGTTTGAAAATAGTCCTGCATACTCAGACCCCAAAGAGACTATAATTGCACCAGTCAAAGTTGCTAAATCAACCATAAACTTGGGTTTAAATTTTTTTTCAGTAAATGTTAAAGCGTCAGCCAAAACAAGTCTGCCTTCTGCATCAGTATTTAATATTTCTATTGTTTTACCGCTATATGATTTTACAATATCGCCTGGTCTTTGGGCGTTGCCACCTGGCATATTTTCAACAAGCCCTACAACACCAACTGCATTAATTTTTGCTTTTCTTAACGCAAGATTTTTCATTAAACCAACAACTACAGCAGAACCAGCCATATCATAAGTCATGTCTTCCATGAACTTTGCGGGTTTAAGTGAAATACCTCCTGTATCAAAACAAACTCCTTTACCAACAAATCCTAAAGGTTTAGAATTATTTTTTGCTCCATTCCACTCCATCGTTACAAGATATGAACCTCTAATACTTCCTTGACCTACGCCAAGTAAAGAATTCATTCCAAGTTTTTTTAATTTTTTTTCATCATAAATATTTATCTTCAAACCAAACTTCTTTAGTGAATTTATTCTTTTTGCATATTCATCAGGATGCAAAATATTTCCTGGTTCTGAAACAAGATCTCTTGTAAAAAAAGTTCCTTCTTCTAACGCTCTAAATCTTAACTGAGTTTTAGTAGATATTTTATTTTTATTTCCAATAACATTTACAAAAATAATTCTTTTATCTTTTTTTGATTTGTAAATATTAAATTCGTAAGATTTTAATTTTAATCCATGCAGAAAATGTCCTACAAAATTTTCTATTTTACTATTTACAGTATCTGAATTAACTAAATAATCACTTTTCTTATCATAATTTATGTAACCATGAAATTTAGCACCTAAACTTTCTATATCAGAAATTTTTAAATCTTTTTTAATAGACATTAAAAATATTGTTTTTTTAGAATTTATTTCAAAAAAAAGTATATCTTTTTTTAAATCACTAGTTTTTAATAAGTCAGATATGTAAGAAAATTCAGAATTTGAAATATATTTTTTTAAAGCACTAATACTGAATTTTTCATCAACAAATAAGATAAGATTAGCTGACTTTGATTTTAAAATACTATTTTTATAATTAATTTGAACAGTCATAAATTTTAAATACACTCTACAAGAGTAGAATGCTATATATGAATAAAAATATCATATTTCAATGAAAAAAATTCTATATAGAAAATTTTTAACCGATTGTTTAATTTTTTTCCTTATAGCCTTGATAAGTACAAGTATTATTATTTGGGTTATTCAAGCGGTTAATTATCTAGATATAATAATTGATGATGGTCGTGGTTACGATGTATATTTAAATTATGCAATATTAAATTTTCCAAAAATTGTAAGTAAAATACTACCCTTTGCATTTTTTTTTAGTTTTTCATATGTAATTGCTAAGTATGAAATAAAAAATGAATTATTAATATATTGGAATTTTGGAATTAATAAAATTTCTTTTGTTAATTTTTTTTTATCATTTTCTCTTTTTATATTTCTAGTTCAAATCATTTTAACTGCATATATCGTTCCAAAATCACAAAGTATGGCAAGAACAATTATCAGAACATCTAACTATAATTTTGTTGATAATTTTATTAAAATTAAAAAATTTAATGCAGCTGTAAATGATTTAACAATCTATACTGAAAGTAAAGATGAAAATGGTAATTTTAATAATATATATATAAAAAAAAATACAGATGAAAATAACTTTCAAATAACTTATGCTAAAAAAGGTATTTTTAAAAGTAATAATGGTGTTGCGATTCTAGAATTATATAATGGTGAAAATACAAATTTATTTAATGAAAAAATAACAAATTTTAGTTTTTCAAAATCTGAATTTAATTTATCTTTATTTTCAACTAATACAATTCTAGTTACAAAAACTCAAGAACATACAACCTTAGAACTCATTGATTGTTTAATCAATTTAACTGACAAAAATATTAAAGATAAAATTAAAATTAAAGAAAGAGTTAGAAATTGTGAAATGAAAAATTTAACTAATATAACAGCTGAATTATATAAAAGATTGGTTATACCATTGTACATACCGGCTCTAATGCTTCTTGCACTATTATTGATTGTTCATTCTAAAGAAAAAATAAATTATTCAAAATATAGGTTAATCGTTTTTCTTTTAGGATTTTTTTTAATTGTATTTTCAGAATCGACATTAAGATTTGTAAATAATTATTTTTACAATAATTTAGTTATAATTTTAATACCTATCATTAGCACAATTTTTTTATATTTTTACTTTCGATTTAAATTTAATTTCAATAAAATTTTAAAATGAAAACATATATTAAATTTCTTATTAATATTTTTTTAAAATCTTTTTTTTATGTAATGCTAATAATATTTTGTTTAGTATTTATAATTAATCTTTTAACAGAACTAGAATTTTTTAAAGATATTAATATAAGTATTTTTTATCCAATTTATTTATCTTTGCTTAACTCACCTTCAATGATTTTTGAAATTTTTCCTTTCATTTTCTTATTATCTACACAATTATTTTATATTAAATTATTTAATAATAATGAAATTCAAATTTTTAAATATTCTGGATTAAAGAATTCTAAAATACAAATAATAATTAGTTTGGTTACTTTGCTGCTTGGTTTATCTATAATTAGTATATTTTATAATACATCATCAAGTTTAAAAAACTTTTATTTAGAACTAAAATCTAGTTATACTACTGATGGAAAATATCTTGCAGTAATTAACAAAAATGGACTCTGGATAAGAGATAAAATTGATAACAAAGTTTTAATAATTAATTCTTCAAAAATTGACGAGCATTATCTAGTTGATAATTTCATTACTGAGTTTGATAAGGACTATAATGTTATAAGAAATATCAAAAGTCAAAAAATTGATATTAAAACAAACAACTGGATTATAATTAAACCAGAAATTTTTATTCAAAATACTAATGAAAAAAGAAAGCAGATAGAAATTTCTTCAAATTTTGATTATGAAAGAATTCAAGGATTATTTTCTAATTTATCATCTCTATCTTTTTTAGGATTAATAGAATTAAAAAAAAATTATGATTTATTAAATTTATCTACCATAGATGTGAACATTCAGATTCAAAAAATAGTCTCTTATCCTATTTATTTAGTTCTTATGACTATATTCTCGAGTCTTATAATGTTAAATAGTAAAAAGTTTAAAAGCAATACTTTAAAAATATCAATTGGTTTATTTTTATGTGTAATTATTTATTATTTAAATAATCTGTTCAACGTTCTTGGTGCAACTGAAAAAATTCATTTCATTCTTTCAGTATGGTTGCCTTTATTATTTTTAACTTTAATAATACTCTTAATGACTTATAAAATTAATGAAAAATAAATTTATATATATTTCTATCTATATCTTGATCAATTTGTTTTTTACTTCAAATTTAAACTCTAAAGATATATTTAGTTTTAATGTAACTGAAATACAAATTACGCAAGACGGAAATTTATTTAAAGGTTACGATGGAGGAGAGGCATTTACAAATGATGGGGTTTCTATAATAGCAGAAAACTTTGAATATAATAAAATTACTAATATTTTAATCGCAACAAAAAATGTTCAACTAGTAGACAAGAAAAAAAATATTATAATTAATGCTGATAAAATTTCATATTTAAAAAATGAAGAAAATATAATTGCAAATGGTAATGTTCGGTTAGAAGATAAAAGTAAAAATATTATTATTAATACTGAGCAAATTTCATATTTAAAAAGTAAAGAACATGTATTTGCAAATGGTGATGTCCGGTTAGTAGATAAAAATAAAGATATTAATATTAATGCTAATGAAATTTCATATTTAAAAAATGAAGAAAAAGTAGTTGCAAACGGCAATGTTCAATTAAAAGATAGAAATAAAGATATTACTATTAATACAGATAAAATCATCTATCTCAAAAATTTATATAAAGTATATTCAGAAGGAAAAACTGAAGCATATATCGCTTCAAAATACAAATTTTACTCAAAAGATGTAACTTTTCTTATAGATGAAATGAAATTATATTCTTCTAACAAAACAATTATAAATGATGATAATTTTTCAACTTATGAACTTGGAAGTTTTGATTATGAAATAAAAAAAGAATTTTTAAAAGGTACTGAGATATCAATTATTGAAAATTCGAGTTTACCTATAGGAAAAAGTGATAAACTCTACTTTTCAAATGGTTTTTTTAATTTAAAAAATAAAAATTTCAAAGCTGGTAATACAAAAATAAAATTAAAAAAAAATCTTTTTGATAGACCTGAAAATGATCCAAGATTATATGGAGTATCTTCTACTAAAAAAGACAACATAACTTCAGTTAAAAAAGCTGTTTTTACAAGTTGTAAAAAAACGGATAGCTGCCCACCGTGGAGAATGGAAGCATCTCAAATTAAACATGATAAAAATAAAAAACAACTAATTTATAATGATGCAATTTTAAAAGTTTATGATATTCCAGTGTTTTATTTTCCTAAATTCTTTCATCCAGATCCAACGGTAAAAAGACAATCAGGTTTTTTACAACCAAAACTTAACAACTCTAATATTTTAGGATCCTCTATAAGTGTGCCTTACTTCTACGCAATTTCAAAAAATAAAGATTTAACTTTTAGCCCAGTTTTATTTTCAGATGATGTTAAAATGATTCAAACTGAATTTAGACAAAAAAATGAAAATTCATCAATAATTGCAGACTTTGGTATTACTAGTGGTTATAAATCTTCAACTACTAATCAAAAGAAAAATATCAATCATTTTTTTGCTAGGTTGGAAAAAAATCTTAAATTAGATAACTTCATTAAAAGTGACTTAAATATATTTTTTGAAAGAACAAATAAAGATACTTATTTAAAAATATTTGGTGATAACTTATCAGAAAGTATTATCAAACCAAAAAATAACGATATTTTGAATTCTGGATTTGATTTTTTTTTAGAACATGAAAATTTTTTATTTTCTGGTGGAACTGATGTATATGAAGATTTGACAAAAAAACAAAGTGATCGATATCAATATATTTTACCTTACTATAATTATTCTAATAATTTAATATCAACAAATTATGGAAACATTGGTTTGAATTCAAAAGGTAATAATATCCTAGATAATACTAATAATCTTAAATCTAGGATTATTAATGATATTAGTTTTAGAACAAATGAAAAAATTTTTCATAACTTAGGTTTAAAAAATAATTTGAATATATTTTTGAAAAATTTAAATAGCGTTGGCAAAAATGTAACTGATTATAAATCGAGTCCACAAATTGAATTACAATCATTAATCGAGCTAAATTCTGAATTACCTTTAATCAAAATAACAGAGACAAACAGTCAATTTTTAATACCAAGATTATCACTACGATTTAATCCTGGCGATATGAAAGACCATTCTAGCAGTGAAAGAGAAATAAATATGAATAATATTTTTGATATAAATAGACTTGGATTAGATGATAGCTTTGAATCTGGAAGCTCTTTAACGCTTGGAATTGACTACAAAAAAGAAAATGAAGATAATTATTTAGAAATAAAATTAGCCTCAGTATTTAGAGATGACATTGAAAGCAACATACCTTCACAAACCACTTTAAATAAAAAAAACTCAAACTTATTTGGAGAAGTTGATTACAGAGTATTTGAATTTCTAAATTTAAATTATAATTTTTCAATTGATAATAAAATTCAAAATTTTGAAAAAAATTCAATTGGACTTGGTTTATCATTAAACAATTTTGTAACAAATTTTAATTTTATTGAAGAAGATTCAGATTTAGGAAATACCAACGTTTTTGAAAATATTAGTAAATATAATTTTAATGAAGAAAATTCACTTTCTTTTAAAACAAGAAGAAATAGAGAAGTTAATCTAACAGAGTATTATGACTTAATTTATGAATACAAAAATGATTGCCTAACAGCAGGTATTAGATTTAATAAAACATATTATGAAGATAGAGATTTAAAACCTTCAGAGAAATTGATGTTTACTATAAATTTCTACCCTTTAACATCAATTGAGCAATCGGTAAAATAAATCATTAATGAATAATAAATCAATAAATTCAATTAAAAATTTATTTTTTTTATTTATTTTAATTATTTTTTTTAACTCAAAAGTTTTATCAATTGAAAATAAAATAATTTTAAAAGTTAATAATAAAATTATTACAAATATTGATATCTATAATGAGGCAAAATATCTAAAAGCGTTAAATCCAAATTTAAAAACTTTAGATGAAAATAAAATACTTGAAGTTGCAAAAACTTCATTAATTAGAGAAAAAATTAAAGAAATAGAAATATCAAAATATAATCAAAACGAAATTAATGAAAAATATTTTGATAATATAATTAAATCAATTTACACTAATATTGGACTTAAAGATAAAGAGGAATTTCTTAATTATTTAAGTTCTCTTAATATTAATTTTTTAACAATTAAAAAAAAGCTTACAAATGAAGCTATTTGGAACCAATTAATTTATAAAAAATTTTTTTCTAAATTAAATATTGATAAAGAAAAACTAAGAAATGAAATTAAATTAAACAAAATAAAATCAAACTCATATCTTCTTTATGAAATTGTATATAGTGCTGATGAAAATATTAAAGCTAAAGAACTTTTTAACGAAATTAAAAAAAGTATATCTGATCAAGGCTTTGAAAATACAGCATCTATATTTAGTATTTCTGCTACTTCAAAAACAGGAGGTAAATTAGGTTGGATTGATGAAAATTCTGTAAATAAAAAAATATTAACAGAAATATCAAAACTTAAAATTGGGCAATATACTAATCCAATATTAATACCAGGAGGCTTTTTAATATTAAGCGTTAAAGATATAAAAGAAATTGAAAAAAAAATTGATATTGATAAAGAATTAACCTTAAGAATAAGATCATTACAAAATCAACAACTTAATCAATATTCAAACATATATTTTAAGAAAATAAAAAAAGATGTCATAATTAATGAAAAATAAACCAATAATAATTATTAATGGAGAACCTAATAGTATTTTTTTAGAAATTTTTTTTAAATCTTTAAAATATAAAAAATACAAAAGCCCAATAATTTTAATTTCATCTTTAAAATTATTAAAACTTCAAATGAAAAAACTAAAATTTAGAATGGATATAAGATTGATAAACTATAAAAGTATTAATAATTATAAGTTGAATAATAACTATATTAATCTTATAGATATTGAATATAATCCAAGACAAGCATTTGAAAAAATTTCTAATAAATCAAATTTATATATTAAAAAATCATTTGATAAAGCTCTCAAACTTATAAAACTTGGTACAAGTAGTAAATTGATTAATGGACCAATTTCCAAAAAAAATTTTTTGAACAAAAAATACCTTGGTATCACTGAATATCTTGCAAAAAAAACTAATTCTAAAAAAAATGCTATGTTAATTTATAATAAAAAATTATCTGTTTGTCCTGTCACAACTCATCTTCCTTTAAAAATGGTTGCAAAAAAAATTACTAAAAAAAAACTTTATGAAAAAATTCAATTAATTAATAATTTTTACAAAAAATACAGGAATTTTAAACCAAAAATTGCTGTTTTGGGCCTTAACCCTCACTGTGAAAGTATTAACAAATTCAATGAAGATGAAAAAATTTTAAAACCTGCAATTAAACATTTAACTAAGTTAAAATACAAAGTTTCAGGTCCATATCCAGCTGATACAATTTTTTTAAAAAATAATAGAAAAAAATTTGATGTAATTGTTGGAATGTATCATGACCAAGTTCTAACTCCTTTAAAAACAATATATGAATATGATGCAATAAATATTACCTTAGGTTTGCCTTTTATCAGAATATCGCCTGATCATGGGCCTAATATTAAAATGTTAGGAAAAAATATTTCTAATCCTTTAAGTCTAGTAAATGCTATTACATTCATGGATAAAAATTGATTAAAGCAAAAAAAAGTCTAGGACAAAATTTTCTAATCGACAAAAAAATTTTAGAAGAAATTACCAATATAATTCCAATTAAAAATAAAAATATTTTGGAAATTGGACCTGGCACAGGAAATTTAACTTCTTATATTCTTAAAAAAAATCCAAAGAAATTAATTGTCATCGAAAAAGATAAATCTTTAGCATCTAATTTAAATAATAATTTTAAAAACCAAATAATAATTATTAATGACGACATTTTAAAAGTGGACGAAAACCGCTTATTTGAGGAAAATGTAATTGTATTTGGAAACTTGCCTTACAATATATCAACTGAAATTTTAAGTAAATGGATACTTAATTTAGATAATAATTTTTGGTTTGATTATCTTATACTGATGTTTCAAAAAGAAGTTGCTGATAGAATTATTTCAGATTTTAATACATCAACTTATGGAAGATTATCAATTCTAGCAAATTGGAAACTAAATATTAAAAAAATTTTTGATATCAAGCCTGAAGCTTTTTCGCCTAAACCAAAAATAGATAGTACTTTATTATTTTTTACCCCCAAAAAAAATTTCGAAAAAATTAATAACCCTAAAAACTTAGAAAAAATTACAAGGATTTTTTTTAATCACCGTAGAAAAATGATAAAAAAACCTTTTAATCAACTTTTTAATGATGATCAAAAAATTTTACATAAATTAAAAATTGATCTTAACTTAAGACCTCAAAACTTAGATTTTAATACCTATTATGAACTAACAAAAATTTATGAAAATTTAAGAAATTAATTTTTCAACATGATTTCTAACATATTCAACATCATAATCTTTTGAGCCATTATTTATTTCTGCTTCAATTAAATTGAATATTTTTAAATAACAATTTTCTAGGTTATCATTTATTATTACATAATCATAATTTATCCAATGTAATACATCTCTTCCAAACTGTTTCATTCTCTCTTCAACGATCAATTTATCTTTCATGTGTCTATTGGAAAGTCTTTTGAATAAAACTTCTTTACTGGGTGGTAGTATAAAAAAAGTTATTAATTTATAATCTAATCTTTTATTTTTTATTTGATCTGCGCCTTGCCAATCAATATCAAATAAAACATTTTTTCCATTATCTAGCTCATTGATAACTGGAGTTCTTGTTGTTCCATAATAATTATTAAAAACTTTTGCGTATTCAAGAAACTCTTCATTTTTGATTAATCTCTTAAATTCAGTTTCATTTACGAAATAATAATCCTTTTCGTTTGTCTCTGAAAGTCTTGGTTGACGAGTAGTATGAGAAATTGAAACTTTAAAGTTATCTAATTTAGATAACATACTTGCTAATGTTGTTTTACCAGCTCCAGAAGGAGAGGATAAAACTATCATCACTCCATCTTTTTCTGATGGCATTAAATTTATTAGTTTGCTTTACCTTCGATAAACTTAACTGCATCACCTACAGTTAAAATCTTCTCAGCTTCGCTATCTGATATTTCAGATCCAAATTCTTCTTCAAAAGCCATCACTAATTCAACTGTATCTAAACTATCAGCTCCTAAATCATCTATAAAACTAGACTCTTCAGTTACCTTTGCTTCGTCAATTCCCAAATGATCTGCTACAATTTTTTTTACTTTGCTTGAAACGTCTTCTGACATATTGATCCTTTTTGTTATAAATTCTTAATAGTTTAAAAACTTATTTTGTCAAGCCATATACATGCCTCCATTAACATGTAAAGTCTCTCCATTTATATAATTTGATTGATTTGAACTTAAAAAAAGTACGGCATTTGCAATATCATCTGGCTCTCCCAGACGTAATGAAGGTATTTTTGATATAATGGCTTCCTTAAACTTGTCTTCTATTTTATCTGTCATTGCAGTTTTAATAAAACCTGGTGAGATACAATTGATATTAATATTTTTTTTAGCATATTCAATTGCTAGACTTTTAGACATTGCAATAATTCCGGCTTTCGAAGCTGTATAATTTACTTGTCCTAAATTACCAGTATGGCCAACTACAGAAGTTATATTTATAATTTTACCGGATTTGTTTTTAAGCATTTTCTTAATTGCAAATTTACTCATCAAAAAAGTTGATGTTAAATTAACATTAATAACTTTTTGCCATTCTTCTAAGCTCATTCTAATTGCTAAATTATCTTGAGCTATACCAGCATTATTTATAATACAGTCTAAACTTCCTCCTAGTTCATTAGTAGCATTTTCAATAAATTCTTCAATTTTACTACTTTCAGAAATATCACATCTTAATATTTTAATATTTTTAAAATTTTTTTTTAATTCTTCTAATTTTTCAATCTTTGTTCCTGAAGCTAAAATATTTGCACCTACTTCACTTAATTTTTTAATTATAGAATTTCCAATTCCACCTGATGCACCTGTAACTATAATTTTTTTATCTTTTAAATCTTTCATATTTTTAAATTTTGAATATCTTCCATAGTGTTAATTGTATTAATTTTTACATCTTTATTAATTCTTTTAACCAAACCAGAAAGAACTTTACCTGGCCCAATTTCAATAAAATGATTTATATCATTTTTAATCATATTGATAATGCTTTCTCTCCATCTAACTCTATTTTCTATTTGTTTAATTAATAGATCCTTAAGTTCTTGAATATTTGAGATTTCTTCTGCTGTAACATTTGAAATCAATGTATTCTCACCACTTTTAAAATTTAGTTTATCTATTTCTTCAATCATTATTTTCGTTGCATTATTCATTAATGTAGAATGAAATGGTGCGCTTACAGGTAATTTTATATTTTTTATTGATTTTTCCTTTAAAATTAAAATTAAATTTTCTAAATCTTCATTTTTACCGCTTAAAACAATTTGACCTTCTGAATTGTCATTTGCAATCTGAATTTTAAGTTCCTGATTATTGTCTTTTAATATTTTTTCAATAATCTCAACAGTTGAGCCTAAAACTGCAACCATTCCACCTTGTCCATTTGGAATAGAATTTTGCATTGCATGTCCTCTCGCCCGTAATATCTTTAAAGTGTCAGAGAAACTTAAATATCCAGCACACGACAAAGCTGAATATTCTCCTAAAGAATGACCAGCAAAATATCTTGCCTTATTTAAATTTATACCGCATTCATTTTTAACTATATTAAAAATACAGTAACTAATTAAAAATATTGCTGGTTGTGTATTTGTAGTTAAGTCCAATTCTTCTTTCGGGCCTTCTAATATTATTTTTGATAAAGGAAACTTAAGTGAATCATCTGCTTCTTTAAATAAATTTTTAACAGGATCAAAATTATCATAAAACTCTTTTCCCATACCAATAACCTGCGAACCTTGACCTGGAAAAATTACTGAAAACATATAAAAAAAACTAATTATTTTACCTTTTTAACTATTGTAATTGAACATTTATAATAGTATATCCTCACTTTTTATTAAAGAACATAAATGAATTTATACGAACATACTATTATAGCTAGACAAGATACTTCGCCCAGTGAAATTAAGCAATTAACAGAAAAATATTCTAAAATTGTAAAAAAACATGAGGGTGAAATTGTTAAAACAGAAAATTGGGGATTGCTAAACTTATCTCACTTAATTAAAAAAAATAAAAAAGGTAGCTACATTCATTTTAAAATAAAAGGTACAGGGAATATTATAAATGAATTAGAAAAAAATGAGTCAATTGATAAAAAATTATTAAGATACTTAACTGTAAAAGTTAAAAAATTTGATTTAGATACTAATTACTTTTCAAAAAAAGAAGATAGTGAAAAAAAATTAAACAAAGATTAATTATGCCAAAAAGACAAAATCGAAATAAAAAAAATAAACAAAGTAATTTTGCAAAACTAAGTATTTTTCAACCTAGTAAATATAAATTTAAAAAGAGTTGTCCTCTTTCAGTCAAAGATGCTCCAACTATTGACTATAAAAATATAAAATTGTTAAAAAAATATATGTCTGAAAATGGAAAAATCTTACCTTCAAGAATTACAAATGTAAGTCAAAAAAAACAAAGAGAATTGTCTCTTTCAATTAAGAGAGCTAGAAATTTAGCACTAATCTAAAATGAAAGTTGTTTTACTAGAAAACGTAAAAAGAATTGGATCTATAGGCGAAGTTATAGATGTCAAAAGAGGTTATGCAAGAAACTTTTTAATTGCCAATAAAAAAGCTTTACATGCTTCAAAAGAAAATATTTTACAAGTTGAAAAAATTAAATCTGAGCTATCAAAAAAAGATAATGAAAAGAAAAAAGATGCAATTAAAATTTCAGAAAAAATTAATGGTAAAGAATATGATATTAAAAAACTAAGTACTGAAAATAACGAATTATATGGATCAGTAAAGCCAACCGAAATTTCAAAACTTATTCAAAATGAGAATAATATTGATATCAAACCATCAATGATACAACCTGTTGAGGAAATTAAGTCTTTAGGAAGATTTAAAGTAAAAATTTCTTTACACTCAGAAGTTGATGCCGAAATAGTAATCAAAGTTACATCAGCTGATAGCATACAATAATTATACATTTTTTTCCCCAGTAAAAATAAACAATTTAGATTAAAATATAAATTCTATAAATTGTTTATATGGAAAATAATTTAAGCATCGTTAAAGATCAATTTAAAGAACTTCCCAACAATATTGAAGCTGAACAGGCAGTTATAGGTTCAATACTAGTAAGTAATGAAATCTTTGATGAAATTAATACAATTATATCTAGTGTTAATTTTTATGATCCAATGCATCAAAAAATTTTTGAAGCAGTTGAAAGCCTAATTTATAAAGGAATGCTTGCAAATCCTATTACTTTAAAAAATTATTTTGAAGATGAAAAAGATGACCTTAATATTCCTGAGTATTTGGTCAAAATTACCAAATTTTCAACTTCAATTCGTCAAGCAATAGAATACTCTAAAATAATTTATGACATGTTTGTCAGAAGAGAACTAATTAAGATTTCAGAACAAACAATCGATAATGCAAAGCTTAGTGATCTTGAAACTAACGGACAAACAATTATTGAAAATTCTGAAAAATTATTATTTGATCTTGCTGAAAAAGGTTCATTTAGCTCCTCTCTTATTAAATTTGATGAAGCAATGAAACAAACAATTGAAATGGCATCCGCTGCTTATAAAAATGAAGAAGGTATAGTTGGAGTCCCAACTGGATTGAGAGATTTAGATGATAGATTAGGTGGTCTTCATCAATCAGATTTGATAATTATAGCAGGCCGTCCTTCTATGGGTAAAACATCCCTTGCTACCAATATTGCTTTTAATGCTGCTCAAAAATTACAAACCAGTGGTAAAAAATCAACAGTAGCTTTTTTTTCATTAGAAATGTCGTCAGAACAACTCTCAACTAGAATTTTAGCTGAACAAGCAAGAATTAGATCAAATGATATTCGAAGGGGAAGAATCTCTGATGAACAATTTGACAAATTTTTAGAAACTTCAAAAAATATATCAGAACTTCCATTATATATTGATGAAACTCCTGCACTAAGTATTGCTGCAATGAGTAATAGAGCAAGACGTATTAAAAGATTATTTGGTCTTGATATGATTGTTGTTGATTATATACAATTGATGAGAGGAACTTCTTTCAATAAAGATGGCAGAGTTCAAGAGATCTCCCAAATAACACAAGGTCTTAAAGCTATTGCAAAAGAGCTTTCAGTTCCTGTTGTTGCTCTTTCACAGCTTTCAAGACAAGTGGAACAAAGAGATGATCATAAACCACAATTATCAGATTTGAGAGAATCAGGTTCAATTGAACAAGATGCTGATGTTGTTATGTTTGTGTATAGAGAAGGATATTATTTACAAAGAAAAGAGCCAAGAGAAGCAACAGTAGAACATGCTGAATGGCAAGCAAAAATGAATGAAGTTGCTCATTTAGCTGAAATAATTATTGGTAAACAAAGACATGGTCCTATTGGTAAAGTAACACTAGAATTTGAAGAACAATTTACAAAATTTAAGGATACTCAATTAAGCTAAATTCCAATATAAAGAGCTTGAATGATTGCTCATTTATATCAAAATTTTGTTCTAAAAAATCCAAAAGTAATATTTGCTCTACTAATTATTTCTATTCTAAGTTTTGGTTATTATTCAAAAGATTTTAGATTAGATGCCTCTTCGGAGACTTTACTTATCGATGGAGATCCTGATTTAGCTTACCTAAAAGAAATATCTGAAAGATATGGTTCCAAAGATTTCTTAATTCTAACCTATACGCCCAATGAAGGTATGGTTAATGATACATCAATTAATAATTTGCTAAGCTTAAAATATAAGATCCAAAGTCTTAATTGGGTTCATAGTGTCATAACTTTATTGGATATACCATTATTAGATAATTCAGATGCTCCTCTGCAAGAAAGATTAAAAAATTTTAAAACTTTAAAAGATGAAGATGTAGATAGAGATAGAGGATTTAAGGAAATTTTAAATAGTCCAGTTTTTAGAAACTTTGTTATCAGCGAGGATGGAAAAACTAGTGGTATTATTGTCAATATTAAACAAAATCAAAAATTAAAGAATATTGAAACAAAATCAAAAGAAGAAATTGAGGAGTATAAAGATAAAATTAAAAAACAAAATCATCAAAATATTTTAGAAATCAGACAAGTTATTCAAAGCTATGGAGATGTTGGAAAGATTTATCTTGGTGGAGTTCCAATGATTTCAGATGACATGATGACATTTATAAAGAGTGATATAATCGTTTTTGGTATTGGTGTCCTTTTATTTATTATTGCTACATTATGGTTTATTTTTAGAAAACTTATTTGGATCATAGTACCTATAAGTAGCTGTTTATTCTCTGTAGTAATAATGACGGGATTACTTGGACTACTTAATTGGAAAGTAACTGTCATCTCATCAAATTTTATTGCATTAATGTTAATTTTAACAATGGCGATGAATATTCATATGAGTACAAGGTTTTTACAACTCAAAAAAGATTTTCCTTCAAAAAATAACTTTGAAATTATTTCTTTAACAACAAGTAAAATGTTTTGGCCAATACTTTATACGGTCTTAACAACAATATTAGCTTTTTTATCACTACTATTCAGTGAAATTAAACCAATTATAGATTTTGGTTGGATGATGACTTTTGGCTTAATAACTTCTTTCATTATAACTTTTACTTTACTGCCTTCTCTTTTAAACTTTACGTCAGCTGATAATATTTCTGTTAAAAAAGAACAAAACTCTAAAATTACTTCTGTTTTAGGATCTATTTCTTTAAAAAATAAAAACTATATTTTTTTAGTAACTGGAATAGTAATAATTTTAAGCATTATTGGGATTAGTAAGCTTGAAGTTGAAAATAGTTTTATAAATTATTTTAATAAAAACACTGAAATTTATAAAGGAATGAAACTTATAGATGAAGAATTAGGTGGAACAACGCCATTAGAAGTTATTTTAAAATTTCCTGAAATGAAAAAAAAAGAAGATTCAATTAAAGATGATGAATATGATGATTGGGGAGATGAAGAGGAAACTAATGATGAAAAGTATTGGTTCACAAAGGATAAAATTGATAAAATCGCATCTGTTCACAATTATTTAGATAGTCTGCCTCAAATAGGTAAAGTTTTATCTTTTACTTCTATAATCGAAGTTGCAACTCAATTAAATAATAATAAGCCCCTTGGCACACTAGAAATGGGTGTGCTTTACTCTAAAATCCCCGAAAGTATAAAAAATGAAATAGTAGATCCTTATATTTCAATCGAAGACAACGAAGCTAGAATAAGCTTAAGAATTATAGACTCTCAAGAAAATTTGAGAAGAAATGATTTAATTAATAAAATTAATTTTGATTTAAAAAATAAAATTGGATTAAAAGAAAATGAATATAAGCTTGGTGGAATTTTAATTTTATTTAATAATTTATTACAAAGTTTATTCAAATCTCAAATATTAACTCTAGGGTTAGTAATGATTGGTATATTTTCTATGTTTATAATTTTATTTAAAAATATTAAACTTTCGTTAATTGGTGTTGTCCCAAATTTTATTGCCGCATTTTTTATATTAGGAATTATAGGATTGTTAGAAATTCCATTAGACATGATGACCATTACTATTGCTGCAATTACAATTGGAATTGCTGTTGATAATAGCATTCATTATATTTACAGATTTAAAGAGGAATTCGCTAAAATCAAAGATTATAATAAAACATTAAAAGTTTGTCACTCCACTGTTGGCGTAGCAATTTTAAATACTTCTATAACAATAGTATTTGGTTTTTCAATTTTAGTTTTATCTAAGTTTATACCTACAATATATTTTGGATTATTTACTGGGCTAGCGATGTTACTCGCTATGATATCTGTATTAACTCTATTACCATCTTTAATTTTAATTATTAAACCTTTTAGTAAATCAATTTAATGTTAGAGAATTTTTTGGCTTTTTATGAAGTTATTTCTATAATTGATTTAATTTATTTAATATTAACTATCCTCTCTATAATAACTTGTTATAGAAAAGGTTTTGTCTTAAGTATTCTTTCAATGGCTAAGTGGCTATTGGCATATATAATAACCTTAATTATTTTTCCAAAAGCAAAACCTTATGTTAAAGATATTATTGATAATGAATACATTCTCGATGTAAGTTTGGGTATTGCAATTTTTGTAGTGGTTATTTTTTTAGTTTTATTGGTCAATAAAGGAATAAGTAAAGCAGTTCGTTATACTGGTGTTGGAGCTTTAGATAATACTTTTGGACTCCTTTTTGGATTCGTTCGAGCATATATTATTTCTGTTTGTATTTTTTCGGGAATTCATATCGTATATAATTATGATAAATGGCCAACAAATTTAGATAAATCATACATCTTTCCATATTTAAAAAAAGGTAGTAATTATCTTATAAAAGAATTTCCTAATGAAAAAACATATCAAGATTCTAAAGAAAAAATTAAAGAGCTTTGATCCTAAACTAAAAGAAGAATGTGGTGTATTTGGAATTAGCAATACAAAGGATGCTTCAGCATTAACTGCACTCGGCCTACACGCTCTTCAACATCGTGGACAAGAAGGATGTGGAATAGTCACTTTTGATGGTAATAAATATTATTCAGAAAAGAGATTTGGTTTAGTAGGTGATAACTTTAATAAAGAAAAAATTCTTAAAAACCTTAAAGGTAATTATGCAATTGGTCATAATAGATACAGTACAACTGGAGAAAATACTTTAAGAAATATTCAACCTTTTTTTGCTGATACTAATGCAGGAGGTATCGGTATTTCACATAATGGAAATTTAACAAACTCAATATCTTTAAGAAAAAAGTTAGTAGATGAAGGTGCTATTTTTTATACAACATCAGATACTGAAACAATTGTCCAATTAATTGCAAAATCTAAAAGATCAAAAACAATTGATAAAATAATAGATGCAATATTTCAAATTCAAGGAGGTTATGCTTTAGTTATGTTGACCCAAAACTCTTTAATTGGTGTTAGAGATCCTTATGGAATAAGACCATTAGTTATTGGAAAATTAGGTAAAAGCTATGTGTTAGCTTCTGAAACTTGTGCTTTAGATATTATTGGCGCAAAGTTTATAAGAAATGTTGAAAACGGTGAAATTGTTTTAATTCAAAATGAAAAACTAAAAAGTATTAAACCCTTCCCTCTAAAAAAAGTTAGACCTTGCGTATTTGAGTATATTTATTTTTCAAGGCCTGACAGTATCATAGATAACAAAACTGCTTACGAACATCGAAAAAGCATTGGAAAAGAACTTGCCAAGGAAAATGATATTGATGCCGATATAGTTGTTCCTGTTCCAGATTCAGGAAATGCCGCTGCTCTAGGATTTGCACAATACCTAAAAATGAATTTTGAACACGGTTTAATCAGAAATCATTATGTAGGTCGAACCTTTATTGAGCCTAGTCAAAAAATTAGAAGTTTAGGAGTTAAATTAAAATTGAATGCCAATCAATCTACTATTAAAAATAAGAAAATTATCTTAATAGATGACTCATTAGTAAGAGGAACCACTTCTTATAAAATCGTTAAAATGTTATATGACTCAGGAGCTAAAGAAGTTCATGTTAGAATTGCCTGCCCTGAAATAAGATATCCAGATTTTTATGGCGTGGATACTCCCACAAAAAAAGAATTATTGGCCGCTAACAAAACGAATGATCAAATTTGTAAATACATCGGTGCTAAATCTTTAAAATTTCTTTCAATTGATGGATTATATAAAGCAATTGGATTTGAAAAAAGAAATGATAATTATCCTCAGTTAACAGATCACTATTTTACTGGTGACTACCCAGTTAAACCAATTGATGAGTTAGGTGACGACAAGATCACTCAACTATCACTTTTAAGTAGCGCATCAAATAATTAAAATATGAAAAAAGTAAACTTTACCGAAATGAAAAATGGTACAAAAGAAGAGTATCTTTTTTTAGATAAACACGAAAAAAACTTTGCTAATAAAACTGCAGAAAGAATATTAAAATTTATGTCTGGACTTACAGAAACTTTAGAAGGATATCAAATCTCTAGACTAGAGCATTCTCTTCAGTGTGCGACAAGAGCATATAATAATGGAGAAAGTGAAGAAATAATTGTTGCAGCTTTACTTCATGATATTGGAGATGAGCTTGCGCCAATGAACCATGCTGAATATGCTGCAGCAATACTAAAACCATATGTAAGTGAGAAAACTCACTGGATAGTTCAAAAGCATGGAGAATTTCAAATGTTTTATTATGCTCACTTTTTAGGTGGAGATAAAAATATAAGAGATAAGTATAAAGATCATAAATATTATCAAGATACGATTGATTTTTGTGAAAAATATGATCAAAATTCTTTTGATCCAAAATATAAATCTTTACCTTTAGAATTTTTTGAGCCAATAGTTAAGAGAATTTTCTCTAGAAAAGCATATTCTTTAGTTTAAATTTATTAATTAATATCTAAACATGAAAAATCTTTCTGATCAGCAAAAAGGTTCTCTATTAGCCTTTATAGCGGTAATGTTTATTACTCCTGATAGTTTATTAATAAGATTGTCTAATGTTGATACTTGGAGTTTAGTTTTTTATCGTGGTGCTATTCCATTTTTTTCAGTCTTTATTGTGATGCTATTAATCTATAAATTAAATTTTTTTAAAATATTATTCTCAAGTGGCTATCATGGATTAATCTATATAATTACCTTTTCAATTACTAATATTACCTTTGTTGTATCTATTCAAAATACTAATGTTGCTAATACTCTGGTAATGGTTGCTTTGGCACCAATGCTTTCTGCCATCTTGGGTGCTATTTTTTTAAAAGAAATACCTGGTAAAAAAACTTGGATCGCTATTGGTGTAACGTTTATAGCAGCAGTTTATATATTTTATGATTCTTTACAAATAGGTAATATTTATGGGGATTTATTAGGCTTTGTAGCGGCACTTGGGTTGGCCATTGGTGCAGTAACTATTAGGTCTGCAAAAAAGAAAAATTTGGTACCAGCTGCAGTAGTTGGAAAAATGCTTGTAGCAATTTTTGCAATGTTTTTCATTGAAACATATGTATTGCTTGAAAGTGATTTAATAATCGTACCTCTTATGTGCATCATATGTGTTGCTATTCCCTTTGTTTTAGTAACGATAGCTCCAAGATTTATTCCTGCTGAAGAGGTAAATTTATTCTTTTTACTAGAAACAATCATTGGACCATTTTGGGTATGGATGGTAATTAAAGAACAGCCAAGTGTTGAGACTATTCAAGGTGGTGTTGTGATCATTTTAACATTAGCTATTCACTCTTTTATTAAGCTTAAAAAATCATAAATAACTTGATTTGGCCGCAAATCAGAAATAGATAGCCATAAATATGAACAAAGTATTAAAAAATTCTTGGGCGCTCTTTTTAGGAATGGGGGCAATTATGATTGCTTATGGTTTTCAAGGATCATTGCTTGGAGTTAGGGCCGTAAAGGAAGAGTTTAGTTTAACTGCTACAGGATTTATGATGTCTGGATATTTTGTAGGATTTTTTATAGGTGCATCAATTATTCCAAAAATAATCTCACGTGTAGGTCATATTAGAGTTTTTGCGGCTTTTGCATCGATTGCTTCATTAGTTATTTTAATTCATGCTATTTATATAAGTCCTTTTGTTTGGTTTTTACTTAGAATTATTACGGGAGTTAGTATGGTGTCAATTTATACTGTCGCTGAAAGTTGGTTAAACGACAGAGCGAGTAATAAAAATAGAGGAAGTGTATTATCCGTTTATATGATTATTTTATATAGTTCATTAGGTTTTGGAATGTTTTTTCTAAATTTTAGCGATCCAATTAACTTTGAGCCATTTATTCTTATTTCAATTATAACTTCAGCAGCGCTTATTCCAATTTTACTGACTAAGAGAAAAGCTCCAACTTTTAAAAAAATTGAATCAATGTCTTTAAAAGAAGCCTATGATGCATCTCCTTTTGGAATAATAAGTTCTTTTTTTTATGGAACGATTCAAGCTGCTTTATTTACATTATTAGCTGTGTACGCTGCTGAAATGAATTTTTCTATTTTTCAAATTTCAATAGTTACATTTTTACTTGCAATTTCAGGTGCAATTTCACAATGGCCAATTGGAAAATTATCAGACATTTTTGATCGTAGATATGTAATTATTATTGCAAGTTTTGCAGCAGCTTTTTTTGCATTATGTTCAATTTTTGCATCAGGAACGATGCATTTACCAGAAGGTTTAGCTTCTAGTAAATTTTGGTTTTATATTTTTTTAATTTTATTTTCTTTCTGTAGTTTGCCCATGTTTTCTTTGATTTTAGCTCATACTAATGACTTTATTCCAAAAGAAAAATTTGTTGCAGCTGGTGCCAGTTTACAATTTACATTTGGAATGGGGGCAATGGGTGGACCATTTTTGTGTTCAATTTTTATGAATATAGTAGGTCCAAATGGTTTTTTTGTATTTTTAATTTTCTTTCATTTAATTATTGGAATTTATGGTGTTTATAGATCTAGAATAAGACCATCTATTGAAAACCCAGACTCTCAATTTGTTGCAATGCCTCAATCAATTACTCCGGCTGGAATTGAGTTAAATCCAACAACAGAGCCAATTGAAGAACCTAAAAAAGTTGAAACTGAAAAACCAAAAATATTGAATACTAATTAATTTGCATCTAGAACTGCATGTAAAAATTGTTTAGTTCTTTCATTTTGTGGATCACCAAATAATTGTTCAGGAGGTCCTTGTTCAAAAATCTTGCCGTCATTAAAAAAACAAACTCTGTCAGATATCTCCCTAGCAAAACCCATTTGGTGAGTTACCATTATCATTGTTAAATTATGCTCTTTATTAAGTGATCTGATTACATTTAGTACCTCACCTACAACTTCAGGATCTAATGCTGATGTAATTTCATCTAATAACATTACCTTTGGCCTCATTGCTAATGCTCTTGCAATAGCAACACGCTGTTGCTGTCCACCTGAAAGTCTACTTGGATGTTCATCTTTTTTGTCTGTTAATCCAACTAATTCCAATAAATCTAGAGCTCTTTCTTCAGCTTCTTCTTTTTTCATACCCAAAACTTCTATTGGTGCTTCAATGCAATTTTGTAATGCAGTCATATGAGGAAAAAGGTTGAATTGTTGAAATACCATTCCAATTTTCGATCTTCTTTCTCTAAGGTATTTTTCACTAGCTTCTATTAATTTTCCTTCAGATTCCATATGAGTAAGAGGTTCGCCATCTAAATGAATAACACCCTGATTTATTTTTTCTAAAGTCATTAACACTCTAAGAACAGTAGTTTTTCCAGAACCAGAAGGTCCTATTATTGAAACCATTTCATTTTTTTTTATTTCTAAATTTAATTTATCTAATACAATTAGATCTCCATATTGTTTTGTAACATTTGAAAAATTAACAATAGTGTCTAATAATTCTTTTTTCATAAATTAAAGTTGTTCTTTTTTTATTTTTCCTTGAGCTACATTAACATTTTTTTCAATTTTTCTAATCCAAATAGCTGCAGGGATAGATAACGTTAAAAATATCAATCCTACTATAGTATATGGTTCTAGATAACGATAGTTGTAACCACCTACCGCGGTTGCTGCATGGAATAATTCTGCAACACCTATTGTTGATAACAAAGGCGTGTCTTTAAATATTCCAACTAAATAATTTCCCATACCTGGTATTGCTATTGGAAATGCTTGAGGTAATACAATTTTTCTATATGTGTACATTGTTGAAAAATTTAAAGCTCTACATGCTTCCCATTGAGTTTTAGGTACACCTTCTAAAGCTCCTCTATAAACTTCTGATAAATAAGTTCCAAAATGAAGGCCAATTGTTATCATTCCACATACCCAAGCTGATAATGTAATACCAAATTGAGGTAATACAAAATAAACAAAAAATAACTGAATTAGTAAAGGAGTTGATCTAATAAATTCAACAATCTCTCTATTAATCATATTAACTATTTTTATTGGAGTTCTTTGACCTAATAAAAATAACAATCCTACGATAGTAGCAATTGCATAACCAACTCCAGCTGCTAATATCGTATTTAAAGTTGCCCATAACATTTGTGGCAATATTTCAATTGCAAAATCCCATCTCCATTCTGCATTCATATTAAATTTTCTCCTTTCCAACTTTTCTTGCGGCTAAAACTTCTAACCAACGTAAAAAAGGAACAAGAAAAAATCTTGAAATAATATAATAAATTAAAAGAGCAGTTCCAAAGCATTGAGCCGATAGCCAAGTAATCGAATTTATTTGTTTTGCTTCAAAAGTTAAATCAACTACTGTAACTAAAGCGACTAATGCAGTGGCTTTCAAAAGTTCTACTGTTAGATTCGCTGCAGGAGGTAAAATTATTGGAAATATTTGAGGTATAATAATTTTCCTCATTCTTTTTGCTGGAGTAAAATTAAGTGCAAAAGCACCTTCCCATTGTCCTTTAGGAACAGCTAAAACACCTCCCCTAACTATTTCCGCTCCATAAGCCCCAAAATTCATACCTATAGCAACTACTCCTGCGGTAAATGCTTCTAAAGTTAATCCAAAAAAAGGTAATACATAATAAAACCAAAATAATTGAACTAATAAAGATGTTCCTCTAAAAAATTCTATATAACCTGTAGCAACACCTTGAATAATTGGATTTTTTGATAAACGCATTAATCCAAAAATTAATGAAATAATTACATAAAGAATAGTTGCGCAAATTAATACCTTAACTGTAGTAACAGTTCCAAGTAACAAGGTTGGACCATGTTCAGATAAAAATGCAAAATAGCTCACTACAAACCTTAATAATCAAAAAAAATCAGGCGACGTTATTTTGTCGCCTGATTAAATTAAAATTTAATATTTTTATTTAGTAGAACAAGCCCATTCTGTAGTCATATCAGGAGGTGGTAATTGAGCTTTATCATAGCCATATTTACCAGCTCTCTCTAACATTTTTGCTGGGTTTGCAAGAACTTTTGCTAATGCAGCGTTAAAGTTATCTCTAAACTCAGTATCAGTTTTTCTAAAACCAATTCCTACTACGTTTACAGTTTCTTTAGGCATTAACTTAGGATCAGTAACTTCAAATGCACCATTTGTTTTTTCTTCATGTTCTTTTGCACCGAAGAAAGTTTGAACAGCTACATCTGCTCTTCCTGCTTTCATTGCAGCAAGAATTCCAACTTCACCTTCTACTAATAACATTTGACTATCTGGAACACCAAATTTTTTAGCAGCTTCAACAGTATTGAAACCAGCACCAGTTACAAGTTTTGCACCTGTGCTAATTACGTCCGCATAGTTATTAATATTTTTAGGATTTCCTTTTGGTACCAACATTGCATCACCAAAAACACCTATTGGATCTGAAAAATTGATATTAGCACATCTACTTTTTAAAATGTACATACCACCAGTAATCATATCTGATCTATTAGCATTAATTCCTGGAATTAATCCAGACCATTCAAATACTTTGGTTTCATGCTCAGTAATTCCCATTTCCTCAAGAACTGTTAAAGCAATCATATTAACAAAACCTAAAGCTTCACCATTATCTCCAGCATAAGCCCACGGTACAGCAGTACCAAAACCAAGTCTTAACTTGTGACCATCTTTTAGTCTATCAGTCAATGTTGCAGCATTAACGGAAGAAATACTAAAAAGGATAACAAGAAAAACTGAAAATGACTTAAATAATTTTTTCATTATTTCTCCTCTTGTTGTTTAATAATTTAAAATAAGTTAACAAGAATTCTAGTTCCATGCAAACATAGTAAAAATTTTAGATCAACTTGTAATTGAATTTAATTTATAGACCTACTGTATCGGAAATTTTAATTTTACCATCATTTAATGGGGTTAAATAAATTCCCATATCAAAATGATTATAAGTTTTTTTTAATGAGTGCAGTAAATTTAATGAATTGTTGTCCGTTTTGGGTTTTAAATTTATAGCAACACATCGTGGAATGTTTTTTTCAACTTTAAATGAAATATCATTAATTTTAATTATTTTACCTATCCAATTTCGTTCCTCCCAAGCTTTTAATCCATCAATACATATATTTCCTCTAAATCGAGGTACTTCAATTTCTTTACCAATTTTTTTTTGAAAATCTATAATACTTTGAACATTTATAAGTGAAACTGAATTAATAAAATCAAGTTTTTTAGATATCGTTGTATCAAAAAAAGGAAAGTCTTTATTCTTCATTAAAACTATTGGTTCTTTTAAAGAATTTTCTAATTCTATTATTTTGTTAGAAAGTTTTTGTCTTTCACTGGATATATTTACATCTACTGTTAAAATTTCTTTCTCTTTAAAGGTTAACGTCAATTTTTCTTCTTTTAAAAGAAAGTTATATTTATTTAAAAATGGAGAATTTTTAAGAGTTAAAATTTTATTCCATTTTCCTTTCCTATCTTCTGGATTTCTTTCAAACAATTTAACTTGGTCTTGATCTAGATTTTTTGAAAATGCAAAAATTCTATCCCCTAAAATTCCAATATTCTTTTTAATTTCACAATGATCAATACTTTGAAATGATATAGATTTTACTGGGCAGTAATTTATTGAAGAAATAGTTGGGCTCATATAAACTTTTTAAAATAATATGACTTATCTATCATCAAATCAACTTAAACAATATGAAGATGAAGGATTTGTCTCTCCTATAAATATTTTTTCTAAAGATAAAGCAAAAAAAATTAGAGATGAAATTGAACTAATTGAAAAAGAAATGCCTGAAGAACTAGAAAAATCAGGTAGATATAATGCTCATCTTATTTCACCATTATTAGATGAGGTTGCGCATAATTCAAAAATTTTAAATGCTGTTGAAAGTTTAATTGGGAAAAATATACTTATTTGTAGTACTACTCTTTTTATAAAAAATCCAAATGAAAAGGGCTTTGTAAGTTATCATCAGGATGCTAAATACATAGGTTTAGAACCGCTTAATTGGGTAACAGCATGGGTTGCAATAACAGACTCTAATGAACATAACGGTTGTATGAGAATGTGGTCAGGCTCTCATAAAGATGATCTTAAAATTCATGATCAAAAATTTAATGAAGGAAATTTATTAACAAGAGGTCAAACTGTTAAAAATGTCCCAAAAGAAAAAACGAAAGCTTTAATATTAAAGGCTGGTCAAATGTCATTACATCACCCAAAAGTAGTTCATGGCTCAGATATAAATCATAGTAATGATAGGAGAATAGGCTTTGTAATTCAAAGTTATATAGGTACCAATGTTAAGCAAGTTCTAGGTAAAAATAGTGTTCAATTAGCTAGAGGTATAGATAAATTTAATTTTCATGAAAGAATTGAAAGAACCAAATCTTTAATGAATAAAAATGATCTTAAAATAAAAAAAAAAGAAAATGATTACTTACAAGAAATTTTTTACAGAGGTTCTGAAAAAAAAGGTACTTATTAGTGAATATGAATAAAGAAAACGCAAGTAAACTCTGGAAAATTATTCAGGAAGCTGGCGATTATTTACTAAGCTAATTCTTTTTTTTGAAAATTTATTATAGTTTTCGTTAATCTCAGTTCCAATACCTATCATTCCAAGTTTTATTGCAGACACCAAAGTTGTTCCGGTGCCTAAAAATGGATCATAAACAATACTACCTTTTTTAATTCCACTTAGTTTAATACATTGCTCAGATAGTTTCTCTGGGAATGTGGCTGGATGATCTGCTCTACTATTTTTTCTATAATTATGGCCTTTATCTACACCTATCTGTTTTGAAAGTTTGCTTGTTGGGGTATATGGTATAAACCAAGCATTACCAATACATTTTTTTTTCTCAGGCTCATACGGTATTTCTTTTAAAAGTTGTTTAACCTTATTTTCAAACTCTTTTTTTTGTGTGTCGGTAGCATTTGCTAGAACATCTTTATAATTTTTAAATTTCATTCGTTTTGCAATTTTCCTTCTAGTTACAGCTCTATGCCTATTCTCGCTATAAAGTTCTGGATAAATAGGATGGGTTTGATTTCTTTGTCCAATAGCCAATCTGTCTATTGCAACATCACCTTTTTTAGTAAAATGAAAAACGCTTTCTGTAGTTGCGCTTGTATATCTATTTGATGTTATTGGTTTGTATTGACCATGACCAAAATCATTAACTACAACGTGTTTAACCCATGTAAATTGATTTTGTAAAATAAAGTATTTCCTAAAAACTTGAGCTACATCCATTGCAACAAAGGGATCAGAGTTAGAATAACCCATATTCAAAAATAATTGACCTTTGTCTTTAAGTACTTTCTTAATGGCTTTAGCAACTTCTGCTAACCAAACTAAATATACTTTTCTTGGTGCAGAGTCATCATAATTTCCATATTTAATATTTAAGTTATATGGAGGAGAGGTCACAATACAGTCAATGGATTTAGGATTTTGTGCATTCATCCATTTAATACAATCTTGTTTAATTATTTTATATTTAGACTTCATGCTTAGATATTTTTTGAATTATTTCAAAAGAATTACCAATATATATTCTGTCATTGTAACGTCTTACCACTGGTTTTAATTTTTTAACTGCTTTACCTCCCTCTATACCATCAATTAAACAGAAAAAATGATTTTTATCATCATTAGCATCACAATAATCTTTACATTCATTTAAAAATGTTTTTGCTTCCCCTGCCTGAAGTCCTTGGCCACTTCCTTTAGCTTGGCTAAATTTTGCAAAACCGTAAAATTTGAAATTTGGATTTTGTTGTGATGAGATTATAAAATCTACACTTCTAGCTTTATTCGCAAGCTTTCTTTGATGTTCAGGATTTTGTTTGATTCTTTCTTCTTCCACAACCCACTCTCCATTTGCAGGCTTCTCTACATTCCATAAATTACTGTTGAGGTATTTCTTTAATGTATTAAATGAAATTTTCTCATTTATTGATTGTTTTTTTGGAGGCCTTGTAAATTCTAGCTGTATCTCCTTAGGACAATTTATAAGCATTTCTGTAAATTTTTTAACCATTGCAAAATTCATCTGCTCTTCTTTTTGTAAGTTAAAGTCAAGTGTTCTCATATTCCATATTTTTTGACATATCGTTTTTGTTCTTTGTCTAAAAAAAACAATAGGTTTTTTATTGTTAGGAAATTTTTTAATATCTCTAGAGGCTTTATCTCTATCAAAATACTTTACTTTAAAATTTTCTTTATCGTTTATTCCTTCAATTTCAACTTCATTGTCTTTTAAAGATAATATGAATTTCCAAACATCTAAATCTTCCTCTAAATTAAGTTCTCTTTGAAGATTTTCTTGCTCGAAATGAATCTTATTTGCGTCCATATAAAACGAATCTAAAAGTAATTATATTGTATATCTATGTAATTTATAGGATAACCAGAAAATAGAATAGATCATTTGGGGACAAATTTAGACTTGGATCGTTATGAACAAAGAAAACGCAAGTAAACTCTGGAAAATTATTCAGGAAGCTGGCGATTATTTGGAGGGTCAACTTCCCGACCATCCTAATCATCCAAAAGGAAGAAACGCTTACGCTCATGTTGCTATTTGTGTTAAGACTAAATTCAACAAAAGTTATAAAGATATCCCTGATGAAAATTACGATGATGTTTTAAAATATATTGAATTTTTAAAACAAAATCCTAGTTAGATTTTTTTATTGTTTCCAATAATTCATCAACATCACTCTGAGAAGTGTTCCATGCAGCAACTAATCTAACTGATTTACCGTTTAATTCTTCCTCGTTCATTTGGTACCCTTTAGAATTTAAATATTCTATTACTTGCTTAGGAAATTTTGCAAAAACTTCATTTGCTTCTGTGGGATAAGTTAGATTAATTTCTGAATGCTGTTTTAATCCTTCACTTATTTTTTTACCCATTTCATTTGCATGTTTTGCATTTTTTAACCACACATCATTAGATATATATGCATTTAGCTGTGCTGAAACAAAACTCATTTTAGACAACAAATGTCCTGCCCTTTTCATTAAAAAAGCAATATTTCCAACTAAATCTTTATTAAAAAATATAATTGCTTCTGCTGCTAAACAACCATTTTTAGTTGCTCCAAATGATAAAACATCTATACCTGATTTCCACGTCATTTCAGCGGGAGTTACATTTAAAGATACTAATGCGTTAGCAAATCTTGCTCCATCCATATGTATATTTAAATTATGCTTATGGCTTACATCAGCAATTTTTTTAATTTCATCCAATTGATAAACTTCTCCTGTTTCGCAAACTTGAGTAATACTAACCGAAGAAGGTTGAGTATGATGTACAATTCCTTTTCCCATGATTGTTTGGTCCAACTCTTCAGCAGTTATTTTCCCATTAATTCCATTTAAAGTTACAAGTTTTCCTCCCCCAGTATAGAATTCAGGCGCTCCACATTCATCAGTATTTATGTGAGATAATTTATGACAATATATATTTCCAAAAGAAGGTGTCATAGTTGATAATGCTAAAGCATTAGCGGCTGTACCAGATGCTGTAGGAAAAACTATCACATCTTTTTCAAATATTTCTGAAAATTTATTTTGAAGATCTGTAGATATTTGATCATTGCCATAAGGAGTTCTATCTCCATCATTTGCCTGCAATATTGCATCTAAAACTTCAGGACATGCTCCAGTAACATTATCTGAAGCAAATTTTACTCTTTCTCTTTTAGTTTTAATTTTTGCCATATTTATTGTTTTGGAAAATAATCTTTTAGTTCACCATCACGATAAACATCTGCTGTACAACAATGTAAACCACCTCCAAATGCATAAGCATCTCTAAGCTCAACTGGAATTACTTCCATACCTAATTTATCTAATTGTTCAGCTTGATAAATTTCACTTTTTTCAACACATACTGTTTTTGGATCTAAAACTAGTACATTCATTGATAACCAAGTTGATGAATAACACAATGGTGGTGGTTCATTATGAGCAGGTTGAGCACTATCAATTATTTCCCATCCATTATCTTCAAATAACTTTCTTTGCTCTTTTGGAAGTCTTCTTTGAGGGTTATTGATAATTAAACCTTCTTTAATTGGTGTAAATGTTGCGTCTATATGTATTGGATATGGATCTCCAGGAAAATTAACAGCATGTACTCTATGATCTTTATAATGTCTTTTTAACCAATCAATACCTTTTAAATTAGTTGTAAAACCATGTTGTACAATTAAATCCTTACCAAATCTTAATACATCAGCAGCATCAAATAATGGTTCTTCTTCTGTAGTTACAAAAAATTTATCTTCTGTCCATTTTAATCTTTTTTGTATACCTATCGTATCTGATAAATAATCTTTTCTATAATCAGCATCTGTTAACCTTGGTTTTGGTGCAGACTCATGTCTCATGTTAGGGTCAGAATTATAATATTGTTTTAAAAGTGGTCGATAACAAAGGTATTCAAACCATCTACATCTGTAACTCATAGTAGCTTCTAAAATTTCATTACCAACAGTAAGCAAAACATCTCTAGGCGGCATACAACCAAACATTGTTTCAACCTTCCAATCAGGTGTGGACGTTTTTTGATTAAAATCTATTGGAGTTGGACGATCAACTTTAATTCCTTTTTTAATTAACATATTTGAAAAATTATCTAATAACTCGTTAGCTTTATCGACTGTATCTTTGGTTCTAGGGCCGTATTGACCTCTCATATCGGAATCTTCTGGAACTTTAGCATCAAGAGCAGGTTCTGGAGCAGGTATGCATGTGCCATCTGCTTTTCCTACAATTACATGTTTCAATGGATCCCATTCATTCCAACTATTAACAATAATCTTGTTATCACTCATAATTTTCAATTTTTAATTAAGAGCTATATATCTCTTATTCCAACGCATGATAAGACTATAATAAACTATAGATATAAAAAGAAAAAAGCCACCAATGATAGTATTAACTGAAGGCACTTCATTAATTCCTAAAATAGGTATCCATACCCAAAAAATTCCTCCAATTACTTCTGTCAAGGATAATAAGGTTAATTCTGCAGCAGGAATTGCTCTTGAGCCAATTGAATATAAAATTAAACCAAGGCATACTAGTATTCCATGCAATGAAAACAATGCGCTATTATAACTTGTTGAAAAGAAAACTTGTTCATTTGCTAAAATAACTATTGATGAAAAAATAACACAGAAAAAACCTGCGAACGCTACAGTAGTAAATTTTGGAGTTTGTTCTTTCCATCTTAAAGTTACTGAAAAAATTGAAAATCCTATTGAAGAGGTTATTCCAAATATAAATCCAATTAATGAATTTTGTTCGTTACTATCAACTGCCATAATACCCAATCCAACTGATGCAATTAAAATTGATATCCAAACATTTAAAGAGATTTTTTCCCTTAGAAATAAAAAAGCTAATAGACCAGTAAAAAAAGGCATTGCCGCTAAACATAACAAAGTAACTGCAGCGCTAGTATTAGTTATTGAATAGATAAAAGTGATCATTGCAATTCCTAAACCAGAACCACCAATAATTCCTGACAAGCCTATTTTGAAATAATTTTTATAAAAATTAACACCTTCCTCAAAGTATAAATATAAATTCAATAAAATAAATATTGTTACTCCTCTTCCAAAAATATACTGCCATGTAAATAAATGTGGATCATTCATGTATCTGACAACTGGCGCTCCAAAAGACCATAAAAGTCCTGCAACCAAAACAACTGGAACTGCAATTTTTGGATTTTTAAGCTCTAACATAGGCAAATGTTTAATTGCAAAAGGATTTAACTACAACAAAAATGATATTCTCTAAATCAAACTTTGATTAGAATAATTTGAAAAAAAACAATCTACAATCTCACCTTTTTTAAATTTTGATTTACCCGCAGGTAACAATGTCCAAATATTTGATTTTATAAATGATTTAATTCTGAATGACTCTTGACCTTTTAAAATTTCAACTTCGATTTTTCCATTTTTAGTTGTGTTAATTTTACTTTTTGCAAACCTTGTAAAATTTTTCTTTTTAACAAAATTATTTTTTAAAACAGCTTGAATAGGTCTTTCATCACTAAGGTTTAATAAACTCGAAATATAAGGATATACAAAAAATCTAAAACAAGCAGCTGAAGACATTGGGTTTCCTGGTAATCCAAAGATTGCTTTTTGTTTACCTTTAAATTTAGCAAATAAAACCGGCTTACCTGGTCTTATTGCTACACTTTTAAAATAATTAGATAATCTAAAAGTTTTTATTACATTAGGAATAAAATCATATTTGCCAGCTGAAACGGCCCCTGAAGTAACAATTATATCAGTTTTGGAATTTAACATTTTTCTTATTTTTAATTTGAAAACTTTCTCATCATTATCTCTTAAAATTCCACCATTCTTAAAGTTAAATAAAAAGTTCACGTTTAAATTTTTAATATAATGACTATTTGAATTTCTAACTTTCCAATTAGGGATTGTGTCACCGTTCGATATTTCATTACCAGTTGAGAAAAAAAGAATATTAATTTTTTTCTTCACATTAATATTTTTAATACCTAATGTTTTTAAAGCTAATATTTGGTTTGGTAAAATAATAGTATTTTTTTTAATAATTAATTCATTTTTTTTATAATCAGATCCTGCAAATCTTATATGATTATATTTACTTATTTTTCTATCTATTAAAATAAATTTTCGAGTTTTATTATTTGGATAAAAATTTATTTGTTCTATTGGAATAATAGTATCAAAACCATTTGGAATAATACCGCCTGTCATTATTTCAACTGCTTCAAATTTCTTTATTCTTTTTTTAAAAGGTTTTTTTCCAGCTGCGATAGATCCAATTATCTTAAAAGCCTTCGATTTATTTTTATTTATATTTTTAGTATCATTTGAACTAATGGCATAACCATCAAAAGCTGCATTATCACTAGATGGATAGTTAAATTTAGAGTAAATATTTGATGAAGCAACTCTATTCAAAGAATTAATACTTAAAATACTCTCACTTTTAATTTTAATAATTCCTTTTTTTAAAATTCTTTTAGAAGTTTGATAACTAATCATTGTTAATTTTTTCTTTAGCTTTTTCTAAATCATCCTTTGTATTAATATTAAAAAATGGATCTTTATTTATAAATTCCATATTTATTACTTTTACACCAACTTTGTTAGCCCAAACCTCTACTTTTCTCTCTCCATTGTTCAAATCTTCTTCTAATTTTTCCATTAAATCAATAGACCAAATTCCAAATATATTATGTCTTGTTTGATTAGATTTGATAAAAAATAGATTACTTTCTTCTAAATTTATCTCACTTAAAAAGTTTTGCAAAATCTCTCTTTTAAAAAATGGAGTGTCAACAGGAAAGGTAGAAATCCATTTGTAATTTTTATTTTTTTCTTTTATCCATTTCATCGCAGTAAATACTCCTCCCAGTGGACCCTGATCTTTTTTTAAATCTTCAATCACTGAAATTTTGTCTGAATGTTTAAATTTAATTTGATTATTTGAAACAACCAAAATTTCCTTAAATTCATCGATTATCTCAGATAAAATATAATCAATAAGTAATTTGCCTTCTAATTTTACTTGAGATTTGTCCTCTCCAAACCTTTCGGACTTTCCGCCTGCTAGTACTGTGCCTAAAATATTGTTATGATCCATTTATCAAAATATAAAACATTAGAGATTGAATTAAAGAAATATAATGGACCTTAGAATTTTAGAAATAGCTTCTCAGACCGAGAATAATAAAATTATCAAAAATTTTACTCATAAATCAAAAAATAAAAATCCTTTATGTGGTGATGAAATGGAAATAAGCTTAATTGTAAAAAATGATGTTGTTAAAGACATGGGATATCAATGCAAATCGTGTGTTTATTGCCAAGCATCAGTAAGCTTATTATCAAGAAAAATTAAAGATAAGAAAATAGATGAGATAAAATCTTTTATATCTAATGGTGAGAAATTATTTGATGATGTTAAGACAACTCTAGAAAAAAACTGGAAAGATTTTAAAAAAATTCTAAATAAAAAAAACCTATCTAGAAAAGAGTGTTTACTTCTACCTTTAAAAACTGTTTTAAAAGCTTTAAAAATTTAAATGATTAAAATTACAAAACCAATATTACAAAAAGCATTAATAGCAGGTTTTTTTTCTGCATTTACAATTGGAGTATTAACAGTTCTTACTTACAAAAGTACTTTGGGTTATTTTATTGCTGCTTCTTTTGGATCCTCGATGGTATTACTATTTGGTTTTCCTGAAAGTCCCTTTGCACAACCAAAGAATGTTTTCTTTGGTCATTTATTAACTGCTTTGGTAGGGGTAATTTTTGTTAACTTTATTCCTTTGCCTATTTATATAAATATAGCATTAGCTGTAGGTGCAGGTGTTTTTTTCATGATTTTGTTGAATGTAGTTCATCCGCCAGCAGGAGGTAATCCAATTATGGTAATTATTGGAAGTGCATCTTATGATTATTTAATTAATCCTATAATTTTTGGGTGTATCATTATTTTATTATTAGCAATTTTAATTAATAAATATCTTTTACAAAAAAATTATCCTTTAAAATAATTTATGAATTCAAAATATAAAGTTTTAAAATTTTCTTCAGAAAAGTTTGAAAATATAGAAGACTTGGTATCAATAGAAGAACCACTAGAAATTTCTTTGAAATTTAAAGATAAAAATAAATGGATTACGCAAAATTTATCTATTACCATGAGAACTCCAGGCCATGATGAAGACCTAGTAAGAGGATTTTTATTTAATGAACAAATTATTCAAAATATTGAGCATATTAATTCTATAGAAAGTTATGGAGAAAAAGTAGGACAGTATAATATTCAGAACAAAATTTTAGTAACTTTAAATAATTCTGATAATGTAAATATTTCTAAAATTAAAAGAGAATTTTTGACAAATTCTTCCTGTGGCGTTTGTGGAAAATCATCACTTGATGCATTGGAAATAATTAAAAAAAATAAACCTAGCTCAACTGAACCAAAGATATCTAAAGAAACAATCGTTCAATCACCAAATGCATTAAGAAAAAGTCAGTCAGAATTTAGTAAAACAGGAGGAATACATGCTAGTGGTCTTTTTTCTAGTGAAGGAAAATTAATTACTGTAAGAGAGGATGTTGGAAGACACAATGCTTTAGATAAGCTAATTGGTAGTATTTTAAAGGAAAATAAATTAAATCCTGAAACTCAATTTATAACATGTTCTGGTCGACTTAATTTTGAGTTAGTACAGAAAGTTTTAATGACTAATATTGGGATTATGGTTGGAGTTGGTGCGCCAACTAGTCTGGCAATCGATTTAGCGAATAAATTTGACATTACCCTTATTGGTTTCGTAAAGAGTGACAGTTTTAATATTTACACAAATAACAAAAAAGTTATTGTGGAATAGTATAAAAAAAGGGTATTTGTGTCGAAAAATATAAGTAATTTATCGGGTAGGATTGGCTTAAAAGATAATCTGTTTAAGCAAATATCAGAAAATACACTTAGCAAGAACCCAAAAGATATTAAAGAAATTGCTAAAAAGCATAATCTCGGAGTATCAACACTTCATGGAGCTGAGTCATTTTATGAATTTTTAAGACCATCTCACAGAGAAAAAAAAGCTTTTGTATGTAATGGAAGTGCTTGTATGTGTGCTGGAACTCAAGAACCATTAAAGAAGAAATTAAAAGAAAAACTTGGAGATGATAAAGTTGGAGAAATGTTTTGTCTTGGCTATTGTTATGAAAATCATGCTTTTCATTATGATGGTCAAAATTATGCTGGTAACGATATAAATAAAATAGACGAAATAATTAAGGGAAATGATTTGGAGCAAGAAAAATTTTATTCAGAGAGTTTCGCCTCAACAAGTTTTTTAATGGATGATAAACTATCTGATATTAAAAAATTTAAAGATCATTTAAAAAAATTTATTAACACAGATAAACAAGAAATAATAAAATCTTTACTAGAATCTAACTTAACAGGTCGTGGTGGTGCTGGATTTCCAACTGGAATGAAATGGGATTTTTGCAGTAAAGCAAAAGGAGATAAAAAATATGTTATTTGTAATGCTGATGAAGGTGACTCTGGTGCTTACTCAGATAGATATTTGCTGGAAGACCAAGCATTGAAAGTAATATTTGGAATGATTATTTGTGGATATGTAATTGGTAGTGATGAAGGGGTTTTATATATTAGAGGAGAATATCCAAAATCAATTGAATCTTTAAATGCATCAATTAATTCTCTTAAAAAAGAAGGTTTATTAGGTGAAAATATTTTAGGAACAAGTTTTTCTTTTGATTTAGGTATTTGTATTGGGCAAGGCGCATACATTTGTGGAGAGGAAACTGCCCTAATAGCTTCTATAGAAGGACGAAGAGCGGAGGTTGATGTAAGACCACCCTTTCCAGTTACTGAGGGATTATATAAAAAACCAACTGTAGTTAATAATGTTGAAACTCTTGCTGCAGCTGCTGGTATACTTTTAAATGGTTCAGAAAAATTTTCAGCAATCGGTAATAAAAAATCAGCTGGAACTAAGTTAGTTTGTTTTGACAGTTTTTTTAATAATCCTGGTGTTTATGAAATAGAAATGGGAACACCAATGAAAAAAGTTTTATATGATATTGGTGGAGGTTTTAAAGAAGATATTAAGGCATTACAAATTGGTGGGCCTCTGGGTGGAGTGATACCTATAGCTGAAGCTGAGAAATTGAATTTAGACTTTCAAGAATTTACTACTGCAGGTTTTATGTTGGGACATGCTAGTATAGTTAGTATTCCAAAAGATTTTCCAATGGTAGAGTATATTCATCATTTATTTGAATTTACCGCTGAAGAATCATGTGGAAAATGTTTTCCGGGAAGACTTGGATCTTATAGAGGAAAAGAAATGTTTGATCAGTTAAAGAGTAAAAAGGCAAAAATACCATTGAAAGTATTAAATGATTTGCTAATAACAATGAAAAAAGGTTGTTTATGTGCACTTTGTGGAGCAATCCCTACTCCAATAATGAACATTCTTAAGTACTTTGGTGACGAAATGAAAAATGATATGGTTAACGAAAACTAATGAGCTCTGAAAAAAGAAAAATTGCCTATATAGATGGAAAACCATACGAAATTGGTTCACATCATACTTCAATTTTAAAATTTGTTAAAAGCTATGTAGGTGAAAAAAAAGTTCCTACTCTTTGTGATGATCCTAATTTAGCACCGTATGGTGCATGTCGAGTTTGTTCAGTTGAAGTAGCTTTGGAAAAAGATGGCCCTACAAGAGTTGTTGCTTCATGTCATACACCAGTTGCAGAAAATCAACATATTTTTACAACTAACGAAGGATTAAATGACCTTAGAAAAAATATTGTTGAATTAGTTTTAACAGACCACCCGATGGAATGTGACAGCTGTGAAGTAAATAACAATTGTGAACTTCAAACTGTTGCTAATGATCTAGGAATTTCAGATCACCGATATAATTCACCTAAGCAAAACAAAGGAATTCCAAGAGATACATCTCATGATTATATGAGAATGAATTTGGATAATTGTATCAATTGTGGAAGATGTGTTAGAGCGTGCGATGAAATCCAAGGATCATTTGTTTTAACTATGAGTGGTAGAGGTTTTGAATCTAGAATTACTACAGATAACGATATGATGTTTGGTGATTCTTCTTGTGTTTCATGTGGTGCATGTGCACATACCTGTCCTACCGATGCAATCTCAGATGTATTTCAATCTAAATCTGCAGACGTAGATGAAAAAGTTAGAACAACCTGTTCTTATTGTGGTGTTGGATGTAATCTTGAAGCTTCTATTAAAGACGATAAAGTCGTAGCAATCGATACACCTAAAGAAACAGAGGTTAATGCAGGTCATACATGTATTAAAGGAAGATATGCATTTAGTTTTTATGATCACCCAGATAGATTAAAAACACCATTAATAAAAAGAAATGGAAAATTTGAAGAAGCTACATGGGATGAAGCATATGATTTTATTAAAAAAGAAATGGATAGAATTGTTAAAGACAATGGCCCTGATGCTTTTGCGGGAATTTCATCTGCAAGATGTACTAATGAAGAAAACTATGTATTTCAAAAAATGATAAGAGCAACTGTTGGCACTAACAGCGTTGACTGTTGTGCAAGAATTTGTCATTCGCCAACTGCATGGGGAATGCAACAAACATTCGGAACTGGAGCTGCAACTAATTCTACAGAAGATATTTACCATGCAGATTTGTTTTTAGTAATTGGAGCAAATCCAACAAATGCACATCCTGTAACGGGAGCAAAAATTAAACAGCAAGTAATGAAAGGCAAAAAATTAATTGTACTTGATCCAGTTACAACTGAACTTGCAAAACTTGCTGATTACCATATTAAACTAAGACCTGGAACAAACGTTGCTGTTCTTAATATGATGTTACATTTTATAATTAAATCAAAATTGTATAACGCAGACTTTATAAGAGACAGAACTGAAGGGTTTGATAATTTCTTGAAAGAAATTGAAAGACAAGATGTTGATCATCTAGCAAAAATGGCAGGTGTTGACAAACAGCTAGTTAAAGAAGCTGCAATTGCTTATGCTACAGCAAGAAATTCAATGGAATTCCATGGTTTGGGAGTTACTGAACACGAACAAGGTTCTAAAACAGTTATGTTAATTGCAGATCTTGCAATGATCACTGGAAATATAGGAAGAAAAGGTGTTGGTGTAAATCCGCTTAGAGGTCAAAACAATGTTCAAGGAGCAGCTGACATGGGTTGTCAGCCACATCAAGGAGCGGGATATTTTCCTGTAGCAGAGGAAAAACACCAAAAATTTTATACAGAAAAATATGGTGTAACTCATCCAACAAAACCTGGTTTAAAAATTCCACAAATGTTTGAAGCTGCGATTGATAAACAATTAAAAGGTTTATGGATTATTGGTGAAGATATTGTTCAAACAGATCCTAATAGCGCACATGTTGTTGAGGCTATGAATTCATTAGAACTTTTGGTGGTCCAAGAAATTTTTATGAGTGAAACTGCAAAACTAGCTACAGTTGTTTTACCAGGTACAACTTTCTTAGAGAAAGATGGAACTTTTACAAATACAGAACGAAGAATACAAAGAGTTAACAGGGCGGTTCCACCATTACCTGGAACTAAACCAGATGGTTTAATTGTAACAGATATGATGCAAAAACTTGGTTTTGATCAACCAACATATGATGCAGATCAAGTACTTAGCGAAATTGCTGATATTGTTCCATTCTTTAAAGGAGTAACTAGAGAAAGACTTGGAAAATTCGGATTGCAATGGCCAGTTCAAGAAGATGGAACGGATACTAAAATTTTACATACTGAAACTTTTAAACTAGGAAAAGGTAGACTTAAAAACTTTGATTGGAAAGAATCTTCAGAAATTGAAGCTAACCAAAAAGATTATCCTTTGATTTTAACTACAAGTAGAGTGTTACAACACTACAACGCTGCTACCATGACTAGAAGAACAAAAAATATTAACATAGTTGACGAGGATGTATTGTTGATACATCCTAAAGATGCAGCGCATAGAGATTTAAGCACTGGGGATATTGGAAGACTTTATTCAGGAAGAGGAGAGGTTGCTTTAAAAGTAGAAGTAACAGATAAAGTTAAAGAGGGAATAGTGTTTACAACTTTTCATTTTCCAGAACACATGGTTAATATGGTAACTGGTCATGGAAAAGATGAGGAAACAATGTGTGCTGAATATAAAGTTTCTTCAGTAGAAGTTCAAAAAATTTCTAATCAGTTTAAAACAGAAGTTAAACCAAAAAATAATCAAGCTGAAGTTAGTTAAATGAAATGACCATCGGTTGGCATTTTGATAACACATATTCAAAATTATCTAGTACTTTTAAAGAAGATATTAAACCGACACCAGTTCATGATCCTGAGTTAGTTATTTTAAATGAAAAATTAGCTGAAGATTTAAAATTAGATTTTTCAAAAATTAATAAAAAAGAATTAGCAAAACTATTTTCTGGTAATTCTTTGCCTGATGGTTCTAATACCATTGCTCAAGCATATGCGGGTCATCAATTTGGTCATTTTACAATGCTAGGAGATGGAAGAGCAGTTCTGATAGGTGAACATTTAGTCAATAAAAACTTTAGATTTGACATTCAATTTAAAGGTTCTGGAAGAACATCTTTCTCAAGAAATGGTGATGGTCGTGCTGTTTTAGGGCCAATGTTAAGAGAATATATAATAAGTGAAGCAATTAATTCTTTAAAAATTCCAACAACAAGAAGTCTTGCAGTAGTTAAAACTGGAGAAAAAGTCGTAAGAGAAAATTTATTACCTGGTGCTATATTAACACGTGTTGCATCAAGCCATATTCGTGTTGGAACTTTTCAATATATAGCAGCTAAACAAAATATTGATGATTTAAAAATCCTCATGAATTATACAATTGATCGACATTATCCTGAAATTAAAACATCAAAAAATAAAGCTTTAGATTTACTAAACCTTGTAATGGAAAAACAATGCCAACTAGTTATTAATTGGATGCGTGTTGGATTTATTCATGGAGTAATGAATACTGATAACATGGCAATCTCCGGTGAAACAATTGATTATGGTCCATGTGCATTTATGGATCATTATGATCCCAAAACTGTTTTTAGCTCTATTGATAGTCATGGAAGGTACTCATTTGCAAACCAACCTCCTATAACAAAATGGAATTTAGCTAGATTTGCTGAATGCCTTATTCCTCTAATTGATAAAGACCAGGATGAAGCTATTAAAATTGCAACAGAAACTATCAATAATTTTGAAAAAATTTATGAAGTTAAATGGTTAAATATGATGAGGGATAAACTTGGTTTATTTGGTGAAGATAAGAATGATAAAATTTTAATCAAAGATTTATTAAATTGGATGGAAAAAAACAAAGCTGATTATACTAATACCTTCTGTAATTTGATGAATATAAAAACTAGTAATAATGAGATTTATAATAATAAAGACTATATTAATTGGACAAATAAGTGGCAAAAAAGAATTTTGCTTAACAATAGTTCAAAAGATAAATCATTAAAACTTATGAAGAGTTCTAATCCTGTTGTTATTCCAAGAAATCATAAAGTTGAAGAGGCCTTAAAAGAGGCAAATGAAAATAATTTAGAAGTTATGAATAAATTATTATCTATTTTGACTAAATCTTATGAAAATCAAAAAAATATTGAAGACTTTCAGTCACCTTCAAATACTAAAGAATATCAAACTTTCTGTGGAACATAAGCTATAAAACATAAGGTTCTGGTCTAGCACTTTTTCCAAGAACTCTTTCAACCGAAAAATCACTAATGTCAATTGTTTGATAAGAGCCTGTTGTAATCAATTCAGTAAGTGCCCTTCCGATTCCAGGAGCTTGCATTAATCCTCTGCCTGTAAATCCAGATGCCATGTATACATTTTCATATTTAGGGTGTTTGCCAACAACAGCATTATTATCTAACTTATTACAATCATAATAACCTGCCCAACCGCCAGTTAATTTTAATTCTTCAAAAACTGGTATTCTTTTTGCTAGTGCTGGCCAAACTAATTCTTCAAAATCATTCCAAGCAGGTTCTAAATCTTTTGCATCAAAGACTGAATTAGGCGAACCTGCTAAATATTCTCCTCCTTCTGGTCTCCAATAAACTCCGGTTGTTAAGTCTCCAGATAATGGCATTTCTTTAATATATTTGGGACATTTAACTCTAAAAACTGTATGTTTTTGAGGAACAACAGGTATATCTCCAAGCAATTCTTTAGTCCAACAGCCGGCAGCAGAAATTATAGTTTTCGCCTTAATATCAGAAATATTTTTAACTTCACCTTTAATAAATTCAGCTCCCAATTCTATAGCCTTACTTTTTAAAGCACTATGAAACATAAATGGATCAATCCACCCTTCACTTTGATTGTCTGTATAAGTTGCAGTTTCAATTCCTTCATTATTTATATACGGAAATACTTTTGATAATTCTGAGCCTTTAATATTTTTTGTACCAGCATCACAATCTTTATGATTTTCTAAAGCTCTATATTGTTCTTCTGCATGTTCGGGACCAAACATTAACAAATAACCGTTAGTTACCATACTCGCTGTAGGATTAGGATTTTTTTCAGTTTTTAATAATTCAGGTATTTGAAAGATAAATTCTCTTGCAAACTTTCCTAATAAAATATTTTCCTTTTGAAAAAATTGTCTTCTAAAACCACCTAATGAAAGAGGAAAAGATGCTGTTTTATATGTAGGGTCTCTTTCAATAACTTTTACTTTTCTTCCTTCTTTTGATAAAAAATAAGCAGAAGCCGCTCCGATTATGCCGCCTCCTATAATAACAACATCATCCATAATTAATTTAATAAATATATACTTAAATTCAGAACTAATGCAAAGCAACACCAAAGTAAATAAGGAATCATTAGATATGAACTTATTAAGTTAACATTGTTAAATTTTTTAATAAGAATAATTATTAAAATAATTAACAAAATAAGAACAAAAATTGAAAATAGTATTTGATGAAAAACAAAAAAAACAATACTCCAAGTTGTATTTATAACAATTTGAGCAAGATAAATATTAATTGTTTTTATATCTTTATTACTACTGTGCCAAAATAACCATATAGCCAATGTCATCATCAAATAAAGTGTGGTCCAAACTGGAGCAAAGATCCAATCTGGAGGATTAAATATTGGCTTATTCAATAATGAATACCATGGCTCCTTATAATTAAGTGTGGCAAATCCTCCGATTAAGGAAGCTGAAAAAGTAATGATAAAAAAAAATATAAAAGTTAAAATTTTATTTTTAATCATTTTAATAATATACATTAATATAAAATGAATAAAAAAACTATTTGGATTACAGGTGGAAGCACAGGCATTGGTAGAGCTTTAGCAATAAAATTTTCAAATAAAGGTTGGAATGTAGCTATATCTGCTAGACGTGAAGAGTTATTGCATGAATTAGAAAATAAATATGAAAATATTTCAGCTTTTCCACTTGATGTGACTGACAAAGCAAAGTGTAAAGAGATATTTGAAAAAGTTAAAAACAAATATAACAATATTGATATTGTTTTTTTTTCAACAGGAACCTGGAACCCAAAAAAAGAAAAAGATATAGATGTTGAGCAAATAGAAGATGTTTTTAAAGTAAACTTTTTTGGAACGTTAAACAGTATCAAAGCAGTAGAAGAATATTTTAAGAGTAGAAAAGAAGGCATAATTACTATTGTTTCATCCATAGCTGGATATAGGGGATTGCCAAATTCAACTGGCTATGGTCCATCAAAATCAGCATTAAATAATTTAGCAGAAAGTTTATATTTTGATTTTAAAAGATCGAATGTTCGAATTTGTTTAGTATCACCTGGATTTATAAAAACACCAATGACAGATAAAAATAATTTTAAAATGCCTTTTTTAAAATCAACTGAATACGCTGCAAATAAAATTTATGATGGGCTAATCAATACAAATAATTTTGAAATACATTTTCCAAGTCAACTTACACTTATTTTAAAACTTTTAGGATTTCTACCAAGCAAACTTTATTTTGGATTGATTGGTAAGCTGACGAAATATCAAAAAAAAAATTAATCTTTAATAAATACTACGGTCAATTCAGCTACTTTAATTCCAAATTTAGTCATTGTCGCTCTATTTATAGCAACTCTTTCATCTTGTTTAAATATCCAATCATCAAAAGTAATTTTCATTTCTCTGCCCTTAACTGGAACCAATAAAACATATTCAAATTTAAATGCTGGTCCATAAGAATATCCTTTTGCTTTACCCACAACATCTCCGGCAGTTCCTTCATAGTTATTTTCATCAATTTTATTAATAATCCATTCTCTATTTTGAACTTCTCCATCGTCCCAATTAAATTTTTCTTTTAAAATTAATTGTTTGCCATCCCAAGTTCCGTCTAAGTCTGCTGAAAATTGTCTTGTAACTTTACCTGATCTATTTTGTAAAACTCCCCAAGCCTTTACGTTACCGGTTAAATATTCTTCGATTATTAGTCTTGGTTCTTTATTTTTGAAATCTTCTGGTTTCATAGAACTATTATTTGAACAACTTGTAATTAAGAATATTGCAATTATCAATGAAATTGATCTAATAATTTTTATATGTCGCATAATACTTCCCTTTCTTGCTTTTATTTATTTTGAAGTGAAAATTGTATTAGATCAATATTTTTTGATTTAAAGCCTGCCTCACAATAAGATAAATAAAATTCCCACATTCTTTTAAACGTTAAGTCAAAACCTTGATTTTTAATTAAATTCCATTTTTTGTTAAATTCTTCTCTCCAGATTTTTAAAGTATTTGCGTAATGATCTGCGTAAGAAATATAAGAGTTTATGGTTAACCCATTATTAGAAACATATTTATTAATACTATTCTTATTTGGAAGGAAACCACCTGGAAATATATATTTTTGAATAAAGTCTTGTTTATTTTTATATCTATCAAATAAACTATCATCTATGGTAATCGCTTGAATAGCAGCCTTTCCATTTTCGGCAAGATTCCCTTTAATTGTTTTAAAATAACTTTCTAAATAATTTTGACCCACAGCCTCAATCATTTCAATTGAAGCTATCGAGTTATATTTACCTTTAATATCTCGATAGTCTTTAATCTCAATATTTACTTTTTCATTTAATCCACAATTATGAATTCTTTCTTTTGTATAATCGAACTGTTTTTTTGAAATTGTTATACAATCAAGTTTAACATCGTATTTTTTACCAATGTATTCGGCAAAACCTCCCCAACCACATCCTATTTCCAAAACCTTATCGCCATTATTAGGTTTAATTAAATCAATTAATTTTTGATATTTATTATTTTGAGCTTCAGATAAACTCTTAGTATCTTTCTCAAAAATAGCACTTGAATAAGTTAAAGTATTATCTAACCAAAGAGAAAAAAAATCGTTTCCTAAATCATAATGTTTGGCAATATTTTCTTTGCTTCTGCTCTTTGTATTTTTAATTAGTTTATTTTTAACAAAATTAATTATTGGAAAATCAAGTAATCCAGAAAATCTATATATAACTTTAATATTTCTTGCTGTTAGCTCAATTAAATTTGATAGGTCATCTGTTTCAAACTCACCTCTCATATAACATTCGGCAAATCCAATACTACCTCCCCTTATAAGATTATATGTAAAATTTGGTTTTTTTATAATTAAACTAGTTTTTAAATCATGTTCTGGATTGCCAAATTTTAGTATGTCACCTTCTATAGAAGTGATTTCTAAGTAACCATAATTAATACTTTTTAGAATGTTAAAAACCAATTTATCTGATGTTTTATATACAAACATTAATTTTCTACAGTTATATTATTTTTAATCTTAAATTTTTTTTTAATAAATTTAATTCCTTTACTCCACAATTTAAATGCCTCAAAATGTATCGCTAATATAATCTTAAAAGTCATTAATGGGTGTTTTAGGTATGATTTAGTCAAATTTGCGTTGGTTATTTCACTTTTTACGCCATCTTGAGATGCATATAGAATTTTACCTTCTTTGTCATTTTGGTCAATGATCACAGATATTTTATTGCCTGGTTTTAATAATCTAAAAAAATAAACACAATCCATTTCTATAAAAGGAGATACATGAAATTTTTTCTTACACATGTGCTGAACTAAATTATTATTAATATCACTTTTAAAAACATAGGTATGTTGTTCTCCAAAAGTATTTTTAACTTCATATAAAATAGATATTAAATTTAAGTTTTTGTCATATACGTAAAATACGCTTAATGGGTTAAAAACATAACCAAATATTCTTGGATAGCATAAAAGTTTTATTTGGATGTCGTTAGTGTCTATGTTATTTTTTTTTAGATTATCTATTACCCAATTTTTAACAGAGCTACCATCTCTTGGTCCGTGATCCTTGTCATAGAAACTAATAATATTGAATTTGTTGTAAGAAAAAATTTTTAAATCTTTATCTAATAAATGTATTTCTGATAAATCTATTAATAATGAAAATACTTTATATTTGAAAAAATGAATTTTAGGCTTAAATCTTTTATGAACAACATTTCCTGTGTAAATAAAAGAATTTTTAATCATTAATTGAATTCATCATATCAATTGAAGACTTTATTCCATCTTCATGGAAACCGTAACCAAAATAACTCCCACAAAATAAAATATTTTTTTTATTCTGAATATTAGCTAAATTAATTTGATTACTTAATGCATCATTATCGTAATAAGGGTGAGTAAATAAGACTTTTTTAAATACTTTGTTCTCAGGTATTTTTATAAACGGATTTATTGTTAAAAATATATTTCTTTTTATTTTTAAGTTTTGCAATTGATTTAACCAATATGTAACTGATGTTTTTTCAATATTTTCTTTGCTCATTGATGAATTCCAAGAACACCATGCTTTTTTATTTTTTGGCATAATAGATTCATCAAAATGTATTACTGCTATGTTTTCTCTATACTTAAAATTTTTTAAAATTTTTTTTTCTTCTACTGTTGGGTTATGAATCATGCGTAAAGCTTCATCTGCATGTGTTGCAATTACTACCTTGTCATAATCAAAAAATTCATTTTCTCCACCATAATAAATTTTAACTCCATAATCATTTCTACCAACTTTATTTATATTGTAATTTTTAAAATGTTCTCCACTAATCTGATCAATAATTTTGTTAACATAAGTTTTGCTTCGATTTTCAACAGTATACCACTGTGGTCTATTTTTTAATTTAAATAATCCATGATTTTTAAAAAAATTTAAAAAAAATGTTAATGGCATTTGAGAGGACTCGTAAGGGGGCATAGACCATATTGCTGATACCATTGGTATAATATGATAATTAATAAAATATTTTGAAATTTTTATTTCTTCTAAATATTCACCTAATGTTTTTTTATTATCTTTATTAATTTCTAACTTTTCACAATTTTTGTAAAAACTTATTATCTCAAAAAACATTTTGATAAATTTTATGTTAAATAAGTTTTTCTTATTTGAAAAAATACCCTTAATCCCTTTGCCACAATACTCTATGCCGTCATTTGTTTCAGATACTGAAAATGACATGTCGCTTTTTTCAATTTTTATATTATTTTCTGAAAAAAAATTAATTAAATTTGGATATGTTTTTTTATTGAAAACCATAAATCCGATATCTACATTAATTTCTTTATTTAAATCATATTTAACATTGAGAGTGTTTGCATGACCGCCAAATTGATTTTCTTTTTCGAAAAGATCTACTTTATGTTTTTTTGATAAATAGTAAGCAGCACTTAATCCTGATATTCCTGATCCTACTACGGCAATTTTCATTTAATAATTTTTACGCCGCTGTATCTTCATACTCCTCAATGGATGGGCATGTACAAAATAAATTTTTATCACCATAAACATTATCTACTCTTCCAACTGGTGGCCAATACTTGGCTGTCTTTAAAAATTCAGATGGATAAGCTGCTTCTTCTCTTTCATATTTATGATCCCATTTGTCTGATGTTAATTCAAGGTGAGTATGTGGCGCATTCTTAAGAGGATTATCAATTTTATCATATTTATCATTCTGAATTTTATCGATTTCGGTTTTAATTTTTTCAAGCGTAGAACAAAATCTGTTTATTTCCTTTAAACTTTCACTTTCTGTAGGTTCAATCATCATAGTACCTGCTACTGGCCAAGACATAGTGGGAGCATGGTATCCAAAATCTATTAATCGTTTTGCAATATCCTCTTCTGTTATACCTGTATCTGACTTAATTTTTCTAATATCTATAATGCACTCATGGGCAACATTCCCACTTTTTCCTTTATATAAGATTGGAAATGATTTTTTTAGTTTATGTGCAATATAATTTGCATTTAATATGGCTACTTGCGAGGCTTTTTTTAAACCTTCAGATCCCATCATTTTAATATACATCCACGAAATTGATAAAATACTTGCACTTCCCCAAGGTGCAGCAGAGACAGCTCCGATACCAGTGGCAGGTCCACAATCTTTAATTACAGAATGTTTAGGTAAAAAACCTTCTAAATGTTTTTTGCATGCTATCGGCCCCATGCCTGGTCCGCCTCCTCCATGTGGTATACAAAATGTTTTATGTAAATTAATATGGCAAACGTCAGGACCAAATTTACCTGGTTTTGCAATTCCTACTAATGCATTTAAATTTGCACCATCCATATAAACTTGACCTCCATGCTTATGAACAAGTTCACATATATCAGTTATCTTTTCTTCAAAAACACCGTGCGTTGAAGGATAAGTGACCATTAATGCGGCAAGATTATTTGAATGTTCTTCAGCTTTATTTTTTAAATCTTCAAAATCTACATTTCCATGTTGATCACATTTAACAACAACTACTTTCATGCCTACCATTTGTGCACTTGCAGGGTTTGTGCCATGAGCTGAACTTGGTATTAAACAAACATTTCGATTGTCTTCATGATTTTTTTCATGAAATTTACGAATAACCATTAAACCAGCAAACTCTCCTTGAGCTCCAGCATTTGGTTGCAATGATACACCTGAAAAACCTGTAATTGATCTAAGCCAATTTTTTAAATCTGTAAATAATTCTCTATAACCATCCATTTGCTCTACTGGAGAAAAAGGATGTGGTTGTGAAAATTCTTTCCATGTAATTGGTATCATTTCAGACACTGCATTTAATTTCATTGTACAAGAACCCAATGCAATCATTGATTTATTTAAAGCTATATCTGAGTCTTCTAATCTTTTTAAATATCTAAGCATCTCTGTTTCTGAATGATAATTATTAAATACAGGATGATCTAGATAGGTTGAGGTTCTTAATAAATTTTTAGGCAAATTAGATAAGCTCTCGTTCATTGTTTCCTTTATCGTTTCAGAACAATTAAAAATTTTTAATAATTGATTTGCTCTATAAAGATTTTTCCTCTCATCAAAAGAAACTGCTAACATCTCAGAATTAACTTTTCTAATATTAACTCCTTGATCTAATGCATTTTTATAAATTTTATCTGTCTTATCTAAAGTTTTAACTGTTACAGTGTCAAAAAAATGATTTGAATAAAGTTCGTAGCCTGATTGTTTTAACTTGTCTGCAAAATTTTTTGTTAATTGTGAAACACTTTCTGATATTTTTCTAATTCCTTTTGGACCATGATAAATCGCATAGGCTGCAGAAACTATTGCTAACAAAGCTTGAGCGGTACAAATATTACTAGTAGCTTTATCCCTTCTAATATGTTGTTCCCTTGTTTGAAGAGCAAGTCTGTAAGCTTTTTTTCCATGTCGATCTACTGAAACACCTACTATTCTTCCTGGCATTGATCTTTTGTACTCATCTTTAGTAGCAAAAAATGCTGCATGTGGACCACCATATCCCATCGGTATACCAAATCTTTGAGAGCTACCCACCGCAATATCTGCGCCTAATTCTGCCGGCGTTTTTAATTTTGCTAAAGCTAATAAGTCACAAACTAGTACGGCTTTACCATTATGTTTGTGAATTTTACTTATAGCTTCACTTGGATCTTTAATGTCACCTAATGTTCCTGGATATTGAATAATACCACAAATAACTTCTTCTTTAATATCTTTATCTTCATCTCCAACTATTATTTCTAATCCTAAAGGTTCTGCTCTTGTTTTAACAACTTCAATCGTTTGTGGATGACAATTTTTTGAAACAAAAACTTTTTTTGTTTTAGATTTAGTAATTCTATAACTTAAACCTACTGCTTCAGCTGCGGCAGTACCTTCATCTAATAAAGATGCATTAGCAATATCCATTCCTGTAAAATCAATTACCATTTGTTGAAAGTTTAATAACATCTCAAGTCTTCCTTGAGCTACCTCTGGTTGATATGGTGTATAAGAAGTGTACCATCCTGGATTTTCTAAAATATTTCTTAATATTACATATGGAGTATAAGTTCCGTAGTACCCCATGCCAATAAAACTAGAATATACTTTATTTTTTTTTGAAATGTTTTTTAGCTTTCTTAGTGCTTTATATTCAGAATTAGGATCACCAATACCTAAATCATCTTTAAAAAGAATTTTTTCTGGTACAGTGTTTTTAATTAATTCATCTAGATTTTTAAATCCTAACTCTTTAAGCATTATATTTTGCTCTTCTTCTGAAGGACCAATATGTCTTTGAATAAAATCCTTTTGAGCGTTTTTTAACATTTAACTACTACTTTCTTTTGAAAATTTTTCATATTCTTCTCTATTCATCAATGAATCCAGTTCGGAGTTATCTTTGATCTTCAATTTAAAAAACCAAGCTGAACCTTCGGGATCTTCATTAATTTTTGAAGGATCATCCACAATTGTTTGATTGGTATCCATAACTTCTCCACTTACCGGAGTATATACATCGCTTGCTGCCTTAGTTGACTCTACTACTCCTGCTGTACCATCTTTTTCAACATTAGATCCTTTTTCAGGAAGTTCTGCAAAAACTATATCTCCAAGCATTTCTGTTGCATGCTTTGTAATGCCTATGGTGGCTACATCTCCTTCTAAAGTAATCCACTCATGTTCCTTTGAAAATTTTACTTCACTCATTAATTTACTCCTTTCACATAATTTTTTTTATAAAATGGTAACTCACAAATATTTGCTGGATATTTTTTTCCTCTTACTTCAAGCAAAATCTTAGTATCTATTTTTGAAAATTCTTTATCAACATATCCCATAGCTATTGGTCCATTTACACTTGGACCAAAAGTTCCACTTGTGATTTCTCCAATTTGCGTTTCAGTTTCTTTAAAAATTTTTGTTTTTTCTCTAGCAATTAATCTACCTTCTGGTTTAATACCAACTCTTATTTGGCTTGTTCCACCTTGAATTTGGTTCATAATTTTCTCAGATCCAACAAACCCTCCATTTGACAATCTTTCTTTTGATATTGCCCATTTAAGGTTTGCTTCAACTGGGGTTTTATTAATATCTAATTCATGACCATATAAGCATAGTCCAGCTTCTAATCTCAAAGTATCTCTTGCCCCAAGTCCTATAAGTTGTGCTCCTTTATCAATTAATTTTTGAGTAAACTCTTCAGCAAAATCATTTAATATAGATATTTCGAATCCATCTTCACCGGTGTATCCAGATCTTGTCACAAATAATCTTTGATTTTCAAAATCAATCCATTTGCCTGTCATAAAATTCAATTTCTCAACTCCATTTAAAACTGAGTTTAAAATTTCAACAGATCTAGGTCCTTGAAGTGCTACTAAAGCTCTTTCGTTGTCTAAAATCATTTTAAAATTACCACCTAATAATTTCGATAAAATTTGAAAATCATTTTCTTTGCATGCTGCGTTTAATATGATGAGATAACCTTCATCAATTTTTGTGATTATCAAATCATCATATATTCCAGCCTCTTCATTCATTAAAAAACTATATTTTGAACTGTTTTGTTTTAAATTCTTTAAATCTAGTGGAAAAATTTTTTCAAGTTCTATAGTTAAATCTTCTCCTCCATAAATAAATAACTGACCCATATGAGAAACATCAAAAATTCCAGAATGTTTTCTTGTAAATTTATGTTCTTCAATAATACCTTTGCTATATTGTATGGGCATCTCGTAACCAGCAAACTCAACAAACTTAGCTTGATTTCTTTGGTGAAGATTATTTAAAGATGTTTTTTTTGTTTCCATATTAACTCTCATTAACCCCCTCTGTCTTTTTGCCTGAGAGATTTGCTCCTTCGGCGAGAATAATTCTCTTTCCAGAGTTAATATGTACGGTCCTTTTGCCTGAGAGTTTCCGGGGTGGTTGCTCCTTCGGCGCTACAGTCAAGTAGTCTCTCCCGTACAAAATTTATATCACAAATAATTAAATTATTTTAGGTTTTTTTAGTGTTTTTTAACAAGAAAAAAAATTGAATTAAAACTGCAATAATGATGATTGAACCACCTATTAATGCAATTAATTGTGGTGTTTCTTTTAAAAACATCCAAGCCCAAAAAGGACCAAAGACAGCTTCAGTCATCATTAAAATTCCTACCGTTGCTGATAAAGTCTTTTTTGCACCTATAGTTATAAAAATAAATCCAAGTCCAACTTGAAAAAAACCAGCAATAAAAGCTAACAAAATATCATTTGTAGATATATTGATTTTTATAGAAACAAAATAACCTATTAGCATTGCAACTATTCCTGCAAAAAGTTGTAATGGTATCATATCTACCTTTGGATATTTTCTTACTATTATTATTAAAATTGCAAAAGAGATTGGCATTATAAAAGCAACTAGATTTCCAGATAATTGTCCTGGTGATAAAGAATTGCCAACCATTAATATAATTCCCATAATGGCAAGAATTATGGAAACTAATGTTAATTTGGATATCCTTTCTCTTAAAAATAAATAACCAAAAATTGCTAAAAAAATTGCTTGAGTTTGAATAATAAAATTAGTGTTAGCAACTGTAGTTTTATACATTGCAAAAACATAGGCGCTAAATCCACATCCAAGTATTATTCCTCCAAAAAAACCTGGTAATCCAGATTCATATAAAGCAATAAATATTTTTTTTTTATAAGTTAGTAATAAAAAAATACTAACTAAGATAACAAAAAAAAATTGTCTCCAGAATAATATTTGCCAAAGTGTAGCTCCTTCAAAAGATTTTACTATTAATCCTCCAAAACTTAAACAAAATGCACCTAAAAATATTAAAAAGGGACCTGGTAACTTTTGAATTATATTCATCAAATTTGTGAGATTAAATTTTGAGTTTCCATCTCATATAATTTAAATAAAGTTTCAGCATCTGATAATTCAATTTCTTTAAATTTAATTTTTGAACCGGGAGATATTTGAACTAGCCTGTCATAATCAGCACTTATTACAACGCCAATTTTTGGATAACCTCCTATTGTACCATGATCTGAAAGCATGATAATAGGATTGCCATCAGTTGGAACTTGAATTACGCCTTTCAACAAACCTTCTGATTTAATATTAGTGTTAACAATATTCTCTATCTTGGGTCCTTCTAGTCTCATACCCATTCTGTCAGATAATTTCGAAACAATAAATTCCTTTTCAAAAAAAATTTTTTTTCCGTCCTCAGAAAAATAATCGAAATTTGTTCCTTTAATTACTCTTATATTTTCTACTTTTGAATTAAGATAATTAGTTTTCTTTTTTTCTTGATTTAAATTTATTTTAGAAATATTTATTTTTTGACCATTATCAAATTTTTTACCATTGTTAGAACCAATATTAGCTTTTGTGTTTATTGAACAACTTCCCCACTGTAATTTTACGTTATACTCACCACTAATAGATAAATAACCATAAACAGATTTATTTGTTGATAGAATATCAATCTCATCTCCATTTTCTAATTGATAACTTTCATAACAATTTCCCTGAATTTTATTATCTTTTTTTTTTAGCTCAAATATAACGTCTCCCGTAATTGCAATGTTAATTTTATCACCATTGTACTTTAATAATGGACCTTGATATGCAAACTCTATAACGGGTAAATCTAATTTATTACCAACTAGTTTATTTGCTAACAAATAATTTCTATTATCCATAGCTCCACTAAAAGGAATGCCAATATGGTATAAATTATTTCTTCCTTTGTCTTGAAAGGTCGTATTAATTCCAGCTCTTAGTATTTCAAAATAATTATTGCTCATTATAATTTTTATACTCTTCTAATGTAATTTGTTTAAAGATAACCGTATCTCCTGAATTAATTAAATTAGGATCCTTTTCTTTTGAACTATCAAATACTTCTAAAGGTGTATTTCCAATTATGTTCCATCCCCCAGGACTTTCAAAAGTATAGATATCTGCAAATTGTTCTGTTATTCCAACTGATCCTTTGGGGACTTTTATTCTAGGAGTTTCTAATCTTTGAACTCTCATATTTTTATCTAAATCTCCTAAAAAAGGCATGCCTGCTATAAAACCTGTCATATAACAAAAATATTCTTTATTAAAAAAATTTCCTAAAATTTGATCTCTAGTTAAATTTAATTTTTTTTTCACTCTTTCTATATCCAAAGAAAATGAGTCATCACAACATACTGGTATTTCTAATTTCTTATTAATTACCTTTTCTGTTTTTTTGATATCAAGCTTTTCAATTTTATCTTTAAGTTCTTTAAAATTAGTTATCCTTAGATCATAAGAAATAATTAGCTTATTATATGATGGTGTTAAATTATTTATTCCTTGAATATTTTTTTCTTTAATAGCCTTAAAATATTTTATTACCTCAGAATTAATCTTTTTATTAACTTCAATACCAAAATCACAGTACAGGGCTGCGTCACCAAGATTTGATATATTTTTCATCATGCCATGTTATACTTCAACATTTAAGACTATGGAAATTAATATAAATTGTGATTTAGGTGAGAAATCGAAACATCATTCTAATAAGTATGATCCAGATTTGCTCGAGATAGTAAATTCAGCAAATATTGCTTGCGGCTATCATGCGGGAGATGTTGATACAATGCATCAAGTTGTTAAAATTTCTAAGAAAAATAGTGTAAGCATTGGAGCACATCCATCATTTAATGATCCTGAAAATTTTGGAAGAGAAAGAATGAATTTACCCTCTTCAGAAATAAAAAAATTAATTTTTGATCAATACGATATTTTACAAAAGATCTCAGTTCAACATGGAGGAAATGTAACACATATAAAACCTCATGGAGCCTTAAACAATATGGCTTGTGAAGATATAGACTTAGCAACTACTTTAGCTCAAGCGATAAATGAAATTAGTAAAGATTTAATATACTTGGTACCAACAGGATCTAAAATGGAGGAAGCTGCAAAAAAATTTAAAATGAAAATTGCATGCGAAATCTTTGCAGATAGAACTTATGAAGATGATGGAAATCTAGTTTCTAGAAAAAAACCCCACGCACTAATAACTGATCCAGAAGAAGCTAAAAAACATGTATTAAGTATGGTAAAAAATCAGTCACTTAATTGTCACAGTGGAAAGCAAATACCTTGTGAAATAGATTCTGTATGTATACATGGAGATAACGAGAGTTCACTAGCCACAGCAAAATCGATTAGAGACAATTTGCTAGATAATGGACTTGAATTAAAACCTTTAAACTTACTGGAGAAATTTATTTAATGTTAAAAAAATATTTGATTACACTTTTTTTAATTTTTCAAGTTTCCGCATACTCTAATGCTGCTGGAACTTCTGATAGTGGTTCATCAAAAGTTAAATCTAATTATGACAAAGCTGTTTCTATTATTAAGTCAGCAAAAAAATATGAAAAAAAGGGTAAAAAAGAAAAAGCAAATAAAAGATATGAAAAAGCACAAAAACTATTAATTATTTCAAACAAAAAAAAACCACTTCAAGCAGATACTTTAAATTACTTAGGTTTTACTACTAGAAAACTTGGCGATTACGAAGCTGGAGAAAAATATTATCTTCTTGGACTAGAAATTGAACCTAATCATAAAGGTATTAATGAATACTTGGGTGAGTTATATGTTGCAACTAATAGAATAAATCTTGCAAAAGAAAGATTAAAAGTATTAGAAACTTGTAACTGTGAAGAGTATGACGAGTTAAAAGAAATTATCGAAGGAAAAAAGCAATCTAAATATTAAACTTATGAATTTTGTAGAAGTACTTGGAAGAGTCTTTCTCTCTACTTTATTTTTATATGAGTCAGTAAGAAAATATTTTTACCAGTTTGAAACTATTGAATATATGGAAAACTTTGGAGTACCAGAGTTTCTTTTTTATCCATCTTTAATTTTTGAGTTAATAATTCCTATTTTATTGATTATTGGATTTAAAACTAGAATTGCTGCAGCAGCGATGTTTATTTTTACCTTGATGGTTTCAATAATATTCCATTCTGATTTTACTAATAACATGCAAATTATGGCTTTTTTAAAAAATTTGTCTATTTCTGGAGGATTTTTAATAATTGCTTCATATGAAGCAAAAAAATTTACTTTAGACTATTATTTAAAATATAAAAAATTAAAATAATAAAAGATATGCTTAATATTCAAAATCCAAAAGAAGCAAGAAAAATAATAAGAGAAAATAAATATACAGATCAAACAGCAGGCACTGCATATAAATATGTTCAAGGAAATCTATGTATACTACCAAGTAAGTATGCTTCTGATTTTGAATCATTTTGTAAAAAAAATCCTAAACCTTGTCCATTAATAGGAGTCGGAACTAAAGGTAGTCCACATTTAAAAGATCTAGGAGAAATTGATATTAGAACAGATATTCCTCAGTATAGAATTTGGAAAAAAGGTGAATTAGTCGATGAGCCTCTTGATATAAAAAAATACTGGAATGAAGATCTAGTAACTTTTATATTAGGTTGTTCAATGTCTTTTGAGCTCCCTTTAATTGAAGCTGGTATACAAATGCAACATATACAAAATGATACGATAGTACCAATGTATCAAACATCAATAGATTGTGAAACAGTTGGACAATTTTCAGGTAAAATGGTCGTTTCAATGAGACCTTTAACTTCAAAAGATGCTATCAAATCTATTGAAATTAGTTCAAGATTTCCCGCAGTTCATGGAGCTCCTATACATTTAGGAAATCCTGAAGAAATTGGAATTAAAGATATAATGAAACCAGAATTTGGAGATCCTCCTAGAAATTTAGAGAGTAATGAAATACCGGTTTTTTGGGCTTGTGGAGTTACTCCTCAATCAATTTTAGAAAAAGCAAAGCCTGATTTTTGTATAACTCATAGCCCTGGTAAAATGCTTATTACAGATAAACTAAATAATGATTTGGCTGCCTTTTAATTTATTTTCCTAAAAAAACTTTTTTAACTTTATCACTGTTAATTAAATCTTCAGACTTTCCTGAAACAACTAGCCTACCACTTTCTAAAACATACCCTCGGTCAGCCATACTTAAAGCTAATCTCACATTTTGCTCAACAAAAAGAATGGAGATACCTTCGCTAACAATATTTTTAAAAATACCAATTAAATCTTTAACTACCATTGGAGATAATCCTAAAAAAGGCTCATCAACCATTAAAAGTTTTGGAAGTCCCATCATTCCTCTTGCAATTGCAAGCATTTGTTGCTCTCCACCTGACATTGTTCTTGCAAGTTGATCTGATCTAACCTCTAGTTTTGGAAAAATTTTATAAATTTTACTTAAAGAATTTGACAATTGATCTTTTGCTTTTGGATGCCAAGCGCCAAGTAGTAAATTTTGCATAACTGTTAGATGAGGAAAAACTCTTCTTCTTTCAAGAACATGAGATATTCCAAGTTCCGTTCTCTTATATGTTGGTGTTTCTGAGATTAAATTATTACCAAAATGAATACTTCCATTTTTATGATGAACTAAATTACTAATAGTATTTAAAATTGTACTTTTTCCAGAACCATTTGGTCCTAATATAGCAACCATTTCAGCTTTATTTACATTAATTGAAACGTCCCAAACAACTTGGAAATCATCATATAAAACATCAATATTTTTTACATCAAGCAGCATCAACTGTTCCTAAATAAGAATCTATTACTTGCTTATTATTCTGAATTTCTTTTGGTGATCCAAAAGCAATACTTTTACCTTGATCTAAAGCTAAAACATTATCTGAAATTTCCATTATAATATTAATGTTATGTTCAATTGTAATAATTGTTACTCCTGATTTTTTAAGTTTTAAAATTAGCTCAACTAAACCAGGTATAGTTTTTTGATCGACTCCACCCGTAACTTCGTCCATCAAAAGTAATTTTGGTTCAATAGCCATTGCCCGAGCCATTTCCAATCTTTTTCTTTGTCCGGTTGATAGCTCTCTAGCGAAATGATGTCGTTTTTCTATTAAATCAACAAAATCTATAATCTCTAGAGCCTTGTCTCTTGCTTTTTTTATATTTTTTTCTTTTACAAAAGAACCAATCATTACATTTTCAAGCAATGTTTGATCTGCAAAAGGTTTTAATTTTTGAAATGTCCTACCAATTCCTAGATTGCTTATTTTGTCAGGTCTTAGTCCAAAAATATTTTTATTAAAAAATTCTACTTTTCCATTGTCTGCTTTTGTATATCCTGTGATTAAATCAAATAAAGTTGATTTTCCAGCTCCGTTTGGGCCAATAACTCCCAGTATAGTTCCTTCGTCAACCTTAAATGAAATATTATCATTTGCTTTAATTCCACCAAAAGATCTACTTAAATTTTCAACGGATAGTATCTTCATCTTTGCTTCTTTCTTTCTAAAATATCTTTTGGCACAAATGAGATAAGGCCATCTGGTCTAAAAATACAAATTATCATTAAAATTAATCCATAAAGAATAAGGTCCACTGCTCCACCTGTTCCTCCCAAATAAATTCTCGAATATTCTGAAATTGGGATAAGAATTGCTGCACCAATTATTGGTCCCCAAACATTACCTATTCCGCCTAAAACTGTTATTAATAAAACTATTATTGATATTTCAATATTAAAAACTCTATCTGGATCTATAATTAAAATATATTGTGCAAATAAACTTCCCATTGGAGCCATTATCATGGCTGAAATCACATATGCGATAATTTTATAATTTGAAACATTTATACACAAACTTAATGCAGCTTGTGGATCATCTCTAACTGCTCTTAATCTATATCCTAATTTTGATCGACTTAAGAGCCATACTATAAAAAAGGTTATTAAAAAAAATATTAAAAAAATATAATAATAAGGAACTTTACTTTTATGAAATTGTAAAGCTAACCAAGAATCTTCCGAGGTCATAGGTACCCACAAACCAGATGCAGCGCCAACTAAATCCCATCTTTGAAAAACAACTTGAAAACTTATGCCTATTAATAAAGTAGCAATCGCAAAGTAATGGCCGCTTAATCTTAGCATCGGGATACCAATTAAAATTGCAAAAATTCCAGAAACTAAAATTCCAATCGGCATACTAATCCAAGGAGATGTTCCAAATTGAATATAAAAAAATGATGTTGCATAAGCTCCTATTCCAAAAAAAGCGCCATGTCCTAAGCTAATTTGACCAGAAAAACCAGCTATTACATTCCATGACTGAGCCATAACCGCATGCATAAAAATCATTATGAATAGATGGAGATAAAAAGAGTTTAATCCAAAAAGTGGTAAAGCGAATAATAAAGTTATTAAACTTCCTACCAAAAATATAACTCTATTGTTCGTGTTCCAAAGAGGTTCTGATTTTGCTATTAATAATCTATTATCCATTAATACCTACCAAACAAACCTTGTGGTCTATAAATTACGACTAATAAATAAATTACAAAAACATATAAAAGTTTAAATGATGGGTCTATTAATAGTCCTCCCAAAGATTCTACTAACCCAATAATTATTCCTGCATATAAGCATCCAATAATACTTCCAAAACCTCCAAGAGCTACAGCAACAAAAGCAAATAATGCAAAATTAATTCCAACATCTGTAAAAATAAAAAAATAATTAGCCATCATTCCTCCTGCTACTCCAACGCAACCAAGTCCAATTGCCCAGCCAATAGCAAACATTTTATTTGAAGGTATTCCTAAAATTTCAGCCGCATGTCTATCTTGGGCTGTTGCTTGAAGAGCTAAACCAGTTTCTGTTTTTGTAACAAACAAATATAATCCAATAAAAGCAATCAAACATACTAGACTTGCTATTAATTGAGGTTGTCCAATAAAAACAGAGCCTATTTCTAATCTACCTTCCAATAAAGGTTTATCTACATTTCTAAAATCAGGAGTCCAAAGTAGTTGAGCAATTGATCTAATAAATATTGATAATCCAAATGTTGCGCAAATTTGAATTAACATTTTTGCTTTTAAAATATATCTTATTAAAAAGTAGTGAGTAATTATTCCACAAAAAGCCATTAACAAAATTGTTATTGGAATAGAAAATATTGGATCTAATCCAAACAATGACCATAACCAAAATGATGAAAACATAGATAACATTAAATGCTCACCATGAGCAAAATTAACGATATCCATTAATCCAAATATTAAACTTAAGCCTGCAGCTATTAATGCATAGATTAACCCCATCATTAATCCTGTAATAATCGCTTGAAGAATTATTTCTGAAGTCATTTATATTACGTATAGATTTTAAATATTATTATTAAAGTAAATCATTGAATTGATTATAGATATAGTATTAAATTAAGTAATTAAAAAACAAATTAGAGGGGAAATAAATGAAAAAATTAATACTTTCAGTATTTGCATTTTTATCATTAGTTTGTGCGCCGGTAATAAGTTCTGCACAAGATGTTAAAATTGGAGTACTGTATCCATTAACTGGTCCAGTTGCTCAGGTTGGTAAGGATGCGGTTGCAGCAGTAAAAACTGCTTTGGATATTATAAATAATAGTCACAATATAGCTGGCATGCCTTTAGCTAAAGATGCTGGACTTAAAGGTCTAGGTGGAGCAAAAATATCAATTGTTGTTGGAGACCATGGTGGAAAACCTGATGTTGGTGTTGGTGAAACAGAGAAAATGTTAAATTCTGATAAAGTTCATGCAATGTTTGGTGCATATTATTCATCTGTTACAGGTGCAGCTAGTCAAGTATCTGAAAGAGCAGGAATACCTTGGGTTAACGGAGAGTCTACATCTCCTAAACTAACTACAAGAGGATTTAAATATTTCTTTAGAGTTACACCTCACGATGGTGAATTCACTCAGCTAATGTTTGAGTTTATGAATGACTTTAACAAGAAAAATAGCAACAAATTAAAAACGCTTGGTATTATTCACGAAGATACTCTTTGGGGATCTGATAGTGGTGGTACTCAAGACAAAATGGCTAAAGATCAAGGATTTAAAGTAATTGAAAAGATAAGCTACAAAGCAAAAACAACAACTTTAAGTTCTGAAGTACAAAGATTGAAAGCAAAAAACCCTGATGTGTTATTGCCTTCATCATATACTGCTGATGCTTATTTATTTTTAAATACAGCAAAAGAACTTGATTATAACCCTAAACTTTTAGTTGCTCAGAATGCTGGTTATACAGATCCTAAGTTTATAGCTACTATGGGAAGTAAAGCAGAGGGTGTGATCACAAGATCACCTTTTAATACTGACCTAGCAACTACTATTCCAATGATTGGAACTGTAAATGATCTTTTTAAAACTCATTCAGGTGGAAGAGATCTATCAGATGTACCTGCTAGAGCATTTACTGGTTTTATGGCATTAGCTAATGCAATTAATAATGCAGGATCAACAGACCCTGAAAAAATTAGACAAGCATTGGTTAATCTAGATATGTCATCTGACTCTTTAATAGTTCCTTATAGAGGAATTAAATTTGGTTCTGATGGTCAAAACGAGAAAACTAGAGGTATTTTAATGCAAGTACAAGGTGGAAAATACTGTACTGTTTATCCATTTGAGTTAGCTGCTTGTAAATTGAAGTATCCAATGCCTACTTGGGCTCAAAAATAATTTAAAGTTAAATTTATATTAAGGCGGTCATTAACTTGACCGCCTTTTTTTTAAATACTTTTTATTGTATTATTAAAAATTTAAAATATTATTAATTTATCTTGATTGAAGAACTCATTATTTTAACTAATATTATTTTTATCACCATGATATTAACAGCTGATAATGCTGTAATTGTTGGTTCTATTGCATCTAACTTCGTTCCCAAAAACAGAAAACAAATAATTCTTTGGGGTGTTATAGGAGCTTTTGTTTTCAAAATATTTTTTGCGATCTTTGCAACTTTTTTATTTGAATTTTATTTTGTAAAGATTTTAGGTGGTCTTCTTTTAATTTGGATCGTAAATGATTTAAGAAAAGATTTATTAGATATCAAAAAAGTAAAGCAGTCGCCAAAAAAAATTAAAGAACCTTCGTATATAAGCAGTATCGGAAAAGTTTTATTTGCTGACATTATGATTAGTTTTGACAACGTTATCGGCGTAGTTGCTGCTTCAAAAGGTTATTTTGGATACATGATTTTTGGACTAGTTTTGTCAGTTGTTCTTACAGGGGCATTGGCTAGCTATATGGCCAATTATATTCAAAAGCATATTTGGATAGCTTATATTGGACTAATTTTTATATTAATTGTTGGCCTTCAATTAGTAATTGGTGGATTAGTAGATCTTGAGATCTTAAAAATAAATGAAAAATTTATTAAATACTTTTAATTAATAAGAATGTTTTTTTGAAGGAAACCTTTTTTTTCTCACGTCTTTAGAATAGCTAGATACTGCTTTATTAATTTCTTTTCTTATGTTTGCATATTTTTTTATTAATTAAATCCAAAAATTTTTTTTTCATCAAACTACCAAGAGCCAGTATTCTCCATTGATACCCAAGGTTCTTTAGGATCTAGATATCCTTCTTGAAGTAGTTCAATTGAAATTTGATCTGGAGATCTAACAAATGCCATATGACCATCTCTAGGAGGTCTGTTAATTGTATAGCCCATATCCATTAATTTTTGGCAAGTTTCATAAATATTATCTACTCTATAAGCGAGATGTCCAAAATTTCTCGAACCTTCTCCTAGATCATCACCATCCCAATTATAAGTTAATTCAATTTCTGTTTTTTCATCATTCGGAGGTGCAAGAAAGATTAATGTGTATCTTCCTTTTTCACTATCTTTTCTTCTTGTTTCTTTCAGTCCAAGACCATCACAAAAAAATCTTAATGACTCATCGACATTTTTAATTCTAATCATTGTGTGTAAATATTTCATAATATTAATTTATAGTTATAAAACTATTCTAATTCAATAGTGCTAGGTGGTTTAGATGTAATATCATATACAACTCTATTAATTCCTCTTATGCTGTTTACTATTTTATTCGAAATTGTTTGCAAAAAAGACTTTTTAAAATCATAAAAATCAGCAGTCATTCCATCTTCAGAGGTAATTGCTCTTAATAAACATATATATTCATATGTCCGATTATCACCCATTACGCCTACAGTTTTTACAGGTAATAAAGCTGCATAGGCTTGCCATATTTTATGATAAAAACCATGATCTTTTAAAGCTTTAATAAAATAATAATCGGCATCTTTTAAAATCTGTATTTTTTCTTTTGTAATCAAACCAGGTATTCTTATTGCTAATCCAGGACCTGGAAATGGATGCCTTGAAATAATACTTTTACTCAAATTTAGTTCTAAACCTAATTTTCTAACTTCGTCTTTAAATAAAAACTTCAAAGGTTCAATAAGTTTTAATTTCATTTTTTTTGGAAGTCCCCCAACATTATGATGAGATTTAATTTTAGAACTTTCGCTTCCGGTGACAGATTTGCTTTCAATTAGATCGGGATAAAGTGTTCCTTGTGCTAAAAATTTTACATTTTTAATTTTTTTTGCATAACTTTCAAATATTTTTATAAAATAATTACCAATAATTTTCCTCTTTTTTTCTGGATCAGAAACATTATTGAGTTTTTTTAGAAACTCTTTTTCCGCATTAACATAAATTAAATTAATTTTTAATTTTTTTTTAAAAGTATTAATAACTTGATTTTCTTCGTTTTTTCGTAAAAGACCAGTGTTTACAAAAATACAATATAATTTTTTTCCAATTGCTTTATTTAAAAGCTGTGCAACAACACTGCTATCTACACCTCCTGATAAAGCACAGATAACTTTACTTGAACCAACTTGTTTTTTTATATTATTAATAAGTTTAATTTTTTGATCTTTTGGAGACCAATTTTTTTTTATTTTACAAATTAAAAAAATAAAATTACTAATTATTTTTTTTCCATTTTTTGTATGCGTTACTTCAGGATGAAATTGAACTCCATAAAATTTTCTTATTTTGTTTTCAATAATCGCAAATTTTGAATTATCACTTGATGCAATTACTTTAAAATTTTTTGGGAGCTTAGAAACTTGATCAGCATGACTCATCCAAACTCTTTTAAATTTTTTATTTGTAAAAAAATTATTTGTTAAAAGACTATTATTCTTTCTATAAATATTTGCTAAACCAAATTCACGATGTTTTGATTGCTTAACTCTACCTCCATTTAACTTAGATAATATTTGATGACCAAAACAAATTCCAAGAATTGGTATGTTTAGATCTAAAATTTTTTTATTAAATGTATATTTGCTTATTTGATAAACATTTAGTGGTCCTCCAGATAAAATTATTCCTTTTATAGATTGATTTATATCTTTAACTCTAATTTTTTTGTGACTCACAATCTCAGAAAAAATACCTAATTCTCTAATTCTTCTAGCTATTAATTGTGTAAATTGTGAGCCAAAATCTACAATTAAGATCTTGTCAAGATTTTGATCAAGACTCATTTTTAGGTTCTATATTTTTTAATGTTTCTTGAATTGAGTCATTTTCATTACATAATTTTTCACAAACTTTAACAAAAGTTTTTGAAAGATCTTTAACTTTAGAATAGTTTGATTTTTTCAAGGCTATTTTCATTAACATTAATAAAACCTCTTCATTATTTGGTTCAATTAACAATGCTGTCTCTAAATTATTCTTTTCTTTTCTCTCATCTTCTTCGTGATTATAAATTTTGGCAAGATATAAATAAGAAATAGCGTCTTTAGGGTTGTAAACAATATTTCTTTCAAACAAAAAACGTGCATCATCATATTTTTCTTCCTGATACATTTTTAAAGCTTCCTCAAAAAAATTTTGCTTACTTATGGCTACTGTAAAAGAAGTTATTATTAAATAAATAAAGATTGTTAATTTTAAAATTTTACTCATTAATATTTACTATCATTTTTTATAACATCAACATTGTGAACCATACTTTCGTAAAAACCTGCTTTAGTTATTTTTACAAAATTTGGTTTATTTCTTAATTTTATAATATTTTTTGATCCAAGATAACCCATTGATGATTTAAGACCACCTATTAATTTATAAATTATACTTTCAACATCACCTTTATATTTTACAAATCCTTCAACTCCTTCTGGGACATATTTAGATGTATCTTTTTGATTTGTTTGAAAATATCTATCAGCAGATCCTTTATTCATTGCACCTACTGAGCCCATGCCTCTAAAGCTTTTAAATACTTTTCCTTTTTTTTTAATTAACTTTCCAGGTGTTTCCTTTGTTCCAGCGAATAATGAACCTATCATAATTGCATCAGCACCTGCAGAAAATGCTTTTGCAAGATCTCCTGAGTACTTAATTCCACCATCTGAAATAATTTTTACGTTTTTATTTTTAATACCGTTTCTTACCGTTAAAATTGCACTTAACTGAGGGACTCCAATACCTGCAACTAACCTAGTTGTGCAAATAGAACCTGGTCCAATTCCAACTTTAATAATATCAACTCCCAATTTAATTAAAAATTTCGCAGCTTCTGGAGTGGCAATATTCCCTGCACATAAAGCAATTTTTTTACTTTTTATTTTTTTAATGAATTTGATTATTTCGGATACTTTTTTTGTATGTCCATGTGCTGTATCTACTACTATTAAATCTACTCCTTCTTTAATTATACTTTTTGCTCTTATTAATTCTTTAGGACCAGCTCCAACCGCTGCACCAACTAATAACTTTTGTTTTTTTACTTTTTTTATTTCTAATATTTGTTTTTTAATATCTAAATTTCTATGAATAACCCCTATTCCACCAGCTTTTGCTAATGCTATTGCCATTTTGCTCTCTGTAACGGTATCCATTGCTGAAGACAAAAGTGGTATTTTAAGTTTAAGATACTTTGTTAGAGCAACACTAGTATCTGTTTCTGAAGGCAGTATTTCTGAGTATCTAGGTGCTAAAGTAACATCATCGAAGGTAAGAGACTCTTTTATAGAAACCATAATCACTTATATATGATTCATTTTAAATTTAAAGTCTCTATCTAAGTTTTCTACAAATTATAAAATTTTCTTTTGAATCTTTTCTACTAGATTTTGGTTTAAAAACTTTAACTTCTTTAAAAATTTTTTTTCCATCTGAGATTATTTCGTTAAATGTTCCTCCCATAAAAATTTTTGAAATAAAAAAACCATTGTCAGTCAATATATATTTGGCAAAATTCATTGCTTCTTTACACAATTCACCTGTTTGAATTGAATCGATGTTTTTAATTCCTGTAGTATTAACAGCCATATCAGACATAACTACATCCACTTTAGAGATGACAAATTGTCCTATCTCATCTTTGATACTTGGTTTTGTAAAATCACCTTGAATTTGAATAGTATTTTCTACTGGTTCCATTTTTTTTAAATCAATTGATATTATTCTTCCACCTTTAGATTTTCTAGCTGCATATTGAGACCAGCTTCCAGGAGCAGCTCCTATATCAATAACCGATATATCACCCTTAAATATTTTAAACTTTTCATCAATTTCAATTAATTTATAAGCAGATCTGGCTCGATAACCATCTAACTTTGATTGTCTAACGTAAGTGTCTCTTCTTTGTTTATTAATCCAATTTTTAGAAATTTTATTTTTTTTCAATTAATAAACCTTAGACTTTTATTTAAAACTTTTCCTTTAATAGTTTTGATATCTATTGTGACTTCTTTATTTAGTCTCATATCTTTATTATCTTTCCAAATTCCTGCTGCAAGATGCATAATACCAATTTTATTATTTGGTAAATAAGGTTCTACAAAACATTCTTGGTCCTCATCAAACTTTGGTAAAAGATTACTAGTTATCCAGTTACAGTTTAAGGGAAGAAATTCTGTTTCAATATTATCAATATAAACAGATATATTCATTGCTAATTGCTCAGAACCAAATATTTCTCCAGCTTTTAATGTTTGTCTTAAATTTTCTTGCCAAGATTTCCATGCAGGAGAATTTTTTTCTAATGAAAAAACTCCAATATTTATATGTGGTGCAAAAGCTAATTTTCTAGCTTTATCATAACTAATATTAGATTTAACAGCATGTTTAAAATTCTGAGATTTTATAATTGCAAGCTTCCCAAAAACCCAATTAACTTTTGAAGTTATTTTATATCCAGGACCTATAGTTTGAGTAATTCCAACTTTTCCATTTTCACAAGCTTTAAAATACAACTCAACAGTTTCCCAAGTATTTACCCAAGCATCACAATCAATCCATAAATATTTTTCATAATCTGGAAAATATTTTGGTAAAAAAGCTCTTGATACTTGACTTTTCAACCATTCTTTACCTTTAATTTTGCTATCTGGAACTTCAATGTCCCATTCTGCAGCTTTTATTTCATCTACTTTTGTAGACAAACTTTCTTTTTGCTTTTCAGTTAATCCAGCATCTAAAATGCATATAGCAATTTCATTACTTTCATTAAATCTTTTTATAGAATTAATTAATTCATCTAATAAGGGAAAGTAATTCGAGTCTGCCAGAGATACAACAACATGTTTTTTCATTATAATACATCTTCAAGATCTTCATCTTCATCTTTATAATTACTATGCTCATTTTGTTTTTTTAATTTTTGATAATGTATAAAACTAATTGGAAGCATAAATAAATAAATAATTGCACTTATTGAAATAACGTTAAATGGATAAACAAGAAGTAATCCAAAAAATAAAACTATTCCAAATAACAAAAAAATTGTGGTTTTTCTCTGAATTACTATTTTTTTAAAAGAGTAACTTGGGAATTTGCTAATTAATAAGAAAGAAGTAATTATAAAAAATACTGGCACGACAATATCATAATTAATCTTAATATAATTAAAATTAGTCATACTAATTATTAACGGAGTTAATACTAAAATACCTCCTGCAGGAGAAGGAACGCCTTCAAAAAAATTATCTTTCCAAGAAGGATCTTGGTTAGAATTAATATTAAATCTAGCCAATCTTAATGCTACACAAATTACATAAATTAAGCATATAAGCCATCCAAATCTCCCTAGAGTGTTTAATTTCCAAAAATACATGATAAAAGCTGGAGCTACACCAAAGCTTATCATGTCGGTTAATGAATCTAGTTCTTTACCGACCTTTGAAGTTCCTTTTATTAACCTTGCGATTCTTCCATCTAATCCATCAATTACAGCTGCTAAAATTATTGCAATAATTGCAAATTCAAATCTTCCGTCTAATGCAAACCTGATTGAAGTTAAACCTATACAAACTCCAATTAGAGTAAGCATATTAGGTAAAATTATTCTTGCATTTTTTTTATCCGTAACTACTTTAAAATTATTTTTTGGCTGTTGCATAACTATTTTTTTGCTAACAAAGTTTCACCAGAAATTGTTTTTTGCCCAACTTTTACAAGTGGTTCATAATTTTCATAATAAACATCTGCACGACTACCAAATCTAATCATGCCAATTCTATCTCCCTGTCTCAGTTCTTGATCTTTATTTGTTTCACATACAATTCTTCTTGCTATAAGTCCTGCAATTTGAACAACAACAATATCATTTCCATGAGGATCCTTAATTTTATAATAATTTCTTTCATTATCTTCACTAGCTTTATCAAGCGAAGCATTTAAAAATTTGCCTGGCTTGTATAAAATATCTTCAACTAATCCTGAACAAGGAGTTCTATTAACATGACAATCAAAAACATTCATAAATATACTTATTTTTTTAAATTTCTTATTTTCAAGTCCAACTTCTTTTGGTCCATCTACTTCATCAACATAAACAACTTCACCATCAGCAGGACTCACTAAAAAATTGTTATCTTCGATAATTACTCTTTCTGGATCTCTAAAAAAATAGTACACCCAAACAGTTAATAAAAAACTTATTAATCCCAAAAAACCACTAAAGAACAACAGAACGATAGTTACAATTGCAGCTATAACAATAAACTTATAACCTTCGGTGTGGATCTTTGGAAAAATCTTGCTAATCATATTCATCTATTTGATAATTTTTGATTAATATGTATATAAACCAACCAAATTCAATTAATATGATAAAATTATTTTAATGAGTAAAATCAAGGTAAAAAACCCCATTGTTGAGCTAAATGGTGATGAAATGACTCGAATTATTTGGGAGTTTATTAAGAACAAATTAATACTTCCTTATCTTGATCTTGATATCCAGTACTATGATTTGGGCATAAAAAATAGAGATAAAACTAATGATCAAGCTACTATTGACTCTGCTAACGCCATAAAAAAAGTTGGGGTTGGAATTAAGTGTGCCACAATAACTCCAGACGAGATTCGAGTTAAAGAATTTAATTTAAAAAAAATGTGGAGATCACCAAATGGAACTATAAGAAATATTATTGGAGGCACAGTTTTTAGAGAACCAATTATTTGTAAAAACATACCAAAACTTGTGCCCTCATGGACAGATCCTGTGGTTATAGGAAGGCATGCTTTTGGTGATCAATATAGAGCGACGGATTTTAAAGTACCAGGTAAAGGAAAAATGGAAGTCAAATGGACTTCAGAAGATGGTAAAGATGAAATAAAATACGAAGTATTTAATTTCACTGGACCTGGTGTAGCGCTTTCAATGTACAATTTAGATAAGTCAATAGAAGACTTTGCAAGATCTTGTTTTAGTTATGGTTTGATTAAGAAATGGCCTGTCTATTTGTCAACTAAAAATACAATTCTAAAACAATATGATGGTAGATTTAAAGATATATTTCAAGAAGTTTTCAATAAAGAATATAAAGAAGAATTTGCAAAAAATAACTTAACATATGAGCACAGATTGATTGATGATATGGTTGCATGTGCAATGAAGTGGAGTGGAAAATATATTTGGGCTTGTAAAAATTATGATGGTGATGTGCAATCTGATACTATGGCACAAGGTTATGGTTCATTAGGATTAATGACTAGTACATTGTTAACACCAGATGGGAAAGTGATGGAGTCCGAAGCTGCTCATGGAACAGTTACAAGACACTACAGATTACATCAACAAGGTAAAGAAACTTCAACAAATCCGATTGCGTCTATATTTGCTTGGACTAGAGGGTTGGCTCATAGAGGAAAATTAGATGGTAATGATGAACTTATTAATTTTTCAAAAACTATTGAAAAAGTTTGCATTGATTGTGTAGAAAATGGTGCAATGACAAAAGACCTGGCTATTCTTATTGGTCCATCAAGCAAATATTTAACTACCAATCAGTTTTTAGATGAAATTGATGGTAATCTTAAAAAGAAATTAAATTAAACTCTTAAGTTTTTTAAATGCGTCTTCTATTTTAGATTGATCTTGACCACCAGCTTGCGCAAAATCTTTTCTGCCTCCACCACCTTTGCCACCAATAATTTCAGATCCTACTTTAACAAATTCAACTGCATCAAACTTATTTGTTAAATCATCAGTTACTCCAACTGCTAGTCCAACTTTGTCGTCTTTACTTGCAAATACAACCACAATACCTTTGCTTAAATCTTTTTTTCCTTTATCAACAAGTTTTCTTAATTCTTTAGGAGGTAATCCGTCAATTTTTTGAAGTCTTAATTTTACTCCATTAATTTCTTCATCTTTAATAATATTTTTTGATTTATCTTCTAATATAGAATTAACTGAAATGGTTTCTAATTGTTTTGTTAAATTTTTAATTAATATTTTTTGATCCGTTTGATCTAAATTTGGTTTTCCACCCAAGTTAACTATTTCTTGGCTTAATTCTTTTATAGTTTCTTCATTTTTTTCAGATGACAAATTAGATAGTTTTTCCTTATTTTTAAGGTATTCCTCTAGTTGCTTGTCTCTTAAAGCTTCAACTCTTCTTACTCCCGCAGCTATTGAAGATTGGCTAATAATTTTAAATTTACCAATATCACCAGTATTTTTTACATGTGTTCCTCCACATAATTCAGTTGAAAAATACTTTCCCTCTTCATCACCCATTGAAAGAACTCTGACCTCATCACCATATTTTTCTCCAAATAAAGCTAGAGCGCCATTTTCAACTGCTTCATCTGGAGTCATTAATCTTGTTTTTACATCAGATTTTTTAGATACCATGGTATTAACAAATTTCTCTATTTTATCAATTTCTTCATTTAAAATTGGTTTCATATGGCTGAAATCAAATCTCAATCTACTTGGTTCTACTAAAGAACCTTTTTGAGTTACATGTGTACCAAGCACTCTTCTTAAAGACTCGTGTAAAAGATGGGTTGCTGAGTGATAAGCTCGAGTATTATCTCTTCTTTCAGTATTTATTTTTAATTCCACATTTTGCTTTAATTTGATTGATCCTTTTATCACTTTTCCATAATGAACAAATAAATCACCAAGTTTTTTTTGAACATCTTGTACCTCAAATCTCAAATCATTTGATACTATCTCGCCAGTATCACCAACTTGTCCTCCAGATTCTCCATAAAATGGAGTTTGATTTACAATAATCATTCCCTCTTCATTTTCTTTCAGCTCTTCAACTTCTTTATTCTCCTTTAACAATGACAGCACAACACCTTCTGCTTGATTAGTTTCGTAACCTAAAAATTCAGTTGCTTCTAATTTATCTTTTATTCCAAACCAAAAATCTTCTACTGCTGAGTCACCAGATCCTTTCCAGTTTTTCTTAGCAAGTTCTCTACTCTCTTTCATCAATGATTGAAATTTTTCTTTATCAATTGACATTGATTTATTTCTTAAAATATCTTCTGTTAAATCTAATGGAAAGCCATACGTATCGTATAACTTAAAAGCTACCTCTCCAGGTAAGACTTTATTTATTTTAGAAATTTCTTCGTTTAAAATTTTAATTCCTCTATCTAACAAAACTAAAAATTTTTCTTCTTCCATTTTTAGAGTTTCCTTAATTAAAGACTCTGCTCTTACTAGCTCAGGATAATTTCCTGACATTTCATTTTTTAGAGTATCAAACAAACTATAAAAAACTGGTTTCTTAGAACCAAGCAAATGAGAATGTCTCATTCCTCTTCTCATAATTCTTCTTAAAACATAACCTCTTCCTTCATTTGATGGTAATACACCTTCTGCAATTAAAAATGAGCTTGCTCTTAAGTGATCTGCTATAACTCTAAAACTGGACAGATTAGATTCATCTGGTTTAACTTTAACAATTTCTGATGCAGAATTAATTATTTTTTTAAAGTGATCTGTTTCATAATTGTCATGTGTTCCTTGCAACAATGCAGCAATTCTCTCTAAACCCATACCAGTATCCACTGAAGGTTTTGGAAGATTTATTCTTTTATCTTTTGTAACTTGTTCAAATTGCATAAAGACTAAATTCCAAATTTCTATAAATCTATCACCATCTTCATTCTTTGATCCTGGTAGTCCTCCAGGTAAATGATCGCCATGATCAAAAAATATCTCAGAACATGGGCCACACGGACCTGTTTCACCCATCGACCAAAAATTATCTGATGTTGCAATTCTCAAAATTCTATCATCACTAAAACCCGCAATTTTCTTCCAAAAATTGAATGCCTCATCATCTTCATGAAATACTGTTACATAAATTTTATTTTTATCTATACCAAAGTCTTTTGTAATTAAATCCCATGCATAATGGATTGCTTGCTCTTTAAAATAATCTCCAAAAGAGAAATTTCCCAACATTTCAAAAAAAGTATGGTGTCGAGGTGTATAACCAACATTTTCAAGGTCGTTATGCTTTCCTCCTGCTCGAACACATTTTTGAGAAGTGGTAGCTCTTACATAATCTTTTTTTTCTAAACCTGTGAATACATTTTTAAACTGAACCATGCCAGAGTTGGCAAACATCAATGTAGGATCATTATTGGGAACTAAATTGCTAGACTCAACAATCTTGTGCTCATTCTTTTCAAAATACTTTAAAAAAGTATTCCTTATTTCATTTAAGGTTTTGTCAGCCATATTTTTAAAATACAGCTTTTTTATTTTATGTCTAGATAACAGTGCGAGAAAAAAGGCGCTTAAATCAAGCGCCTTTTATAATTAAAGATGACTTATTAATTAATTCTTTTTTGAGGGAGCAACTTCTTCGTTTTCTGCTACCTTTTTCTCTTTTTCAATTTTTTCTGGATCAAGTGGGTTTCCTTCAATCTTTTTTGAAATCACACCAGCTTTTTCCCTAATTGCCATTTCAATTTCTGCAGCAACTTTTGGGTTTTGAGCTAAATAGATCTTGGCATTTTCTCTACCTTGTCCTATTTTCTCACCTTTATAAGCATACCATGCACCTGATTTTTCAATAATATCAGCCTTAGCACCTAGGTCGACTAGTTCACCCATTTTGCTAATTCCTTTTCCATACATTAAATCAAACTCAACAACTTTAAATGGTGGTGCAACTTTATTTTTTACTACCTTCACTCTTGTAGAGTTACCTATGATTTCATCTTTATCTTTGATAGCACCAATTCTTCTTATGTCCATTCTTACAGATGAATAAAATTTAAGTGCATTTCCACCTGATGTTGTTTCAGGACTTCCAAACATAACTCCAATTTTCATTCTAATTTGGTTAATGAAAATCATCATTGTATTTGTGTTAGAAATTGAACCAGTTAACTTTCTTAAAGCCTGACTCATTAATCTTGATTGAAGACCTACATGATGGTCGCCCATCTCACCTTCAATTTCAGCTTTTGGAGTTAATGCTGCAACCGAGTCAATTACGATTACTGAAATAGAGCCTGATTTTACTAGCGTATCTGCTATTTCTAATGCCTGTTCACCTGCATCTGGTTGCGAAATTAAAAGTTCTTCAGTGTTCACTCCTAATTTTTTTGCATAAACTGGATCTAAAGCATGTTCGGCATCTACGAATGCACAAATTCCACCTGCCTTTTGAGCTTCAGCAACTACTTGCAGTGCTAATGTTGTTTTTCCAGAAGACTCTGGTCCATAAACTTCAACAATTCTTCCTTTTGGTAATCCACCTATTCCTAAAGCTAAATCCAAACTTAAAGAACCCGTAGATATTGACTCAATATCCATTGCTCTTTTTTCGCCAAGCTTCATAACTGAGCCTTTTCCAAAATTATCTGTGATTTGACTGATTGCTGCGTCTAATGCTTTGTTTTTCTCTTTGATTTCTGTTTCTTGGTCTTTAGTAGATTTAACTACTTTTAGGTTATTTTTCGTCATTTTTAGCCTCTTTTTTAATTTTTTTTAAATCTCGAATCATGAATTTAAATGTACACATTTTGTTCTCATTAGCAATATATTTATTTATTACTCAAAAAAATCAAATAATTACTTAAGTTTTAGATATTGGCTATTCAAAAGCCCTACTGCTTTTAACAAATTATATTGAGCTAAAAGATAGTTTCTTTCAGAGTTAACCAAAGATAATTGAGCTGAAAGCAATAAAGAATTAGATTGAATAACATCTAGAGTTGTTCTTGATCCTCTTTCGTATTCTGCAGCAATTCCTTCATTAGCAATTTTTGCAGCCCTTACTTGAATTTTCACAGAATTCAAAAAACTTTTAGAAGACTGTAAACTTGACCATGAACTAGATACATTAGTTTCATTGGTTCTAACAACATCATCTAATAATAATCTTTTTCTATTTGTTAAATTTGAATTTTTATTAATTGTATATTGTTTTTTTCCACCAGAATAAAAAGGCCAGTTAAGTGTAGCTTTTAATGTATCTTTTTCTTTTCGATCATATGTTGCACTAAAATCATCAGAATAAGATCTTTCTATAGAAACAGATGCTGTTGGTTTTAAATCAGACTCTGAGATAGCTAAATCTTTTTCTGATTGTGCTAAATCTAATTTAGCAATTTTAATATCAGGATTATTTTGTTTTGAAAGATTTATTGCTTCAGTTAAAGTTTTTGGAATATTTACAATTGCATCCGAATTCTTTTGAAGTAAGTTTGGATCTTCAATTTTACCAATAACATTTTCATAATAAAGTTTGTTAATTAATAAATCACTTTTAGATTTAGCAAATTGAGCTTGGGCACCAGCAAGAGATGATTCAGACTGAGCTAAATCAGTATTTGTAATTTGTCCACGGTCTCGTCTAATTTTATCATTTTCAACTTGTCTAATTAATAGATTTAAATTTTTCGAATTTATATTTAAATTTTCTCTCGCTAATATTAAATTAGTATAAACTTCTATAGCTTTATGAAGAATATCTTGTTCTTTTTTAATCAATTTTGCTTTTGCTAAGTCTAGTCCTACTATATTTTTTTCATAAGTTAAATCTCTTCCATAATCTAAAAGTGTTTGCTCAAGCTTTATGGAAGTTGTCAGTGGATTTACATCGCTAGCTGTTGCATCTCCACCACTTTGATTTGTAAGTTTATTTGTTTCTTCTAAGCTTTTTGATCCACTTAAAGTTATTGATGGTTTATAATCAGCCTTTGAAATATTTATGTCTTCCTCAGAAATTTTTATATTTTCTCTTTCGGCATTTAATTGAATATTATTTCGATAAGTTTGATTTAAAGCATCATATAAAGTAACTGCTAATGCATTACTAAAATTAAATAATATTAAACTAATAAGTATAAAAAATTTTTTCATTTTTTTTTATATATAGCATTTTTGATTTGATGGTTATTATTTAAATTTAAAACGATAGATGCATATTTAGGCATCTTTTTAAACATATTTTCTGTAATTCTTTGATATGTTTGCATAAAATTTAATACGTCTCCTTTGCTCATTATCTTAATCTTATGGCTAGATGATTTTTTTGTTTTAAGCCAAAGTTTATGTTCTTGTTTTAATCTCCATTTTTGAAGCATATTAAAGTTTTTTGCTTTTAAATAAACCATACAATTCAATTGAGAATACAAGTCCTTATACTTAGTTCTTAATTGCTGATTAACATATTTTCTCCAAATAAGTTTTTTATCATTAATCTTTTCCATTGAATTAATTGATTTTTTAAGAGTTTTGACTAATTCTGCTTTAGCTCCTACGCACCATCCTTCAAAAATAATAACATCTGGCTTTTGATCAATTCTATACCAATGCTTTTTAATAAATCTGTCATCAGCTGCTTTATTAAAGTTTGGTAATTTCATTTTTTTAAAATTTTTACTTTTTGCCTTTTTAAAAAAATTAAGCATCATATCTATATCATGTGTTCCTGGAACACCTCTTGTCATAAGCATTGGATGAATTCTTTTTGACAAGTTTAATCGTTCTTTTCTAGTTTTGTAAAAATCATCAATAGAAATTTTAAATACTTTTAATTTGAAATACTTTTCTAGTATTATTTTAATAATTGAACTTATAGTTGTCTTTCCTGTTCCTTGTCCACCAGCTAAACCAACAAAATAAGGTTTTTTAATTTTTGTCTTATTTGCAACCCAAAAACATATTGGAATTAAAAAAGACTTAAGCATCTTTTCCTTTCCTTTAAATTTCTCAGTTGATGTTTCTTGGGATTTTATAAACCTTAAACAGTCCTTCTTTACTTTATTAAAACAGATACTTACTTGTTGCATGAAAATTATTTTTTTTGGTCTAATGCATGGTTCTCACCATCATTAACTGGAACATTTTCTATCTCAAATGGTTTAATACCTTCAACACAAGCAATATTTACACCGTATATTTTTGGATTACTTCTTGGTCTGTTATGAGTATGAATACCACAAACTTTACAAAAATAATGTTTAGCAGTTTTTGTATAAAATTGATAAAGCGTTAAAAGCTCCTCACCTTTAATAAATTTAAAATCATCTGGTTGAACTACTCCTATAATATATCCTTTTCTTTTACATATAGAACAATTACAGCGCATAACTTTTTCAAACCCATTTTCAGGAACATTAACTTCTGCTTCAATTCCACCACAGTGACATGTCAATTTATTCATTATTTTTGCCTCCTTTAAATTTTTTATTTTGGCCGATTTTTCAAATATTCACTATATCTTTTAAGACTTTCTTCTGGCCATGTTGTTTTTGCATCATACATTTCTTCAAAACAATTAACATCTTCTGATAAATTTAACCATGGATCTTTATCTTTTACAAAGATATGTGCTTGAGGTGGAAACTTATCTGGATCCTCTAAAGTTTTTGTTCTAACCGTTAGTCTACCTACTGCTGAGTCGTAATCAGTATAGACATAGGTTCCACATTTAGTGCAGAAAAAGGCTCTGGATGCTGCACCACTTCCTGCTGTAAGTTTAGTTGACGAAATTTCACCTTCAACCATTAAAGTATTTTCTAAAACACTTGTATTTACAACGTATGAAGACCCTGTTATCACTTTACAATCTTTGCAGTGACAAGCTTGGGTGAACAAAGGTTTGTCTGTGATCTGATATTTTACCTGTCCACATATGCATCCACCTTTTAATGATTGAGTATTTTTCATTTTAAATATTAAATTAAACTATCTTTGGTTGAAGTTATCCACAAGAGCACAAAATGTGGTTTTAATGTTCACCTTTTGATTCACTTTTGATTCAATTACGGACTCAAAATACAACCTCTTGCGTGCATTATATAAATGGGCTATAAATTAGAACAAAACAAGAACATGAAACTAACTATACCTTATTATCTACATAAAGCTGGTGCTGGTTTCCCGTCTCCTGCCACTGATTATATTGAAGAAGACATTGATCTTAACATGCATTTGATAAGAAATGTTCCAGCTACTTTCATTATCAGAGTACAGGGAAAATCAATGGTAGATGTTGGGATCAATGATGGAGATTTATTGGTTGTCGATAAAAGTTTAAAACCAAAAAATTTTTCAACAGTAATTGCAAATGTTCATGACGAACTTGTAGTTAAAACTTTAATTCAAGAAAGAGATAAAAAATTTTTAACATCAGGATCTAAAGAGTTTTCTGACAAAATTTTAATTAATGAAGAGCAAGATGTTTTTATTTGGGGAGTTGTAACTTATGTCATCCATTCTACGTACTAAAAAAATAGCACTAGTTGATTGTAATTCATTTTATGTTTCTTGTGAAAGATTATTCAATCCTAAAATAAGAAAAAAACCTGTTGTAGTTTTATCCAATAATGATGGATGTATTGTCTCAAGATCTAACGAAGCAAAAGCTTTAGGAATAAAAATGGGTGAACCTTATTTTAAAGCAAAAGATATAATCATTAAAAATAAAGTTGAAGTGTTTTCATCTAATTATTCTTTATATGGAGATTTATCTAGAAGAGTGATGCGTACATTAAAAAGATTTAATTCAGATATAGAGATTTATTCTATTGATGAAGCATTTTTAGATTTATCAAATTTTCCGGATATAGAAGTAGAAAAAATTGGAAAAGAAATTAGAGAAACAGTTTTACAATGGACAGGTATTCCAACTAGTATTGGAATAGCAAAAACAAAAACTTTAAGTAAAGTTGCAAATCACATCGCAAAGAAAAAACAATCGGGTATTACAAGTTTAATTGGGATAGAAAACTTAGATCCTATTTTAGAAAAAGTTGAAATTAATGATGTATGGGGTGTTGGAAGACAGTTAACAAAGTTTTATCAAAAGCATGGAATTTATAATGCCAAGCAATTAAAAAATAAATCTAATACCTGGATAAAAAAATCATCAAATGTTTTAAGCTCAAGAACTGCAATGGAGCTTAGAGGTATTTCTTGTATTAATTTAGAAAAAACTACTACAAAAAGAAAAAGTTGTGTTGTCTCAAGATCATTTGGAAGAAGAATCGAAAAATTTCAAGAATTAAAAGAAGCAGTTGCAAACTATTGTTTAAATGCATCTGAAAAAATTAGATCAGAGTCTTTAGTTGCAAAGGCAATTACTGTTTTTGTGAGAACCAGTCCATTTCAAAGAAACTTTGGATATTATTCAAATTCAAAAACAATTGATTTTCCAATTGCAACCAACAACAGTATCGAAACAGTTAAAACTGCAGTTGCTATTTTAGAAAATATTTTCAAAAATGGTTATCGATATCAAAAAGCAGGTGTGATGCTAACAGGACTATCTAATGCTAGTGATAAGACAAACTTATTTACATCTAAAAAAGATGAGAAAATAAGCAGTTTAATGAGATCTATTGATAATACTAATCATAGATACGGGAGATCTACTTTAAGTGTTGCAAGTGCTGGGGTTCAAAAAAAATGGAATATGAGAAAAGAATACTCTTCTAAGATAGATACAGCTGATTTTTATAGCTTACCAATCATTAGAGTTGTTTAAATAAAATTTTTTGCAATATAATTATGATAAACTAATATGAATTTATGAATTTTTATCAGCCAGAAAGATTGCCCAAAATAATGATAGCGCCCAATGGAGCAAGACCAAAAAAACAAGATCATGTTGAAGTCCCTGTAACTATTAATGAAATAGTAGAGACTGCAAAATCATGTTTTAATGAAGGAGCAGAAGGAATACATTTTCATTTAAGAGATGAAAAAGGTGATCATATACTTAATTCAGAAATGTGTTTAAAAGCATTAAACGATTTACAGTCAAGTGTTCCCAATATGCATTTGCAAGTAACTACAGAAGCAGTCGGTAGATATTCTCCAAATGAAATGAGGAAACTAGCTTATGAAGTAAGTCCCCCAGGTATCTCTATCGGAATTAGAGAAATGATACCTTCAAGAAATCCAACTGAAGAGGATATAAAATTATACCAGTCACTAACTCAAGGTGGAACGAAAATTCAACATATATGTTATGAGCCAAAGGATTTAGATTTACTTTGTGATGTGCTCAACAAAGGAAAAATATCAAAAGATGGAACATGGTGTTTATTTGTAATTGGTCACTACTCTGGAAAAGTAAGCGATCCTAATAAAATTCCATTATTTTTAGATAAACTAAACAATAATAATTTAAATGCCGATTGGGCTGTTTGCGCTTTTGGCAAAGAAGAAGTTGATTGTTTAAAAAAAGCTGTAAGTTTAGGTGGAAAAATTAGAGTTGGATTTGAAAATTCAATGCTGATGCCAAATGGTGAAATAGCACCAAATAATCATACAAAAGTTAAGGCTGTTAAAGAGCTTTTAAATTTAAATTAATAATTTTAAATTTTTTTTTGTTATTAATTTAACATCTTTCAAGTTTTTTATTGATGCTAAGATAAATCTATCAGGTCGAATAATAAAACCCTCACAGTTTGCATTTTCTAGATATTTTGAAAGTTTTTTATTATTTTTATTTTTATAAAAGTTGATTTTTTTTGATAATGATTGTTTAAATTTATTTGAAAGAACTAACATTGGTTTTTTTGAAAATTTTATATCTAAATTTTTTCCATTATTTCTAAATTGTGGAAAAATCTTTCCTCTAAATTTATCTTTTGGTTTACCTAAACCACGTCCAAGTTTAGGTTTTATAGATTTCATGCTTTTTTTGCCTTTGCTGTCTGCAGAAATATTATTAGTTATTGGTGATTTTCCTACTGCATTTACAAACTCTCCCATACGCATTGTGGTTTCAATATACTCTTTGACGTTTGAAAATCTTTCAGATTGGTATGTATTTAAAAGCTTTTCATCATGTTTATTGTTTAAACAATGTGAAATCTTCCATGCAAGATTTGAAACATCCCTGATACCAGCACACATTCCTTGACCCATAAATGGTGGCATCAAATGAGCAGCATCTCCAGCTATAAAAACCCTTCCTTTTTTCCAATTTTTAGCTAACGCTGAATGGAATGTATATATTGTTTTCCTTTCCATTTGAGCTTCTTTTTTTTTAAGCCAAGGTTTTAAAAAATTCCAAATATATTTATCAGAAAGAATAGTTTCTATATTTTCAGTTTTTTTAATTGCAAACTCCCATCTTCTTCTTTTACCGACATTTCTACAATACGTAGCAGGTCTTTGAGGATTTGAATATTGAATAGTTCTGTCTGGTAAATTTTTCTTATTTTTATTTAATATTAAATCTACAACTGCCCATTTTTGAGTAAAACCCAAATTATTCATTTTTGTTTTCATTTGTGATCTTGTTGTTGAATTTGCTCCATCACAACCAACTAAATATTTTGATTTTATTTTAAATATTTTATTTGAATTAATATCTTTAAAAAAAATATTTACTTCATTTTTATTATTTATAATTTTCTCAACTACAGTACTTTGTTTAACTTCAACTTTTTTATATGATTTTAGTTTTTTTCT
>CACHFM010000001.1 GCA_902579105.1 uncultured Pelagibacteraceae bacterium | reverse complement strand
TAACAAAAACTCCTCTTCTCCAGAATTAAAAAGAAATATCTTTTTCCATTTAATTTCATTCAATATTGACGAGGTTTTTTCACCAATACACATTAAATTAGTATTCATCCATAAGTTTTTTAATTGATAAAGCTTAATAAAATTCAAAAAACTTGACGCACTATTTTGAGAGTAAATATAGACCATATCTGGCATATTTAACTTTAATTCTTCAACAAAATTTTCATTAAATTTTTGATTATGATTAACTCGATAATTTATAATTCTTTTAATTGATAAACCTTCTCTTAATAATTGTTGTTCTAAATCAACTGATATTATTTCACCGCTAACATACAATAACTGTTTTTCTTTAGATTCATAATTTTGTAATATTAACTCTTTTAGATTTGAGACATTACCTTCAGCAGCAACTGTATTTTGAAAACCTACACTTCTAGCTTTTTTTTCTGTAGAGCTACCTACACAAAAACATTTTATATTTTTATCTAATGTATTTAAATTTAAAAATTTTACTGCATTTGCGCTGGTAAAAATAATTCCACCGTAATCAGAAAAATTTATTTTTTTATAATTCATCTTCTCTATTTTTAGCAATGGAAGATGAGAAACTTGATGACCTAATGATTGAAACTTTAAAATCATTTCCGAACAATCATCTAGTGGTCTAGTTAATAAAATATGCATTTCACCTTTTATAAGAATTATTTGATTTTATTTTTAAAATTTTACCAATTTCTGTACCAATTTCTTTGAATTTATCAATTTTCTTTGTTTTTTTTTCATAAAATCTCTGAGAGCCATCTAAAGAAAAAAGTTCAGCCTCGATAGTAATATTATCTTCATTAATTTTTGAATGAGCACCTATAGCAGTTTCACAATCTCCCTCTAAAACTTTTAAAATATTTCTTTCAGCATAAGCTCTTTTATAAGTTTCGTTATGATTAATTTTCTTTAAAATAGAAATTATTTCTTCATCATCTTCTCTACATTGAATAGCAATAATACCTTGTCCAGCACTCGGAATCATTTCTTCAGTTGCAAATATTTCAGAAATTTCATTTTCATATTCTAAATGTTTTATTCCTGCATATGATAAAATTATTGCATCATATATACCTTCTTTTAATTTTTTTATTCTAGTATCAACATTACCTCTAATAACTTTACAATTAACATCTGGTCTTATTTTTTTTATTTGAAATTCTCTTCTGTACGAAGAAGTTCCTACAATTGAATTCGCATTTAATTCCTTAAGTTTTTTTTTACTTTTAGAAATTAAAATTTCTCTTGGATCATTTCTTTTTAAAAATGAATTGGTAATTAATCCTTTTGTTTCAATTGCTGGTAAATCCTTAAGTGCATGGACTGCTATATCAATATTTTTTTCTTGAAGTTCTTTTTCTAAATTGCTTGAAAATAAACCTTTACCACCAACTTCAGATAATCTTATATCCTGTACCTGATCACCCACAGTAGTAATTATTTTAATAAAAATATCTTTATTAACCAAATTAGTATTTTTTATAATACTTTCTTTAGCTTTTTGAGCGTAGAGTAATGCTAATTTACTGCCTCTAGATCCGATCGTTATTTGTTTACTCATAAATAAATTTATTTCTTACTTGTATTAAGATTGTACAATTATTAAAAACTATTTGAATGAGTAAAAAACCCTTAATTCTTGGAATAGAATCTAGTTGTGATGAAACTGCTGCATCCTTAATAACTGAAAATGAGCAAGGAATTCCTATAATTTTATCCAATATTGTTTCTAGTCAAATAGCTATTCATAAAGAATTTGGAGGAGTTGTTCCAGAATTAGCAGCTCGATCTCATATCGAGAAAATAGATTGGATAGTTCAAAAGGCAATTGATGAGAGCGGAAGAAAAATTGAAGAAATAGACGCTGTAGCTTCAACTGCTGGACCTGGATTAATTGTATGTTTATCGGTTGGCTTAAGTTTTGGAAAAGCTTTTGCATCTTCAATAAATAAACCATTTATTGCTGTAAATCATTTAGAAGGACATGCATTAAGCCCAAAACTAAATTCAAGACTTGATTATCCTTATCTGCTTTTATTAATTTCAGGGGGTCATACTCAATATTTAAATGTTAAAGGTCTTGGAAAATATAAAAGACTTGGAACAACTATTGATGATGCATTAGGTGAAGCATTTGATAAAACTGCAAAACTTTTAGGAATCGATTTTCCTGGCGGTCCTAAAATTGAAATTTTAGCTAAAAAAGGTGATCCTATAAAATTTGATTTACCAAAACCAATTTATAATAAAGGTGGTTGTAATTTATCTTTTGCAGGTCTTAAAACTGCAATATTGAAAATAACTAAAACAATCAAAACTGAACAAGAAAAATTTGATTTAGCGGCTTCTTTTCAAAAAACTGTTGAAGAAATATTAAAAAAAAAAACAAAAATAGCATTCAATGAATTTGAAAAACAAAATAATACAAATAAAAAAGTATTTGTTGTTGCTGGGGGTGTTGCTGCAAATAAAAAAATCAGGTCTATGTTAATTAATATATGTGAAGAAAATAATTACAAAAGTTTATTTCCACCTTTAGAATTATGTGGAGATAATGCTGCAATGATTGGAATGGTAGGATTAGAAAAATTTAAATTAAAACAATTTAATGACTTAGACTATCCTGCAAAACCTAGATGGCCTTTAGATGAAAATGCTGCATTTTTAAAAGGTTCTGGTATAAAATTATAAAAAACCATAAAATTAAGTTTAAAATTTATTCTAAAGAATTATATATGAATAAAAATTATTGTTTACTTAAACCAACACTTCTTAAAGGAATTTTATTTTTTAGTTTATTGTTAATCACAAATGCTTTCACGAAAGAATATGTAACTTATGATTGTTCAGGTCATCTCAGTATTTGTGATGATAAGTTTGTAATGAAATTTACTCTTGAGGTAGATAACAATGAAAATATTTTTATCTCAAAACACAATTTGTTAGAACATCATCATATTGTTAAAGTTAATGAATTCAATAATTTTAAAAGTAATTCAAAATTTTATATTAAATTTTATATAGTTAACAATTTAAATCATAAATTTTTATTCACAATTAGTGGAAAATATAACGATAGTAATTTAAGTTTAATAAATTTAGAAGTTGAATTAGACAAAAAAAAAATTGCAAAAATGAAGTTAAAATAATTTTAAAAGGAATTATCATATAAATTATGGGACAAAAATGGCTACTTAAATCTGAACCTGACGTTTGGTCAATTGATCAACAAAAAAAAGTTGGTGAAAAAGGAGCTACATGGGATGGAGTAAGAAATTATCAAGCTGCAAAAAATTTAAAAAGCATGAAGAAGGGTGATCTTTGTTTTTTTTATCATTCAAATATTGGCAAAGAGATTGTTGGTATTGTTGAAGTAATTGAAGAGTTTTATTTAGACAAAACTGACAAAAGTGGACGCTTCGTTGCAGTAACTGTTAAATTTAAAAAAAAATTACTTAAGCCAATCACACTTGAAAATATCAAAAAGAATAAGAAATTATGCCATTTATCGTTAATAAAGCAAAGTAGACTATCAGTTATGCCAATAGACTCTAAAAGCTGGAAAATTCTAAATAACATGGGTAAAATTTAAAAATAAAATTATCTAATGCCTAAGAAAAAAAAGAAAAAAACTAAAGCTAAAAAAAAAACTAAAGCTAAAAAAAAAACCTTTAAAAAAATTAAGGTTAAAGAAAATAGTAAAAAATCTACAACAGAACTAGTTATTAAAACTAAACCGGAGTGGATTAAAAGTAGCTTAGCTAATAAAAATAAATATCAAGAAAAGTATAATCAATCCATAAAAAATAATGATGAATTTTGGAGAAAAGAAGGAAAAAGAATTACTTGGATAAAACCATATAAAAAAATTAAAGATGTAAAGTATAGTACAAAAGAAGTTAAAATTAATTGGTTTCAAGATGGAACTTTAAATGCTTCAGCTAATTGTATTGATAGGCATTTAAAAGATAAAAAAGATAAAACAGCAATAATTTGGGTTGGAGATGATCCTAAGGATAGCCAAAAAATATCTTATAAACAGCTTCACCAAAAAGTTTCAAAAGCTGCTAATGGTTTAAAAAAATTAGGTATTAAAAAAGGTGATCGAGTTACAATTTATTTAACGATGATACCTGAACTAGCAATTTTAATGCTTGCTTGCGCAAGAATTGGTGCAGTGCATTCAATTATTTTTGGTGGGTTTTCTGCGGATTCAATTTCTGGAAGAGTAAATGATTGTGAGTCTGAATATATTATTACAGCTGATGAAGGTGTGAGAGGTGGCAAAACCATTCCTCTTAAAGATACAACAGATGAAGCATTACTTAATTGTCCTAATGTAAAAAAATGTATTGTTGTTAAACGAACAGGTAATGATATCCGATGGAATTATAACAGAGATGTTTGGTATCATGATTTAATTAAAGATGTATCAAATAAATGTGAACCTCAAGAAATGAACGCTGAGGATCCTTTATTCATATTATATACTTCTGGTTCAACTGGAAAACCAAAAGGAGTTTTGCATACCACAGGTGGTTATATGGTTTATGCTTCTATGACTCATCAATATATATTTAATTATAAACCAAAAGATATTTACTGGTGTACAGCAGATATTGGTTGGGTAACTGGCCATAGCTATATTATTTATGGACCTCTTGCTAATGGAGCAACTACAATTATGTTTGAAGGAATTCCAAATTATCCAGATACTTCCAGATGGTGGCAAATTGTAGATAAATATAAAGTTAATACTTTTTATACAGCACCTACTGCTATTAGAGCTTTAATGCGTGAAGGAGATAAGCCAGTAAAAAAAACTTCAAGAAAGTCACTTAAATTATTAGGAACAGTTGGAGAACCAATAAATCCTCAAGCTTGGATGTGGTATTATAAAACTGTTGGAAATTCTCAATGCCCAATCGTAGATACTTGGTGGCAGACAGAAACTGGTGGAATAATGATAGCTCCTCAAACAGGTGCCATTCCCTTAAAACCTGGATCAGCTACTAAACCATTCTATGGAATTAAGCCTGCAATAGTTGATAAAAATGGAAAAGAAATTAAAGGAGCTGGTGAAGGAAGGCTTTGTATTTCTCAATCATGGCCTGGACAAATGAGATCTGTTTATGGGGATCACCAAAGATTCATAGATACCTATTTCTCACAATTTAACGGAAAATATTTTACTGGTGACGGATGTAGAAGAGATAAAGATGGATATTATTGGATTACAGGTAGAGTTGATGATGTCATTATAGTTTCCGGACATAACCTTGGTACTGCAGAGATTGAAAGTGCATTTGTTGCTCATCCAAAAGTTGCTGAGGCGGCCGTAGTTGGTTATCCACACGATCTAAAAGGCAATGCTTTGTATGTTTATGTTACTTTAAATTTAGGTGAAAAAGAAAATGGAGATTTAGAACGAGAACTAAAAAATCATGTGGCTAGAACGTTGGGACCTATTTATAGACCAGATATTATTCACTTTACTCCAGGATTACCAAAAACTAGATCTGGAAAAATAATGAGAAGAATTTTAAGAAAAATTGCAGCAAACGAACATGGACAATTAGGTGATACTACTACTTTAGCTGATCCAACAGTTGTTGAAAGCTTAGTTGATAATAGAAAAAATATTTAAAACTGAATTAAGTTTTGAAATTCTTGTTTGATAACATCCCACTTTAATATCATAGAATTTAGAACAATTTTACGATCCAAAGTTTTTAGCTCTTCGGCTATAGGTGCCCATTTGTATAATGAGAGTGCACTTGGGTTGAATGGTAAATCTGTATAATAAGTATCCCAATTAATATTTTGAAATCTTTCATCAAATTCCTTTCGAGCTTGATCAATAATATCTAATGGCATTTTATTCGAAATTTCATCATCTAATATTTTATTAAAAATTTCTTTTGCTTTATCAGTATCTTGAAAATTAAAATTAATTTTTAAATATGAAAAAGTAAAAAGTGATAAATCTTGAAGTGCAACAGAATAAATATTCCACTTTGCAAGATTAACGGAATTCATAAATTCATCATTTTCAAAATGGAGTACATATCTAGTTCCCATTCGAGTTTTTAAATAATTATATAATGTTACTTGTGTTACCCAGGCAGATTTAGTTTGGATAAAATTTTCAAGTTCATCTAAATTTTTAATTTTTTTTTTAGGAATAAACGCTTTAAACATAGCAAATAGATATGTCTTAAAGTCCCTAGCTGTTAAATCTTTCCAAGTTAATTTATATTTAGCCATATTCTTAATTAAATTTCCCAATAATAGCTTTATAGCTCAAAAAAGTGTGTAAATAAGTACCAATTTAACGAAATTTTAGTCTTTTCAAAACCTTCATAATGGTTATGGTTTTGCATAGTTATAACTAAATAAGAGAGGAAAAATGTCAAATCAAACAAAACACTGGGAAAAATCCAGAACATTGTTATTTATAACACTGGCAATCTGGTTTGTTTTCTCAATCGGCATCTTTCTCTTCGGAGCTGAAATGAACGAGGTCACAGGACCTTTCGGTTATCCATGGACATATTGGTTTACATGTCAGGGTTCTCTTGGAGCTTTCGTAATCCTAATTTTTTGGTTTGCGAATAGACAAGAAAAAATCGATGAAGAGTTCGGTTTTAGCGAAAGAGAGGACGAATGATAAAAGGTAAATTTATAGACAACTTGCCTAGAGTTTATGGAATATATACAGGAGGTTTCCTTGCTTTCATAATAATCATGGCAATTGGAGAACAGATGGGTATGACGAAGTATGCAATCGGAGTTTGCTTCGTTGCATTTACAATATTCATCTATGCATTAATCGGTTGGCTATCAAGAACAGCCCAAGCAGATGCATATTACGTAGCTGGAAGGCAAGTACCAACGGTCTTCAACGGAATGGCGACTGCAGCAGACTGGATGTCTGGTGCTTCATTCGTTGCAATGGCAGGAGGTATTTACTTTAAAGGTTACGGTTATATGGCACTACTTGTAGGTTGGACTGGTGGTTACGTGCTTGTTGCATCTTTATTGGCACCATACTTAAGAAAATTTGGCTGTTATACAGTTCCAGATTTTATAGGTACTAGATACGGTGGTAATTTAGCTAGATTTAGCGCAGTGGTAGTTTTAACTGTTGCTTCATTTACATATGTGACTGCACAAATTAACGCTACAGGTACTATTGCATCTGTTGCCCTAGATATTGAATTTCAATACGCAGTTTATATTGGACTAATAAGTATTTTATTATGTTCAATGTTAGGTGGTATGAGAGGGGTTACTTGGACACAGGTTGCACAATATATCGTATTAATTATAGCTTACTTACTTCCAGTATTCTGGATCAGTAACAAAATGGGTGCGGGTTTCTTCCCTCACTTTATGTTAGCTGATGAGGTAGCTAGAATTGGCGAATTAGAACAACAGTTTGGTTTTGTTAAAAACTCTGCTGCTGATCTAGCAACGGTACCTAAAGGCTTAGCAGGAATAACTAAAGCTCACTCTGCAGTTAACGCAACACCTTGGGCATTTATTTCGTTAGCATTAGCGATGATGATGGGAACAGCTTCATTACCGCACGTGATGATGAGATATTTTACTACTCCAAGTGTTAAAGCAGCAAGAAAATCAGTAGGTTGGTCACTATTCTTTATCTTCCTACTTTATTCTTCTGCACCAATGTTAGCTACACTATCTAAGTTATCATTGATCGATCCAACTTTATCTACAGGTATTATTGGTAAATCAATTGCAGAAGTTCAATCGATAGATTGGTATCAAAACTGGAACCAAGCAAACTTAATGTTTATCAGCGACTTTAACGGAAATGGAACTGTTGAATTAAATGAGTTCTTCATGGGTGGTAAAGCCGTTGTGTTAGCAACACCAGAGATAGCTGGATTACCTTACGTAATCTCAGGTCTGGTTGCCGCTGGAGGTATGGCAGCTGCCATGTCAACAGCCGATGGTTTGATTCTAGCGATTGCAAACGCTATATCACATGATGTTTACTATAAAATCATTGATCCAAAAGCGGAAACTGCAAAACGACTAGTTGTTGCAAGGGTATTACTTGTAGTAATTGGTTTTGCTGGAGCAACTATTGCGGCAATGGAGATCCAAGGTATCTTAGGTTCGGTTATCTGGGCATTTGACTTTGCAATGTCTGGATTATTCTTCCCACTTGTACTTGGAGTATGGTGGAAAAGAGCTAACAGACAAGGTGCTGTTGCTGGTATGTTAGGAGGTTTAGCTGCTGGTACATGGTACTTAGTTTGGGTGCGAACAGGTGGAAGTGGTTTCCTAGGAATTACGCAATTAACATTTGGTATCTTCGGATCAGCTGTTAGTTTGGTTGCAATGGTGATTGTGAGTTTAATGACTCAAGCACCAGACGCTGCAACTCAAAAAATGGTTGATGAAGTTCGTGTGCCAAGTGGAAAAACAATTCTTGGTAAACAGTAAACAACACTAAATAATTTTTATAAGGGGCGATTAATTTCGCCCCTTTTAATTTAATTTATTTTTCAATATAATTTTTTAATGTCTGCTAATTTTCATCCTTTTATTTATTTTATAGACTATCTTCTTGGAATTATTATGTGGACACTTATCGGAAGAGTTGCAATGAATATTTTTCAAAGAGAAGACTCAGAATTTTTTTTTATGAAAATATTTGTTAAATATACCAATCCTTTAATAAAACTATTCAAACCAATAACACCATCCTTTATTATTGGACCATTAGTACCCTTATATGTGGCTTGGTTCTTTTACATGATTAGATTTTACCTAATGCCATGGATCTTGGGATATTCTGTGATGGGTATGTTGTCATTTCCTCTTGAAAGCGAAATTTCTAGACAAATTTATCAATTTTTTAATTCATTTAAATTTTAAAAATTGATACTAGTAAATCTAGTAATCAATGAAAAATATTCAAATTTCACCATCTATTTTATCAGCTGACTTTAGTCAATTAGGTTCAGAAATTAAGAGACTTGAAGAAGGCGGTGCTGATATGATTCATGTTGATGTAATGGATGGTCATTTTGTTCCAAATCTAACAATTGGCCCTCCAGTAATAAAAGCATTAAGAAATCATTGCTCTTTAAAATTTGACGTTCACTTAATGATTTCACCCGTTCATAAATATATAGAAGCGTATGCAAGTGCTGGTGCAGACATTATTACTATTCATCCAGAAGCAACTGACAACTTAGAAAATTCAATTAAAAAAATTAAAGAGCTTAATAAAAAAGTAGGAGTTTCACTAAACCCTGAGTCAAAAATTAGCTTAATTACCAATTTATTAGATCAAATTGATTTAGTTTTAATTATGAGTGTTAATCCAGGATTTGGTGGTCAAAAATTTATGCCAGAAGTTTTGGGGAAAATAAAAGATCTTAAAAAAATTCAACAAGAAAAAGATTTAAATTTTGATATTGAAATAGATGGTGGAATAAATTTTGATAATTGCAAAAATGCAATTGATGCAGGTGCAAACATTCTTGTTTCAGGTACTACAATATTCAAAAGTAATAATGGAGATATAAAAAAAAATATTAATTTATTAAAATTAAAATAAGTTAATGATTAAAGAAAATTCCTTAAATATTTTTAGTAATTTTTATTTTGGTTTGATAAATAATTTTAAAAAAATTTATCAAAACTCAAATTTTTATGAAAAAAGAATTTCAAAAACTTTTAATAATAGTTTTGATTATAAACCAAGCCCTCATTTACTTTCATCAATAATTAAATATCAGAAAAAAAAATATAAAATTGAGGACTTTGTTGTTGAGTCAATATGGAAAAAAGAAATATCTTTAAAAGACTATGAAAAATTAAATAATTTTTTTTGGTTTTTTAGCCTAGATTTAAAATCTTCAAAAAAAACTACACAAGAAGTAATTACCAAATGGATAAATAATAATGGTAAGTATAAAAAAGAAAGCTGGGAATTTGATATGACTGCAAAAAGAATAATTTCATGGCTATCCAATCACCAGCTTACATATGAAGACAGCGATAAAGAATATAGATCGAAATTTGATCATATGGTTCAAAAACAAACAAATCATTTAATAAATGAAATAAAAAATTCAAAAAAATTAGAAAATAAAATGATTGGATGTGCGGCTATAATTCTAACTGGTTTGGCTTATAAAAACGAAAAAAGTTATTTAGATAATGGATTAAATTTTTTAAAAAATATTATTAAATCCTCAATTGATAACCAAGGTTTTCCAAAATCAAGAAACATTAAACAATTAATCTTTTATTTAAAATACTTCGTTATAATCAGGGAGTGGTTTAAAGAGTCTCAAAATATAGTTCCCGAATATATTGATGAAATGATATATTATTTAGGATCAAGTTACGCATTTGTTTGGCAAAATGTTAAACAAGATATTTTTTTTAATGGCAATTACTTATCAGAAAATCAAGAATTTGATCAATATTTAAAAAGATTTGGTTATATTTTTAAAAATGAAATTAAAGAACTTGCAGGATATGTAATTCTTAAGAATAGAAAAATTATACTAGCAGTAGATGTTGGTCCTAGTCCAAACAAAAATTTTTCAAACGAATATCAGGCAGGTGCATTATCATTTGAGATAATTTCAAATGAAAAAAAACTAATTTCAAATGCAGGATATTTTTCTGACAAGAGTAATAAATTAAATAAACTATCAAAAAGTACAGCACTACACAGTACACTTATAATTGAAGATCATTCATCTTGTAACTTTATAAAAAAAGAATCAAATTTTATAGTTAATAAAGGATTAAAAGTTTCAAAAAAAAATGTTATTTTTGAAGACAACTATTGGAAGATATCAGCTATGCATGATGGTTATTTAAAAAAATTCAGATCAATTCATGAAAGAACTATTGAATTTTATCCAGAACAAATGAAATTTATTGGGTATGATAAAATATTAAGAAAAGACATAAAAAAAAATTTTAAATTTGATATCAGATTTCATCTTCATCCAAATTCAAAAGTCATGAAAACACAAGATAATAAATTTATTCTAATTGAATTAGAGGAGGAAGGATGGAAATTCAGTTGTGAAAACTTTGTTATAAATATAGATAATGGTTTATATTTTGATAATAAAAATTCTTACAAAGAAAATCAAAATATATTTATTTCAGGTATGAATAATGAAAATGAGCAAATTATAAAATGGGAAATAACTAAATTATAATGAAAAAAATCAAAACAGCATTAATTTCTGTATCTGATAAAAGAAATTTAAAATCACTTTTAAACATTCTAAAAAAAAATAAAATACAAATTATTAGTTCTGGAGGTACTTATAAAGAAATAAAGAAATTAAAATTTAAATGCTTAGAAGTTGCTAAATTTACAAATTTTCCTGAAATTCTAGAGGGCAGAATAAAAACTCTTCATCCAAAAATTCATGCAGGAATTTTAAACAAAAGAAACAGAAAATCTCATTTAAAAGATTTAAAAGATAATAATTTTGAAAATATTGATCTAGTTATTGTTAACTTCTATCCATTTGAAAAGACTTTATCCCTCACTAAAAATCATAAAAAAATTATAGAAAATATTGATATAGGTGGACCTACAATGGTTAGATCTGCAGCTAAAAACTATAATGATGTTACAGTTATTACTTCTTCCAATCAATATGACGAATTAATTGATGAGTTAAATAAAAATCAAGGATCTACTTCATTAAAATTTAGAGAAAAACTATCAAGAATTGCATTTACCGAGACTGCTTACTACGATTCAATTATTTCAAATTATTTTAACAAAATAACAAATACTACTTTTTCAGATAAGAAAGTTTTTCACGGTAACCTAATTGAAAAATTGAGATATGGAGAAAATCCTCATCAATTAAGTGCTATTTATTCAAAGAATTTTGATATGAGTTTAAAACAAATTCATGGCAAACAACTAAGTTACAATAACTATAATGACATATTTGCAGCATTGACTATTTCAAAATCTTTACCAAACAATAAAGGAACCGTCATAGTAAAACATGCAAATCCATGTGGTGTTTCAATTAAGGAAGATCATTTAGATAGCTATAAATCTGCTTTTTCATGCGATCCAATTAGTGCTTTTGGAGGAGTAGTTTCCTGTAATTTTAAAATAAATAAAAATCTAGCAATAGATTTAAATAAATTATTTTTAGAAGTTATAATTGCAAATGGTTATGATAAAAGTGCACTTAAAATACTTAAAAAAAAAAAGAACTTAAGATTAATCGATGCAACAAATTATTCACTTAAAAAAATTCTAAAATTTACATCTTTAAATGAAGAAATTTTATTACAATCTGAAGACTTAAAAATATTTAAAAATAAAGATTTTAAAGTTGTTTCAAAAAGAAAACCAAACTCAAATCAACTTAAAAATTTAATTTTTGCATTTAATATATGTAGATATGTAAAATCAAATGCAATTGTTCTTACATCAAATGAAACAACTGTTGGTATTGGTTCTGGTCAACCAAGTAGATTAGATAGTTGTCAGATAGCAATTAATAAAATGAAAAAATTTAATTTAACAAGTGAAGATTTGGTGGCTGCCTCAGATGCATTTTTTCCTTTCATAGATGGTATTGAAAAATTAGTACAAGCTGGTGTAAGAGCGGTAATTCAACCTTCTGGATCAATTAGAGATAAAGAAATAATTAATTTTGCAAATGAAACTAATACTGTATTGATTTTTTCAAAAACAAGACATTTTAGACATTAAAAATTTTATCTATTTTAGCAGCAAGAATAAAATCACTTTCTGCTAAACCTTTAATTGCATGCGTGAATATTTTAATTTTTGCATATCCCCAACCAAACCATAAATCAGGATGATGTCCTTCGGCTTCTGCAATTTCTCCAACTTTATTTACAAATTCCTGACTTTGTAAAAAATTATCAAATTTAAAATTCTTGATTAAATGAAATCCATCAATTTTATCTTCTAAAACATCCCAACCATCAACTTTTTTTAAATACTTATGAATTTCTTCTGTATTAAAAGGAGGAATATTACCTTCACATGGTATACATTTTTTACTTGCTAAATCACTCATAATTAATTCCTTTAATGGAGCGGGCAAAGGGGGTCGAACCCTCGACCTTCTCGTTGGCAACGAGACGCTCTACCACTGAGCTATGCCCGCTTCTTTAAAAAACATTATAGTAAGCGGGTTTTATAAATGCAAGCAATAAGAAAAAATTAATTTATTAAATATAATTTAATTCCTCAAGATTATCATTAAATATTAAATTTAATTTTTTTTGATATCTTTTGTCAAAAATATTTCTCCAATCATTTTTTGGTCCAAGATGAAAGAAAGGAATTTTTTTAGGATCATTTTTGGACAAAATAGACTCCGAAAAACCTTGTTTTTTCTCAATATTTTTCATTTTATCAAATGTAGTTGATTTAATAGAATTTTTTGCTTTTACTTCATTAAACTTCTTTTTATTATCAGTAGTACTATTAATAAATTCAATAATTTTTTTAAAAATTTCAAAAGTTTTATTATTTAAATCCTCGTATTTAATAATTTTTATTGGAAAATTATTTTGTTTAATCCATGATTGATAATTTTTTTCCCAAGAACTAATAAACTGAAAATCACCATAATCATCTTTATTATGATAATCGTGGATAAATTTTTTTTCACTTAACATAAATTTTAATGCTTCATCTTTGCTTAATTCATAATGATTTTGTATTGAAGTAATTACATTTCTTGGATCCCGTATAACATATATTCCCCCTATAGTAGTTTTAATATTTGTAAATTTATTTCCATTTATTGCCCCAAGAATATTATGAGTTTTAAAAAATCTTACTTTTTTATCTTCATTAATTTTTTCTTGTGCCTTTATCCAAAATCTAGAAGTATCAGTAACTATTTTTGGATTATAATTAAAGTTTGTAAAATGTATTTTTTCAGGAAATTGACCAATTTTTTCAAGTAATTTTTGGTTAAAAAACCCATCATCTGAATGATAGTAAGAAGACAGCAGAGCTCTTAACCATGTATTCCCACTTTTAGGATATGAAGCAATCCAAAAAATCATTTTTTTAATTTATTATTACTAAACTTTTACCTTCCGTATATTTATGTTAATTAAGAGCTTAATTGACATTTATAAGTAGAGTATTTATATCTTTTGTTATATTGTTAATTTATAAATTATTTTATACAAACAATTTAAAAATTCATGAAAATAATTGATTTACCAAAAAAAATTCTAGTTTTTCCATTAAGTAATTTTATTATTTTTCCAAAAACAACGGTACCACTTAATATTTTTGAGCCTAGGTATATCGATATGGTCAATGATAGTATGAAATCAGACAAAATGATAGGAATGATACAACCAAAAAGCTCTAGTAATAAGGATAATATTCCAAATTTACATGATGTTGGTTGCCTTGGAAAAATAACTAGTTTTAAAGAAACAGAGGATGGTCGATATTTAATTGAATTAAAAGGATTAGTTAGATTTGAAACAATTAAAGAAGTAAAAACTGACAAAAAATATAGAATTTTAGAAGCAGATTTTAATAAATTCTCTCACGATTTGAATAATGAAAAAGAAAGAATAAAATTTTCAGATCTTGAATTAATTTTTAAAGATTTAAAATCTTTATTTGAAAAGAGAGGTTTTATTATAAATTGGAAAGCATTAGAAAAACAAAGTCTAGATGAAACAATTAACGCTTTAGCAATGGCATCCCCTTTTTCACTAGAAGAGAAACAAATTTTATTAGAAGCTGAAAATCTTGATATAAGAAAAAATAAAATAGCTAAAATTTTAAGTACCTATACTCATGATGTTTACGATAACACCACAATTCAGTAGACTAAAAAATAATTCCCTTATCTGCAATTTTTGTAAACATTTTATTTATAGAAGGATTTTTACCCAAAACTTGAATAGATTTACTTAGTATAGTATTTTTAGTTTTTCTTTCCAAATTAAAAAAATTATGAATTAAATCTACTCCATTAGAGAAAATATAATTTTTATGTTTCAAGCTATTTTCAAATTCATCATTTACTGAAATATCTAACGGTAAACCTAATTCATTTCTATTTTTAATAATATTTATGAAAGTTTTAATATCTCTAATGGTCATATTAAACCCTTGTCCTGCTAAAGGATGGATTCTGTGTAACAAATCACCAAAAGCTAAAATATTATTATGATAATATGATCTTAAATTTAAAAATTTTAATTCAAAACTATCTACTTTTCTTATCTCATTAATTTTATATCTAAAGTTATAACTTTTAATTAATTCTTCTATATTTTCTTCTTTTTTATTAATTGAATTATGAATTGAATAAACTATTGAGGTTTCTTTATTAGAAATTGGCAAAAAAGCTAATGGTCCTTTTTTTGTAAAAATTTGTATAGCACTATCATTTAAAATATTTTCATGTTTAATAATAGTAGTGTATGCACGACTATTGTATTCTTTAACGATTTTTTTGTAAAAATATTTTTTTGTTATATGGTGAAAGTAATCACAATTAATAATAAGATCATATTCATTAATAAAAGATAAACTTTTTCCTCGATATAATTTTTTTTTATAATATTTATTTTTATTTAAATCTTTTATTAAAAGTTCGTACAAATCATAATTCTTAACAGTAGAAAAAAGGTAATTATTATCATTTTCAAAATTTAATAAATTTTCTTTTTTTAAGTTTTCTGAAAATATTTCTATCTTTTTTAATTTCCAAATAAGTTTTTCAATATTAATTATATATTTATTAAAAAAATGAATATTATTATTTGAAATTCCTAGAGTTCTAGATTTATTTAATTTTAATTCTTTTTTTTCAGTAAAAATATCTACATAAATATTTTGATTTATTAAAGCTTTAGCTAAAGATATCGCTGAAAGACCATTGCCTAGTATACAAACTCTCATATTATTTTTAATTTTAACAATAAAAATTAGATGATACAAAGTGATTAAATTGATTCATTTAAATGAATATTAAAAAAACAGCTAATTTGTTACTTAATTTCGCTATCAAAAGAATAGCAGAGATTTTTGGTATTATTATTTTTATATCAGGAATTCTTTTATTAATATCATTGATTACTTATTCACCTGAAGATCCTAATTTCATTTTTCCCAAAAATACTGAAATTAAGAATTTATTAGGATTTCAAGGAAGTTTTGTCTCTGATTTATTTTTTCAATCTGTTGGATTAATTTCTTATCTAATTTCATTCACTTTTATTATTACTGGGATCAATATATTTAAATTAAAAGAGTTTTTTTTAATTATTGAGAATATTTTTTTTACTGTAATTTATAGTATATTTGGAACACTTTTTTTAACGCAATTTTACTCAAAGGCATTTACACTTTATATTAATGGTAATGGCGGATTCATTGGTAATTATTTAAATCAAACATTTTTTGGCTCTCTAATACAGCTTAATGAAACTATATTTTATTATTTTTTAATTTTATTAATTTCATTTTTATTTTTAATTAGTATCAATTTTAACCCAAAAAGTTTTTATTTTATTAGTAAAAAATTTTTTAACTTTTTATTAAAAAAAAGTGAAAAAAATTATACAGATAAAAGTGAAATTATTAATGAATATATTCCTCAAGATGAAATAAAAAACCTTATCCAAGAAGATTTACCTTTTATTAAAAATGAAAATAAATCTGAGAATAAAATTAAATTTAAATTACCAAGTTTAGATTTACTAAAAACACCAACTAAAAAAGAAAGAGAAAATTCAAATAAAAATGAAGCACAAGATCCAAAATTTTTAGAAAAAATATTGTTAGATTTTGGAGTAAATGGAAATATTAAAAAAATTAGCCATGGTCCTGTAGTTACACTTAATGAATTTGAACCTGCTGCTGGAGTAAAAGTTTCTAAAATTATTAATTTATCAGATGATATAGCTAGAAATACTAGTTCAGAATCTGCTAGAATAGCTACAATACCTGGAAGTAATACAGTTGGAATTGAACTTCCTAATAGCTCTAGAGAAAATGTATATTTAAGTGAAATTTTAACTAATCCTGATTTTAAAAAAAGAGAAATTAAATTACCTATAGCTCTAGGAAAAAGTATTTCAGGAGTTCCGATTGTGGGAGACTTATCTTCTATGCCTCACTTGCTAATTGCTGGAACAACTGGATCAGGGAAATCAGTTTGTATTAATACAATCATACTATCTTTGCTCTACCGTCATACACCAGATAAATGTAAATTTATTTTAATTGATCCTAAAATGCTCGAGTTATCAACTTACGAAGGAATTCCTCACTTATTATGTCCAGTGATCACCGAAGCTAAAAAAGCTGCATCAGTACTTGGATGGGTAGTTAAAGAAATGGAAAGTAGATACAGATTAATGACTAAAGAAGGTGTTAGAAATATTGATAGCTATAATTCAAAACACAAACTTCCAATGCCATACATAGTAGTTGTTGTTGATGAAATGTCTGATTTAATGCTAGTTGCAGGTAAAGAAATTGAAAATTATATTCAAAAACTTTCTCAAATGGCTAGAGCTGCAGGCATTCATATTATTATGGCAACTCAAAGACCAAGTGTTGATGTGATTACTGGAACTATAAAAGCTAATTTCCCAACTAGAATATCATTCCAAGTTACTTCTAAAATTGATAGTAGAACAATTCTTGGTGAACAAGGCGCAGAACAACTCCTTGGAAAAGGTGACATGCTCTATATGTCATCTGCAAATCGTATAGTTAGGATTCATGCTCCTTTCGTATCAGATAGTGAAATTGAAAAAATAAATAATTCTCTTAGATCACAAGCAGAACCAGATTATGTAGATGAAATTTTAAATTTTGCAGATGAAAAAGAAATTGGAGAAAATCAAAATCATGGAGATAAAGATGAACTTTATCAAACAGCATTAGAAATTATCAGGTCTGAAGGGAAAGCATCTACATCATTTCTTCAAAGAAAACTGCAAATTGGTTACAACAGGGCGGCTAGAATAATTGACATGATGGAAGCTGAAGGAATTGTTAGTAAAGCAAACCATGTTGGTAAAAGAGATGTTCTTTAATGATTAAATATTTTTTTATCTTTTTTTTTATAATTTTTCTAACAAATACAAGTGCAAATAACAAAAATGAAATTATAAAAAAATTAAAGGATACAAAAAATATTAATTTTCAATTTGAACAAAATATTAATGGAAAAATAGAAAAAGGAAATTGTACAATTGAATATCCAAAAAAAATTTATTGCAAATACTCTAAAAGCAATAATAAAATTTTAGTTTCTAATGGCAAATCATTGGTTATAAAAACTAGTACTGGTTATTATAGATATCCTTTAAAAAAAACACAATTAAATCTAATCTTAGATAAAGATTTTTTAATTGATAAAATTTATGATTTAGAAGAAAGAATAATAGATAGAGCCTATATAAACTATACAATTATTGAAAATGATAACGAAATTAATATTTTTTTTGATCATGAAACATTTAATCTTATCGGGTGGCAAACAAAAGATATATATCAAAATTTAAATATAACTTTTCTTTCGTCAATTAAAATAAATCAATTAATTGCTAAAAATTTGTTTAAACTACCTCTACAAAACTAAATTTTTAAAGTTTCAGATTTAAAAATTTTCATACCTCTGGCAATATAATTATTCAAAGCGTTTTTGTGGTCTAAAGAACAAGTGTGAACCCAAACTCTAATTATATTATCAACAAACGATTTTTTTATTGCCTCGGATAGCAAATATGAACCTAATTTTTTATTTTGATATTCTTCAAGTAATCCAAAATAAGCTATTTCTACTTCATTTTTTTCAGAACTAAAAATTAACTCAAAAAAACCAGTCAAATCATCTCCATTTTTTAAAACATAAGTTTTAACTTTTTCATTAGAAACATAATCTATCCAATGACTATCCGACCAAACTAATCTATCTACCCATTGATGTTTTTTACCAATATTTTTATAAAAAAATTTATTTAATTGAAAATTAATTGGCTCTAATAAATTCAGAGTATAATTATCAGAAGGTTCTTTAACTTCATTTAGATCTTTAAGGGAATTAATTTCTAAATAATTTCTTATAACTTCTTTATTCACTCGACCATTTTTCCAACTTTTTCACCTCCAAATATATGAAAATGTAAATGAGGGACTTCTTGACCACCGTGATCACTAATATTAGCTAAAGCTCTATAGCCCTTACCTATATCTTTTGAAATTCCTAATTTTTTTGCAACTTTATTTATCCCTTTTAACAACCCAACCATCTCTTCTGAAGAAGCATTCAAACTAAAGTCATCAAGATCAATATATTTTCCTTTTGGAATTACCAAAGCATGAATTTTTTTTTGAGGGTTAATATCGTAAAATGAAAGAACAAATTCATCTTCATAAATTTTATTGCAAGGAATTTCTTTTCTTAATATCTTGGCAAAAATATTTTGATCATCATACGACATAACTAAATTTTTTCTAAAACAGATTTAACTGTATCTCCCATAACAGATGGATTTTTAGAAATTGTTACACCACATTCCTTTAAAATTTCAACTTTTTCAATTGCACTTTCACCATATGCAGAAACAATTGCTCCAGCATGCCCCATAACTCTACCCTTTGGTGCAGTTAATCCGGCTATATAACCAATTACTGGTTTTTTCATATTTTCTTTTGCAAACTCTCCTGCTGCTACTTCCTGTGGTCCACCAATTTCTCCTATCATTAATATAGCATCTGTTTCATCATCAGTCTCGAATTTTTCAATTATATCTCTAAATGAACTTCCATTTATCGGGTCTCCTCCAATACCCACACTTGTGGAAACTCCAATATTTAAATTTTTTAATTGTTGAGCAGCTTCATACCCTAAAGTTCCTGATCTACTTATAATTCCAACTCTTCCTTCTTTATAAATATGACCTGGCATAATTCCTAACATTGATTTACCAGGGCTAATAATTCCTGCACAATTAGGTCCTACCAAAGTCATTTTTTCATTTTTAGAATATCTTCTCATATATCTCTTAATTCTAATCATGTCATGAGAAGGAATTCCATCAACTATTGCTACACATGTTTTAATTCCTGCATCAGCCGCTTCCATTGCTGAGTCTGCCGCAAAAGCTGGTGGCACAAATAAAATTGAGGCAGTAGCACCTGTATGTTTTACTGCTTCTTTCACAGTATTGTAAACAGGTCTATCTAAATTTTTTTGACCACCTTTACCTGGTGTAACACCACCAACTATATTAGATCCATATTTTATCATCTCTTCTGCATGAAAAGATCCCATCTTACCGGTAAAACCTTGAATTAAAATTTTTGTATCTTTATTTATTACTACTGCCATTTTATTTTTTTAATGCTGCAACAGCTTTATTTGCTGCATCCTCTAAAGTATTTGCTTCTATATATTTTATTTTACTTTCTTTAAGAATTTTATTTCCTTTTTCAACATTTGTACCAGCTAATCTAATTACTAATGGTATCTTTACTTCTATTTTTTCTAAAGCTAGAACTATTCCTTCTGCAACCCAATCACATCTATTTATTCCTGCAAAAATATTAACTAAAATGACCTCAACCTTTTCATCCATTGTAATTAACTTAAATGCTTTAACTATTTTATCTGGTGTTGCACCTCCTCCAACATCTAAAAAATTTGCAGGCTGACCGCCAGCTAGTTGAATCATATCCATAGAAGCCATCGCTAATCCAGCACCATTAATTATATTGCCAATATTTCCATCTAAACTTACATAACTAAGTCCCCTATCTGATGCAAAAACTTCTTTTTCATTTTCCTGGGTTTTATCTCTTAACTCAGAAACTTTATTTCGTCTAAACATTGCATTATTATCAAAACTCATTTTACAATCTAAAGCTAAAATTTGTTTTTGTTTTGAAATTACTAATGGATTTACTTCAACCATAGTTGCATCTAATTCATTAAAAGCTTTAGCACATCCAATTATTGTATCAGATGCTCTTCTAATTAAATCTGGTTCTATGCCTAGCCCAAAAGCTAATTCTCTAGCTTGAAAATTTTGAATTCCAACAGCAACTTCTATCTTTGATCTAATTATTGTTTCAGGTTTTTCTTTTGAAATTTCTTCGACGCTCATTCCACCTTCGGTTGATGCAACTACCATTATACTTTCTGAACTTCGATCAAAAACTAATCCTAAATATAATTCTTTTTCAATATCCGTTGCTTCTTCAATATAAATTCTGTTTATAATTTTTCCCTCAGGTCCAGTTTGATTAGTAACTAATCTTTTTCCCAAAAGCTTATCTGTTGCCTGAGCTACTTCTAAAGGAGAATTACAGATTATTATTCCACCAGCCTTTCCTCTTGCTCCAGAATGAATTTGAGCTTTGACAACCCATTTAGAACCTCCAATCTCACGTGCTTTATTTTCAGCTGTTTCAGGGCTATAAACTATTCCACCTCTAGGAATTGTAACTCCAAAACTAGATAAAATTTCTTTTGCTTGATATTCGTGAATATCCATAATTATTTACTATTTATTAATTTATCTATGTTAACAATGTTTTCTGCCATTTTGGCAGATGCTGCATCTATCATTCTGCCATCAAGTTGAGCTGCACCTTTACCTTCCTTTGCAGCTTTTTCTAGTTCTTCTAAAATTCTTTTTGCTTTATTAACTTCAGCCTCTGGTGGTGAAAAAACTTTATTAGCAAGTTCAATTTGAGAAGGATGGATTGCCCATTTACCTTCTATTCCTATCGCAGCACCTCTTTTTGCTGCAGAAATATATGCTTCTGGATCATTAAAATCTCCAAAAGGTCCATCAATAGCTCTAAGACCATAAGCTCTACAGGTCATAACTAACTTTGAAAGTCCATGGTGCCACTGATCTCCAGGGTAATCTGGATTTAATCCACCAATTACTACTGTTCTAGCTCTTAAGCTTGCAGCATAATCTGCTACTCCGAAATGTAGTGCCTCAAGTCTTTCACTTGATTTTGCAATCTCTTTTATATTAGACATTCCCAAAGCTGTTTCAATTAAACATTCTATTCCAATTTTATTTTTAATTTTTTTATTTGTTTCAATTTGAGTTAATAAACAATCAACCATATATACATCACTTTCTGTACCAACTTTTGGTACTAAAATTGTATCAGTATGTTCACCAGCTTGTTCTACAATTTCAACTAAATCACTATACATATAATGTGTATCAAGACTATTTATTCTAACAGAAATTGTTTTTCCTTTTTCTCTCCAATTCATTTCTTTAAGAGCTTTTATAATATTTGCTCTTGCAGTAATTTTATCTTTTGGAGAAACAGCATCTTCTAAATCTAGAAAAATATAGTCAGCATCTGAGTTTAATGCTTTATCAAACATTTTTGTTGAAGATCCAGGCACTGCTAATTCACTTCTTTGTAATCTAGATCTTGCAGGTTTATAAAATTTGTAACTCATTATTTTTAAATATTATTTACAGATATTATTTTTTTCTAGAAGACAATTCGTCCATAATATCTTCTATTTTTATGTCATTTGCCTCTAAATACATCAACAAATGATAAAAAACATCTGCAGCTTCATGAATCTTATTAGAATTTTCTTCTACAGCTTCTATTAGTTCATTAATTTCTTCAAGAACTTTTTCTTTTGCTAAAACTTTATTTTCTAAAAGTTTATTAGTATAAGAATCAGTCAAAGGATTAGATTTTCTATCTCTTGCAAGTAAAATTAAATCTTCTAAAATCTTTAACATATTAAATCCTAACAGGTATATCTTTTGAAGCCAAATATTGCTTCGCTTCACTAATAGAATAAGTTCCATAATGAAATATTGATGCTGCTAAAACAGCGCTAGCTCCTGAATTAATCCCATCAACAAGATGATCAAGGGTTCCAACTCCACCTGAAGCAATAACTGGAATATTAACCATTGTTGATATCTTTTTCATTAGCTCAATATCATAACCTGACTGTGTACCGTCCTTATCCATGGATGTAACTAATAGCTCTCCAGCTCCGCATTTCTCCATCTTAGAAGCAAATTCTAAAGCATTTATTCCAGTTGAATTTCTGCCTCCATGAGTAAATATTTCCCAACCGTCATTATTTATTTTTGCATCTATTGCAACAACAATACATTGAGAACCAAATTTTCTAGAACTGTCTTCAACAACTTTTGCATTTTGTACAGCAGCAGTATTTATAGACACTTTATCTGCTCCACAGTTAAGTAATTTATTAATATCATCAACACTTCTAACACCGCCGCCAACTGTTAAAGGTACAAAACATTTTTTTGAAGTTTTCTTGACTACATCATAAATGGTATCTCTATTTTCATTTGATGCAGTGATATCTAAAAAACAAATTTCATCAGCACCACTATCACTATATATTTTTGCTTGCTCTACTGGATCACCAGCATCTTTAAGATCAACAAAGTTAATGCCTTTCACTACACGACCATTTTTAACATCTAAACAGGGTATAATTCTATTTTTAAGCATCTAATTCTTTCACTAATTCGTCTAAATTAATATCACCGTCATAAATTGCTTTTCCAACTATAATACCTTCAATATTCTTATTATTTAATTCCTTCGCTTTTTTAATATCATCTATTGATGAAACACCACCAGATATAATAACTGGACAATTAGAAGTATCAGCAATCCTTACTGTTTCCTCGAAATTAGGACTTTGCTTCATTCCATCTCTATTAATATCAGTATAAATCAATCTACTAGCACCATAATCGTTTACTTCTTTCAAATAGTCTAAAGTTAATTTATTTGAATTTTCTTTCCAACCAGACACTGATAAATATCCATCTTTAGCATCTAAACCTAAAGCAATTTTATTTGGAAATTTTTCACAAGCTTCCTTTAAAAAGTTTTTATCTTTTATGGCAGCACTTCCTAAAATAACTTTTTCTACACCAGCGTCAGTATATTTTTGAATACTTTCAAAGTTTCTTATACCCCCACCAATTTCAATTTTAAGATCAAATTTTTTTACTATCTCTTGAATAATGTCTAAATTAACTGTTTCTCCAGTTAAGGCACCATCTAAATCGACAATATGTAAGTTTTTAAAACCAAAGTCTTTATATTTCGAAGCTTGTTCAACTGGGGACATTTCATATTCAGTTTTGTTATCAAAGTCTCCTTTAACCAACCTCACACACTTTTTATCTTTTATATCTATCGCTGGAAATATTTTCATTTATAAACTTATAAAATTATCAATTATTTTAAGTCCAGTTTTGTCACTCTTCTCAGGGTGAAATTGGGTTCCAAATATATTTTCTTTTTCAACTGAACAAACAATATTTGACGAATAATCTATTGTTGCAGAAATCACATTTTTATCTTCTGGAATAAATTCATAGCTATGAACAAAATACATATGAGAATTATTTTCTATATCTTTAAAGATTTTACTATCCTTCACTATGTTAATTTGATTCCAGCCAATGTGAGGTAGTTTATACTTCCCATTTTTATTATCTATCTTCGATACCTTACCAGATATCCATCCTAGACCTTTTGTTTCAGTTTCTTCATAACCAATATCAGCAAACATTTGAAGTCCGACACAGATTCCTAGAAGAGGTTTTTTATTATTTGTTGCAAATTCATTTAAAGTATCAACTAAACCATTAATATTATTGAGTGCATCAACACAACTTTTAAACGAACCCTGTCCTGGTAAAACAACTTTATCTGAAGATTTGATCTTGTTTAAATCAGAAGTTATTTCGATATTTACTTTATCTTTTGCAACCTCCGTAAAAGAGTTTATCACCGAGCTTATATTGCCCGAATTATAATCAACAATTGTGACGTTCATTAAACTTATAATGAGCCTTTAGTGGATGGAATGCTTTTTTTATTTCTTGGATCCATCTCTAATGCAGCCCTTAATGATCTTGCTAAAGCTTTATAACAAGACTCAATTATGTGGTGACTATTATCACCATAAATATTTTCAACGTGCAGTGTAATACCTGCAGATTGAGAGAAAGCCTGAAACCATTCTTTAAATAATTCTGTATCCATCTCTCCAAGTTTTTCAACTTTTAATTTTACTTTCCAAATTAAATAAGGTCTGTTTGAAACATCAATAGCAACCCTTGTTAATGTTTCATCCATTGGAATAACTGTGTGTGCATATCTTTTAATTCCTACAAATTTTTTAGCAGCTTTCTTTAAAGCTTCACCAATTGCTATACCTGTGTCTTCTGTTGTGTGGTGAAGATCTATATGAGTATCTCCCTTAGCTTTAACTTTTAAATCAATTAAAGAATGCTTTGATAATTGTTCAAGCATGTGATCTAGAAAACCTATACCAGTATCAATTTGGTACCTACCTTTGCCATCAATATTAACTTCGACATTGATGCTTGTTTCTTTGGTTTTTCGAGATACTTTTCCTTTTCTAGCCATATATTTTTAATGGTATACATACATAATCCCACTATATCAATATTAGTATAAAGACTTGAAGTATCAAAAATAGTTACCATTTATTAAGTATGACAACAATTGTACTGGTTAGAAAAAATAATGAAGTAGTAGTTGCTGGAGATGGACAAGTAAGTATGGGAAATACTGTTGTTAAAAGTACAGCTTCAAAAGTAAGAAAAATTGAAAAAAGAGACGTAGTAGCTGGTTTTGCTGGATCAACTGCTGATGCCTTAACTTTATTTGAAAGATTAGAAGGAAAACTAGAAAAGCATGCTGGAAATTTATCAAGAGCCGCTGTTGAATTAGCAAAAGATTGGCGAACTGATAAATATTTAAGAAGATTAGAAGCATTAATGGCTGTTGGAGATAAAAATAATAGCTATCTTATTTCAGGAACCGGTGATGTTCTAGAGCCTGAGGGAGATGTAATTGGAATAGGCTCTGGTGGAAATTATGCTTTAGCGGCTGGAAAAGTTTTAATGGAAAATGACATGTCTGCTGAAGAGATTGCAAAAAAAGCAATAAAAGTTGCAGCTGATATATGTGTTTTTACAAATGACAATGTAAAGATTGAAAAAATATAATGGATAACTCAAACGTAACACCATTGCACCCAAAAGAAAAAAATAAAAAAGAAGAAACCTCTTTAGTAAGTTCTTTATCTCCAAGAGAAATTGTATCTGAATTAGATAGATTCGTTGTTGGTCAAAATAAAGCTAAAAAAGCTGTTGCAGTTGCTTTACGGAATAGATGGAGAAGACAAGCTTTAAAAGGTGAAATGAAAAACGAGGTTTTACCAAAGAATATTTTAATGATTGGACCAACAGGAGTTGGTAAAACAGAAATTTCAAGAAGACTTTCAAAACTCGCTGAAGCCCCTTTTGTTAAAGTTGAAGCTACTAGATTTACTGAAGTTGGATATGTTGGAAGAGATGTAGAGCAAATAGTTAGAGATTTAATTGAAATTGCAATCTCTATGGAAAAAGTAAAAAAAAGAAAAGAAGTGTATTCAAAAGCACAGAAAGCTGCTGAAGAAAAAGTTTTAGATGCTTTAGTAGGTAAAAAAGCAAGTCTTGCTACAAGAGAAAGTTTTAGAAAAAGACTTAGAAATGGAGACTTAGACGATAATGAAATAGAAATTTCAGTTAACGAAACTGGGTCTAATACTTCTTTTGAAATTCCTGGTATGCCTGGTGCAAATATAGGAATGATAAATATTGGGGAAATGATTGGTAAATCAATGGGAAACAAAGAAAAGAAAAAGAAAATGACTGTTAAAGAGTCTCATGAGATTTTAATAAATGATGAGTCAGATAAATTGATTGAACAAGATAAAATTATTAAGGCTGCAAAAATATCAACTGAAAATAATGGAATTGTTTTTTTAGATGAAATAGATAAAATTTCTGCAAGAACTGATAGAGTTGGAGGAGATGTTTCTCGAGAAGGTGTTCAAAGAGATTTATTACCATTAATTGAAGGAACTACAGTTAATACAAAACATGGTCCTATTAAAACTGACCATATTTTATTTATTGCTTCAGGTGCTTTTCAACTTGCAAAACCATCAGATTTACTTCCTGAATTACAGGGAAGACTACCTATTAGGGTTGAATTAGAAGCATTAACAAGCGAAGATTTTAAAAGAATTTTAAGGGAGCCTGATTTTAGTTTAATTAAACAATATGTAGCTCTTTTAAAAACGGAAAATGTAGACCTTGAATTTTCTGATGATGGAATAGATGCAATCGCAAATATTGCTTCAGAAGTTAATTCAACTGTTGAAAATATTGGCGCAAGAAGATTACACACGATAATTGAAAAAATTTTAGATGAAATAAGTTTTACAGCAACTGATCGATCTGGTGAAAAAATTATAATTAATAAAGATTATATAGATAAAAATTTAGATAATTTAGTTAAAGATACCGATTTATCAAAATTTATTCTATAAAATTATAGATAACCTAGTTCAGTCATTTCTTTTTTAAAAGAAATTTCAATTTTTTTTCTTATTTTTACATCTAGTAATTTTTCCCATTTATTTTCATGGCCTAAATTAAAAAAAGGTATTGTTTTTCCAGTTTTTTTATCAATTTTACTTTCAAAAAAACCTTTTTCTTTTTCTAAATTTTTCATATTTGAAAAATTTGTGGATCTTATAACATTTTCAAACTTCTTTTGATCCAATATAAATTTAGCTTTTTGTAACTTATATATAAATTCTAATATTTTTGTAAAATTTTTTTCTTTTTGATTTATTAAATCTTCATATTTGATTAACAAATATCTATCTTCATGTTTAAAAGATTTCCAGCTATGAAAATTAGTACTCCAAGTTCCAGTAAAAACCTTGGTTCTCTCTGAGCCCCTATTTTTATTTAAATCTCCACCCATTTGAGATAAATTTATTAAATCATCTGCTGCTTTATCAACAGTTATATTTGTATGATGTGCATATGAAGTAACAACGTTTCTAGGATCTCTTACAATATAAATTGCACCTATAGAATTCTTTAAATTAGTAAACGGATTATTCTGAATATTAAAAAGATAACTATGAGTTTTTAAAAATTGAACTGAATTTTTTTTATTAAAACTTTCTTGAACTTTAATGTAATTTTTAATTACTTCTTTTTCATTTCTAATATCAATTCCTAAATTTTCAAATAATGTTATATTAGGAAATTGTTTTATATTTTTTAATAAATCAAAGTTATAGATACCATCTTTAGAAAAAAAATATGCTGCAAGCATAGATCTAACTAATGTATTACCACTTTTAGGATATGATGCTAACCAAACAAACATGATATAAAATTAAAATTATTTTATTTTATTTTATTTTATTTTCTTAAAATATATATAAAAAGCTCCTTGCCCACCATCTTTAATATCTGCATCTTTAAATTCATTAATTTTTTCCATTAAATCTTTATTATTTTTAATAAACTCAGGAACTGAATATTTTAAAATACTTAAATCTTTTGAAACAAAAGGATCGCTTTCATTTTTAGAATGTATACCTTTGCCAGTAATTACAATTAATTTATTTACACCTTCTAGATAACTTTTATTTATAATGCTCTCAATTTTTTTATTTGCCTCGATAAGAGTACAACCATGTAGATCTATACTTTTTATTATTTCCTTTTTTTTCTCAAAAAAATTTATATCTTTATTTGGAAGTTTCTCTTTATTTAATAAAAAATTTTCCCAATCTTTTTTATCTTTATCTGAGATATTATCGTTCAATTAAGTTAACGTATTTACAAGTTGCCAATTAGGATTATTTGATGATGTGTCTCTTGAAAAAACCCAAGTATCATATATTTTTTTAATTTTTTCAGGATCTCCAGAAATAATTTTTTTTTCTTTATCTCTGATACAAGTAATTACTTCTGCAATAAAATCTACAGTGACATTTAAAATTTTACCAATCTTTTTATGCTCTTTTATAATTGCAGAATTAACACCAATAAAAGTTATTTCTGCAAAGTGACCTCTGGAACTTCTTTCTTTTAATGCATTATTAAACTGATTAAATATCTCATTATTCAAAAGTGCTTTGCTTGTTGTTAATTTGTTATCATTGTCACTAAAATCAGTAATAATAGTTTCATACGCTATTTTAGCACCTTTTAAAAATTCTTTTTGAGCTTGATCGTCAAAATTATCATTAGTATTTAAAACCTTATTAACTTTAACATCTTTTAAAACTTTTTCGAAAGCTGGGTTAGTTTTACCTTGAAATCCAGTTCTTTTGCCAAGAATCCCTCTTAATCTAAGAAAAATAAAACCAGCTATCATGGCAAGTAAAATTATGTCTATGTATTCAAAACTATATCCCATAGCTTGATAGTAATTACTATGTTGATTAATTTCAACCAGCAATTTAGATTAAGGACAAATGAACTCAATATTAATATATATAATCGGATTAACTATAATTGAAATTTACCTCTTTATTAGTATTGGTTCTGAAATTGGAGCAATTACAACCATATTTTTAATTTTCTTAACTGCAGTTTTAGGCGTTTATTATGCAAAATATGAGGGACTAAAAACACTCAAATCATTATTTATCCAATTAAGCAGAAATGAACCTCCTGGTTATGAAATTTTATCTGGCGCAGGAATTGCAGTTGCTGCTTTACTTTTAATTATTCCAGGATTTTTAACTGATCTAATGGGTTTTTTATTAATATTTCCAATTAGTAGAAAAATTTTTTTTAGAAAAATTTCTAAAAAATTTAATAATAAAAAAACTGAAAAAAATAATTTTATAGATGGAGAATTTGAAGATATAGAAGACGAAGATGACAGAAAAATATAAAATTTTAGGAAAATATATACAAGATATGTCGAGTGAAACTAGGGATATAGAGACATATTTATTTGTTAGAGAACGTCTTTCTAAATATCAACTTGGAATAGATATTACATCTAAAGCATTAAAAGATAAATTAATAGAAGTAAATACTACTCTTAAATTTGAAGATAAAGAAAAAAGTAAAAAAAAATCACATTTTGAAATAATTTTTTCCACAATTGTTAAAGTAAACGAAAATATCAAAGATAAGAAAGAATTAGAAAAAATTATATTATGTGATGTTCAAAATAAAATTTATCCTGATTTAGAAAAGTCACTTTTGAATCTACTTCATAATTCAGGATATCCTGAAATAAAATTTGAAAAAAAAATAGACTTTGAAAATTTATATAATCAAAAATTCAATTAAAAAAATTTTTTTTTAAATAATTTTTTAAATAATTTTTATGTTTTAAAATCTCTTCTTCTGATGGTTTAACAATCTTTTTGTAATAATTAAAATTATTATTATTTTTAAATTTAATTTCTTGATCTTGATTTTGAAAATTTAGTGTTGGTTCTTTTTGATCAATTAGATTAATATAAACTTTTGCTAATAAATCACAGTCAATTAATGCAGTATGTTGAGTTCTTTTAGAATTATCTATTTTAAATTTTTTACAAAGAGCATCTAAACTAACTGGTGAACCAGGAAATTTATCTCTAGCTAAAATAAGAGTATCAATTACTTCATTTTTTATTTTCATTTTTCCAGATAATGAAAGTTCATTATTTAAATGTGCAAGATCAAATTCAGCATTATGTATTATAAGTCTTTTATCTTTAATAAAATTTAAAAATTCTTCCCCTATTTCATCAAATTTTTTTTGTTTAGACAAAAATTCATCTGTGTATCCATGAACTTCTAAAGCTTTCTCGGATACCTTTCTTTCAGGATTTAAATAACAATGAAATTTATTTTTAGTTGGAATTAAGTTCTCTAATTCAATACAGCCAATCTCAACTATTCTATGTCCTTCTTTTATTGATATACCAGTAGTTTCGGTATCTAATACTATGTGCTTCATTTATAAAATTTCTTTCAAAATATTTCTTATACCTAATTTAACAGTTTTTTTTGTAAAATTATTTTTAATTAAAAAATGAGATTTTTTCTTTTTATAATCAAGTGATAATTGAATACTTCTGAATTTATTTATTAACTTTTTATTATAATTTGATCTCTTTTTTAATCTTTTTACAATATCTGTTTTTTTTGATTGAACAAAAACTAAAATATCATTTTTTTTATTAATCTTATTTTCTAAAAAAAGAGGAATATCTAAAATTACAATTTTTTTATTTTTATTTTTTTTTAAAAAAAAATTAAGTTTTTTGCTTATTTCTAAATGAACAATTTTAACAATTTTTTTTAAATTTTGACTATTCGATAATATTGCTTGAGAAACTTGATTTTTATCTATTGGAAATGAATAAAAATATTTTGGTAAAATTTTTTTTAACTTATTAAAAATTTTTCTATCTCTTTTATATAATTTACTTACTTCAAAATCTGCATTAAATACTGGATAACCAAAATTTTTTGCAATATAGCTTTTACCAGATCCTATATCTCCAACTAAAGCAATTCTAATCATTTGTTACAATCTTGATAACCTCATCATTAATTTCTGGCATTAATTTATGCCAAACAGTAAATGCCTGATGAGCTTGATAAATAAACATCATTTTTCCATTTTCTGTTATATTTCCTAAACTCTGACCCATTTTTAAAAAATTAGTTTCATTAGGATTATAGATTACATCATAAAAAAGTTTATTATTTTCTGTTTTAGAAAAATCTAAATCTATTTTTTCATTTTTGTTAAGACCAATACTAGTTGCATTAATAATTATATCAAAATAAGTGTTATCTCCCCAATCAACTATTTCTAATTCTTTAAATAAAGTTTTTAAGTTCTCTGCTTTTTCTTTTGTCCTATTACTAATAGTAATTTTAGACACATTCATTCTGTAAAGAGCAACAATTATTGAAGGCACTACTCCACCAGCTCCCAATATTAAAACTTTCTTACCAGCTACATTATATTTTATTTTTTTTATACTTAGTTCAAAACCAGCAATATCTGTATTATGGCCTATTATCTTACCATCACTTAGATAAATTGTATTAACCGACTGGGTACTTTCTGCTTCTGGACTAAGTTGATTCATATAAGGAATCACAACTTTTTTAAAAGGAACAGTTACATTAATGCCGTGTATTAAATTATCTTTAAGTTCCGAGATAATATTTTTTATTTCTTCACTATGAATTTTTTTCTTTTCATAAATTGCATTTATATTATTTTTTTTAATCCAATAATTATGCAATTCAGGAGACAAAGAATGGTCGATTGGATTTCCTATAACTAAATATTTTTTCATTTTTTCATTTTTTTGCTTAATTTATCAATAGCAAATAGTGCTAAAGCTGTTAACAAAGCAAATACCTCCAATGCATGTCCAGAATTACCAAGTATTTGTTGTACTAAATAAAAAATAATACAAACTAAAAACCAAATCAAAATTAACATTTTAAATCTCTTAAGTATTCTTTTATCTTTTTTATAGGAAGTCCCATTATAGTATTTTCATCTCCCTCAATACTCGAAAATAAATTTCTTCCTTCACCTTCAATTTGATAGACATTATAAGCATATAAAGTCTCATCACTTATCTTAGATAAATAAACTTTCAATTGATCATCAGATAAGTTTTTCATTGTTAGCAAAGCTTTATCAGTATAATTCCATATCATTGAACCGTTTCTAGAAATACAAACTGAACTTACTAAGTAATGTTTTTTTCCATTAAGTTTTTTTAAAATATTTAAAGCTTCATCCCTATTTTCAGGTTTTGAAATTAATTCTCCATTTAAATCTATTACACTATCAGCTCCTAATACCAAATTTTCAGAATTTTTTTTACTTACCTTGTTTGCTTTGAGTTCAGCTAAGTTTCTTGAAATAATATCGGGAGAAGCTTTTTCTTTTAATAAACTTTCTTTAACAATATCTTCGTCTACATTTGATGGCTCAACTGTGTTAATTATATTATTTTTATCTAATATTTCTTTACGTACTTTACTTTTGGACGCAAGAATAATTTTATTTAACATTGTTTAAATATATTTCACGTATCTTTATAATTGATGCAGCTGCTTCCTCTACAGACTTCCTAGTAATATCAATAGAGGGCCATTTATATTTTTTAAAAGTTTTTTTCGCATCTTCAATTTCTTTTTTTATATTTTCAATATTTGTATAATTTTTATTTTCAGTTTCTTTTAATGAATTCATTCTATTTTTTCTAATATCAACTAACCTTTCAGGTTCTGTATTTAAACCGATAACACAAGTTAATTGTGGATTGTCTCTTAATTTTTTTGGTAAAGAATTTTCGTTGACAAGAGGAATGTTTGAAGTTTTTAAACCTCTATTTGCTAAATAAATTGATGTGGGAGTTTTGCTGGTTCTACTAACCCCAACTAAAATTATATCTGATTTTTCTATATCATTAATAGAATTACCGTCATCGTGACTCATTGTAAATTGTATTGCTTCTATTCTTTCATAGTATTCTTCATTTAATTCATGTTGACCACTAGGCTCATGTGAAGCTTTTTGATTAAGAATTTTAGAAAAGTTTAAAATTAAATTTCCAAGAACACCAAAACAAGGAATGTTTTTTTTACTACTTTCGTTGGCCAAATATTTTGCTAAATTATTTTCAACAATTGTATATAAAATTACTGAATTTACATTTTTTTCAGCATCTTCTAATATTTTAGAAATTTGATTTTCAGTTCTAGTGAAAGAATATGCATGAACTTTATAATTAATATTTTTAAATTGAGCCTTTAAGGCTAAAAAAATTCGATCAAGAGTTTCTCCTGTCGAGTCTGAAATTAGATAAATTTGGTATGAATTACTCATGAATAAATTGTTAATAAATTTGTATTATTTTAATAAAATTACTCAAATTAAATATTGTTAAAAAATTGTTGTAAAATAAGGACTTTATTCACAATTATAAACATGTTTAGTAAATAATACATGAATCTTGATAAAAATGAAAAAAGCTTCATTTTAAACAATTCTATTAATTAAAAGATGTTATTAAATTGTTAATAAAATGTTAATAAAAATTAATCATCATTATTCACAATACACAATACTAATACAATAATTATATATGTTATTTTAAATATGACACCATTACACGAAGTTTTAATTAATAAAAATACAAAAATAAGTCCAATATGGATAATGAGACAAGCTGGTAGATATTTACCAGAATTTAGAGAAATAAGAAAATTAAATCCTGATTTTATTAAATTATGTTTAAATGCAAATTTATCTACTGAAATAACTCTTCAACCCCTTAAAAGATTTGATTTAGATGCTGCTATAATTTTTTCAGATATTTTAATGTTGCCATATGGCATAAATCAAAAAGTAGAGTTTAAAAAAAATTTTGGTCCATTATTAGGAGACTTAAATTTAAAAGTTTTTTCAAAAATAGATGAAAAAGGTTTTACTCAAAATATTAAAGAAGTTTATGAAGCGATAAAATTAGTAAGCAACAATCAATTAACAAAAAATAAAAGTACTATAGGTTTTGTTGGAGCTCCTTGGACATTATTAGTTTATATGATTAATAAAAAATCTCCAAAATTAAAACTAAAAGATGATTTTTTCACAAATGATTTACTAATAAATGAAACATTAAAAGTTTTAGAAAAATTTTTAAAAATTCATATTAAAAACCAAATTAATAATGGTGCTGATACAATTCAAATTTTTGATAGTTGGGCAGGTTTAGTAAATAAAAAAGATTTGCCAAAGTATATCTATGATCCTACTTCCAAACTAGTAGAGTATGTAAAATCTTTAAAGGTTCCCGTTATATGTTTTCCCAGAAATATTAAAGATTATAAAAATTATTGTGATATTGTAAAGCCTGATGCTATTTGTATTGATTATGAAGTAGACCCTCTTCAAATAAGAAAAGAAGTTCAAATACCAGTTCAAGGAGGACTAGATCCTAAAATTTTATTAACAGATAAGGAAACATTAAAAAAAGAAGCTTCAAAATATCTCGATATTTTTAAAGATCATCCATATATATTCAACCTTGGACATGGAGTGCTTCCAGAGACAGACCCAAATATGATTGATTATTTAGTAAAAACAGTAAAAAATTATTAATATGAGCCAGATTTATATACACCCGAAAAGAAAAACAAAAGTTGTATTCGTTCAGCTTGGATCACCTTCTGAGCCAACCACCAAAGCTTTAAGAAAATATCTTAGAAAGTTTTTAGGAGATCCAAGAGTAGTTGATATAAATCCTTGGCTATGGAAAATAATTTTAAACTTTTTTGTATTACCTTTTAGGCCAAAAAAATCTGCAAAGCTTTATGCAAGAATATGGGATGGAAAAAGCTTTCCTTTAATTACCAATACAAGAGATTTTACAAAGAATGTTAGAGAAGAATTAAAGAAAATTGACCCTCATGGATATGTTGAAGTAAACCATGCTTTTCTTTTATCACCTCCATATGTAAATGAAGTTTATGATAGTTGGGAAGACGATTTAAAAAAAGGAATTGGCGCTACAAAGTTATTAGTAATACCTATGTTTCCTCAGTATTCCGAAAGCACAATAGCTTCAGGAATAGACGCACTGGCAAAAGAACTATCAAAAAGAGTTAAAATACCAACTTTTGAAGTTATTACAAATTTCCACAGAACACATGCGTTTATAGATAATTCTGTGAAGCAAGTTGATACAAGAATAAATGAGCTTCAACAAAAAGGAAAAAGAATTGAGACTTTAATAATCACCTTTCATGGTATGCAAAAAAGAAGGATCGTTAATAAAGGTGATGATTATTATAGACATTGTTACGAAACATTTTGTCTTATTACAAATAATTTAAAAAATATTAAACCTGAACAATGTATGATGAGTTTTCAAAGCCGTTTTGGATCTGAAGAGTGGATAACTCCTTATACTGAGGACGTGGTGAAAAAATTAATATCCGAAGGAAAAAAAGAAATAGCCATATATTCTCCAAGCTTTGTTGCAGATTGTCTTGAAACAACTGATGAATTGGGTCATGAACTTGTAAATGAAGCTAAAGATTGGGGTGGCAATATCTATCCGATAGAATGTTTAAACACCAAAAAAGACTGGTGTAAAGATTTTGCAAAATATACGTTTACACAAGCAGAGGGCTCTGCCCAAGATAAAGAAGACATAGAATATCAGTTAGATAAAAAGTTTTATGAAAAAATGCCAAAACAAGTAATGAATAAATCATAAAATTATTTAAATATGCCTAGTTTTTTAATTATTTATTCAAGCACAGATGGTCATACAAAAGTAATTTGTGAAAGAATAATAAATTTTTTAAATGATGAAAATTTAGTAGAGCTCGTTTCTTTAGAAGATGCGAAAAAAATTGATTTATCTAATTTTGAAAAAATTATAATAGGTGCAAGTATAAGATATGGCAAACATTCAAAAGAACTTTATAAATTTATTAATTTAAATAAAAATATTTTAGATCACAAACAGTCTGCTTTTTTTTCAGTAAATGTTGTTGCAAGAAAATCAGAAAAAAATACAGCTGAAACAAACCCATATATAAAAAAATTTTTAAAAATTTCTAAATGGACACCAAAAAAAATAAGAGTTTTTGCTGGAAAAGTTGATTATCCTAATTATAATTTTTTCGATAAATATATAATTAAATTTATTATGTTTATTACCAAGGGTCCGACAGATACCTCTCAATCATATGAATTTACAGATTGGTCAAAAGTTGATGATTTTACTAAAGAATTAAAAAACAATTATTAAAAATAGCTTAAAAACCCTTATTTTATTAATGTTTTTACTATTTTATAAACTGCCTTGTAATACTTTAAAGAGTATATATATTAAGTCTAACTGATAAGTCCTTATCAAATAAATAATCATGAATATTCAAGAACTAAAACTTAAATCATCCGAACAGCTTATTACTCAAGCTGAAGAGCTAGGTATTGAAAATGCAAGTACTTTAAGGAAACAAGAAATTCTTTTCGCTATTTTAAAAAAAGTTGCAGAAAAAGAAGAAATTACTGGAGCAGGTGTTTTACAATTATTGCAGGATGGTTTTGGTTTTTTAAGAGCTATGGAGTCAAATTATTTGCCAGGACCAGATGATATTTATGTTAGTCCAAGCCAGATTAGAAAATTTGGATTAAGAACTGGAGATACAGTTGAAGGTCCAGTAAGAGCACCTAAAGAAGGTGAAAGATATTTTGCATTATTACAAGTAAGTAAAATTAATTTTGAGGAACCTGAAAAAGCTAGACACAAAATAGCATTTGATAACCTTACGCCTTTATATCCAGATAAACAGTTGGTTATGGAAGTTGAAACAACAAAAATTGAAAAAAAACCAGACTTAACACCAAGATTAATAGATCTAGTTAGTCCAATTGGTAAAGGTCAAAGATCAATAATAATTTCCCCACCAAAAGCTGGTAAAACTATGATTTTACAAAGTATTGCAAATTCTATTTCGAAAAATTATCCAGAATGTTATTTGATTGTTTTACTAATTGATGAGCGTCCCGAAGAGGTAACCGACATGCAAAGAACAGTTAATGGTGAAGTAATTAGCTCAACTTTTGATGAACCTGCTCAAAGGCACGTAGCGGTAGCAGAGATGGTTATAGAAAAAGCGAAAAGATTAACAGAACACAAAAAAGATGTAGTAATTTTATTAGACTCAATAACAAGATTAGGCAGAGCTTACAATGCAGTTGTACCAAGTTCAGGAAAAGTTTTAACAGGAGGTGTTGATGCAAATGCACTTCAAAGACCGAAAAGATTTTTTGGTGCCGCAAGAAATATTGAAGAAGGTGGATCATTAACAATTATTTCAACAGCCTTAATTGATACAGGAAGTAGAATGGATGAAGTAATTTTTGAAGAATTTAAAGGAACAGGTAATAGTGAAACAGTTCTAGATAGAAAAATTGCAGACAAAAGAATTTACCCAGCAATTGACATAACAAAATCAGGAACAAGAAGAGAAGAATTATTATTTGACAAAAATGATCTACAAAAGATGAATGTATTAAGAAGAATAATTGCACCAATGGGAACTATGGATGCGATCGAGTTTATAAACTCAAAATTAAAAGATACAAAAAATAATGCTGAGTTCTTTAACTCAATGAATAAACCAGCCTAAATTTTTCACTCTAATTAAAAGTTTTACACAGGCATAAATTTGAAGATATAATCTTTGAATGACAATTTATGCATTATCGAGTGGACCAGGGATTTCAGGTGTTGCTGTAATTAGAATTTCAGGAAAAGAAACATCTAAAGCAATTAAGCTTCTAACTACGAATGAACTTCCCAAACCAAGAGTAGCAACACTTAGAAAAATCAATAAAATCAACACTTCTGAGCTTATTGATGAAGGCATAATACTATGGTTTCCCGGGCCAGAGAGCTACACTGGGGAAGATATGGCTGAGATACAGGTTCATGGCAGTAAAGCTGTAATTGATGCTCTTCATCAATCTATTTCAAAAATTGAAAATTGCCGTTTAGCAGAACCTGGAGAATTTACTAAACTTGCTTTTCAAAATGGTAAAATAAATTTACTAAAAGCTGAAAGCATAGCTGATTTAATTTCTTCTGAGACTGAAATTCAAAGACAACAAGCAATTAAAATCATGAATGGAAAATCAGCAGATCAATTTAATTTTTTAAGAGATAAGCTTTTAAAAATCTTATCACACGTTGAAGCTAAAATTGATTTTCCTGATGAAGATTTGCCTAATGATATTTTAAATGAGATTAAAAAAAGTTCTGAGGAGGTAAAAATAAAAATTGAAAAAATTATAGATGATCAAAAAGTTGGAGAAAGAATTAGAGAGGGATTTAAAATTGCAATTCTTGGACCTACCAACGCAGGTAAATCTAGCCTCTTAAATCATTTGTCTAATAGAGATGTAGCAATAGTTTCAGAGATTGCGGGAACAACAAGAGATGTAATAGAAACTCATCTTAATATCGACGGTTATCCAGTAATTATTTCGGATACAGCAGGAATAAGAGATTCTAAAAATGAGATTGAAAAAAAAGGTATTAAATTATCTCTAAGCAGAGCAGAAGAAGCAGATTTGAAGTTAGTAGTAGTAGATGCCAAAAACCTTGATTTTACTGATGTTTTGAGAGATTTATTGGACGAAAATGCAATTTTGATTATAAATAAATCTGATCTTTTAGAAGGAGATATTAATCCTGAAATTAAAAAATTTAATCACATAATAATTTCGATTAAAGAAAATTTAAATATTGATGAACTAATTTTAAAAATAAAAAATAATTTAAAAAATAAATTTATTACAAGTGATGATATTTTAATAACTAGAGAAAGACACCGACAACATTTGCAACAATGTTTAGATCATTTAAATAATTTTAATAAAAAAAAGGAAGTCGAAGATTTTGATAAAGCTGCTGAAGATTTAAGACTAGCTACAAGACATTTAGGTATGATTGTGGGAAAAGTTGATGTTGAGGAGATATTAGGCAGTATTTTCAATGATTTTTGTATAGGCAAATAATCCCCAATTTTACTGCTTTTTTGCCCTTTTTGTCTTAAAAAACGTTGATATTAAACACTTATTTAAGGAATATTATACGAACCTTGTAAATAAATTAATCAGTTATAAATTTAACTCATGAAAAATGATTTCTCTTTTGATGTAGTAGTAATTGGAGGGGGTCATTCTGGATGTGAAGCAGCAGCAGCATCTGCACGCTTGGGTGTAAACACCGCCCTATTCACTCATAAGATAGAAACAATTGGCGAGATGTCTTGCAATCCTGCAATTGGTGGTTTGGGCAAAGGTCACTTAGTAAGAGAGATAGATGCACTTGATGGCGTAATGGGTGAAGTTGCAGATAAATCAGGAATACAATTTAGATTGTTAAACAGAAGCAGAGGTCCTGCTGTTAGAGGACCAAGAACTCAATCTGATAGATCATTATATCGTAAATATATGCAAGAAAAATTGCTAAACTATTGTAATTTAAGCGTTTTTTCAGATCCTGTAATCAAATTTATTTTTGATAATAATTCAATAAGTGGTTTTGAAACTAAAGAAGGTAAGAAAGTTTTATGTTCCAAGTTAATACTAACGACAGGCACTTTTTTGAATGGTTTGATACATATAGGTGATGAAAAGACCCCAGCTGGAAGATATGACGAGAAACCATCAACGGGTTTAAGTGAACAATTAGAAAAATATGATTTTAAAATTGGAAGATTAAAAACAGGAACCCCTCCTCGATTAGATTCCAGAACTATTAATTATAAAAATTTAGAAGAACAGTTCGCAGATGATGATCCGTACTTTTTTTCTTTTTTAACAAAAAAAAATATTAACAAACAAGTTTCATGTCGGATGACATATACCAATCATAAGGTTCATAAAATTATAGAAAAAAATTTATCAAAGAGTGCCATGTATTCAGGAAGCATAAAAGGAGTTGGTCCAAGGTATTGTCCATCTATAGAGGATAAAGTAGTAAAATTTTCAGACAAAGGTCGACATCAGATATTTTTAGAGCCAGAAGGCTTAAATGATCATACAATTTACCCAAATGGCATATCAACTTCTCTTCCTAGCGATATTCAACAAGAAATATGTAATAATATCAGTGGTTTAGAAAATGTTAAGATAATTAGACCTGGATATGCAATAGAATATGACTATATAGATCCTAGAGAATTATTTTTAACACTTGAAACTAAGAAAATTAATAACCTTTATCTTGCAGGTCAAATAAATGGAACTACAGGATATGAAGAAGCCGCTGCTCAAGGACTTATTGCAGGAACAAATGCCGCTCTATCAGTAAAAAAATTTGAGCCTTTTATATTGGATAGATCAGATGCTTATATTGGAGTTATGATAGATGATTTAGTTACGAAAGGTGTAGCTGAACCATATAGAATGTTTACCTCTAGAGCTGAATACAGACTAAGTCTAAGATCAGATAATGCTGATCAAAGGTTAACAGGAAAAGGAATCTCAATTGGGTTAATTAGTCATGAAAGAAAATTGATATTTGAAGATAAACATAAAAAAATAAGAGAAATTGAAGAAAAGATGAAAAAATCAACTATTTCTCCTACAAAAGCAGAAGATTTTGGAATAAAAATTTCAAAAGATGGAGTTTTGAGATCCTCAAATGAAATATTAACCCAAAAATCAGTAAATATGGACAAGATTCGAAAAATATGGCCTAAAATACCATTTTTTAACAAGGAAATTGATGAGCAAATAGAAATAAATTCTCACTATAGGGGATATTTAAAGAAGCAAAAAGCAGATATTTTAGCCTTTAAAAGGGACGAAAATTTATTAATACCAGAAAAAACTGATTATGATAGTCTTTCAGGGCTATCGAATGAAGTTAAAGCCAAATTTAAAGAAATAAGGCCTAAAACTATGGGCCAAGCCCTAAGAATTGATGGAATTACTCCTGCCGCTGTATATATTTTGTTGTCACATGTAAAAAGAAAGTCTATTAAGCATATAGCTTAATGGAACAAGAAATTATAAATTCTTATTCAAAACTTAGTAGCTTAAATGTTTCACGTGAAACATTTTTAGACTTTGAAAACTATATATCCATGATATTGGAAAAAAATAAAAAAATTAATATAATTAGCCAAAAAACATCAGAAAAAAAGACTATAATTGATCGCCATATTATTGATTGTGCACAAGTTATTGATTTTATTGATTTAAATTGTAATACAACTACAGATTTAGGATCAGGAGGCGGTATGCCAGGTATTATAATAGCAATTCTCCTAAAAAATTTAAAAAAAGATATTAAAATTTGTTTATATGAAAAAAGCTACCATAAAAGCCACTTTTTGAAAGAGGTATCAAAAAAATTAAAATTAAAAACAGAAATCTTCCAAAAAAATATTTTTGAAACTAAAAAATTAAAAACAGGAACTATAATGTCTAGAGCATTCAAACCGATGCCAGTAGTTTTAGATTTAGTTAATGAAAATTTTTCTAGTTATAAAAATTTAATTTTCTTTATGGGTAAAAATGGAAGAGAAGTATTTAAAAATTCATTAGAAGATTGGGATTTAGATTACACAGAAAAAAAAAGTTTAACCAATGAAGATTCATTTCTATTAAATATAAAAAAAATGAAAAAGAAAAACAAAAAAAATATTAAAAAAAATTAAATGCAAATTATTTCTGTCATAAATCAAAAGGGTGGGGTTGGTAAAACTACAACGGTGATTAATCTTGCTGCAGGTTTGTCTCAACAAAATAAAAAAATTCTTGTTATAGACTTAGATCCACAAGGAAATGCAACAACAGGTCTTGGATTATCTAATATGGAAAATTCAAGTGATACTATTTATGGAGTACTGAATGGAACTAAGGAAGTTTTTGATGTTATTAAAAAAACTCAATTTGAAAATCTTGATCTTGTTACTTCAAATGTAGACTTGTCAGGTTTAGAGGTTGAGACAGCTGATGACAATAATAGAGCTTTTATACTTAAACATAAATTAGCCTCATATTTAAACAATTCTAGAGGATCTTATGATTATATATTAATTGACTGTCCTCCATCACTGAGTCTATTAACTGTAATGGCTCTTGTCTGTTCAGATTCTCTTTTGGTACCACTTCAGACCGAATTCTTTGCCCTAGAGGGACTAACTCAATTGATGAAAACAATTGAGAGAATAAAAATTAATTTAAATCCTGATTTAAAGATTAGAGGGATACTTTTAACTATGTATGACAAGAGAAACAAGCTTTCATCACAAGTTGAAAAGGAGGCAAGAGATTATTTTAATGAAAAAGTTTATTCAACCGTGATTCCTAGGAATGTTAGATTGTCAGAGGCTCCATCACATGGAATGCCAGTACTAATTTATGATAAGTCCTGCCCAGGAAGCAAATCATATTTTAGTTTTACAGATGAATTTATAAATCAAGAAACAACTATTGGGAGTGCTGCATAATGGATTCAAATAAAATTAAAAGAGGATTAGGTAGAGGCTTATCATCATTAATAGGTGAAACAAAAATTGAGACTGAAAAAAATTTATTACAGATTAGTGATTTAATACCAAATAAATATCAGCCTAGAAAAATTTTTGATGAAGATAATTTAAGTGATCTTACAAATTCAATTAAAGAAAGAGGCATTTTACAACCAATCATTGTTAGAAAATCAAATGATGAAAAATCTAAATTTGAAATAATAGCTGGAGAGAGAAGGTGGATGGCTGCACAAAGAGCAGGTCTTCATAATGTTCCAGTAGTGATAACAGAAGCCGATGATTTAAAATCTTTAGAATTTTCTATTGTTGAAAATGTTCAAAGGCATGATTTAAATCCATTAGAAGAAGCGCAAGGATATAAAAGATTAATTGATGAATTTTCTTATGATCAAGAAAAAGTTTCAAAATTTATTGGAAAAAGTAGAAGTCATATAACAAATTCTCTAAGGCTTCTTACATTACCACTTGATGTAATAAAACTAATAGAAACTCAAAAATTGACTGCTGGACATGCAAAAATATTGGTGGGTTTAGAAAATGCAAATTTTATTGCTAATAAGATTATTGAAAAAAAACTTTCAGTTAGACAAGCTGAGAATTTTGTAAAAATATTTAAAAATAAAAAACAAAAATCTAATATTGATAAAGACTCAAATATCAGAAATCTAGAAATGTCTGTATCAAATAAAGTTGGTTTAAATGTTGTTATTCAAAATAAGAAAAATAATAAAGGTAAAATTACTTTTGAGTATAAAGAATTAGATCAATTAAATAAAATAATTGATATAATTAAAAGCCACTATTAAGATTAAAAGAAGATCTATCTAAAATAAAATTGGAGATTATATTTACTGGATTAGTATGATTTTTTTTTATTTGTAGCTCAATTTCATTTACATTTACTATTGCTTTATTTATTTGATTGGGAGACCAATTATTAATCTGTTGTTTAACAATTTCTTTGTCTTTCCAAAATATTGGAGGCTTTGCATTTAATATAGTTTTATCTAAACTTTTATTTTCATTAAAATCTTTAGACAATTTTATTAATCTTTTTAATTTATTTAATAAAGTTCTAGTAATAATAATACAGTCCTCATTACTAAAATTATTTTCGTTAAGAATACTTACAATTTTTTTTTGATTTTTAGCTAAATAATTGTCAACTAATTCTGAAATACTATAATTTTCTATTAAATTTGTTAATTTTAAGAGATTTTCAGTCGAGAGTTTTTTTTTATTTTTAACAAAAAATTGAATTTTATTTAATTCATTTTTTAAAGCGCCTCTATCCCCATTGCACCTATTGACAATCAAATTTATATTTTCTTGTGAGATTGCAATATTATTTTCCTTAAAAAAATTATATGTTAATTTTGTTAGTATATCTTGGGAATCAGGATAAAAAGGTACACATATTAATTTTTTATTTTTTTCAAATAAAGATCTTAATTTTGATTTTTTTTCTAAGTTATTAGAATTAATTATTATAGATATATCTGAAATATCTTTCTCTAATAAGTCTGTAATGATATTAACTATTTTATCTGTTGCTCTGTTTATTATAATGATTTTTTCTTTTTCAAACAATGATTTAGATAATATATCATTATAAAATATTTCAGAATTATCTAAAATTTGTTTTTCTTCATATCTAGCTAGATTTTTATCTTTGTTAACGAGTAGTATTTTTAATACTTCTTCTTCTTTATAACCTTCATTTTGACCATAAAATAATACTATTTTATTTATATTAATATTTATCTTTTTAGTTTCGAATGATTTTAAAATCATTTTTTATTAACTAACTCTAAATTTAATTTTCTTACCATAGAAGTTGCAAAGATTTCTTTAATTGAATTTTCATAATTTTTTTGTTCGAAAATATCTAAAATATTTTTAATATTTTGTTTTTCTTCAAAAGATAAAACTTGTTTTTTGTCTAAGTTTTCAATTATAAAATTTGTTTTAGCTACTAGTTGATAGTCTGATGCAGTACCTTTAGAATTTTTTGAAAGAATTATTTTTTCATAATAAGTATTAATTTTTAAATTAAATATTTTTTCTGATTTTGGATTTGAAATTCTATTAATTTCAGATTTGAGTATATTATTTATTACCCTATCACCACTTATTTCTATTATATTTATTTTATAGTTAATTTTATTTGCGTCATCATATAGTGAGGTAAATCCACAGTGTGTAACTGATAAAATTATTAGTAATAAAAAAATTTTTTTTATCATTTAAATTATTATGTTCATCAACTTATCTTGAATATAAATTTTTCTTTTAATTAATGTTTCTTTTAAATATTTAGTTAGTGTTGCATCTTTATTAATTAATTTAAATAAATTTTCTTCGGAGATATTCGGTTTTGTTTGCAACAATCCTCTTTTTTTTCCATTTATTTGAATAACTATATTCACTATTTCTTTTTTTAACATTGACTCATCATAATTTGGCCAACTAATTTCTTTAGCATTGATTAATTTAAGACATTCATAAGAAAAGTGAGGAATTATTGGAGTCATCGTAATTAAAATCTTTTGATAATTTTCAATAATAGTATTTTTCTTATAAGTTTTTTTTATTTCTTTAGACATAAAACTGTAAATTTCATGTAAATTAGCAATAATTTTATTGTAACTAAAATTTTGAAGATTATCGGTAATTTTTTTTAAAAATATATTGGTATTTTTTTTTAATTCTTCGTCAGCATTTTCTTTATGATTTTTTTTAATTTCTTCCAAAATCACTGAATTTAGATTCCATAATTTCTGTATAAACTTGAATGAAGATATAATACCTTCTTCTGACCATTGAACATCTTTTTCAGGTGGACTATCAGATAAAATAAATAATCTAGCGGCATCTGCCCCATAGTTAGAAATAATATTTTCAGGATCTATAGTATTTTTTTTTGATTTTGACATTGATTCTGAAGGACCGATTTTTATTTTTTTTGATTTATCTTTAATTAGATATTTTTGTCCTTCTATTGTCTCAATTTCTTCAGGACTAACCCAATTATCATCAGGATCTTTATAAGTTTCATGACAAACCATACCTTGAGTAAAAAGACCATCAAAAGGTTCAGTTAAATTAAATTTTTCGTTTTTGTACGAAAGTGCTTGCATAAAAAATCTTGAATATAGTAAGTGTAAAATAGCATGTTCAACACCACCTATATATTGATCAACAGGCATCCAATAATCAATATCTTCTTTTTTAAAACCATAATTTTTTTCTTTTGGAGAGCAAAATCTTAAATAATACCAAGATGAACATACAAATGTATCTAAAGTATCAGTTTCTCTTGTTAATTTTTTTCCATTTATTTCAATTTCTTTCCAATCTTTTTTATTATCAAGAGGATTTCCTTTAACATTTAGGTCAATATTTTGAGGAAGTTTAACTGGAAGCATTGATTTGGGTATTGGACAAATTTTTCCATCTTCATCATAAGCAACTGGTATAGGGCAGCCCCAATATCTTTGTCTTGATATACCCCAATCTTTTAATCTAAAATTAATTTGTTTTTTTCCTAATTTTTTTTGTTCTAGAATTTTTATAGTTTCGATAACTGAATTATTCGGAGCCTCAAGGCCATTTAAAAAATCTGAATTTATCAAAATACCTGGACCTGGGTAAGCTTCTTTATTAACTACGAAAGAGTCATCTTTATCTTTAGGTCTAACGACAGTTTTAATTTCAAGCTGATATTTTTTAGCAAAATCAAAATCTCTTTGATCATGGGCTGGACAACCAAATACAGCTCCAAATCCATAATCCATTAATACAAAATTAGCAAAATATACTGGTACTTTATGATTAGGATTTAATGGATTGATAGCCATTAGGTTGGTTTTGAAACCAATTTTTTCTCCCACTGCAATTGCTTCTTCTGTTAAACCTGTTTTTGAGCATTCATCTTTAAATTTTAAAAAATTAACATCTTCTTTGTAAAAATTTGAAATTTCGTGATCTACTGACAACGCTAAAAAAGAGAATCCAAAAAGAGTATCAGGTCTTGTAGTGAAGCATTTTATATTATTCACGGGTAAATTACCCTCTATTTTAAAGTTAATTTCACATCCAAATGATTTTCCGATCCAGTTTTTTTGCATTGTTTTAACTTTATTCGGCCATTTATTTAATCCATCTAAACCATCTAATAAATCTTGAGAAAATTTTGATATATTAAAAAACCATTGACTTAATTTTTTTCTTTCAACTGTTGCTCCTGAGCGCCATCCTTTTCCATCTATTACTTGTTCATTAGCAAGCACTGTTTCATCTACAGGATCCCAATTGACATAATTTTCTTTTCTATAAACTAATTTTTTTTCTAATAATTCTAAAAAAAAACTTTGTTGTTGTTTATAATAATCTTCAGAACAGGTTGAAATTTCCCTATCCCAATCTATTGAAAGACCAAGTTTTTTTAATTGGGTTTTCATTTTAGTAATATTAGACTCCGTCCAAGTTTTTGGATCTAGATTGTTTTCTCTCGCAGCATTTTCTGCAGGCATACCAAATGAATCCCAACCCATTGGGTGAAGAACATTATAACCTTCCAAGGCTTTAAATCTTGCAAGTACATCACCTATTGTATAATTTCTAACGTGGCCCATGTGAATTTTTCCAGATGGATATGGAAACATTTCTAGGCAATAAAATTTTTTTTTATTTTTATCTACTTTTGTTGAAAATGTTTTTTCCTTTTCCCAAAGAGTCTGCCATTTTTCTTCAATTGCTTTAAAATTATATCTTTCCACAGGATTATATATTTATTTAATATTATGATTTTAGACTTTCACAAACCTATTTTATTTTTTTCTTGCTTTTTTTCTTTTTGCAACTTTTTCCTTTTCATAAGTCGCAGCTTTTTTTAAAATTTCTCTTGTAAGTTCTGTAACTAAAACTTTATTGGTTTCAGTGATTTTACAATTCATTAAATTACTAGAACACTTTCTATTAAAAATTTTTATATCCAAAGCATCAGACCTTATTTCATTTGTAAGAAATCTTATTGATATTTTAATACTTTCATTGATATTTTGTTTATCCGAATACCAATCTGTAATAATAATCCCCCCGCTGTAATTTACTGAACTTAATGGCATAAAATCGATTACATCAAGAGAGGCTCTCCATAATTCATTTGAGCTAGCAAAATCAAAAGTTCCTCCTTTAGTACCCCCACCAAATGTTTCATTGAGTGTAAAACCCCGACCTTCAGCAAGATTTTGTTCAACTCTTTTTTCTGGGTCTTTAGAATATTTTCTTGCATCAGCTCCCGGTATGCCAGGAATTTTTCCATTGCAAGCATTGAGTAATAAAGAGATTATGGTTAAAAAAGCTGATATTTTTATAGTTTTAATTGAAATCATTTCGATATTAATTTCTTAAATGCTTATACAACATAATTTTTAATTCTATAAAATATATGAAAAAAACTTAAAAAAGTGATGTAAAAATACAACATATGTAATATTTTTGATAAAAATCCTTAATTTTATAAAAAATTAGCCTCTAAAATGATAAATATGCAGTGTTTATTATTAATAATTAACAATTAATTATAAGGAGTAATTAATATGAACACATTTAAAAAAATAGGATTAACTGCATTAGCTGGTTCGCTTGTAGTTACATCTGCATATGCTGGCTCAATGTCAGTATCTGGTGGAGCTAGTATTGGTCTTAAAAATACTACAAAAACTGCCACTGGTAAATCTTGGACTATGGGAAATCAGTTAACTTTCTCAGGTTCAGGTGAATTAGACAATGGTATGAATGTATCATTATCTTTTGTACTTGATCAAGCTGACGATAGTACTACAGGGATTGCGAACGCACCGTTTGATAGTCACTCTGTAACAATTAGTTCAGATGATTTAGGTACTTTAGTATTTTCTGGTGAGGGTGGATCATCTGCATCAGGAGCAATTGATACTACAGCTGCTGGTGACCTTTGGGACAACGGATCAGGCTTTACTACGCCAAGATCTGCTGAAGCTGGAAACAATAGCATGATGTATACACTTCCAAACTTAATGGATGACTTGACTCTTAAAGCGTCATACTCTCCAGGAAGCGCTGGCGGTGGATCTGCAACTGCTTGGAGCGTATCATACGCAGGAATTGAAGGTTTAAGTGTTGACTATGGTATTGGTCAAACTGATACTATCGGTTCAGAAGAAGAGCAAACTGTGATGAAAGCTTCTTACGCATGGGGTTCATTCACTTTATCTGCATCAGAAACTGAAAACGCATACGATGCTGGTTCTGGAGTTGATGAAACAATTAGCTCTTGGCAAGTTGCTTACACTGTAACTGATGATTTATCAGTATCATACGGTTCTGAAACAATTGACACTGAAGGTTCTAATATTGATGAAGAAGCTGAAGGTCTTAATGTTTCTTACACTACAGGTGGAGTTACTATCTCAGCAACTACATATGAGTTTACTGGTAAAGGTAACAGCACTACAGAGAGTTCATCTACAGGTGACGTAGAAAGATGGGCTTTATCTGCTACATTTGCATTCTAATTTAATTTAGATTTAAATTATAAAAAGGGCCCCATTTTGGGGCCTTTTTTTTATTCAAAAAATGATATTCCAGCAAATTCAGGGTTATTTAAAAGTTTAAGTAGTTTTAAATTTTTTTTTGAAATACCTCCAAGAACAACAACTTTTTTTTTTGTTAGATTTGATAATAATTTAAATTTATTAATTCCTAAAAAATTTTTGTTTTTTTTAAATATTGATGACAAAAAAATTTTATTTACTTTTTGAAGTTCTTTAATTTTTATTTCTTTTAGATTGTGTGCCGATCCTATAATTTTAAATTTTTTATTATATGAATAGCTTAAGTGACTTAAACTTTTATTAAAGGAAGGTATATAGACTCCATCTAAATTAAGTTTAATGGCTAATTTAATATTATTTGCTAAAAAAAATTTTTTACCTTTTTTTTTACAATATTTCTTAAATTTTAAGATAAGTAATTCATTATTTTTTTTACTTATATAATTTCTATAAATAATTATAGTTTGTTTGTCTTGTCGATCGATATTGTTTGTATCAAATTTATTTATAAAGTAATATTTTTTTTTTAAATAATTATGCATAGTACAGTTCAAAACTTAGTCGAAATAAATAATAAAATAAAATTAAATTTAAGTAGTTTAAAAATTAATAATTTACCAAAAATTATTGCTGTATCCAAGACTTTTCAAATTGATAAAATATTACCATTAATTAATCATGGACATATTGATTTTGGAGAAAATAAAGTTCAAGAAGCAATTGATAAATGGACAGAAGTTAAATTAAAAAATCCTAATATTAGACTTCACATGATTGGAAAATTACAAACCAATAAAGTTAAATTTGCAGTCAAATTATTTGATTTTATTCATTCTGTAGACTCTGAAAAGCTTGCAAAAAAAATTGCAGACGAGCAATTAAAAATAAATAAAAAGATTAAAATTTTCATTCAAGTTAATATTGGAAAGGAAGATCAAAAATCTGGAATAAATAAGGATGAACTCAATGATTTTGTTTATTATTGTAAAAAAATTAATTTAGATGTGATAGGTTTAATGTGTATACCTCCAATAAATTCTAATTCTTCAGATTATTTTCAAGATATGAAATTACTAAACAATAATTTTTCTTTTAAGGAACTTAGTATGGGAATGTCCTCAGATTATTTAGTAGCTTTAAAAAATTCAGCTACATATTTAAGAATTGGCTCAAGTATTTTTGGTCAAAGATTTTAAGATATTTTTATTTTAGTTTTTTTGTTTATTAATTTTAACATTATTAAAAAATCTTTTTTTTTTAAAGCAATACATCCAGCTGTTGCTTTATAATTTTTTGTTAAATGAATAAAAATGCAACTACCTAATCCAATAATAGGATTATTAAAATTATATTTTATAGGTATAAGTAAATCATATTTATGATCTTTTCTTTTAAGTCTTTCATGTTTAATATTTTTATTAATTTTAATTAATTTATTATATTTTTTTGGATGTTTGATATCATCACACCAACCCATATTTTTATTAATTTCTATACACTTAAGACGAGTCTTGGGTTTTTTTAATCTATCTTTTCTAAAATATAAGTGTTGAATTTTAAAGAAACCTTTGGGAGTTTTATTATCCCCCTCCTTCTTTTTTTTGCATATACCATTTTTTCCAATACTACATTGGAAGTGAAAATCATCTATTTTAAGAGTATGTTTATTTTTTAAAAGAATTGTCATATCTTTATTATATATGAATAATCAAAATTTAATAATTTATCAATTTAATCCTCTATACCAAATTCTTAAAGAACTTGAACAAGATTTAAATTTTAAAATAATTGAGTCTTTAAATGAAAAATCATTGAATAATCAAATTGAAAAATTAAATAATTATTTAATTATTACTAAGAAAAAAATTCTTAATGTAGAATATCAACTTGTTTTTGAACATTTACCTATAAAAATATTTAAACTTATTGAAAAACTCAATATAGAATTTTTAAAAAAACAGTTTAGCTTTCAATCAGAATTTATTATCAATGATTATAAAATTAATTTAAATTCTAGAGAAATATCATCTCATAATACAAAATTAAAGCTAACTGAAAAAGAAGTTAATACAATTATTTATTTATCTAAAATAAAGAAGGCTACAAGTATAGATGAACTGCAAACTAAGGTTTGGGGTTATCAATCTAATATTGAAACACATACTGTTGAGACACATATTTATAGACTTAGAAAAAAAATTTCTAAATTTTTTAAAGATGAAAATTTTATAATTAGTAAAAAAAATGGTTACCAAATTAAATAAAAAAAATCCAATTATTAAAGATTTATTTTCAAAAAAATTTAAACCTAAGATAGTTAAACCAAAAAAAGGCAAAGGAAGCTTTAAAAGAAAAAAAAAATAAAACTAATTAAGAAATTTAAAGCCTAGCCCCAATTTGTTGGATAACTTTAGAAGACATTTCAGTTCCTTTATCCAAACTTTCTTTCAGTGACATATTATTTACATATCCATGTAAAAAGCCTGCAGCAAAAAGATCTCCGGCCCCAGTTAAATCAACAATTTTTAGACCCTGTTTTATTCCACATTCAACAACTTCGTCTCCATTAATGGCAACTGCACCTTTTTCACCTCTTGTTAAAACAATAATTTTACCAAGAGATTTTGAAAAATTTATTACCTCATCAAAAGATTTCGCATTTATTAATGAAATTATTTCTTGTTCGTTTGCAAATGTTATGTCTAATTTGTTTTTAACTAATTCTAAAAAATGAGGTTTATGTCTATCAACACAAAACTGGTCTGATAGAGACATTGCAACTTTATTTGCATTTTGAATTGCTTTTTCAAAAGCTTTTTTTGGTTCTCCCTCGTCCCAAAGATAACCCTCTAGGAGTATTATATCACTTTGTTTAATAGCGTCTGAACTAACATCATTTTCATTTATTTTTCCTGCAGTTCCTAAAAAAGTGCACATTGTTCTTTCTGAGTCTGGTGTTACTAATATTAAACAAGTTCCAGTAGGTAGTTCTTCTTTTTTCTTTGAGTAAAAATATTTAACATTTTCTTGCTTCAGACCTTCCTCATATTTACCACCAAGATCATCATCGTTTACTTTGCCAATAAATCCTACTTCATTTCCAAGTTGTGATAATCCAACAATAGAATTTGCAACTGATCCTCCTGAGACAGTTTTTTCTATTTTAAGATCAGATAATAATTCTTTAAACTCTTTATCATCAAAAATTAATTTCATAGTGCTTTTTGTTAAATTGTTTTGAGTGATAAAATAATCTTCTACTTTGCAAATTACGTCTACAATTGCGTTTCCAATTCCTAATATTTTCATTATTTATGCTTTCTTAGTTATTAGTGGTTTTTTTCTATTAGGATAACAAGTACAACAAATTTTACAAGTTAAACCATAACATTCTCTAGCCTTACAATACTCTCTTCCATAATAAATTATTTGAAGGTGAAGTTTGTTCCAAGATTTTTTAGGAAATAGTCTTTTTAAATCTTTTTCTGTTTGTACAACATTTTTACCATTAGTAAGACCCCATCTTTGTGCTAAACGATGTATATGAGTATCAACAGGAAATGCTGGATGGCCAAATCCTTGGGACATAACTACACTGGCTGTTTTATGACCAACACCAGGTAATTTTTCAAGATCTTCAAAATTTTCTGGAACTTTTCCTTCATGCTTTTCAATAAGTTGTTTTGATAATAAATAAACACTTTTAGCTTTTACTCTAAATATACCAATACTTTTAATTAGATTTTCAATTTTTTTTCGTCCTAATTTTAAAAAATGCTCGGGCTTATTATATTTTGGATAAATATTTTTGGTTACATTATTAACGTTAACATCTGTAGTTTGAGCAGATAAAAGAACAGAAATTAATAGAGTAAATCTATTAGTATGTTTTAAAGGTATTGGTGTTTTAGGATAAATTTTATTTAAAATCTTTAAAATTATTTTAGATCTTTGAATTTCATTCATTATTTGAAATTCAAAACATCTCTCATTGAATAAAGGCCAGGTTTTTTATTTATTAACCACTTAGCAGCTGTAAAGGCTCCCTCAGAATAAAGAGCTCTGTCAAATGCTTCATGATTTAATGTAATTATTTCTTTTCCACTTGAAAAAGTAACTTCGTGTTCTCCAATTATTTCTCCTTTTCTAATTGAATTAAAGTTAATTTTTTTATCATATGGAAAACTTTTTTTGTTGAGATATTTTTTACCTATCAATTTATAAAAATTTTTATTTTTCCCAACAGCTATTCCTTTTCCAAGCATTAAAGCTGTTCCTGATGGATGATCTTTTTTATGTTTGTGATGTATTTCAAAAACTTTACTTAAGAAATTATTTCCTAGAGATTTTGAAGCAATTTCAGTTAAATACATTAATAAGTTTATTCCTAAACTCATATTACCAGCTCTAAGTATTGGTATCTTTTTTGAATATTTTCTTATTAAATTTTCATCTTTTTTTGAAAATCCTGTTGTTCCAATGACCATTCTTTTTTTGAGTTTTGCTGCAATTTTTAAAACTTCTAAAGTGCACTTAGGAACTGTAAAATCTATAATTAAATTTGATTTTTTAAATTCTTTATCGGTATTTAAACCAGGTTTAATTCCAGCAATTTTTTTATTTATTGTTCTACTTTCTGTTAGAGCAACTATTTTAAAAGAATTATTTGATTTAGCAGATTTAATAATTTGTTGACCCATTCTACCCATGCATCCAGTGATCGCTAAATTAATTTTTTTCATTTAAAAGACAAGATATAAAACTATCATAACAACTGAAACAATTATAGCCCAAATAGATAAATTTGTTAAAAATTGCTTTAATTTTGAATTAGTTTTCAAGAAAGACGGTAGTACTAATATTAGGACAGCAATCATAAAAATTGCTGGAATAATTTGATCCCAGTTCATTTAACTTTTCCAAAAACTTTTAGCTTTTTCAAAGAACTTTTTAATACTAGGGTTAGATTTTTCGTTTTCTATTTCCCTAAATTGTTCTAATAATTCTTTTTGTTTTTTATTTAAATATACTGGAACTTCCGTTTTAATTTGTACATACAAGTCTCCATGATCACCTCTTTGCATAAAAGGCATACCTTTACCTTTTAATCTGAATTGCTTTTTGTTTTGAGTTCCATCTGGTATTTTAATTTTTGCTTTACCACCATCAATTGTTGGTATTTCGATTGTTGTTCCAAGTGCCGCATCTGCAATTGAAATTGGAAATTCAAAAAACAAATTTTCACCTGATCTTTTAAATAAATCGTGTGAATGAACATTGATGAATAAATACAAATCACCTGTTGTTCCACCCCTAGTTCCAGCTTCACCTTTTCCTGATAATCTAATTCTTGTACCATCATCAACACCTTTTGGGATAGTAACTGATATTTTTTTTGAAGCTTGTTTTTTTCCTTGACCATTACAATCATTACATGGATTGGTAATTTCTTCACCACTTCCACTGCATTGAGGACAAGTTTGTTGTACAGTAAAAAACCCTTGATTAGATCTTATTTTTCCATTTCCACCACAATATGTACATCTATCAGGTGAATAGCCAGGTTTAGAACCATTTCCTTTACAAGTATTACATTTTTCAGTCGTTGAAAATTTTATATCTTGTTTTTTACCTTTGTAAGCTTCTTCAAGGGTAATAGATAAATCGTATCTTAAATCTGAACCTCTGTTATTTGAACTTCTTCTACTTCGAGATCTTCCTCCACCTCCAAAATCACCAAAGAAATCTTCAAATATATCTGAGAAATCTGCACCACTAAATCCTCCAAAACCTCCACTTTGTCTACCACCACCATTTTCAAAAGCAGCGTGACCAAAGTTGTCATAATTTTGTTTTTTTTCATTATCTGAGAGAATTCCGTAAGCTTCACTAGCTTCTTTAAATTTTTCTTCAGCTTTTTTATTCCCTGGATTTTTGTCAGGATGATATTTTACAGCAAGTTTTCTGTATGCCGACTTTAATTCATTTGGACTAGCATTTTTATTAACACCTAAGACTTCGTAAAAATCTCTTTTAGCCATAAAATTGCTCTAAGATGTCTGCTGATGATATAAGATTTAGGCGCTCTTCTCTTTATTTTCTTTGTTATCTTCGTCTTTAACTTCTTCAAAATCTGCATCAACTACATTGTCATCTTTTTTTTCTTCGTTATCTTTTTTGCCATCATTAGATGGATCTTGTTTCTTTTCTTGAGACTTGTAGATAGCTTCTCCTAATTTCATTGAAGCTTGAACTAAAGTTTCTGTTTTTTTCTTAATATCCTCAGTATCAGTTCCTTTTAATGCTTCTTTCAAGTCAGATGATGCATCTTCAATTGCTTTTTTCTCAGCGTCTGTAATTTTGGCTCCATGTTCTTTAAGATTTTTTTCTGTTGAATGAATTAAAGTATCAGCTTGATTTCTAACATCTACTGATTCTCTCTTCTTTTTATCTTCTTCTTTATTAGCCTCAGCATCTTTTACCATCTTTTCAATCTCTTCATCACTTAAACCACCAGAAGCTTGAATCTGAATTTTTTGCTCTTTACCAGTTCCCTTATCTTTTGCCGAAACACTAACAATTCCATTTGCATCTATATCAAATGTTACTTCAATTTGAGGTACTCCTCTTGGCGCTGGAGCAATACCAATTAATTCAAAATTTCCTAGCATTTTATTATCAGTCGCCATTTCCCTTTCACCTTGAAGGACTCTGATAGATACTGCAGGCTGATTATCTTCTGCGGTAGAGAAAACCTGACTTTTTTTTGTTGGTACTGTTGTATTTTTTTCAATTAGTTTGGTTGATACACCACCTAATGTTTCAATTCCTAAAGACAAAGGAGTTACATCCAATAGCAATACATCTTTAACATCCCCCTGAAGTACACCCGCTTGAATAGCTGCTCCCATCGCCACAACTTCATCGGGGTTTACACTTTTATTTGGATCTTTTCCAAAAAAATTTTTAACTTCTGAAAATACTTTAGGCATTCTAGTCATTCCACCAACTAATACAATTTCATCGATTTCATTTGCTGTAATACCAGCGTCTTTTAATGCTGTTTTGCATGGTGGTAATGTTTTGGCAATTAGATCTTCTACAAGAGCCTCCAGTTTTGCTCTAGTCATTTTTAAATTAATGTGTTTTGGACCAGTTTTATCCGCAGTAATAAATGGTAAGTTAATATCTGTTTGTTCAGCAGAAGAAAGTTCAATTTTTGCTTTTTCTGCAGCCTCTTTTAATCTTTGCAAAGCTAGTTTATCTGAGGTTAAATCAATTCCACTATCTTTTTTGAACTCATTTATTAGATAATTAACAACTGTGTTATCGAAATCCTCACCACCTAAAAAAGTATCACCGTTAGTTGATTTAACTTCGAATACACCATCTCCAAGTTCAAGTATAGAAACGTCAAATGTTCCGCCACCTAAATCATATACAGCTATTTTTTTATTTTGTTTTTTATCTAAACCATAAGCTAAAGAAGCAGCCGTTGGTTCATTAATAATTCTTAAAACTTCTAGACCAGCAATTTTTCCAGCATCTTTTGTAGCTTGTCTTTGAGCATCGTTAAAATATGCAGGAACAGTAATTACTGCTTTAGTAACTTCTTGACCTAAATATTTTTCAGCGGTTTCTTTCATTTTTTGAAGAATAAAAGCGGATATTTGAGAAGGAGAATATTTTTCTTTTTTTGCTTCGATCCATGCATCACCTTTTTCGGAATTAACTATTTTGAATGGAGATGTTTCAATATCTTTTTTTACAGTTGGATCTTCAAAATTTCTTCCAATTAATCTTTTAACAGCAAAAATTGTATTTTCAGGATTTGTTACTGCCTGCCTTTTAGCTGGTTGACCAACTAGTTTTTCACCATCATCTGTAAAAGCTACTACTGAAGGAGTAGTTCTTGCACCTTCAGCATTTTCCAAAACTTTTGCTTGGCTACCTTCCATGATTGATACACATGAATTAGTTGTTCCCAAATCTATTCCAATAATTTTACTCATAATTTAAATTCTTTCCTTCATATATGTGTTAATTTTAATTCTACAAGTTCTGACAAATATAATTATTTGTCTAAATTATCCTTATTTTCCTCATTTTTTTCCACTTCTTTTTCTGTTTTTTTTGAAACCCCAACTAATGATGGTCTTAGCAATCTATCCTTAATCATGAAACCTTTTTGTATTTCTTGAACTATAGTTCCAGGTTCTTTTTGATCATCCTCTATTTCGATCATCGCTTGATGTAAATTTGGATCTAATTTTTTTTCAAGACATTCAATTGGTTTGATATTGTTTTTTGTAAAAGTATTTATCAAATCTTTATTAATTATGTCTAAATGTTCTAAAGCTTTTTTCAAAGCTTCAGTATCTTTTAGTTTTTCATCATTCTCCAATATTAATTTTGATCTTGTTAAATTATCAATTAAATTTAAAGCTTCTTTTGCAAATACAAAACCTCCGTATTCAAATGCATCATTTTTTTCTTTTTCAAATCTTCGTCTTTGATTTTCCATTTCAGCAAATGTCCTTGCTAGCTTATCTTCTAATTCTAAAATTTTTTCTTCAGGTAAAATATCCTTTTTTTCTTTAACATTTAATTCAGTTTCATTTTTTTCTGTTTGCTCTTCAACTATATTTTCGTTTTCAGAAGGATCAGGTTTTTTATTATTCTTATCTAGGTTTTCTTCTTTTTCCATGGGGACTTATATGGTAAGAAATTTTAAAATTGCTAGGTATTAATGAAAAAAATTTTAAAATTACTTATTGGAACTAATAATCAAGGCAAATATAAAGAAATTAAAGATTTATTACCAAAATATATCAAAACTTATTCAACTAGTAATTTTAAATTGAAAAGCCCAAAAGAAGATGGGCTTACATTCATAGAAAATTCTATAATTAAATCAAAATATTTCTCAAAAAAAACAAACTTAATTTGCCTTGCAGATGACTCAGGTCTTGAAATTGATATTTTAGATAAAGATCCAGGCATTTATTCATCAAGATGGGGAGGATCAAAATTAGATTTTGATAAAGCAATACGAAGGGTTTATAGAGAGTTATTTAAAAAAAATAAAAATTGGCAAAAAAGAAAAATTAAAGCAAGATTTGTTTGCGCATTATCAATTTGTTATTTAGATAAAAAAATTGCTTCTTCAATAGGAAAGGTTGAAGGATATATTTCAAGTCATCCAAGAGGTAGAAATGGATTTGGTTATGATCCAATATTTATTCCAAAAAATAAAAAAAAAACTTTTGGTCAAATGAAACCCTTTGAAAAGTACAAAATTGATCATCGTTTCATTGCATTTAAAAAAATTAAAAAATTTTTATAATTTTATTATTTTCAATTTTATAAAAATTTAATCTATGATTAATTTTATTATTTTTAATATCAAAAATTCCTATTTTTCCTTTAAATGAATTTTTCTTTTTAAAAAGTTTATTTAGTTCAGATAGATTTGTTTTTAATGATAAATAATAAACAAGACCAACAAGGTCATAACTTAATAAAGATAAATGTGTAGGATATTCATTGAATTCATTGAAAAATTTTTTTTTGTAATTTTCAAAATTATTTTTGTTTATTGATGGATAATATATGGGCTGAATGTTTGTTTCATTTAGTAAACTTTCATCAAACCATTGATTTAATGTAATAAAGTACTTATTTTTTGGTAAAACGTCAGTATATAAAAGAGATGTACTAACGCTTTTTAAATTTTCATCAAAATCAGCAATTACAACTGCATCAAAATTTAAGCCACCTAATGTGTATCTTTTTTCTAATTTTTTAATTTTTCTTTCTTTGTTTTGTTCATTAGAATTTTTAATTCTGTAAATTTCATCTTTTAAATTTTGTTTTCTAATTTTATATTTAGTAATTTCTTCAATTTGTTTAGTTAATTTTGTAGGATCAGTGTCATAAACATAGTTTTTAAAAACTTTAATTTTAGAGTCTTTAATTCCCTTTTTAATTTCAAATTCATAATCTTCCATTGGTATTAAAAAAATAGTTTTTTCAATATTATTAAGTTTTAAAAATTTTTTAATTGTATTCAATTGAGATGTGGAATTTATGCCTGCAGAAATTACATTTTTTGGAAGATCTAAAGTTTTATTTGTTAAAGACAAGAAAGTTAGATCTTTCATTTCATCTAAGTAAGTTAAGCTTTCATGAAATATCGGGCCAATAATTATTCTTACTCCCATTTCTTTTAGTTCAAATGCAGATTTAAGAGTTTGATTTGGTTTTGCTGCTGTATCTTTTGGAATAATCTCTATTAAATTACTATCAATATCTTTTACCGCTAATTTAACAGCTTTAATAATTGATTGACCAAGGTTTTTATTAGAACCTGTCATTGGAACTAGAAGACCAATTTTTATTTTTTCTTCAGCTTTTACTACATGTAAAAATAATAAAGAGTAATTTAATAATATAAAAATAATTATTTTAATAAATTTATTCATTTTGATGATAATATAATATTTTTTAAGCTTAATTATGATCATAAAACCACAATTCCAAATAAAAGATAATGAAAATGCTCTTTATTTAGTTTCAACTCCAATAGGTAATTTAAAAGATATTACTTTTAGAGCTATAGATACTTTAAAGAATTCTGATTATATTTTATGCGAGGATACTAGAGTATCTAAAAATTTATTTAATAGATATGAAATTAAATCTAGATTGATCTCAAATCATAAATTTAACGAAAAAAAAAATATAAATAAAATAATAGAATTACTAAAATTAGGTAAAATAATTTCTTTAATTTCTGATGCTGGTACTCCAGGTATTTCTGATCCTGGAAAAATTTTAGTTAATGAATGTATTAAAAATGATATAAATATTATACCAATCCCAGGACCAACAGCTGTCACAACAGCTGTTTCAATAAGTGGCTTTTCAGAAAAATTTTTCTTTTATGGTTTTTTTCCAGAAAAGAAACAAGCTTTAATAAATGAATTAAAAAAACTTTCTGAATTTAATAACACTTTAGTTTTTTTTGTTTCTTCAAAAAAAATTAATAAAATAATACCTCATTTAAAAAATAATTTTAGTGATAGAAAAATAGTTTTTTGTAGAGAAATTTCAAAAATTTACGAGGAATTTGTTAGAAAAAACGTTGAAGAGTTAGAACTTTTCTCCAAAGAACCAAAAGGCGAGTTTACTATTGTGATTTCTGAAAAAAAAAATGATAAAATTGCTTCACAAGTATTAAGTGAATCAGATAAGAATATTATAAAAAAGATGATTAATAGATTAAGTATAAAAGAAATAATAAGTATTATTATTAAAAATAGTGATATTTCAAAAAAAGAAATTTATAATTATTGTTTGAAGATAAAAAATGAAAAATAAATTTATAATTATAATTATAATTTTAATTGGAATTATTTTATCAAATTGTGTTGGTGTCTCTTCAAAAGGAATTTTTGGGACAGGAGTATCTGTCGCATTAGATCCTAGGACTGTTGGAACACAAATTGATGATTCAATAATGCAAAAAAATTTAACTGCTAGAATTCTTGTTAAGGATAAAAAATATCTTTTAACTGTAAAATCTAAAGTACTTGATGGGAGAATTTTTTTAACTGGAAAAGTTGATGATCCAGAAGAAAAATTACAGTTGACAAAATTAGGTTGGGAAACAAAAGGTGTTCGATCTGTTCGCAATGATATTAAAATTAAAGAAGAGTTTAATTTTAAAAGATCTGCAAAAGATATTTTAATTACCTCTCAATTAAGAACAGCTTTAATTTTAAATAAAAATATTAAAGCAACTAATTATCAAATTGATACATACAATCAAAAGATTTACATTTATGGTATTGCACTTACTACTGAAGAAAAAGATTTAGTAATAAGTGAAGCTAATGAAATAGTTGATGTTAAAGATGTTATTGCAAGTATTATACTTGTTGAAGATTTAAGAATTCAAAAAGAATAAATTTATATCTAATAATCAATTATATCAGCAGAATAAGCTGCAATAGAAGCTAAATTAATTATTTCTGATGTTGAAGATCTTAGAGGAGCAATTTCTATAGGAAGTCCAAGCCCAATTAGCAGAGGTCCTATCACTTTTGTGTTTCCAAGTGTTTTCATCATTTTGTATGATATTGCAGCACTATGTTGTCCAGGCATAATTAAAATATTTGCTTTTCCAACAATTTTTGAAAAGGGGTAAAGTTCTATATATTCTGAATTTAAAGCTACATCAGGCTGCATGTCACCGTCAAATTCGAAGTCAACTTTTTTTTCTTTTAAAATATCAACGGCTTTTCTTATATGTTTAGTTCGACTTGTAAGAGGTTGACCAAATGTAGAGTGAGATACAAATGCAACCTTTGGTTCAAAGCCAAAAAGTCTTACTACTCTTGCAGTGGAAATTGCAATTTTTACCATTTCTTCTGAAGTTGGATATTCATGGACACTAGTATCAGCAACAAAAATAGTTTTTCCTTTATGTACTACCATATTTAATCCAAACAAGATTTCCCCATTTCTTACATCAACTACTTGCTTTATTTTGTCTAGAGAAGCTCCGAAACGTCTAGTATTTCCTGTCACAGCCCCATCTGCATCTCCACAAGAAACCATACTTGCTGCCCATATAACTCTGTCATTTCGAACAAGTCTATCACAGTCTCTTTCCAATAAACCTTGTTCTCTTTGTAATTTTTTAAATAGATGGTTTACATATCTATTTCTTTTTTTTACATCTTTAGAGTTAGTAATTTGAATATCAAAATTTTCATTATAGCCAATATTTTTTATTTGTTCTTTTATTTTATTTTCTTTTCCAACTAGAATCGGAATTCCTAATTTTGAATTTTTAAAAGCTATTGCAGCTCTTAGAGTATTTTCATCTTCACCATCAGCGAATACAATTTTTTTTTGATTTTTTTTAATATAGGTATTAATACCTTGCATTATAGTTACAGTTGGATCTAATCTTTGTTTTAGTTGATCTTTGTATAATTCAAAATCTTCTATTTTTTTTCTTGCTACACCAGTGCTCATAGCAGCTTTGGCGATAGCTTCAGGAATAACACTTATTAATCTTGGATCGAATGTTGAAGGTATAATATAATCTTTTCCATAGTGAGGTCTATCACCACCCATAGCAGCAACAACTTCATCTGGAACGTCTTCTCTTGCAAGTTTAGCAATTGCTTTAGCTGCTGCAATTTTCATTTCTTTATTTATAGTTTTTGATCTAACATCTAATGCGCCTCTAAAAATATATGGAAATCCAAGTAAATTGTTTACTTGATTAGGATAATCAGATCTTCCAGTTGCAACAATAGCGTCGTCTCTAACTTTACTAATTTCTTCAGGAGTAATTTCTGGATCAGGATTGGCACATGCAAAAATAATAGGATTTTTAGACATTTTTTTAACCATTTCCTTTTTTAAGGCTCCTTTTACAGATAAACCTAAAAACATATCTGCATCTTTAATCGCATCATTAAGAGTTCTTAATTTTGTATTTACTGCGTGTCTTGATTTCCATTGATCTATTTTGGTGGGTCTACCTTTATAAATTACGCCTTTTTTATCAATCATAATTATATTTTTATTAGGAACTCCAAAATATTTAAATAATTCCGTACAAGCTTGAGCAGAAGCACCTGCACCATTTACAACTATCTTTATATCTTTAATTGATTTACCACTAATATCTGCTGCGTTTATTAATGCAGCTGTAGTAATTATTGCAGTACCATGTTGATCATCATGAAAAACTGGGATATCCAGAATTTCTTTTAATTTATCCTCAATTATAAAACACTCAGGAGCTGCTATATCTTCTAAATTAATACCTCCAAAACTTGGTGCAAAATTTTTAATTGAGTTAATAATTTCTTCAGGATTCTTGCTGTCTATCTCTAAATCAATTGAATCAATATCGGCAAATCTTTTAAATAAAACTGCCTTACCTTCCATTACAGGTTTAGAGGCAAGTGCACCTAAATCTCCCATTCCTAGAATTGCAGAACCATTACTTATAACTGCTACCAAATTTCCTTTACTAGTATAATCATAAGCGGCTTCTGGGTTGTTACTAATCATTCGAACAGGAGCGGCAACACCAGGAGAGTATGCTAAAGCAAGATCTCTTTTGGTAGTCATATTTTTAGAAGAAACAATTTCAATTTTTCCAGGTTTTTTATTTTTGTGAAAATCTAATGCTTCTTTATCTGTGTAATGACTAATCTTTGTTTTTTTCATTTTTGATAATAAGTGTACAAATACGGTAAAATTAAGTCTAATATGATTTATGAACTTAGTTAAGTCAACAGGGACATTCGGTTTTTTTACGATAATAAGCAGATTGCTTGGTTACTTGAGAGATATTTTCATTGCTATTTTTCTTGGTACCGGTGTGCTTGCAGACGTATTCTTTGTTGCATTTAGAATCCCAAATACATTTAGAAGATTATTTGCTGAAGGAACTTTTAATGCAGCTTTTGTGCCAAGTTATACTTCCGAAATTGTAAAAGGAAAAAAACAATCTAATAGATTTGCTAATAAAATTTTTAATCTTTTATTTTTAGGTTTATTTTTTTTAGTACTTATTATTCAAATTTTTATGCCAGCTTTTGTATCAATTATTGCACCTGGGTTTGTTCATGATTTTGAAAAAATGAATTTAGCAATAAACTTAACTCGAATTACCTTTCCATTTTTATTTTTTATATGTTTGGCTTCATTTTTTTCAGCAATTTTAAATTCGCATAATAAGTTCGCAGTCACTTCTGCGGCACCTATAATATTAAATATAATATTAATTTTAATTTTAATTTTTTCAAAATCATTAGGTGATCAGCTTGTTTATTATTTATCTTATGGAGTTTCTTTAGCAGGTATTTTACAATTATTATTTTTGTATAAATTTGTAATTAAGTATTATTCTTTAAAATTTAATTTTAAAATTAAACTTGATAATAAGGTAAAAATATTTTTTAAAAAGCTTTTACCAAGTATTTTTTCTTCAGGAGTTACTCAGATAAATATTTTGGTTGGAACTATAATTGCTTCTTTTCAAGCAAGTGCAGTTTCTTATTTGTATTATGCTGATAGAATTTATCAAATAAACTTAGCAATAGCAGGTATAGCAATTGGTGTTGTTATACTTCCGCAACTTTCAAAGCATATTCAATCTAATAAAAAAGATATGATTATATTAGTACAGAATAAAGCTTTAGAGTTAAGTTTATTTTTGAGTCTTCCCGCATCCGTTGGTTTGTTGATTGGTTCTGAACAGATAATTTCTGCTTTATTTGGATATGGATCTTTTAATGAAGTTTCTGTTTTTAATTCTGCTAAGGCTCTTTATTATTTTGCTTTAGGTTTACCTGCTTTTTCTTTAATAAAAGTTTTTTCTACTTTTTTCTTCGCTAATCAAGATACTAAAACACCCTTTTACATTTCTTTAATATCAGTAATGTTAAATATAATAATTAGTATTTCATATTTTAGTAAAATTGGTTTTATTATAATTCCTATAGCAACGACTATCTCATCTTGGTTTAATAGTCTTATTTTATTTATTTTTTTAAAAAATAAAAATCTTTTTAATTTTAATAAAATTTTCTTATCAAGATTTGTAAAAATAATTTTTGCTTCCTTATTAATGGGTATTTTTTTTAATTTTTTACTTACATATTTTCAAAATCAATTAGAATTTAGTCAAAATTTAAAATCATTTTACTTAATCTTTAGTGTTATATTAGGTCTATTATTTTATTTATTAGTATCCTATTGGATCAAAGCTTTTAAAATGAGTGATATTAATTTAAAGTATTAATTATATGGGTAAAAAAATTTTTTCAGGAGTTCAACCAACAGGAAATCTTCATTTAGGAAATTATTTGGGAGCTATAAAAAATTTTGTAGACTTAAATAATGATAATGAAAATAAATGTATTTTTTGTGTTGTAGATCTTCATGCTATTACTGTTAAACAAGACCCAAAAGAACTAAAAAATAATATTAGAGAGACCGTAGCAACTTTTGTTGCAAGTGGAATAGATCATAAAAAAAGTGTAATTTTTAATCAATCAAAAGTGCCAGCTCACGCTGAAGGAGCTTGGATATTAAGTTGTGTTGCGCGAATGGGATGGTTAAATAGAATGACACAGTTTAAAGAAAAAGCTGGAAAAGATAAGGAAAAAGCAAGTATAGGTCTATATTCTTATCCTATTTTAATGGCTGCAGATATATTACTTTATGATGCAACTCATGTGCCTGTGGGGGAAGATCAAAAACAACATTTAGAATTGTGTAGAGATATTGCCCAAAAATTTAATAATGATTTTAAAATAGATAATTTTTTACAAGTTCCAGAGCCCTTAATTCAAAAAGAATTTTCTAGAATAATGAGTCTTAAAGATGGATCAAAAAAAATGAGCAAATCAGAATTGTCTGACTTAAGTAGAATAAATTTAACTGATAGTAAAGATGAAATGATTAATAAAATTAAAAAAGCAAAAACCGACTCTTTACCAATTCCAGAAACAATAGGAGAACTTGATAAAAGATTAGAGGCAAAAAATCTTATTGGTATTTACGCAAGTCTAACAAATTCTACTTTAGATAAATCATTAGAAATTTTTGTAGGCAAGAATTTTTCTGAATTTAAAGAAAAATTATCTCAAGTTTTAGTAGCTAAAATTGATCCTATTTCTTTGGAAATAAAAAAGTTATTAAATGATAAATCATATTTAGATCAAATTCTTCTAGAAGGGGTTGAAAAAGCTGATTTAATAGCCTCAAATAAGATTAAAAAGATTAAAGAAATAATAGGTTTTTAGTAAAAATTTATTATCAAGTTTTAATTTTTTAAATATTAACTATATATAAATTATGTTCATTCAAACTGAATTAACCCCAAATCCAAATTCTTTAAAATTTTTGCCAGGTAAGAAAGTTTCAAATAGTGGGCCTTATGAGATTACAAAAAAAGAGGATATTAATAACGAATTAGTTAGAAATATACTTTCTGTTAACGGAGTTGAAGGAATTTTTTTAGGAGAAGATTTTATTTCAGTAAATAAGAATAATTCAATTAATTGGAATGATATAAAGCATATTGTAATTTCATTTATTAATGATTTTTATTCTGATGGAAAAGAATTTGTTATTGATGAAAATTTAAATGAACAAAAGAATGATTTAAACGAAATTGAACAAAAAATAGTTAAGATTTTAGATCAAAAAATAAGACCTGCAGTGGCCAGAGATGGTGGAGATATTAAATTCAAAGAATTTAAAAATGGCGTAGTAAAAGTAGAGTTACAAGGAAGTTGCTCAGGATGTCCAAGCTCAACAATGACGTTAAAACAAGGTGTACAAAACCTTTTGTGCCATTATTTACCTGAAGTTAAAGAGGTTATTGCTATATAAGAATAGTACTATGAAAGTTAAAAAAAAAAATAATCGAAATATTCAGATAAATAAATCTTTGATTACTTTATCAAGATTTTTTTTAAGTAGTTTTATATTAATATGTATTTTTTATACAACTCCTTTATTTATAAATTTTATAGAAAAAAATTTTAATACAAAAGAATTTGCAAATAATTCTAAAAAAATTTTAAAAAATACTATAAATAAAAATAAAATATTTGAAGATGATAATGAGATAGTAAAAAATAATGAGATCGATTTATTATATGATATTTTAGATGAAAATAATTCAGATATTGATGTTGTAAGGTATACCACTTCAGAAATAGATGCTTTATTTAAAAAAGTAAATTACAATTTAGCAGATGTAAGAGATACAAAATTAGTTAAACCCGCTTATATTAATTTGTTACCTAATGAAATAAAAAAAATTGAAAATACTAAAAAAAGAAAAGAAATGTTTATAAAGATTGTTTTGCCTTTAATTTTAAAAGAAAATAATAAAATCAGATTGGATAGAAAAAGGTTATTTACAATTATAAATAAAAGTAAAAATACAGATATTGAAAAAAAGTGGCTTGAAAAAAAATATAAACAATATGGCACAAGATATAATGATTTATCTACACTTAAGATCAGAATGGATGAGATTCCAACTTCGCTTGCTATCGCTCAGGCAGCTAAAGAGACTGGCTGGGGAACATCAAGGTTTGCTAAAGAAGGAAATGCATTGTTTGGTCAATGGACATGGTCTGGCGAAGGTTTAAAACCTAAAAATGCAACCGAAAATGAAGGCCATAAAGTTATGAAATTTAATATTTTACAGTTATCGGTTAGAGCATATCTAAGAAATTTAAATACACATGCTTCTTATAAAGATTTAAGAAAAGCAAGAGCTGAATTGAGAGATTTAAATAAACCTTTAGACAGTCTAATTCTTTCAGCTCATTTGGATAAATATGCTGAAACAGGAAGTCAATATATTGATGTTTTAAAAAAAATTATACAACAAAATAAATTAAAGGATTTTGATGAAGCAAGATTGCTTCCATCAAGTAAAGATTTGGAGAGTTTGATTTAATTATCATCAATTGGAAATTGAATTCCAAACCATCTCCATTTACCATTATCATTAAGTGAACAGTTAATTCTACCTCTTCGAGGTTTGAATGGTGCTCTAAATTCAATTGTTAGAACTTGATTGTTTATATTAGTTTTTGATCTTTCCCATTTGTTAGCTTCATTTGAATAGCAGTTAATATTTTTTAAATTTTTTTGTTCTTCAAAAAATTCAACTTTAAACTTTGGTGGGTTAGTCTTTTTAGTCAATTTTTTTTCAAGTGGTAATAACTTTTTATATTCTAGTGGATAATAACTTATAATAGATTTAAATCTTTTTAATTCTCCATATTTTTCATTGATAGGAAATCTTGGTAATTCAAATTTATCTTTATTTAGATCAATTACACCAGAGTGTTGGCCAAAAGCAAATTCGAAGTTTTTAGAAATATAATCTCTCATAAATTTAGAGTATTCTCCAAATGGATAAGAAAATAATTTAGGTACAAAACCAAGTTCTTGTAAAAATATATTATTTGCTTTTTTGATATCTTTAATAAATAATTTTTCAGTCTCATCTATGAGATATTCGTGACTATGAGAATGGTGTCCTATCATTGCAAAATTTTCATCTTCGACTTCTCTAATTTGATCCCATGTCATGTAACCTCTTTTTCCTACAGGGTCAGTTGAAACAAATAAAATAAATGGAATTTTATTTTCTTTTAGGTATGGCCATGCTTCAAGATAAAATGATTCAAAGGCATCATCAATGGTAATTAAAATCTCTTTATTTAATTTTGGATTGAAAAATTGTTCATTAAATTTATGTGGATCATGAAAATTGTAGTTAGAATTTTTAATAATATCTATATGTTTTTTAAAAATATCCATTTGGATATTAGTAGAAGGATACTTATTTTCATTAAATCTATGATACATTATAGATAGAATTCCAGCATCTCCAGAATAGTATTTGATATTATTTTCATCTGATTTAGAACTGACACTAGAAAATAAAATAATTATGAATAAGCTAATTATAGATGTTGCTAATGAAAAAATATTTTTAATGATCATTACTAATGATGATATTTATAATATTACTCATGAGAATACTAAAATTAATTATGAAAAGTTGACTATAATTATTAATGATTTTTTGGGTAGTATAAGCTTAAAAATAAGTGATATTAAGAAGATATATATTAATAGAGGCCCCGGAAGTTTTGCTGGGATTAGAAACTCATTGTCAGTAGTGAAAGCATTTAATATTGCAAAAAAAATAGACTATTATTGTTATAGTTTACAAGATTTTAAGGGAGAAAAAGATATTAGCTATGAAAATATACCAAATTTATGTGATAAATTTAAAATTAAAAAAAATTTGATTAATCCTATTTATATAAGTTAAATTAAATTATGTCAGAAACAATTGAACAAAAGTGTTTAGCTAAAGGTGTTAAATTAACTGATCAAAGAAAAGTAATTGCAAAAGTTATATCAGAATCTAAAGAAGCGTATGGAGAGTCAGATCATCCAGATGTAGATGAATTATATAATAGAGTATCTAAAATTGATTCAAAAATTAGTATTGCAACAGTTTACAGAACAGTCAAACTTTTTGAAGAAGCAGGCATTCTGGCAAAACATGATTTTAAAGGTGGCAAAGCAAGATATGAAGCAATGATCGAAAGTCATCATGATCATTTAATAGATGTTAAGACTGGTGAGATAATAGAATTTGTGGATGAAGATATTGAAAAACTTCAAAAAAAAGTTGCAGAAAAATATGGTTATACTTTAGTCGACCATAAACTTGAATTATATGGTGTTAAGAAAAAATCCTAATAATATGAAGCAAAAAATATTTATTAAAACATTTGGTTGCCAAATGAATGAATATGACTCAAATAGAATATATGACTCTGTTAAAAAAATAGGTTTTGATAAAACAGAAAACTATGAAGATGCTAATTGTTATTTATTAAATACCTGTCATATAAGAGATAAGGCAAAAGAAAAAATTTATCACGAAATAGGAAGAGTAAAAAAAACATTTAGGTTAAAACGCAAACCATTAGTAATTGTAGCTGGATGTGTTGCTCAAGCAGAAAATCAGGAAATGTTAAAAAGAGAACCATACATAGATTTAGTGATTGGACCTCAATCATATCATAAAATTAATAATACAATATTAAACTATATTGAAGAAAAGAAAAAAATAGAAGAAACCGAATTTGATACAATATCTAAATTTGAATATTTAAGTAAAATTAAAAATAATTCGAAAAAAATTTCTTCATTCTTAACTATACAAGAAGGTTGTGATAAATTTTGCCATTTTTGTGTAGTACCCTATACAAGAGGTCCCGAATATTCTAGACCATTTAATCAAATTATAGATGAGGTAAAATATTTAGTTGCCAATGGTGTAAAAGAAATAATTTTACTCGGTCAAAATGTTAATGCTTATAATAATGAAAATTATAGATTATCAGATTTAATTTTAGAAATTGAAAAATATCCAGAAATTGAAAGAGTTAGATATACAACATCTCACCCAAAAGATATGACAGATGATTTAATTGAAATTTACAAATATTCAAAAAAAATAATGCCTTTAGTTCATTTACCAGTTCAAAGTGGGTCTAATAAAATTTTAGATCTTATGAATAGAAAACATACAATAAATGAGTATTTAGAAATATTTTATAAGTTGAAAGAAATTAACTCAAAAATTGAGTTTTCTAGTGATTTTATTATTGGTTACCCAGGAGAAGAAGAAAAAGATTTTGAAAGCACATACCAATTTATAAAAAAAATTAAGTTTATTAATTCATATTCTTTTATTTTTAGTCCAAGGCCTGGAACTATTGCAGCAGATTTAAAATTAATAGAGAAGAAAATTTCTATGGAAAGATTAGAAAAAATTCAAAATCAATTATTTAAAAATCAAATAAACATGAATAAATCTTTAGAAAATACTACAATTAATGTTTTAGGAGAAAATTTAACAAAAGATAAAAAACAAGTTTTTGGAAGATCTGAATATATGACTCCAGTTATTTTTGATGGTAAAGAAGAAAATATAGGAAAAATTTTACCTGTAAAAATTATAAAAAGTAATAGAAGTACTTTATTTGGAAAGTTAATTATTAATTCAAATAAAAAGGTAGCATAAAAGTGAGTAGTTTAATAAAAAAAAATATAGATACTTCTATTAAATTTGTTTATTCAGAAAATAATTCTTTAAGTGTTATTTTTCATGATAATGATTTATTGATGGGTGTAGTTGGTGAGTTTAATAAAAATTTAAAAGAATTAGAAAAAATTACACAATCAAATTTGTACTCTAGAGGAAATTCGATATTAATTAAATCTAACCCTCAAACAAATGAAATTATTAAAAATGCAATTCAATTTTTAGCTAATCAGTTTATCAATAATGGAAGTATAGAAAATAAAGATATAGTTTCGTCTATAGATAAATTTATGATTGATGAAAAAATTAATAACTCAAAAAAAAATATAGAATACATAATAAGGACTCCAAAAAAATCTGTTATTCCAAGATCTGAAAAACAAAAAAATTATGTAAGAGCCTTAAAAGAATCTGACATTATAATTTCAGCAGGACCGGCTGGAACTGGTAAAACTTTTCTTGCAGTTGCAGTTGGTCTTACAATGTTGTTGGAAAAAAAAATAGAAAAAATTATTCTGTCAAGACCAGCTGTTGAAGCTGGTGAAAGATTAGGATTCCTTCCAGGAGACATGAGAGAAAAAGTTGATCCTTATTTAAGACCATTATACGACTCTTTATATGATTTATTAGATTATGAAAAAATTCAAAAAAAAATTGAAGTTGGTGATATAGAAATTGCTCCAATTGCTTTTATGAGAGGTAGAACTCTTAAAAACTCTTTTGCTATTCTTGATGAAGCTCAAAATGCAACAGATACTCAAATTAAAATGTTTTTAACAAGAATTGGAGAAAACTCTAAAATTGTTATTAATGGCGATCCATCCCAAATAGATTTGCCAAATAAATCTTTATCTGGCTTAAATAGATCAAAAAAATTATTAGGACATTTAAAAGAAATATCAGTTATTGATTTTGATCATTCCGATGTAGTTAGACATCCATTGATTTCAAAAATAGTTAAAGCATATTCTGATAAAAATACAGATTAATGATTAAGGCCAATGTAATCATAGGTCATTATCAATGGAAAAAAAAAATAAAAAATCCAAATAATTATTTTAAAAATAAACTTAGAAAAATATTAAAAATTCCCTTTTTTAGAAAAAAAAACCAAGAATTTTCTATTCTTTTGACAAATAACAAAAAAATGAAAAGTCTAAATTATAAATTTAGAGAAAAAAATAAACCTACAGATGTATTGTCGTTTCCATTAAAAAATAAAAATTATATTGGAGATATAGCTATTTCATTTGAAATAATTAATAAAAGATCAAAAAAAACAAATTTTTTTTTAGAATTAGATAAAATGTGGATACATGGATATTTTCATTTAATTGGTTATGATCATAAAAAAATTAATGATTATAAAAAAATGTTAAAAAAAGAAAACACAGTTTTAAAATATTTTCATAAATTAAATTGACTTTACTAAATAATAAAATAATTTTTTATATAATACCTTTTTTTTTAGGTTTAATTACATCTTTTAGTCTTCCACCATATAATTTTTTTTTTATAAATTTTTTTACTTTTCCTTTGTTATTATTTTATCTGATATCTAATAAAAATTTAGGTAAATTATCCTCTTTCAGTATAGGTTGGATGTTTGGGTTTGGATATTTTTTGACTAATTTATATTGGATAACAAATTCGCTAACTTTTGAAGAATCTTTTAAAATATTAATTCCATTTGCTTTGATTTTAATTCCCTTATTTTTAGGAATATTTTATGGTCTTGCTAGTTTAGCATCTTTTTTTATTGGTTTAAAAAAAAACTTCTCTTCTATAATTATTTTTTCAACTCTACTTTCTTTATCTGAATATTTAAGAAGTTTAATATTTGGAGGATTTCCATGGAATCTAATAATTTTTAGTTTAACAGATAATTTACCTTCAATACAGCTTCTTTCATTTATAGGAACTTATTCATTAAATCTTTTGTTTATTACTTTATGTTTAATTCCAACTATTATTTTTTTTAAATATTCAAATAAGATTAAAATATTTTATTTAACTTTTATTTTTTTGATTATAATAATAAATTTTACTTTTGGTAATTTTATAATTAAAAATTACGAAAAAATAGAAAAAACTGACTTAAATACTTTAATAAAAGTCATTTCACCTAGAATTGATATAAAAAGATTTTTGATGGATGTAAATCCTGAAGAAATTTTATTTGATTTAATTAAAATAAGTAAACCAGATAAGAAAAAAGAAACTATTTTTATTTTTCCTGAGGGAGTTCTTTCTAATATTTACTTAAAGGATTTAAAAAAATATAATTATTTATTTGTAGAAAATTTTTCAAGTAAACATAAAATTGTTTTAGGAATTAATAGTTATAAAGATTCAAAAATTTTTAACTCTTTAGTTGTTATAGATAATAATACAAATATTTTATCAAAATATGATAAAAATAAACTAGTTCCGTTCGGTGAATTTTTACCATTTGAAAATTTTTTTAAAAAATTTGGTCTAAAAAAAATAACTCAAGGTTATCTTTCATTTTCTTCAAGTGACACAAGAAATTTAATCAATATAAATAAGCTGAATTTTCTTCCTCTAATTTGTTACGAAATAATCTATTCTGGAAATATAACAAATAATAATAATTTAGATTATGATTTTATTTTAAACATCTCAGAAGATGGTTGGTTTGGTGAATCAGTTGGTCCTCATCAACATTTTTCACATTCAATATTTAGATCAATCGAAGAGGGAAAAAATATTATTCGTTCAGCAAATAATGGTATTTCAGCATATATTAATTCAAAAGGTCAAATAATTAGTAAAATTATAACAACTAAAAAGGGATTTATTGAGCTTAAAAGTTTTAAACAGGTTAAAAAGACTCATTTTAGCACATATGGTAACAAGATATTCTTTTATTTTTTAATAATTTATATTACTTTGATTGCTTTTTTAAAATTAAGGGAGAACAAATGAAAAAAGATTTTTTATTTACAAGTGAGTCAGTTTCTGAAGGACATCCAGACAAAGTATGTGACAGAATTTCAGATATGGTTGTTGATACATATTTAGGTATGGAGCCACAAGCAAGAGTAGCGTGTGAAACTCTAACAACTACAAACAAAGTTGTATTGGCTGGAGAAACAAGAGGACCAGATATTAATAAAGACGAATTAATTTCTAAAGTTAGAAATTGTATCAAAGATATTGGCTACGACCAAGATGGTTTTACTTGGAGAGATGCAACTAAAATTGAAAGTCATTTACATTCACAATCAGCTGACATTGCAATGGGAGTTGACTCATCAGGTAATAAAGATGAAGGAGCAGGTGATCAAGGAATAATGTTTGGTTATGCTTGCAATGAAACAGATGTTTTAATGCCAGCTCCAATTCATTACTCTCATAAAATTCTAAGATTAATGGCTGAAGATAGAAAATCAGGAAATCTTAATGGAATAGAACCAGATTCAAAAAGTCAAATTACTATTGAATATAAAGATGGAAAACCATCAGCAGTTAAATCAGTAGTAATTTCTACACAACATTCTAAAGATGTTAACTTAGCAAAAGTAAAAGAACTTTGTATGCCATACATTGAGAAATCTATTCCAAAAAATTTACTAGGAAATCTTGATGAAAATGAGATTTATATAAATCCAACTGGAAATTTTGTAATTGGTGGTCCAGACGGAGACAGTGGTTTAACTGGTAGAAAAATTATTGTTGATACATATGGAGGTGCAGCACCTCATGGTGGTGGAGCGTTTTCAGGAAAAGACCCAACTAAAGTTGATAGGTCTGCAGCATATGCATCAAGATATCTTGCTAAAAATGTTGTATCCTCAGGAATTGCTGACAAGTGTTTAATTCAATTAGCTTATGCCATAGGTGTTTCAAAACCTTTATCAATTTATGTAGATTTATTTGATAATGATGAAGAAAAAAATATGCATGTTGAGAAATTGATAAATGAAAATTTTGATTTAAGCCCAAGAGGAATTAGAGAAATGTTAGGTTTAAACAAAGCAATATATCAAAAAACAGCAGCGTACGGTCATTTTGGAAGAGAACCAGAGTCTGATGGTTCATTTTCGTGGGAAAAAACTGATAAATCTGGTGTTTTTAAATAATCAATAAAAGTTGAAAATATAAAAAAAATACATATATTTCAGGTACATTGTTGAAATTTCAAAATGGGCCTTGGCCCATTTTTTTTTGGAGCAAATTAAAATATGTTAAACAAAAGAGCAGATAAACTTGAATTACTAAGAATTGCTGAGGCAGTAGCTTTAGAAAAATCTATTGATAAGGAATTAATTATTAGTTCTATGGAAACAGGAATTGCCAAAGCTGCAAAATCAAAATTTGGTCAGGATAATGAAATTAAAGTACTGATTGATAGAGATAACGGAAATATTGAAATTTTTAGAAAATTAATTGTTTCTGAAAATCCTGAAAATTCAAACACAGAAATTAAATTAGAAGATGCTATTTCTCTTAACGAAGCTAATAAAGATAAGGTTCTTGGCGATGAGGTTCTTCAGCCACTACCATCTTTTGATTTTGGAAGAATAGCTGCACAAACAGCAAAACAAGTAATTAGTTTTAATGTAAGAGAGGCAGAAAGAGAAAGACAATACAATGATTTTATTGAAAAAAAAGACACAATTCTAAGTGGTATTGTTAAACGTTTAGAGTTTGGAAATGTGATTGTTGATCTAGGAAGAACTGAAGCAATCATTCAAAAAAATGAATTAATTCCAAGAGAAAATATTAAAGCGGGTGACCGTATAAAAGCTTTTTGTAATGATGTTAGAAGAGAACCAAGAGGTCAACAAATTTTTTTATCGAGAGCTAATCCTAAATTTATGGAAAAACTTTTTATTCAAGAAGTTCCAGAAATTTATGATGGATTGATAGAGATTAAATCTTCTTCAAGAGATCCAGGAAGTAGAGCAAAAATTTGTGTAAAAGCAGTTGATACTTCATTAGATCCAGTTGGAGCTTGTGTTGGAATGAGAGGTTCTAGAGTTCAAGCAGTTGTAAATGAATTGCAGGGTGAAAAAATTGATATTGTTAATTGGTCTGAGGATCCAGCAATTTTAGTTTCTAACGCACTTTCTCCAGCTGAAGTTCAAAGAGTTAATGTAGATACTGAAAGAAAAAAACTTGATGTAATTCTTACTGAAGAAAATTTAAGTAAGGCAATTGGAAGAAGAGGTCAAAATGTTAGATTAGCAACTAAGTTATTAAATTATGAAATTAATATAATGACTGACGCAGAGGACTCAGAGAGAAGACAGCTAGAATTTAAGGAAAAAACTGAAAATTTTGTTAAAAATTTGGAATTAGATGAAACTCTTGGCCAATTACTTGTTGCTGAAGGTTTTTCATCTATCGATGACATCAAAGATAACACAGTTGAAAACTTAGTAAAAATTGAAGGTATTGAGGAAGATACTGCTAAGGCACTTATAGAAAGAGCAAAAGAATTTTATCAAAAAGATCAAGAAGATATTTCTGAAAGAATCAAAGAATTAGGTCTTGGAGATGAATTGATAAATTTAAAAGGATTAACACCTGGAATGTTAGTTACATTGGGTGAACAAAAGATTTTAACGTTAGAAGATTTTGCTGATTTAGCTTCAGATGAGCTAACAGGTGGGTACGATATTGTTAAAGGTGAAAGAGTAAAAATTCAAGGTTATCTAGAAGATTTTGCTTTATCAAAAGATGAGGCGGATGAATTAATAATGTCTGCTAGAAATATTATTTATAAAGATTGAGTGATGATTTATGGAAAAAAAAACAAAGCTAACAATATCTGGTATAGCAAAAAAATCTATTAAAAATATTGAGATTGCAAAAGCTCAAGGAAAAAATTCTGTAGTTATCGAAAAAAAATCAAATAAATTTTCAAATAGAGGTGGATCTTTTAGATCTAGTGGATTTAAATCAAAATCTACTTCCAATTTTAATAGAGGAACAACACTAAAATCAAGTTTTGTATCCAAAATACCTTCAACTACAAATGATTATGAAAAACGTAAATTAGCTGAACAAAGAGCTACAAAAAGAATTAAAGAAGAAAATCAAAGTAAAGATAGAAAAAATTTAAAAGTTGGAACAAAGAAAAGAGAATTAAAATTGACAGTTTCAAGAGCTTTAAGTGATCAAATTGAAGCAAGAGAAAGAAGTTTGGCTTCCGTAAAAAGAGCAAGACAAAAAGAAAATAAAAATTTAATAAAAGGAGAAGTTCAAGAAAATTTAAAACCAGTTAAAAGAGATATAAATATTCCAGAAGCAATTACAGTTAGAGAACTTGCTAATAGAATGGCTGAGCAATCAAGTAATGTTATAAAATATTTATTTCAAATGGGTGTCACCGTTACTATCAATCAAACTTTAGCAGCAGATACAGCTGAGTATTTAGTTAAAGAATTTGGTCATAACCCAATTAGAGAAAAAAAAGCTGAAGAAATAATTCAAAAAATTAAAGAGTCAAGATCAGAAAATTTAAAAAATAGACCTCCAATAGTAACTGTAATGGGACATGTCGATCATGGTAAAACTTCAGTACTTGATGTTTTAAGAAGTTCAAATGTAGTTTCAGGAGAATTTGGTGGAATAACTCAACATATAGGAGCTTATCAAATTGAAAGTCAATCAAATAAGTTAACTTTTATTGATACACCAGGTCATGCTGCTTTTACAGAAATGAGAGCTAGAGGATCAAAATTAACAGACCTTGTAGTTTTGGTTGTTGCTGCTGATGATGGAGTTAAACCTCAAACTGTAGAGTCAATTAAACATGCTAAAGCAGCAAATGTACCAATTGTTGTAGCAATAAATAAGTGTGATTTACCTGATGCTGATCCTCAAAAAATTAAGAATCAACTATTAGAACATGAGTTAATAGCTGAAGATTTATCTGGAGATACATTAATGGTAGAAATTTCAGCTAAAACTAAGTTAAATTTAGAAAAATTAGTAGAAGCTATAATTCTTCAAGCCGAAATATTAGATTTAAAAACAGATTTTGAATCTAAAGCTACAGGAATAGTGTTAGAGTCCAAAATTGATATTGGAAGAGGACCAGTTGCAACAGTAATTGTAACTACAGGAACTCTTAAAAAAGGAGATTTTTTTGTAAGTGGATTAAAATGGGGTAAAGTTAGAGCGATTATTAATGATAAAGGAAAAAATATTAATGAAGCTTCTCCCTCAACACCTGTAGAGATATTAGGAATTAATGGTGCAGCAAAAGCAGGTGATGATTTTATTGTTTTAGATAACGAAAAAGAAGCTAAAACGTTAAGTGAAAATAGAGGACAAGAAAATAAAGAAGGTAAAAATCCTCTAACATTTGCAACTCAAGACTCGGCTTTTTCGGATAAGTCTTCAGAAGAATTAAATTTGATTATTAAATCTGATGTTCATGGATCGTCAGAAGCAATTAAAAATGCTATCTCTCAAATTAAACATGATGAAGTAAAACCAAAAATAATCTTAGCAGATATTGGAATGGTTACAGAAACAGATGTTACGCTAGCAAAAGCTTCAAATGCAGTTTTAATTGCCTTTAATGTTAAACCGAACAAGGAAGCAAAAAAACTTGCTGAAAATGAAAAAATTATAATTTCTTCATATAATATTATTTATGAAGTTTTAGATTATATTAAAAAAAGGATGTCAGGATTACTAACCCCTGACGTTCAGGAAAAGATTATTGGAACAGCAGAGATTTTAGAAATATTTAAAGTTTCAGGTGCAGGAAAAGTTGCAGGTTCAAAAGTAACAGAAGGTGAAATTACTAGTAATTCAGAAATTAGGATAATTAGAGATGGTACAATAATTTTTACTGGTAAAGTTGGCACTCTGTTTAGAGAAAAAAATCAGGTAAAACAAGTTAGTAATGGTCAGGAATGTGGAATTACAGTAAAAGATTACATTGATTTTCAACAAAAAGACATAATAGAGGCTTTTAGCGTTACATCTTTGGAAAGGTCGATTTAATGGCGGATAGAATAGGCAAAACAATAACACAAAGACAGCTTAGAGTTGGTGAGATGATCAAACAGTCTTTAAGCATGATTTTTATAAGAAATGAGGCTAAGGTGCCAAATTTAGAAACTAATACTATAACTGTTACTGAGGTAAGAATGAGTCAAGATTTAAAAATTGCCAAAGCATATGTTCTTCCGCTTGGAGGAAAAAATGCAGAGGAAACGATTAATACTTTGAAAGAATACTCGTTTTTAATCAGAAAAATTTTATCTCAAAAAGTGGTTATGAAATTTTTACCAAAATTATTTTTTAAAAAAGATGAGTCTTTTGAGTATGCGGAAAAAATAGAAAATTTAATAAAACAAACAAATAAATAGGAAATACTAAGTATGGATAAAAAGATACAAGAATTAGCAATGCATGATAAAGACACTGGATCTTCGGAGATTCAAATAGCTTTGTTAACGGAGAAAATAGATACTCTCTCTAAACATATTAAGCAATTCAAAAAAGATAAACATTCATCTGTTGGATTGTTGAGAGCGGTAAATAGAAGAAAGAAATTGTTAGAATACTTGAAAAAAAATAAAATGGATTCTTACAAAAATGTACTGTCGAAATTGAATTTAAGAAAATAATAGTCAAGTTAGATAGAACGGAATGGAACGAAACGAAATGGAAATGAAATGTTTAAAGTATATAAGAAGGAAATTGAAGTAGCGGGAAAGAAGATAAGTTTAGAAACAGGTAAAGTAGCAAGACAGGCAGACGGCGCAATAATCGCAACATGTGGAGAGACAGTTGTTTTAGCAACAGTAGTTGGAGCAAAAAAAGTAAATCCTGATATGGATTACTTTCCATTATCTGTAAACTACCAAGAAAAATATTATGCAGCTGGAAAAATTCCAGGTGGATATTTTAAAAGAGAAGCAAGGCCAACTGAGAGCGAAACATTAATCTCTAGATTAATTGATAGACCAATCAGACCTTTGTTTCCTGATGAATTTAAAAACGAAGTTCAGTTGTTACCAACTGTAATTTCCTATGACAAAGAAAATGAGCCAGATATTTTATCAATCACTGCTTCATCAGCGGCATTAGCTATATCAGGAATGCCATTTATGGGTCCTGTAGGTGCTTCAAGAGTTGGCTTTGTAGATGGAAAATATGTTTTAAACCCATCTAAAGCAGAATTAGAAAAATCAAAATTAGATTTAGTAGTAGCAGGTACAAAGGATGCTGTGCTTATGGTTGAATCTGAAGCAAATGGTTTAACAGAAGAAGAAATGTTAAATGCGGTTAAATTTGGTCATGAAGGATTTGTTCCAGTAATCGAGATGATAGAGGAACTTGCAAAAGAATGCAGAAAACCTGAGTGGACTGTTGAAAAAAAAGATCTTTCTGAAGTTAAGACAAAACTTGAAGAAACTTTTACAGAAGATCTTAAAAAAGCTTTTGCTACAAGAGATAAACAAGATAGATCAAATCAAATTTCTGAAATCACTGATAAAGCTAAAAAGCTTTATGAGGAAGATGAAAACTACACAGATCTTGATGTTAACAGTCAGTTAAAAAATTTAGAAAAATCAATTGTTAGAACTGATATTCTAAAAAATAAAAATAGAATTGATGGAAGGGGTTTATCTGATGTAAGACCTATTGAATGTGAAGTTGGTGTTTTACCAAGAGCACATGGATCTGCGTTGTTTACTAGAGGTGAAACCCAAGCAATTGTTGTAGCAACTTTAGGAACATCTGATGACGAGCAAAGAATTGAAAGTTTAGATGGATTACAAAGAGAGCGATTTATGCTTCACTACAATTTTCCTCCTTTTTCAGTTGGAGAAACTGGAAGAATTGGAACAGGTAGAAGAGAAATTGGTCATGGTAAATTAGCTTGGAGAGCAATTAACTCTTCATTACCTACAAAAGAAGCATTTCCATATACTTTTAGAGTAGTTTCAGAGATTACGGAGTCTAATGGTTCTTCTTCAATGGCTACTGTTTGTGGAACTTCTTTAGCATTAATGGATGCTGGAGTACCAATAAAAGAGCCAGTTGCTGGTATTGCAATGGGATTAATTAAAGAAGGTGATGATTTCAGCGTCCTTTCAGACATCCTTGGTGATGAAGATCATCTTGGTGACATGGACTTTAAAGTTGCTGGAACTAAAGATGGAATTACTTCTCTCCAAATGGATATCAAAATCACAGGTATTACATTTGAAATTATGGAGCAGGCATTAAGCCAAGCCAAAGATGGAAGGGTTCATATCTTGGGAGAAATGAATAAAGCATTATCAGCTTCAAGATCTGATGTTGGAAAACATACTCCAAAAATGGAACAAGTTAATGTAGATAAAAAAGATATTGCTGCTGTGATTGGAAAAGGTGGTGCAACGATCAGAGAGATTGTTGAAAAATCAGGTGCAAAAGTAGATGTAAATGATGAAGGTGTGGTAACAGTTGCTGCCCCAGATGAAGAGTCTAGAAACATTGCGATGCAAATGATTAAAGACATCACTGCAAAAGCTGAATTAAATAAAATTTACTCAGGTAAAGTAATGAAGATTATGGAGTTTGGTGCATTTGTCAATTTTTTAGGAAAACAAGATGGTCTTGTTCATATTTCAGAACTAGCAGATAAAAGAGTGGCTAAAGTTACTGATGTTGTCAAAGAAGGTGATGAAGTAAAAGTGAAAGTAATTGGTTTTGATAGAGGTAAAGTAAAACTTTCCATTAAACAAGCTACTTAATAACTTAAATTATCGGCGGCAGGTTCAAATCCTGCCACCTTACTATATTAATTTGAAAAGAAAAAACTGTTATTAATTCTTAAACAATTTGTAAATTATAGTATAAATTTTGTGTCTAATATAAAAGTAACTTCTCTTTAAATAGAATAAAAATATAAAAATATAATCAATTATATTAACTGAAACTTTTTCATAATTTTCATTCAAAAATATTTTTTTGAATAATTTAATTGTATTTTCTTCAGAAACTTTTTTTTTTAGATCAAGAGATTTATATTTTTTTTTTCTATCAAAGTTCAGAATTTTTTTAATTAAATCATTAAATGAGTAATAAGAAACTATATTTTTTTTACAAATTTCAAAGTGGGCTCTGTGTTTGCAAAAACTATATGTAAATATTGGTTTATTCTTAATTGCAAATTCCGCACATGATATACCAAAACTTTCGCCTAATGATCTAGCATGAAGCATTGCATCACAACTATTTATAAATTTTACTTTTACTGATTGATTAAAACTGCCTTTTATAAAAATTACCTTTTTATGAGAAAAAAATTTATCTACATTCATAAACAAAAAGTAAATATTATTATTTTCTCTAGTAATTTTTTTTATTGCATCTTTTACAAATTTTAAATCAAAGCTAGTAGCTCCACCATGATAACCAAAAACTTTAGCATTTTTCGGAATTTTTAATTTATTTCTTAAATTTTGATTATTATTTAAAAGTTTAACTGGTAATGGAAGATAAGGATATTTATTATTTGAGCAGACTTTAGATAACCAATTAGATACATATGCATATCTATATCCATGATAGCTACTTTTTTCTGGGAAAACAGCATGGATTATATTTTTACTATTTTTTAATAGATAATCTTTAAAACCTGTTCTTTGGAAATAACAATAATCTAGTTTTAAATTTTTATTAATTTTATCTAATTCATTAAAATTTTTTACTTTTATTAATTTAAATTTTTTTTTGAATATTTTAATTACCTCAGTTTGGTTATCTGATGAGCCTCCCCAATAAAAAATTATTGATTTATTTTTTAATATTTTCTCATTATTTTTTGCAAATAAATAAACAGAATTACTCACACCTCTGAGATTTATTTCGTTGAGATAAAATCCAATTTTCAACATGCTCTTTTTTATTTGATGTTTTTAGCTAATATTCTTAGGGTCTGGCATTCCGACTTTATTATATCCTGCATCCACATAATGAATTTCACCTGTAACACCGCTAGAAAGATCACTTAACAGATATAATGCTGAATTTCCTACATCTAAGATATCTACATTTCTTTTAAGAAAAGAATGATCTTCGTTCCATTTATATAAGAATTTAGCATCACCAATTGCAGAAGCAGCTAAGGTTTTAATTGGTCCTGCGCTGATTGCATTTACTCTCATACCTTTGGCTCCTAAATCTCGTGCGAGATACTTAACACTTGCCTCAAGAGCAGATTTACAAACACCCATTACATTATAATTTGGAATAGCTTTTGTAGACTCGTAAGTTAAAGTTAACATACTTCCACCTTCTCTCATTATTTTAGATGCTTCCCTTGCAACTTCAGTGAATGAAAAACATGAAATTAACATACTTCTTAAAAAATTTTCTCTAGTGGTATTTAAATATTCGCCTGATAATTCAGATTTGTCTGAAAAGGCAACTGCATGAACAATAAAATCAATTTCTCCCCATTTAGATTTAATATCTTCAAATAATTTTACAACTTCATCTTTTTTTTCTACATCACAACTAAAAGTGACATTTGAATTTAATTTTTCTGCTAAAGGAACTACTCTTTTCTTTAAAGCATCGCCTAAATATGTAAAAGCTAATTCAGCACCTGCTTCAGCAAGTTTTTGTGAGATACCCCAAGCAATAGATCTTTCATTAGCAACACCCATTATTAATCCTTTTTTACCTTTCATCAAGCTCATAAATTAAACTTTCTCAAAGATTAATGTAGCATTGGTTCCACCAAAACCAAAACTATTAGACATAACAGTGTCTAAATTAACATTTTTTTCTGTTTTACAAACTATCGGAAATTTTTTAGCTTCTTCATCCATTTCATTAATATTTGCCGATCCAGCAATGAAATTATTTTTCATCATTATTAAACAATAGATAGCTTCATGAACTGATGCTGCTCCCAGTGGATGACCTGATAAAGATTTTGTTGAACTAATTTTCGGAATTCCTTCTCCAAAAGTTTCTCTTACAGCATTTAATTCAGTAATATCTCCAACAGGAGTAGATGTTCCATGAGTATTTATATAATTAATTTTATTTTTTGATGTTGCCATTGCCATTTTCATACATCTAACTGCTCCTTCTCCTGATGGAGCTACCATGTCATATCCATCTGAAGTTGCTCCATAACCAGTTAATTCTGCGTATATTTTAGCTCCTCTAGCTTTGGCATGCTCGTATTCTTCAAGTACAAGCACTCCACCACCGCCTGCAATTACAAAACCATCTCGAGTTTTGTCGTAAGCTCTTGATGCTGTCTCAGGTGTATCATTATATTTTGATGATAATGCGGTCATAGCATCAAACATTGCCGTCATCGCCCAATGTATTTCTTCACTACCACCTGCGAAAACAATATCTTGTTTGCCCATTTGGATTAATTCCATAGAATTTCCAATGCAATGTCCACTAGTTGCACAAGCTGAACTCATAGTATAGTTAATTCCTTTAATTTTAAAAGGAACAGCAAGAGTTGCTGATGCTGTGCTTGCCATAGTTCTTGGAACAATAAAAGGTCCCATTAGTTTTGGAGTTTTAGCTCTTGTTTTATCTGCAGCTAAGATTACATTTTCTATAGAAGGTCCACCTGAACCCATAACAATTCCTGTTTTAAAGTTACTTACATCTTTTTCTTCAAGGCCTGAGTCCTCAATAGCTTCCTTCATAGCTATATAGTTATAAGCAGATCCAGATCCCATGAATCTAATTGTTTTTCTATCAATATGATCTTCAAGTTTTATACTTGGTTTGCCATGAATATGACTTTTTAAATTATGATTTTTATATTCTTCGCTATATGATATTCCTGATTTTGAATTTAATAATGATTGATGAACTTCTTCTTGATTATTACCTATACAAGATACAATACCCAAACCTGTAACTACCACTCTTCTCATTATTTAAATAAGCCTACTTTTAAACTATCTGCTGAATATATTTTTTTATTATCTGCAAAAACTACTCCATTTGCAAGACCTACAGTTGTACCTCCTGGTGACATAATTTTTTTCATATCTATTTCATACCTAACATTTTTGACATCTTGTAATACCTCTCCAGTAAATTTCACAGTTCCTACTCCTAGAGCCCTTCCTTTTCCAGGATTACCAAGCCATCCTAAATAAAAACCAACTAATTGCCACATAGCATCAAGACCCAAACATCCTGGCATAACAGGATCATTTTTAAAGTGGCAATCAAAAAACCAAAGATCCTTTTTAATATCTAATTCAGCTTTTAAAAAACCTTTATTAAAAGCACCATTGTTTTCATTAATTTCAGTTATTCTATCAAACATGAGCATTGGTGGAAGCGGTAATTTTGCATTACCTGCACCAAAAAGATCACCATTTCCACAACTTATTAGATCATCGTATGAATATGAGTTTTTTTTCATAGTTTTGAAAACCTTTCATACTTGATTTATAAGCATTATAATATACAAATAGTTTAGAATTATTATAACTAACAATGTATTTAAAGACCAATTTTATTGAAAAATTAAGAAATTCTGGGCTAAGACCCACAAAACAAAGGCTAAAAATATGCGATGTATTGTTTAATACTGATAAAACTTTTCATTTTACAATAAATGATCTCTCAAAAATTATTAGAGAAAAGGTAAGCGAAAAAATTTCATTAGCAACAATATATAATACTATTCATGCATTTGAAAAAAAAGGATATCTAAAAGAGATAGCGATAAATTCAAGTCAAACTTATTTTGATACCAATACATCTATTCATCATCATTTTTTTGATGAAAAAGAGAGAAAACTTATTGATTTAGAAAATGATGAGGTTGAACCAATTAAAATAAAAAAAATTATACCCGGAAAGAAAATTAAATCCGTAGAAGTTCTTGTTAGAGTTGTTTCTAAGAATTAGAATCAATTAATTAATCAAATTATTTATTAAATACATAATTATAATCATTCTAAACTGTTGACTATAGTTTAGAATAATTATAAAGTGATTATAAATGTTAAGAGAACAATCAAAATGTCCATTTACAGGAATAGGAACACCCGCAAAGCATTCTGCTGGAAAGGGTCAAACCGCAAGAGATTTTTGGCCAAATAGCCTAAATTTAAAAATTTTAAGTCAACACTCTGATTTATCCAATCCAATGGAGAAAAAATTTAATTATTCAAAAGAATTCAAAAAACTTAATTTTAAAGAACTTAAAAAAGATTTAAGAAAATTAATGAATGACTCCCAAGATTGGTGGCCAGCAGATTATGGTCATTATGGACCTTTTTTTATAAGATTAGCTTGGCATGCAGCTGGTACTTATAGAACTGGTGACGGAAGAGGAGGAGCTGGAACAGGTAATCAAAGATTTGCTCCGTTAAATTCATGGCCAGATAATGTTAATTTAGATAAAGCAAGATTACTTTTGTGGCCAATAAAACAGAAATATGGAAAAAAAATATCCTGGGCAGACTTATATATATTAGTAGGAAATGTTGCATTAGAGTCAATGGGTTTTAAAACTTTTGGTTTTGGTGCAGGTAGAGTTGATATTTGGGAGCCTGAGGATGATATTTATTGGGGTTCTGAAAAAGAAATGTTAGGTGTTAAAAGATATAGTGGAAAAAGAGATCTTGAACAACCTTTAGGAGCCTCTCACATGGGTTTGATTTATGTAAATCCACAAGGACCTGATGCAAATCCAGACCCGTTACTAGCAGCACATGATATAAGGGAGACATTTGGAAGAATGGCAATGAATGATTATGAGACTGTTGCTTTAGTTGCAGGGGGTCACACTTTTGGAAAATCGCATGGAGCTGCATCTGAAACTTATAAAGGACCTGATCCAGAAGCTTCAAGAATTCAAGATCAATCAACCGGTTGGAATAGTAGTTATAAATCAGGTAAAGGCTTCGACACTATAAGCAGTGGTATTGAAGGAGCTTGGACTCAATTTCCAACGAAATGGGATATGGGTTATTTTGATTGTTTGTTTAGCCATGAATGGGAACTTACTAAAAGTCCTGCAGGCGCTCATCAGTGGACTCCAAAGAAAAACGGTCAAAGAATAAAAATGGTTCCTGATGCACATGATAAAAATAAAATTCATCCTCCAATGATGCAGACAACAGATTTATCATTAAGAATGGATAAAAGTTACGGACCAATATCAAAATATTTTTATAACAATCCAGATGAGTTTGCTGATGCATTTGCAAGAGCTTGGTTTAAGTTAACACATAGAGATATGGGTCCAAGAACTTGTTATTTAGGAAGTGAGATTCCTAAAGAAGAACTTATTTGGCAAGACCCAATAGATAAACCAAAATATAAACTTAAATCAGCAGATATTAAAAATTTAAAATCTAAAATTCTAAAATCTAAAATAACCGTTTCGGATCTAGTTTCTACAGCTTGGGCTTCTGCCTCAACATATAGAGGTTCTGATAAAAGAGGTGGTGCAAATGGTGCAAGAATATTATTAGAACCACAAAAAAGCTGGAAAGTTAATAATCCAAAACAACTTACAAAAGTTATTAAATCACTTAAAAAAATTAAGAAATCATTTGATACAAAAAATAAATCAGTATCAATGGCAGACCTTATTGTATTAGGTGGAAATGTAGGAATAGAAATTGCTGCAAAAAGGGCAGGTCATAAAGTTTACGTTCCATTTTTACCTGGTAGAGGAGATGCAAGACAAAACCAAACTGATATTCACTCATTTGGATTGTTAGAACCACAAGCTGATGGTTTTAGAAATTATCAAAAAAAAGGTAAATCAAATGTTTCTGCAGAAGAAAAATTAATTGATAAAGCTCAATTAATGCAACTAACAGCACCTGAAATGACAGTTCTTGTTGGTGGAATGAGAGTTTTAGATACTAATTATGATAAATCTAAAAATGGAGTTTTTACAAAAAATCCAGGTACTCTGTCGACAGACTATTTTGTTAATTTGCTTGATATGAATACTACTTGGAAAGAAACTGATAAATCTGAGCAATATTTTATTGGTAAAGATAGAAAATCAAATAAAAATAAATGGAAGGGATCAAGAGTAGACCTAATTTTTGGTTCAAACTCTCAATTGAGAGCTCTTGCAGAAGTTTATGCTTGCAAAGATTCTTCTCAAAAATTTGTAAAAGATTTTGTTTCTGCCTGGACAAAAGTTATGAATCTAGATCGTTTTGATCTTAATTAACTTCGCCCCAAATATTATTTTTTTTTATCCATCCTGAAAATTTTTTTTCATTTACTTTACACCATTTTTTTTCGCATTTTTGAATTATAAGCAATTTCCCTTTTTTAATTTGAGCTATTGGTTTTGCAAATGAGGTTGGGTTTTTAAATAAAATTTTATCATTTGTTACAATGACAGAAGTATTTTTTTTTAATTGAGAGATATGTATCCATCCACTATTATTTTTTAAATCGATTATTCTTCTAAAATTTTCTTTTTTATCTATCTGCTTTAATGGTAAATTTATTTTTTTATAAACATATTTTACATCTGAGTCAAAACTTGGACCGTAACGAACATTCACTTTATTTTTTTTTAGAGAAACAAATATCTCATCTGCATTACTAAAAGTGATTAGAAATGTTAAAAAAGTGAATATAAAAATATTTTTTATTGATGATGTTATTTTCACTTTTTTCTTTTTTTTATTTTTACTTTTCTAAAACTTAAATTTAATAAATCTAGAATTAAAATAAATCCGTTTAAATTTTTTCCAATACTTAAAATTTGTTTTAACACTTCATTTGCAAGCATAACTCCAACTATTCCAGCTACTGTTCCCAATATTCCTTCATATTCACAATTTAATACCTCATCTGTAATAATTTCCTCTTGGTAAAAATCTCTTAAAGAGGCAATATTTTTGTTCCTAAAATCAAAAGTAAAAATGTGACCATCAAACTTACTTATTGCGCCTGTTACAAGATATTTTTTATGTTTAAGGCATAGATCGTTTATTAAAAATTTACTTTTAAAATTGTCAGTACCATCAATTATATAGTCATATTTTTTTATAATTTTTTCAAATTTATTTTTATCAAGTTTAAAATTAAAAATATTCACTCTTACTTTTGAATTAATTTTATTTAATTTTTTTTTGGCCATTTTTACTTTTGATTGATTTATTTCTTTTTCGTCATATAAACTCTGCCTATGTAAGTTAGAAAGACTAATAATATCGTAGTCTACTATTCCTAGCGTTCCAACACCAGATCGGGCCAAAAAATCTGCTGCAGGACTTCCAAGGCCACCCATTCCAATTATTAAAACTTTTGAGCTAAGAATTTTTTTTTGTCCTAATACACCAATATTTTTTAAGATTATTTGTCTTGAAAATTTTTCAATTTCTTTTTTATTTAATTTTCTGCTCATTTTCCAGTTGAGCCAAATCCACCCTCTCCTCTAATTGTTTCAGGAAGATTTTCTGTTTCCTCAAGATCCATTTTTATAACTGGAGTTAAAATCATTTGTGCTATTCTATCTTTGTTGTTAATTAAAAAATCACTATTACTATGGTTAAAAAGTATCACTTTAATTTCTCCTCTATAATCACTATCGATAGTTCCAGGTGTATTTAATACGCTTATATTGTTTTTTGCCGCTAAACCTGATCTTGGTCTTATTTGTATTTCAAAATCACTAGAAAATGCAACTGAAATACCTGTTGGTACCAAACATGATGAATTAGGTTTAAGGGTTATTGATTCTTTTATGAAGGCCATTAAATCCATCCCTGATGCGCCATCTGTTTTATAAGTGGGTAATTCAACTGAAGAAGCTAACTTTTTGATAAGAACTTTTGCCATTAATTTAATTGATCAATTATTCTATCAACTACTTCATCAGATATTCCAGATTTTTTTTTATATGAAAGTTTTTCTCTTTTAAGATCTTTATTCTTATAATGAATAGTAACTTCATTATAATCAGAATTAAATCCAATATCTTTGTCTGATACATCATTAGAAATTATCCAATCACAATTCTTTTTATTCAATTTTTCTTCTGCATTTTTATTAATTTCATTTGTTTCTGCAGCAAATCCTATAACAAGTTTGGGTCTCATTGAATTATGATTAGATATATAGTTAAGTATGTCTACATTCTTTTCTAAATTTAAATTTAAATTTTCTTGTTTCTTAATTTTAATTTGATATTTCTTATCAATTTTAAAGTCTGCTACAGCAGCTGAAAATATAGCTACATCAACAGGTAAGTTTTCTTGAGTTGCTACCAACATTTCATCTGCTGTTTCAACTTTAATTAGATTAATGTCATTATTAATTTCAAGATTAGTGGGACCAGATATTAACGTGGTATCAAAACCTTTTTTTAATAGTGATTTAGCTAGTTCATATCCTTGTTTACCACTCGATTTATTTGTAATAAATCGAACAGGATCTATATATTCGTTTGTTGGACCTGCTGTAACTAAAGCTTTAAATTTTTTACTATTTTTCTGAATTAAAAAATATTTGTCTATTTCTTTAGCGATAATTAATGGGTCTGACATTTTACCCTCACCATATTCTCCACATGCCATATCGCCAATTTCTGGACCAATTACTTTATATCCAAATTCTTTAAGTTTTTTTAAATTTATTTTAGTAGTTGGGTGCTCCCACATTCTTACATTCATTGCAGGAGCTAAAATAATATTTTTATCAGAAGCTAAAACTACAGTTGATGCCAAATCATCAGTTGTTCCTTGAGCTAATTTTGAGATTGTATTTGCCGTTGCAGGTGCAATCAAAATTACATCAGCCCATCTTGAAAGAGAAATATGATCCATTTCTGATTCATTTTCTACGTTGAATAAATCGCTATAAACTTTACCTTGAGAAAGAGATGTTACTGAAAGTGGAGTAACAAATTCTTTTGCACTCGCAGTAAGGATGGTTTTTATTTCTGCACCATTCTTTTTAAAAAGCCTTATTGTTTCAAGACTTTTATATGCAGAAATACCTCCACATATTATGAATAAAATTTTTTTATTTAACAGATTTTTCATTTGCAGAATTAAAATACCAATAGTCCAAAAATTACAAGAACTAATAATCCAATAATAGACTGATTTCTAAAAGCAATCATTTCAGATTTTTTATTATTTAAAGCATTATAAGAGTTTGAGTTTTGAGGAATTTGTCCACTAGCTAGAAAAGTTAAAGCCTGATTAGCTTTATCCATAATTTCTGGAAATTCTGGTAATCGTTTAATTACTTCAGAAGTATTTTTTAATGTTTCATTAAAGTTGCTTATTGGATCTTTTGTTTCCTTTAACCAACTTTCAAGCACTGGCTTTGAAGTTATCCATATATTTGTATCTGGGTTTAATTTTCTTGCTACACCTTCAACTACTACCATAGTTTTTTGTAACATTAACAGTTGAGGTTGAGTTTGCATATTAAACTTTTCAGTTACATCAAATAATTGTTTTAAGAGTTTACCACCAGATATGTCTTTTACTGATTGTCCAAATATTGGCTCTCCTATTGATCTTAAGGCTTGAGCCAAGTCATCAATTGGAACATTATTAGGCACCAGACCTGCTATCAAATGAACTTCTGCAACTTTTTTATAATCTCTTTGAATAAATCCAAATAAAATTTCAGCTAAAAATCTTTTGCTAGCTTTGTCTAGTCTACCCATTATTCCAAAATCAATAGGTGCTATTTGACCATTATTATCAATAAAAATATTTCCTTGATGCATATCTGCGTGAAAAAATCCATCTCTAACTGCATGTCTTAAGAAGTGTTGAATAATATCTTCAGCAATTTTGTTAGGGTCTAATTTTCTTCTTTTAAGTTCCTCAGTTTCTCTTATAGAAATTCCATTAATCCAATCTAATGTCATTACATTTTCACTTGTAAAATTCCAATATATTTGAGGAACTTTAAATCCTGTGTCGTTTTTTGTATTTTCTGCATATTCATTAGCAGCTGCCGCTTCAAATCTTAGATCCATTTCAAGATTAGTTATTTCTTTTAATAAAAAGACTACCTCAACAAGTTTCAATCTTTTTGTTTTTTTTATTAAAGTCTCAATAATGAAAGCAAAAAGCATTATGGCATCTATTTCTTCATTGAATATTTTTTTAATATCTGGTCGTAAAATTTTTATTGCCACATCTTTAATCGTTCCATTGTCATTTATTTTTGCTTTATGAACTTGAGCAATCGATGCAGCTGCAACAGGTTCACTTAAGTCAATTATTGAATTATATGTATCCTCACCAAGATCATTTTTAATAATTTCTCTTGCTTGATTAATAGAAAATGGTGGGAGACGATCTTGTAATTTTTCAAGTTTATTTGATAGTTCTTCACCAATAATATCTGGTCTTGTGGCTAAGAATTGTCCTAGTTTTATAAAGGTTGTTCCCATAGACTCTAAAGAAGCAGAAAGTCTTTCACCTTCATCTTTATTGAAGTCATTTTGATCTCTCTTTTTAAATGAGAATGATAAGAGTTGAAAAAATAATTTAATTACTAGAGGAGGTTTTTTAAATTTAGTGGCAATATTAAGGATATCAGATTTTGCAACTTTTCTTGCTAATTTAAATAGAATTATAAACTTATTAATCATTAAAATTTCCATCCACTATGAATTGACACAATGCCTCCAGAAAAATTTCTATAAGAACATTTTTTAAATTTATTATTCTTCATTAATTCAATTAATTCATCTTGATTTACAAATTTTTCAATACTATCAATCAAATATTTATAAGGTTCTTTTTCACCAACAACAAATTTCCCCAATATTGGAATAAATTTTGAATATTTTTTATAAATAAAATCTAGATTAGAATTTTGAATTTTAGAAAATTCTAAACATAAGTAACGACCACCAGGTTTTAATACTCTATAAGCTTCTGCAAGAGCTTTATTTAGGTCTTTAGTATTACGTAAACCAAAACTAATAGTATAAAAATCAAATGTATTATTAGGCAATGGTAATTTTTCTGCTGGAGAGATTATCCATTCAATATTTTTATATTTTGACAGTTTTTGTCTTCCTTGCCCTATCATTTCTTTATTTGGATCAATACATGTAATTTTATTATCTTTATTAGTACTATCCAAAAAAAGTTTACCAATATCTCCAGTACCACATGCAACATCAATTAATTTTTTATTTAAAGATGGGTTCATCATATTAATAAGACTTTTTTTCCAAAAACGATGTATGCCAAGAGACATAAAGTCGTTCATCAAGTCATATTTGCTGTAGACTTGATTAAACACACCTTCTACTAGCCCTTTTTTATTTTGAAGATTTTGTTGCATAAAAAAAAATATATATTCAATATAGTGTCAAATGCCAGAATTACCAGAAGTAGAAATTGTTAGAAAGTCTCTAGATAAAAAAATTAAACAAAAAAAGGTTAAAAAAGTAATAATTAGAAATAGGAATTTAAGATTTAAAATACCTTTAAATTTTAACAGTTATCTAAATAATAAAAAAATAATTAAAGTAGGAAGATTTTCAAAATATTTAATTATACATTTGTCTCAAGGTAGTTATTGTCTAATTCATTTGGGTATGTCAGGCACAATTCATATTGTTGATAATAAAAAGATTAATAAAATTACAAATACCAGTTTTTATCAATCACCTTTTCTTCCATCAAAACATAATCATTTAGAAATAATTTTTAATAATTTTAAAGTAATTTATAATGATCCAAGACGTTTTGGTTTTTTTCAAATTATAAAAGATAGCTTGGACTTAAAAAAAAGATTTAATCATCTAGGACCAGAACCATTTGATAAAAATTTTAATTTAACTTATGTGTATAATTTTTTTAAAAATAAAAATAAAGATATAAAAAGTTTTTTACTTGATCAGAGATTTGTTTCAGGAATTGGCAATATATATGCAAGTGAAATTTTATTTTTGAGTAGAATAAATCCATTTAAAAAAGCAAAATTATTAACTAAAAATGAATGTCAAAGAATAATATTAAATTCTAAAAAAATTCTTCTTAAGGCTATCAGTAAGGGAGGATCTAGCATTAGAGATTTTAAAAATATATCAGGATTAAAAGGAGGTTTTCAAAAAAATTTTAAAGTTTATCAGCAAGAAGGAAGTAAATGTAAAAATTTAAAATGTGAACATTATATAAAAAAAAAGATTAGTTCCAATAGATCAACTTTTTTTTGTGATTCTTGTCAAAAATAATTAATTATTTTATTGACCACTTTAAATTCTCAAGTTATACCCCTGCAAACATGGCAAACACAAAATCAGCAATTAAGAGAATTAGAAGAATTTCTAAGCAAACAGCGGTAAATAAAGCTAGAAAGAGTAGATTTAGAAATGCTTTAAAGAAAATGAATATTTTAATTGAAGATAAGAAGAAAGCAGAGGCTTTAAAATTCTTACCAAAACTAAATTCGGAATTAATGAAAGTTGCTAAGACTGGCATTATTAAGAAAAAAAACGCATCAAGAAATGTTTCGAGAATAACAAAAAGAATTTCTGCAATCTAGACGATAAAATTTCTAAAACTAATATAACAACTTTTAGTATCTACACTATATATCCTGTTATTTAATAAAATTACTATATTTAGATTTAGTAAATATTTAATACTTCTTAATTCAATTTGTATTTGATTCAATCTGCATTTGATTCAATTTTAAATTTTAAATTTTTTTAAATTAAATAAATTTTTTTTTTAAATTTTTTATTAAATTAAAATCTACAATCATAGATTTTATTTTTTTTTAAATTTTTTTATATAATTGTTGCAAATTTTATTAATTAGTTCTAACTGAGTTTTCCCATAGGTTATGAATAAATCAATAAATACTGAAAAAAATATAAATAATTTTAAATCTGAAAACTTTGACTGGAATTTAGTTCAAAATGAAATGAAGATAAAATTAGGTTTAGATATTTATGAAAGTTGGCTTAGAAAAATAACCTTTGTTGATGAATTTAATAATTATTTATTATTGTCTGTTCCAACTAGATTTATTAGAGATTGGATTACTTCAAGATATTTAGATCAAATCTTACAGATTATTCGAATTTTTAAGAAAGATATAATTAGAATTGAATTTAAAATAGTAAATGAAAAAATAGATAAAATTCAGAAAGAAGTAATTGAAAAAAATTCTAATAAAAATGAGAACATTTCTTTTATTAAAGACTCTTATCTTCAGTATAATAGAATAGATCCAAATAAAAGATTTGAAAATTTTATAACTAGTTCAAGTAACAAGCTTGCTTACGAAGCATCTCTTAAGGTTTCAGAAAATATATCTCATTATAATCCACTTTATATTTATGGAGGAGTTGGAATGGGAAAAACTCATCTACTAAATTCTATAGGTTTAGAATTAAAAAAAAATAATAAAGTAATGTTTATTTCTGCAGAGCGTTTTATGTATCAGTTTGTTAAATCTATTAAATCAAACGATATGGTAAAATTTAAAGAATATTTTAGAAATACAGATATTTTATTGATAGATGATATTCAGTTTATTAGTGGTAAGGAAGTTATGCAGGAAGAATTTTTTCATACTTTTAATTCTCTATTAGATAAAGGCTCACAAATAATTGTATCAGCTGATAGAGCACCAAATAAATTGTTAAGAATACAGGAAAGAATTAAATCAAGATTTTCAGGTGGTTTAGTGGTTGATATTCAAAAACCAGATAACGAACTAAGAAAAAAAATTGTTAAAAAGAAAACAGAAGAGTTAAATAGTTTATATGTTGATCAATTAGAAATTTCTGAAGAAATTCAAAATTTTATAAGTAATGAGATTACTACAAGCGTAAGAGAGTTAGTTGGAGCAATAAATAGAGTAGTTTCATTTTCAAGAATTTATAACAAAGTACCAAATTTATCTGAAACAAAAGTTGTCCTAAAGGATCTAATAAATTTAGCTGAAAATAAAGTAACAATAGATTTAATACAAACTATAGTTTGTAAGTTTTTTAAAATAAGTAAAAACGAGATGTTATCTTCTAGAAGATCAAGATATTTAGTTAGACCTAGACAAGTCGCTATTTATTTGACTAAAATTTTAACATCAAAGTCTTTACCAGAAATAGGTAGAGAATTTTCTAATAGAGATCATACAACCATAATTCATTCAGTTAAAACTATCGAAACGATTAAACAAAAAGATCTAGAGATGGTTGATAACATTAATAAGTTAAAAAATCAGATACTATATAATAATAAATAAAATGAAATTTAATGTTAATCAACAAGATCTTCAACATGCATTAAATTATTGTCAGGGGGTTGTTGAAAAAAGAAGTACATTACCAATTTTATCAAATATTTTATTGGATGCTAGTAGTTCAAAGTTAACTATTACAGCTACAGATTTAGATTTAATATTTATTCATCATTTAAATAATGTTGAAATATTAGAAGAAGGAAAAACCACAACAACTTCTTCAATTATGTATGATATTGTTAGAAAATTTTCTTCTGGTAAAAAAATTAATTTATCTTTAACTGATATTAGCAAACTACAAGTTGAGTCTGAAAAATCTATTTTTAATCTAAACTGTATCAGTGCAACGGATTTTCCTTTAACGGATGAAAATTTTAATAATAATGAATTTATTATAAAATCAAAACAACTTTTAAAATTATTAAATAAGTGTAAATTTTCAGTTTCAAATGACGAGACCAGACATTACCTAAGTGGTATATATTTACATCAAAATGAAGTTGAAGATAAAAATTATTTAACAGCAGTTGCAACTGATAGTCATAGAATGTCCATTTCAAAAATAAGACTTGATCAAAAAATTGATTTTGAATCTATTATATTACCAAAAAAAACTATTTTTCAGTTATGTTCATTACTGGATAGTTACGATGGAGATGTTAAAATCTCTAATATTAAATCTAAAATTAAATTTGAATTAAATAATAGTGTATTAATTTCTAAACTTATTGATGGAAAATTTCCAAATTATATACAGGTAATACCTAAAAATAATCAAAAAAAATTAGAGATTGATTTAAAGCTATTTTTAAATTCAGTTGATAGAGTAGCATCAGTATCATTAGATAAAAAAGATGGTGTAAAATTTAATTTATCAAAAGATAAACTGGATCTTTCAGTTAATAATTCAAATAGTGGAGATGGTAAGGAAACATTAAATGTAAAATTTGATCATGATTTAGAAATAAGTTTTAATTCAAAATATTTAATAGATATTGCATCTCAATTAGACGGAGAAAGAGTTGAAATATATTTTAATGACTCAGGATCACCGGCTTTAATAAAGGATCCAGGAGACTTTGATAGTATATTTGTTGTAATGCCAATGAAAGGTTAGTTTAATAAATCAAGTTCTGAATAAATATTGTTTTCTAAAATTTTAATAAATTCATTTTTTGAAATTCCTGCATTTATTGGTTTTAAAATTGAAATAGTAATAGTTCTATTGCTATGCTTTATGCCTTTTTTAGGCCAAACATAACCGGAATTAATCGCAACTGGTTGACAAGTAATTTTTAATTCTTCATAAATTCTTGAAGCTCCTTTCTTAAATGGAGTTCTTTCATTAGGTAAACTTCTTGTTCCTTGAGGAAAAATTATAATTGGTCGTTTTGAATTAGCAATTAATAGAGAAATATCATGAAAAAATCCCAAATTATCTTTCGTAACTTTATTTCTCTTAATAGAAATAGATCCAATTTTTTTCAAATACCAACCAAAAATAGGAATTAGAAGTAATTCTTTTTTTAAAATAAAGACCGGTGAATTAAATACAGTTTGTAAGAAAAATGTTTCAAACATTGATTGATGCGATGATGCAATAAAAAATTTTTCATCTCTAACGATATTCTCTTTGCCCTTAATTATAATCTTTGTTGATAAAAAAAACTTTAAACAAAAACTAGCCCAATAACCCATTAATTTTCCTCCAAATAAAACAATTTTCTGGGGTAAAAAAAATGCAGGTAAAAAAATTAATGAAATAATAATTATTCCAGTAAAAAAGAAAATTGAAAATATTGAGCTTTTAATCATTTTTATCAAAAGCTACATTAAATCTTTGTGCTTTTGTCTTTTTTTAATAACTATAATTTTTGATGTTTTAATTAATAATTCTATAGCTTTAGGTCTTAGATTGTAATTGGAGCTTAGTGACATTCCATATGCACCAACATCACATATTACGATAAGATCTTTTTCTTTTAATTTTTGAAAATTTTTTAATGTTGTAAATTTATCTGTACTTTCACAAATTGGACCAACAAATTCATAAGTTTTCTTAGAATTTATATTTGTTTTTATTGATGGTAATATTTTATGATTAGTCCCATATAATGCAGGTCTCATTAGATCATTCATAGCCGCATCTAGAATAATAAAATTTTTTTTTTCAGTTTCTTTAATATAAATTATTTTTGAGATCAAAATACCTATATTTCCTACGATTGATCTACCTGGTTCAAATATTATTTTTGATTTGTGATTTTTTAAAAATCTTTTGATTGCAATATTATATTTTTTATAATTAAGTTTTTTACTATTATCATCATAAGAAATACCCATGCCACCTCCTAGATCAATAAATTCAAATTTATGGTTTGTTTGGTTTAAAATTTTGCTTACAACATTTAACATTTTTTCATATGGTTTATGATCTAAAATTTGGCTTCCAATATGTACACTAAGACATTTTAGTTCAATATTTTTATAATTTTTAAAGTTATTAATTATTTCAAAAAATGTTTTTTTATTAACACCAAATTTGTTTTCTTTTTTTCCAGTTGAAATTTGATTTAAAGTTTTTGCATCTGTATTGGGATTTAATCTAATACCAATTTGTATTTTTTTTCTTTTTAATTTCGCTATTCTATTAATTTCCATGATTTCGCTTTTTGACTCAGCATTAATTAAAAATATTTTTTTATCAATTGCATAACTTATTTCATTAGATGTTTTGCCAACTCCTGAAAAAATAATTTTTTTTGGATTTATTCCAGCTTTAATAGCCATCATAAGCTCTCCCATTGATACTACATCTGCTCCTAATCCAAATTTCTTTATTTCTTTAATTAAATTTACATTAGTATTAGATTTAATTGCGAAACATATTAATGGAGAAAATGATTTAAAATTTTTTTTAAAATTATTAATATTTTCTTTTAATTGTTTGTATGAATAGCAATAAGCTGGTGTACCAAATTTTTTAGCAATATTTTGTATATTAATACTTTCAATTTTTAGTTTTTTATTAATATATTTCATTAAGCCTCATTAGTGAGGAAAGTTTGCATTTTCGCCTTTTTTTTAAGGTCATCATATTCTGGTTCTCCTTTTTTTCCACAAGAAACGATTATGCAACAAAATAATAAAGTTAGAAAAATTTTTTTAATCATTTTTGTTTTTTATATTTCATTATCATTTTTTTAATATTATCAAAAGATGTTCCACCATATGATTTTTTAGAATTAATAGAATTCTTTAAATCAAACACTTTTAAGACATCATTTGTTAGTTTTGGTTCAATTTTTTTTAATTCTTCTATTGTTAGATCACCAAGATTTTTTTTCTTTTTTTCTGCAAAATTAACTATTGAAGCAGTTTTTTGATAAGCTTTTCTAAATGACATTGAGTGATTTTTTACTAAATAATCAGCTAAGTCTGTTGCAGTAATGTATCCAGAATTAGCAAGTTCTAGCATACGCTTTTTATTAGAGCTAGAATTTTTTAGAATTTCATCAAATACTTTAAGACAATTAATTAGATTATCATTAGATTGAAAAACAATCTCCTTATCATCTTGAAGATCTTTAAAATATGATATTGGCAAACCTTTTAGAATTGTAAGCATAGAAAATAAATTTCCATAAGTTTTGCCAGTTTTTCCTCTTAAATATTCAAGCATATCTGGATTTTTCTTTTGTGGCATTATTGATGATCCAGTTACAATTTTATCCGATAAATTTATTAAGCTAAAACCTTCTGAATTCCAAATGATCAACTCTTCAGAAATTCTAGAAATATGCATAGAGCAAACTGAGACTGAGTATAAAAAATCTAAAACGAAATCCCTATCTGAAACTGTATCGATTGAATTATTAGTAGGTTTTTTAAAACCAAGTTTTTTGGCAGTATAATTTCTATCAATGTTGAAAGAAGTTCCTGCTAAGGCAGCAACTCCCAAAGGACTTTCTTCTAAGTTATCTAAATTATTTAAAAATCTTTTTTTGTCTCTACTAAACATTTCAACATAAGCCATCAAGTAATGAGCAAAAGAAATAGCTTGAGCATTTTTAAGATGAGTAAAACCAGGCATAATAGTATCAATATTTTTTTCAGCTAATTTTATTGTACTTTTAATTACTTTATCTAAATTAATATTAATTTCTTTCGTTGCAGATCTTATCCAAATTTTAAAATCTGTAATTACTTGATCATTTCTTGATCTTGCTGTGTGGATATATCCTGCTTCTTCTCCAATGATTTGGAAAAGTCTTTTTTCAATATTTATATGAATATCTTCATATTTCTTATTAAAATCAAATTTTTTATTCGAAATTTCTTTTTCTATTTTATTTAAACCATAGATAATTTTATTTTTAATTTTAAATGAAATTATTTTTTGTTTAAACAACATTTCGACATGAGCAATTGATCCTTGGATATCTTCTTTATAAAGTCTTTTATCTATATTTATAGAATTACCGACCTTTTGAAATAAAGTTGAAGCGCTTTTTTTAATTCGAGTGTTCCATATTGCCTGGTTGTTTTTATTTTTTGTCATGATATTTAATTATACCTATTTAACATGAGATTTTTAATATTATTTATTTTTTTCATAACAAATGTAATGGCCAATGAATTACCTGAAATAAAAAATATTATTATTCATAAACACCCAAAAATATACAATAATGTAATTTTTTTAGACAAAAATAGTCAAAAAATTAATATTAAAGATTTTAATGAAAATCTAATTATATTAAATTTTTGGGCAACTTGGTGTGAACCTTGCAAAGAAGAAATGCCGTCTCTAGATAGACTTCAAGTTAATCCTGAATTAAATAATTTAAAGATTTTTGCAATTAATATTAGTAAAGAAAATCCTAAAAAAGTTAATAATTTTTTTAAAAATTTAAATATTAAAAATTTTGAATCTTACTTTGATGCACCAGTAACTCTTTCTAAAATATTTTCATTACGCGGAATTCCAACTTCAATATTTATTAATAAGAATGGAGAAGAATTTGCAAGAATAATTGGTTCCATTGACTTTAATGATAAAAAATTTATTGATTGGCTTAAAGATTATAATTAATTAAATATGTCATTTTGTTTAGATTCCATAATAATTAAACCTGAAAAAGAAATTGAAATTAAGAATGCTGTTATTTTACTTCATGGATATGGAGGAGACGGTAAAGATATAAGTATGTTATCTTTAAATTGGAAGAGACATATGCCTAACACAGTATTTATTTGTCCAAATGGACATGAAGCCTGCTCTATAAATCCTTCAGGTTATCAATGGTTTGACTTAACTAAAGAAGATCCTGAATATATATTACAACAGTCAATTAAAGCTGAAAATAAAATTAATCAATTTATTAGAGAAATTAGAAAAGAATTTAATTTAACTAATAATCAAATATGTTTATCTGGTTTTAGTCAAGGATGCATGATGTCATTAAATGTTGGACTTACTGCAGAAGAAAATTTTTCCTGCATTGTAGGATTTTCTGGAAAAATTATTGATAAAGATAATTTAAAGGATAGAATAAAAAATTCTACAAAAACTTTATTGATTCATGGAGATATGGATCAGGTAGTGCCATCAACACACTTACTGGAAGCAAAAGATTTTTTAATAAGAAATAATGTAGAGGTTCAAACATTATTAATTAAAAATTGTGATCATCATATTCCTATAGAGGCATCAAGTACAGCTCTAAATTATATTTTAAAAAAATTTTAATATTACTAATTATTGATAAAATTACTTAACTGAGTTAAAAAAGATTGATGAATAATTTTTTTGAACAAGACGTTTCATTAGAAAAATGTCCAGCATTAGTCCTTAATGCGGACTATAGACCATTAAGTTATTATCCCTTATCTTTATGGTCTTGGCAAGATACTGTAAAATCAGTTTTTTTAGAAAGAGTAATTATTGTAAGTAATTATGATCGAACTATAAGAAGTCCTTCATTTACTATGCAATTGCCAAGTGTTATTGCTTTAAAAGATTATATTATACCTCAAACAAAACCAAGCTTTACAAGATTTAATGTATTTTTAAGAGATAAGTTTTCATGCCAATATTGTGGAAGTAATGAAGAATTAACTTTTGATCATTTATTACCAAGATCAAAAGGTGGTCAAACCAATTGGGACAATGTCGTTACTGCTTGTTCATTGTGTAATGTAAAAAAAGGTGGGAAATTGCTTAAATATTCTGGAATGAAATTAAATCAAAATCCGTTTAGACCTTCTACAGAAGATCTTCATAAAAATGGTAAAAATTTCCCCCCAAACTTTTTGCACAAAAGTTGGATGGATTATTTATATTGGGATGTTGAGTTAGAAACTTAGATTTTTTCAGATATATTTATAGCAATTCTTGAACCTGTTTTAATAATTTTATCTAATATTGAATAAAGACCTTCTTTAGTTGCACCTTCTTCATAAGCTATATCTTTATGGGCTATTTCATCTTCTCTGAATTTAATAATTTTATTTTTTAATTTTTTTTCATCTGAATTAAGTTGTTTTATTTGATTTGCGTAGTGCTCTTGGATAACTTCTTCAACTGAGGCTGTACATAACATAGCAGCTTTATTTCCAAGAATAGTTGAGCTAAATCCTAATCCAATACCTAATAAATCCCACAAAGGTAATAGTTTTGTAGGTTTAATATTTCTTTTTTTAATTTCATTTTCAAAATAATTACAATGTTCTTTTTCATGCTCTTTCATATCTTTAATTGTTTTTTTTAATTTATCATTTTTAATAAAAGTATTTAAAGCTAGTAATTGACCTTCATATATTTTTATAGCACCACGCTCGCCAGCGTGGTCCACTCTTATAAACTCTTCAACTTTTTTTTTATTTGTTTTTTTCATGTGTTAAATATATTTTTGTAAAAACTATAGTTATTATTAAAGATATAATTATATTAAAAGTTGTAAGTGAAAAACCAAAAATTTTAAATGCTACATCTTTGCAGCTAACAATCCTTTCTTCTAATTGTTTTAATATTGCTTCTTTAGATAAGATTTTTGAACTATTTTTTAGATCACACAAAGGAGATTCTTCAATAAAACCTTGTTCTATACCCAAATGATATAATGATATTAATGTACCAGTTAAAAAAACAAATATTAATAAAAGTATTAAATATTTTTCCAAATGATTAAACTTATAGTTAATTATGATTATAATTAGTGCTAACAAGTAAGGTATTCTTTCAATTAAACACAGATTGCAAGGTTGGTAACCTAGAACATATTCGACGAAGTAAGCAAAAATTAATGCAAATAAACTTACTAAAAAAGTAATTTTAATTAAATTTTTTTTGTCTAAATTAAGCATTAAATTTTAAAATTAAAAGAAGGATAACAAATATTAAAATTAACAATAAGCCTAAAATAGTAAACCATTTTGATCCATGCTTATTCATAAATTCTGTAAATAAATCACCAAATTTATAAGATAGATATGAGATAATGAAAAATCTTAGACTTCTTGATATTAAACTTACTATTATAAATATTAATATATTGAAACCGATTAATCCACTTGCGATAGTGAATGCTTTATATGGCAAAGGAGTAAAACCAGCCAAAAAAAGAATACTCAACCAAGCAAGAAAACCTTCACCTTCAGACAAATTATTTTTTAAAATATCAACTTTGTTTTCATATCCATAAAATTCTATTACATTTATTGCTAAATCAAAAAAGATAGCACCAAGCATATAACCAAAAACACCTCCTAAGACTGAAAATATTGATGCTATAAAAAAGATTTTTAAGTAACTTTTCTTTTTTGCTATAACCATAGGGATAATCATGACATCTGGAGGTATAGGAAAGAAAGAACTTTCAACAAACGATACAAGGCCCAAAAAAAAATTTGAACTTTTATGTGCTGCTAAAATTAAACATTTTTTGTAAAGTCTATTAAACATTTTTTGGTTTTATTATAATTTTAGTTCTTATACTATTTAAAATATTATTTAATTAATATATAAAGGGCGAATGGCGGAACTGGTAGACGCGCACGACTCAAAATCGTGTTTCGCAAGAAGTGAGAGTTCGATTCTCTCTTCGCCCACCAAAAGATTATGAATTTAGATAGTTTAAACAGTTTAATTGAATTATTTTCTTATCAAGTAGATAAACAAAATAAAAAAAGTATTTTTTTGGAATGGTTAAATCCAAATAATAAAAAAACATATACATGGGAAGAAACACAAAAAAATATTTTAAAACTATCAAAAACAATAAAAGAAAACATAAAAGAAGGCGATAGATGTCTTTTAGTATCAGAGAATAGACCTGAATGGTTTATTTCTGATTTAGCAATCATGTTATCAGGTGGAATTACGGTACCTGCTTATACAACATATACAGAAGAGGATTATAAGTACTTAATTGAAGATTGTGAGCCTAGTTTAGTTATAGTTTCAAATAATGAAATGCTAAAAAAATTAAGTAATACTATTAATGAAAAACATTTTATTAAAAAAGTTATTACATTAGATGAAGTTAATAATGTAATTAACAATTTAAATTTAAATGACAAAGAAAAATATTTGGATTTTAGTTCAATATTAAAAAATATTTTATTAGAAGAAGATAAAATCCAAAATAATAAATTAAAAAGAACATCACCTGCTTGTATAATTTATACTTCAGGAACTGGTGGGAATCCTAAAGGAGTAATTTTGAGTCATGGTGGAATTTTAAATAATCTTGTAGGAGCTTGTGAAATTATGAAACCATTATTTAATTCAAGACCAGTATTTTTAACTTGGCTTCCTCTTTCTCATTCCTATGAACATAGTGTACAATTTGCTCAGATAGCTGTTGGAGCAAAAGTTTTCTATGCTGAAAAAATTGAAAAACTTTTAGAAAATATATCTGAAGCAAAACCTACAATTATGACAGCTGTACCAAGATTTTATCAAAATCTTTATAATAAAATTAATATTAACCTAAAAAAACAAACAGGTTTTAAAGCTAAATTAATTCATGCAACTCTTCGATTGGGTAAAAAAAAATTGTTAAATCAAAAAATGACATTTTCTGAAAAATTACTAAATTTAATAGTTGAAGCATTAGTTAGAAAAAAAATAAAAAAGCAGTTTGGTGGAAATTTAAAAGCTTTTGTTTCTGGTGGAGGTGCTTTAGATAAAGAAATTGGAGAATTTTTGAATTCTGTAGGACTACCTACACTTCAAGGTTATGGTTTAACTGAAACATCCCCAGTAGTAAGTTGTAATCCTATACACAAGATAAAAGTAGAAACTGTTGGTCCTCCTTTTAAAGGAAACAAAGTAAAAATTGCTAATGATGGAGAAATTTTAGTTAAAGGTGAAAATGTAATGTTGGGATATTGGAACAAAAAAGAAGAAACCGACAAAGTAATTATTGATGGATGGCTTCATACAGGTGATATAGGAGAAATAGATCCAGAAGATGGTTATTTAAAAATTACTGACAGGAAAAAAGATATTATTGTAAGCGCAGGAGGAGACAATATTTCACCAGCTAAAATTGAAAATATGATTACAAATGAACCAGAAATTGATCAATGTATGGTTTATGGAGATAAAAAAAATTATTTGGTTGCATTAATAGTACCAAGTAAAGATTTTTTAAAAGAAAAAGAAAAAATTAATAATGTAATTGATAAAATTAATAAAAAATTAACTTTGTTAGAAAAAATAAAAAAAATTCAATTAATAGACGAAAATTTTTCTATAGAAAATGGTTTAATGACACCAACAATGAAAGTAAAAAGAAAAAAAGTTATAGAAAAATATAAAAATCAATTGGAAAAACTTTATTAAATTATATTTTTTAAGTTGTATATTATCCGCATAAACATTAACTAAATTAATTAAATAAAATTAAAAAAAAATAAAAAATAAAAAAAAATTTTTTAATAATTTTTCAATTTAATTAAAGAATTGACATAACTTATATAAAAAAATAAAAATATATTAATAACGAATCAATTGATTCGTTTAACTTTAACATGGAGCTAAAGATGGCTAAAAGAAGAAAAAAAGCTGCAAAGAAAACTAAGAAAAAAGCTAAAAAGAAAAAGGCTAAGAAAAGAAGAAGAAGATAGTAACTTAGTAATCTTTATTAAAAGCGCCTCTCATTACAATTTGTATGTGAGGCGTTTTTTTTTATTCCTCTAAAGGCTCTTCTTCTGTTTCAGAAACAGGCTCTTCTTCTGGCAAATCTGTAGTTTGAACTTTCGGTGTATCAGCTAAAGTTTTAGATTGTTTATCTAAATTTCTTTTTAGGGCCTTATCTAATTTTTTTTGTGAATCTTCCAATGATAAATCAAGCACAACTTGAAATTCAGTTAAAATTCTTTCATATGCCTTTTCAAATAATTGTCTTTCACTATAGGATTGATCAACCATAATATCATCACCTTTATTTAAATCTCTTACAACTTCAGCTAATTCATAAATTTTTCCAGATGAAATTTTAGCCTCATATTCTTGGGCTCTTCTACTCCACATAGATCTTTTTATTTTTGGTTTGCCTTTAAGAATAGAAACACATTTATTTATTTGGTTAATAGTTGCTAAAGGTCTTAGTAATGATTGTTTGTTTACTGGAAATTTTAATTCTAATTTTTCTTTCTTAATATCAATAATGTAACATTCTACATCTATGCCACCTATTACAATTTTTTTGAATTCTTTAATTATACCTACTCCATGTTTTGGATAAACAACGTGATCTTTAATTTTATATTCTTTTTTCGCAGTTTCTTGTTTTTTTACCTTTTTAATTTCAGGTTTAATTTCATTATTTTTAGGAATTCTTAAATTATCTATTTTAGTTTCAATTTTTACTTCATTTACTTTAGCTTTCTTTTTAATTTTTTTAGTATTAACCTTTTTTATTTTTGAAATTTTAGACTTACTAACTTTTTTTATTTTTGAAATTTTAGACTTAGTAATTTTTTTTATTTTTGAAGTTTTAGGCTTAGTAACTTTTTTTTTATTTTTACTTTTAAAGATTTTCTTTAAAATATTTTTCGTACTTATTTTCTTCATTTTTAAATTTCTCATGATCCGCTGGAGGATCTTTTTTCTCACTTATATTCGGCCAGATCTCTGAATATTTCGTATTGATCTCTAACCATTTTTCACTTCCAGGCTCTGTATCTGCTGTAATCGCATCAACCGGACATTCTGGTTCGCAAACGCCACAATCTATACACTCATCGGGTTTAATTACAAGCATATTTTTGCCTTCATAAAAGCAATCAACTGGGCACACATCAACACAGTCAGTTAATTTACATTTAATACATTTGTCATTAACAATATAAGTCATTATATTTTTTTTTTAAATTTATCCTTAATATCTCCCATAGTTTTATTATCAATATAAAGCAATCCTGCAAGTCTTCTCATTAAATTAGTTTCATATAAATCAGCATCTTTGTCTGAATAAATAATAGACCACAATGCCTCAACTATTTTAATTTTATCTTGTTCTGATAAATTTTTTACTTCTTTAGTAAAATCTAAAATTTGAATAGAATTTTCTTCTATGATTTTTGCATCTTTAATTGTAGTTGCTATATTATCTTTATTTATGCCTAACTCTATAAGAGTTTTCTTAATAATTTCTTCTTCTTTATTAGTATATTTTTCATCAATTTTGGCCGCATGAATCAATAATGCACAAATATTAATTAAAAAATTATTTTCTTTTTTATTTTCTTCATTTTTAAAAAACATAATAATTAATTAAGATTTAAATTTTTTAATATTTTAAAAGGACTTTCGTTAGAAGGTTTTTTGTTTTCATTTTTTTTGAATTTTTTAATAGGGTTATATTTAAAAAATATTTCATCTTTTTTATCAAAAATTTTATACCCCATTTTTTGTAAAAGTTTTTTGAAATTATCTTTGCTACAACCTAAAAGATTTAACATTTCTGGAATTACTTTTATTTCTTTATTTTCTTTTAAGTCTGAGTTTATTATTTGCACAAATAATCTTTCTAAAATATCAATCCTAACAAAAATTGTATCAAATTTTTCAAATCCACAAAGCAACATAAAATTTTTATTTTTAGAGTCTTTATCGTCTAAAAAATTAAGACCAAAAGTAGGTGGCTTTAAATTATAATATTTCTGATGAAAATTTTTCCATAATAGCGTTCTTAAAGATACAGGTTCTGGTTTTATTAATTGATATAAAAAAATATGATATCTTCCAAATTTTACTCCTAAATCTCTTAAAATTTTTCTCTCATTTTGTCCAAGTTTTTTTATGTATTCAGAAACTTGATCTCTTTTTAATACTCCATTATTTTCATATAATTGATAAGCTAAGGCTTTAATAGAAGAATTCTTTTCTTTAAGATTTTTTAAATCAACAAGACTCTTTAATATTGTGCTAATTTTATTTTTTATCCATTTATTTATATATTCACTTAATTTTTGTTTTTGATTTTCTTCTATTATTTCATCAACAACAAGTTCAATATTTGGGTTTAAATAGTCATTTCCTTTGGATAATTTTGCTATAGGGAAACTATTCCAATAAATTTTAAAGTCTTCATTTAGTTCAATCAGACCAGTATCAATAATAGTTTGAATTCTTTTTTCAAGTTCAGGTCCTAAAGTTTGTCTTGCAGCTTTTTTAAGTGATTTAATATCAGTTTCTAAAGCACCTTTTTTTAAATCGAGTTTTAATTTAAGACCGTTTATTTTTCCAATAAGTTGATCATCAATCTTGATATTATTATTATCTAAAATTTCCGTTTTAAATTCCATATCTTGTTTTAAACCTCTAGCAAGAATACTTGCTCTTTTATCAATAAATGTTTTTGTAAGTTCTTCATGAAGTCTGTCTGAGAGTCTATCTTCTAAAAGTTTAGTTTTTTCAATCCAATAATCTTGATTTTCTATCCAATTATTTTTATTTGAAACATAAGACCAAGTTCTGACATTTGCAATTCTATTTGATAAAGAATCGACATTTCCCTCTAATTTATCCAGTTTTATTAACTGTAATCTCATAAAATCATTAGTAATTTGACCTTTTTTACTAATTAAAAACTTAAAAACATTACTTATAACCTCATAGTGATTCCCGTAAGTTTTTTTTACAAAATCTGGTATTTGACAACATTCCCATAAAAGACCTAGTATTTCTTTGTCAAATTGTAAATTAATTAAATTCTTATCTTTTAAAAAATATTTCAAAGCTTTTTCATCTTCACATTCATTAATTTTTCTTAACCAACTCATTTGAGGTTTTTCCTCTAATGATTTAATTAAACTTAGATGATTATTAAAATTTAAATTAGAATTTCTCCAAAATAAAGTCCGAACTTCTTCAAACTTATGATTTTCTAATAGTTCAACATCTTCTGCAGCTATTTCTTTACAGTCTCCAGTAATACCAAAGTTTCCATCATTTAAGTATCTACCAGCTCTTCCAGAAATTTGACCTATTTCAGATAGATTTAGTTTTCTTAATTTTTTCCCATCAAATTTTTTAAGATTAGAAAAATAAACGTTATCTAAGTCCATATTAATACCCATTCCAATAGCATCAGTTGCTACTAAAAAGTCAACATCTCCAGATTGATATAGTTCTACTTGAGCATTTCTTGTTTTAGGACTTAGAGAACCCATTACAATTGCAGCCCCACCCTTTTGTCTTCTAATTAATTCAGCTATTCCATAAACTTCTTCAGCTGAAAAAGCTATTATCGCAGTTTTTCTATTTATTCTTGAAATTTTTTTATGACCTTCGTATGTAAGTCTTGATAAGCGATCTCTATTTATAAATTCTACATCATCATCTAACTTAGATATTATATTTTTAATAGTGTTAGAACCCATAAACATAGTGAGTTTTTCACCTCTCATATTTAATAATCTATCAGTAAAAATATGACCACGTTCATGATCTGCACACATTTGAATTTCGTCTACACCAACAAAATCTAAATATTTATCAATTGGCATAGACTCAACTGTACATAAAAAATATTTTGCATTATTTGGAATTATTTTTTCTTCACCTGTGATTAAAGCAACTTTATCTAAACTAATTTTTTTTATTACTTTGTCATAAACTTCTCTAGCCAATAATCTTAAAGGAAAACCAATCATGCCAGAATCAAAAGAAAGCATGGTTTCTATAGCAAGGTGGGTTTTGCCAGTATTAGTAGGACCAAGAACAGCTGTAATTTTATGTTTAGACATATTCTACTTTTGGTATATTTTATTTTTTACCTACCAGATGTTGTTGCTGTTAAAGAACAAAAATAGGCTAAAACATGACCGAATCAGCAGATAAAAAGTTCTCATTTTACTTATAAATTATAGTTAGATTAACATAAATAAGATTAATTCTATAATAGTAATTTAAAAAAAATATGATCAAAAAACTTTGGGAAGCATCTTCAATACAAAAAAAAAATTCAATACTTTTTGCTTTTGAAAAATATATTTCAAAAAAATTTAATAATAATTTTAATAATAATTATAAAAAGATACTAGATTGGAGTATTAAAAATTCTCCAGAATTTTGGAGTTCTTTTTGGGATTTTGCTAAAATTAAAGGGATAAAAAGTGCTAAAAAAATTAAAAAATCAAAAACATTTTATAAAAATTTATTTTTACCTAATAGCAAATTGAATTTTGCAGAAAATTTATTATCAAAAAATAATAATGAAAAAGCAATAACTTTTATTAGCGAAAATGGATTTAGAGAGGAAAGAAGTTGGGCAGAATTAAATCAGGATATAAGTAATTTAGCACAATTATTTAAAAATAAAAAAATTAGACCAAAAGATAGAGTTGCAGCTTATATGCCAAATACCATTGAAACTGTGGAAGCTTTTATTGCCACAGCATCAGTCGGTGCAATATGGTCTTCATGTTCACCTGATTTTGGGGTTAAAGGAGTAATTGAGAGATTTTCACAAATTAATCCAAAAATATTATTTATTACAGATCAATATTTTTATAATGGTAAACAAATAAATATTTTAAATAGACTTCCAGAAATTTTAAAAGCGATACCTTCTATAAAAAATGTTATTATCACAAATTATCCTGGAAAAAACTTTATAAAACATAACAAAAAATTTAAAAAAGTTAGAATATTTAAGTGGAATGAATTAATGAAAATTAATTCTAATAAAATAAATTACTTTAATTTTGATTTTGAACATGAACTTGCAATACTTTACTCTAGCGGTACCACAGGTAAACCAAAATGTATTTGTCATAGAACTGGAGGAGTACTAATCCAACATAAAAAAGAACATCAACTTCATTGTGATATAAAAGAGGGTGATAATGTTTTTTATTTTACTACTTGTGGCTGGATGATGTGGAATTGGCTAGTCAGTGTATTGGCCTCTAAAGCCTCCATAGTTTTATTTGATGGATCTCCGATGTTTAAAAAAAATGATTTATTATTAAAGATCGCTGATAGAGAAAAAATAACATTGCTAGGGGTAAGTGCAAAATATATTGATGCTCTGCGTAAACTTAATCCTTCATTAAAATATAAATATAAACTTAATAATTTAAAAACAATTTGTTCAACTGGTTCTCCATTATCAAATGATGGATTTGAATACATATATAAAAACGTTAAAAAAAAAGTTCATTTATCATCAATTTCAGGTGGTACCGATATAGTCTCTTGTTTTGTACTAGGTAACTTATATCAACCAGTTCATAGGGGTGAAATTCAAAATAATGGGTTAGGTTTAGATGTAGATATTTTTAATGATAAAGGTAAGTCTGTAAAAAATAGAAAAGGTGAATTAGTTTGTAAAAATCCTTTTCCTTCTATGCCTTTGAAATTTTGGAATGATAAAAATGATAAAAAATTAAAAGAAGCATATTTCAATAGATTTACCAATAATTGGTATCATGGTGATTTTGCAGAAATAAAAAATACAGGAGGCTTTATAATTCATGGAAGATCAGATACTACTTTGAATCCAGGAGGTGTTAGACTAGGAACTGCTGAAATTTATTCAGAGGTTGAAAAATTTACTCAAATAAAAGAATCTATTGTAGTAGGACAATCATGGGATAATGATATTAGAGTTATTTTATTTATAGTGATGAATGAAAAATTTAATTTTACTAAAGATTTATTAAAAAAAATAAAAAATCAAATAAGAAAAAATACATCTCCAAGACATGTTCCAAGTAAAATAATTGTAGTCAAAGATATTCCAAGAACTAAAAGCGGCAAAATAGTTGAATTGGCTGTAAAAAATGTGATTGAAGGAAATATTATTAAAAATAAAGAGGCTTTAGCAAATCCACAAGCATTAAAGCAATTTAAAAATCTTAAAGAATTAAGTTATTAAATGTTAAAAAATTTAGTTAAAAATTTAAAACCATCTTCTACTCTAGCAATTAATGAAAAATCACTAGAACTAGAAAAAAAAGGAAAAAAAATTTTTAAATTTGGTTTTGGGCAATCCCCATTTAAAGTACCAGAGGATATTGTTCAAGAATTGAAAAATAACGCTCATAAAAACAAATATTTACCAATACAGGGTCTGTCTGAACTTAGAGAGGCAGTTGCAAAATATACTTCAAATAAAAAAAATTATAACTATAAATCTGAAAATGTAATTATTGGACCTGGTTCGAAAGAATTAATGTTTTTATTACATGTAATTTTTGATGGTGAAATTATATTACCCGCACCTAGTTGGGTATCTTATATGCCTCAAGCAATTCTAGGTAGAAATAAAACTCACATTTTACAAACTAAAAGAGAAAATAATTGGTTTCCAACAGCTATTGAAATTGAAGAAATAATTTTAAAAGATAAAAATAAAAATTATTTAATTTTATTAAATTCACCAAATAATCCTTCTGGTCAAATTTGTGAAAATCTAAAAGAAATTTCAGATATTGCTAATAAATATAATCTTATTATTTTATCAGATGAAATATATTCTGAATTAAGTTTTAAAAATAATTATGAGTCAATTTCTAATTTTTGTCCTGAAAAAACAATTATCAGTACTGGATTAAGTAAATGGTGTGGAGCTGGAGGGTGGAGACTGGGTTATTTTTTAGTTCCTAACGATTTAAAGGAAATTAGAAGTATGATTAATGTATTAGCAAGTGAAACTTTTTCTTCTGTTAGTGCTCCTATTCAATATGCTGCAATAAAAGCTTATGAAAATGACCATACAAAATATATTGATAAATCTAGAGATATTTTAAAAGCTGTAGGCGAATATGTTTATGAGAATTTAAAGTCAAATAAAATTTTAATTAACAAACCTCAAGGAGGTTTTTATTTAATGCCAGAATTTTTAAATAAAAAATTTAAATCCTCTTCTGAGATGTGTAATGATATATTAATTAAAACTGGAGTAGCTTTGCTACCAGGATCTGACTTTGGATTTGATAAAACTAGAATGTTAGTTAGATTAAGTTTTACCGATTTTGATGGTAAAAAATTTATGCAAGAAACCCAAAATGAACAAATGATAAAAAATAATTTAATTTTAAAATTTGCACCTAAAATAGTTGAAGGTGTTGATAAGTTAAAAAAATGGTCAGAATCAATATAAAATCTTACTATACATATCCAAATATTTCCTGTTAAGATTAAAATATAAAAAAACGATATAGGGAGGAATACATGAAAAAAATAATTACATCTCTATCAAGTGCTTTACTGATTTTAGTTGCTTCGTTGTCTTTGACAAGTGTTGCAAAATCAGCAGAGTTCTTCACGATAGGAACCGGAGGTCCTACCGGAGTTTATTTCCAAACGGGTAATGCTATTTGTAAAATGTTACACAAATCAGCAATTGCTAAAGAACATGGAAGAAAAAAGGGTATAGATAAAGCTTACAGATGCACAGCGCCTTCAACTGGTGGATCAAACTATAATATTGGTCAAATTGCTGCTGGGGAATTTCAATTTGGTGTTGCCCAGTCAGACTGGCAATTTCATGCTGTAAATGGATCTAGTAAATGGGAAGGAAAACAGTTTAAAGGCTTAAGAGCTGTATTTTCAGTCCACAATGAACCTTTCCAAATTTGGGCTAGAAAAAAAGCAAAAATTAAAGATTTTGCTGGCTTAAAAGGAAAAGTTGTTAATATAGGTAATCCTGGTTCTGGACAAAGAGGAACTATGGAAGAGCTTATGAAAGCGAAAGGTGTTGATAATAGTTTCTTCAAATCAACTACCGAGTTAACTTCATCTGAGCAAGTTAAAGCTTTATGTGATGGAAAAATAGATGCTTTTGGATATTCTGTAGGATTTCCAAATGGAGCTATGGAACAGGCAGCAACTTGTGCAGCAAAAGCTTCACCTATAAATTTAACTGGATCTGAAGTTCAAGGTTTAATTGATGGTGCTGATTATTATGCAAAAGCTGTAATACCAGCTGGTACATATACAGGACAAAAAAAAGATGCTACTACTTTTGGTGTTAAAGCAACTGTTGTAACAAGTAATGCAGTTGAAGCAGATCTTGTTTATTTAGTAGTTAAAGCAGTATTTGAAAACTTTGATGATTTTAGAAAACAACATCCTGCTTTTGCTCCATTGAAAAAGGAAGATATGATTGCCGATGGATTATCAGCTCCTTTACACGAGGGTGCTAAAAGATACTATAAAGAAGTTGGATTAATGTAATCAAATCATTGAATTAAACTAAAAGGCCTGATTTTTATCGGGCCTTTTTTTTTATAATAGAGTATTTTTTTATAATGAATCAAAACATTAGTGAAAAAGTCAAAAGTAAGATTAGAGAGGATCTATCACCTACAAAAAATCTTACTGGCTTACATTTAAAAATTGTTGCATCAATTGCAATTATTTGGTCATTATTCCAGCTTTGGTACGCTTCGCCTTTCCCCTTTATGTTTAATATTGGAATGTTTAAAGGTCTACCAGCAAGAGCTATTCATTTAGGTTTTGCTTTAACTTTAGCTTTTTTGATTCACCCAATTTATAAAGGAAAAAAAATTTCAATATTTGATATTTTAATTAGTTTTGTAGGGGCTTTTTCATGTCTTTATATTTATTTTTTTTATGATCAGTTAGTTGATAGAGGAGGTGTACTTTTAAATATTACTATTGGAGAAAATTTTATAATACCTATTGAATTAATTATTGGTAGTTGTGGCATTTTAATTTTACTTGAAGCAACTAGAAGAGCAATAGGTTTACCATTAGTTATTATTGCAATTTGCTTTTTATTATTTTCTTATTATGGAAGATATGCTCCAGAAATAATTTCACACGGAGGACTTTCATTAAATAGGTTAGTTGGTTTTCAGTGGCTTGATCAAGAAGCTATATTTGGTATTCCGATTGGTGTTTCAGTAGACTTTATTTTTTTATTTGTTTTATTTGGTGGACTTTTAGAAACTGCAGGTGGTGGAAAATATTTCTTAAATTTGGCTTTTGCAATGGTTGGAAAAATGAGAGGTGGGCCTGCAAAGGCAGCAATTTTAGGCTCAGGTATGACTGGCTTAATATCAGGATCTTCAATAGCAAATACAGTGACAACTGGAACTTTCACAATTCCAATAATGAAAAAAACTGGTTTTTCTAAGGAAAAAGCAGGTGCAATTGAAGTATCGTCTTCAGTTAATGGTCAAATAATGCCTCCAGTTATGGGAGCAGCTGCATTTGTTATGGCAAGTTTTATTGGTGTTACTTATTTTGAAGTTGTTAAACATGCTTTTTTGCCAGCAGTAATATCTTATATTGCTTTATTTTATATTTCTCATCTTGAAGCTTTAAAATTAAATTTAAAAGGAATGGATGATTCAGATGTTCCTAATTTAAGAAAGACATTTTTATCAGGAATTCATTTCTTAATACCAATCTTTGTTCTGATATATATGTTAGTTTATTTAAGGTTTACAGCTTCTTATTCTATTTTTTATGCAACTGTTTCATTAATTTTCGTAAATTTAATTTATTTACTGATAAAAGATTCTAATAAAAAAGATGCTCTTAAATCATGGTTTAATCAAACTATAGTTGGTTTTGAAAAAGGTGCTTTAAATATGGTTGGTGTAGGAATAGCAATAGCTACAGCAGGTATTATTGTAGGAGCAGTAGGATCTACAGGACTAAGTACAAATTTAATTATAGTTATCGAGTCTATTGCAAAAGACAATGTTACAATATTATTATTTTTAACAATTATTTTATGTTTGCTTTTAGGAATGGGTTTACCAACTACCGCAAATTATGTAGTCGTTGCTTCGTTAATGGCAACAGTTCTGGTTGATGTTGGAAATGCTTCTGGTTTTATTTTTCCAATTATAGCTGTTCATTTATTTGTTTTTTATTTTGGTTTAATGGCTGATGTAACTCCACCAGTAGGTCTTGCATCCTATGCTGCTGCAGCAATTTCAGGTGGAGACCCTCTTAAAACAGGTTTTCAAGCCTTTTGGTATAGTTTAAGAACTGGAATTCTTCCAATTGTATTTTTATTTAATCATGAATTATTACTAATAGGTATTGAAAATATTTGGCACGGTTTAACTGTAATTGTCACTTCATTAGTAGGTATACTTGTATTTACGTCTGCGACTCAAGGATGGTTTATTAATAGATTAAGATGGTATGAAATAATAATTTTTCTTATAATTTCAATTTCTTTACTATCTCCTGAGTTTGTTCTTAATAAATTTTATCCAAAATATGATTACAAAGATATTGATCAAATTAATATGATTAAATTAGATCCGAATAAAGAAGTACGCTTTAAAGTTACACGGCCTAGTCCATATGGAGAAAGATATAAGTTATTTGTAATTAATAAAAATACTTTTGAGGCCAAGTATGGAATGGAAGAATATGGTATGAATTTAGTAAAACAAGATAACAGAATAGTTGTTGATACTTTAAAGTGGAATGGACAAGCTAAAAAAAGTGGATTTGAAATGGGTGACTATATCAGTGAATTTAAGATTGAAAATTCAAATAGACCGAATAAAGGAATTGTTTATCCAATAGCAATTCTATTATTATTCATATTTGGATATTTAAACTATAAAAGAAAAATTTAATCTACAAATGTTCGATTAAATTGATTTGAAACTCTAACAAATGTAGTACATTTACTTAACTGTTTTAATGATGGAGCGCCCACATAAGTACAACTACTTCTAATACCACCAAGAATATTTGAAATAGTATCTTTTATTTTTCCTCTATATTTTACCCTAACAGCTCTTCCTTCACTGCTTCTATAGTCAGAAAGTCCTCCATAATGCTTTTTATTAGCAACAATTGAGCTAGATCCATAAAATTCTATATACTTACTTCCATTTGATTTTATAATTTTACCGTTACCTTCATCATGTCCAGCAAGCATTCCCCCAAGCATTACAAAATCCGCTCCTCCACCAAATGCTTTCGAAACATCACCAGGGCATGTGCAACCACCATCAGCTATAATATGAGCGCCAAGACCATGTGCAGCATCTGCACATTCCATAACAGCACTTAATTGTGGGTAACCAACTCCAGTTTGAATTCTAGTTGTACAAACACTTCCTGGTCCAATACCAACTTTTACAATATCAGCTCCACTTAAAACTAGTTCTTGCGCCATATCAGCGGTAACAACATTCCCAGCAATTATAGTTTTAGTTGGATATTTATCTCTAACAGATTTTACAAATTTACTAAAATGTTCTGAATAACCATTTGCAACATCTATACAAATAAAATTAAAAAAATTATATTCTTTTAATACTTTGTTTAGATTATCAAAATCTTCTTTTTTGATACCAATACTTAAAGCAATATTTTTATAAATTGGTTTAATCTTTTTGAATTGTTTTAATTTTTTTATATCATGTTGTTTTGTCAAACAGGTAATCATTCCAAATTCTGATAGTTTTTCTGCTATACCTAGTTCACCTACTCCATCCATATTAGCTGCCATAATCGGAATTCCTGACCATTCATGATTACTATATTTAAATCTGTAGGTTCTCATTAAATTTACTTCTTTACGACTTGCTAAAGTGCTTCGCTTAGGTCTAAACAAAACATCTGAATAATCTAGTTTTAAATCTTCTTCAATTCTCATTAAGTTGTATTTGATCTGAAATTTTGAAATATTTCAAATTAATATATTGGCTGTGGATAACTTTTATCAATTGAATATTGGTAAAATTAGATATTTTTACAGTGAGGATTAAATTAAGTGGGTCTGATTTTTAAAATTTTCCACACTCCTGATGCTGAAGTTATAATTTTATTATTACATTTTAGTTCACAAAATAGGAATACAAGAGTATTTGTTTTCTTTAAAATTTTTGTATATCCAATTATTTCATCACCTATTTTAGATGACCCAATAAATTTTAGATCTAGAGAAATAGTTACACATGGCATATTATCAGCTGCTCTATGAGCTGCAGTTCCTGCCCCAGAGTCGATTAAAGCAGATAAATATCCTCCATGAGTTATTCCTGCCGCATTTAAATGATTTTCATTAATTTTAGATTTAAATTGGTATTCTGTTTCTGATATTTTTTTAAATAAAACACCACCATTGTGTTTCATAAAACCAGGTTTTATACTAATTTGTTGAAATTCCTCACTCATATTTTTTTATAATAGATAAGTTAAAATTAATAAAATTATAAATGCAATTATAAAAAAATATATTACTGACTTTTGTAATGATATTTTAAAAAACCAATCAAACATATAAATCCCTTTTTGGTGGACCGCCCAGAACTCGAATCTGGAATCTCCCGGTTCGTAGCCGAGCGCCTTATCCAATTTGGCCAGCGGTCCATACTTAACTTAATAATTTACTCTATATATCAAAGTTTTTGGTGTAATTTAACATATAAAATATTATGTTGAGTTATTAATGAGTCAAAAATTAATTGTTCCTGATATCGGTGAATTCGAGAATGTTGAGGTAATAGAAGTACTTGTAAAGCCTGGTGATCAAATAAAAGCAAATGATCCAGTAGTTACAATTGAAAGTGACAAATCCAGCATAGAAATTCCTTCAACATTATCTGGAAAAATAGAAACTGTAGAGGTTAAAATTGGTGATAAAGTTTCTGAAGGGGATTTACTTTTAATAATTGCCTCATCTCATGAAGATAATTCCAAAAAATCTATTCCAAAAGATACCGAAAGTATTATTAGACAAGCAGAAGCTGCAGCCATAGAGAAAAAAAAAGAAACAACAACTATTAAAAAACAAGATATAGAAAAAAAAGAGTCAATTATTCAAGTAACAGATAATGAAGATATTGATCCTTTGGAAACTCAAGATTGGCTAGAATCTTTGTCAGCAGTTATTTCGAAAGATGGAAATCAAAGAGCACATTTTCTTATTAAAGAATTAATTAACAAGTCATATCGTGAAGGTGTAAATATTCCTTATACACAAAATACCCCATATATAAATACAATTCCACATGAAGCGGAAGTAAAATCTAATGGTGATCAAAATATTGAAAGGAGAATAAGATCTTTAATAAGATGGAATGCAGCAGCAATGGTAGTTAGAGCAAATAAAAAATTTCCTGAACTTGGTGGACATATAGGAACATTTGCATCGGCTGCTACATTATATGATGTAGGGATGAATCATTTTTGGAGAGCAAAAAATAATAAATTTGGTGGAGATCTAATCTATTTTCAAGGTCATAGTGCTCCAGGCATGTATGCTAGAGCTTATTTAGAAGGCAGATTAAATGAAAAACATTTAGATAGTTTTAGACAAGAAGTAAAGTCTGGAGGACTTTCTTCATACCCACATCCTTGGTTAATGCCTAAGTTTTGGCAATTTCCAACTGTCTCAATGGGTTTAGGACCTATGCTTGCAATTTATCAAGCTAGATACATGAAATATTTGATTAATAGAGGATTTATTAAAGATGAAGGTAGAAAAGTTTGGGCATTTTTAGGAGATGGAGAAATGGATGAACCAGAGTCTTTGGGAGCTATTGGTTTAGCCTCACGAGAAAAATTAGATAACTTAATATTTGTAGTTAATTGTAATTTACAAAGATTAGATGGCCCCGTAAGAGGAAATGGAAAAATTATTCAAGAATTGGAAGGTATTTTTCGAGGGGCAGGATGGAATGTGCTAAAAGTAATTTGGGGCTCGTATTGGGACTCTTTAATTGCAAACGATAAAACTGGTCATTTAATAAAAATTATGAATGAAACAGTCGATGGTGAGTATCAAGCAATGAAAGCAAGAGATGGAGCTTTTGTAAGAGAAAAATTTTTTGGAAAATATCCTGAAACTTTAGAATTGGTTTCAAGTTTATCAGATAAAGATATTTGGAGACTAAACAGAGGTGGTCATGATCCTCACAAGGTTTACGCTGCCTATGATAAAGCATCAAAAAATATTGGTAGTCCAACGGTTATTATTGCAAAGACTATTAAAGGTTATGGAATGGGAAAATCTGGCGAAAGTGTAAATACTACTCATCAAACAAAAAAATTAGATGTAGATGATTTAATGTATTACAGAGATCGATTTGACGTTCCATTAACCGATGAACAGGTAAGAAATATTGAATATTTTAAACCAAAAGAAAATTCACCTGAAATTAAATATATAAAAGAAAGAAGAATTAATCTAGGAGGTTTCTTGCCTGAGCGCTCAACCTTTGCAAAACCTATAATAACACCTCCAAAAGACATTTTCGAATCTATGAAGATTTCAACTGGTGAGAAAGAGATGTCTACTACAATGGCATTGGTTAGAATACTTACAAACTTATTGAGAGATAAAAATATTTCTTCAAGATTAGTTCCAATAATACCTGATGAAGCAAGAACATTTGGAATGGAAGGTTTTTTTCAAAAATTAGGTATATATGCTCATGAGGGACAGAAGTATGAACCAGAGGACGCAGCTCAATTAACTTCTTATCGTGAAGAAAAAAGTGGACAAGTTTTAGAAGAAGGAATTACTGAAGCAGGAGCAATGTCCTCATGGATAGCAGCCGCAACATCTTATACAAATCATGATATAGAAATGATTCCTATTTACTTATTTTATTCTATGTTTGGTTTTCAAAGGGTGGGAGATTTTGCTTGGGCGGCAGGAGATAGTCAAGCTAGAGGTTTTTTAATTGGCGCTACTGCAGGAAGAACAACTTTAGCTGGTGAAGGATTACAACATCAAGATGGACATAGTCATTTGATTGCTTCAACAATACCTAATTGTGTTTCATATGATCCAACATTTCACTATGAGATTGCGGTAATATTTAGAGAAGGCATGAGAAGAATGCATGAGAAAAAAGAAAATGTATTTTATTACATAACTACGATGAATGAAAATTATCCACATCCTGAAATGCCAAAGGATAAAAATTGTGAAAAAGGAATACTTAAAGGAATGTACAAAATTAAAGAGTTTAAAAAATATAAAAAAACTAAAATCCAACTTTTAGGCTCTGGTACAATTTTAAGAGAGATGATGTCTGCAGCAGAAGTTCTACAAAATGAATATCATATTGATAGTGAAATCTGGAGTGTCACTAGTTTTAATGAGCTTAGAAAAGATGCAATGGAAATTGAAAGATATAATCTCTTAAATCCAGATAAAGATCAAAAAGTTTCCTATGTTGAAGAATGTTTGGGAAAAACTGAAGGTCCGATAATGGCTGCCTCAGATTATATGAGAATGAATTCAGATCAAATTAGACCATATATAAATAAAAGTTTTTATTCTTTAGGTACCGATGGTTTTGGTAGAAGTGACACTAGAAAAAACCTTAGAAAATTTTTTGAGGTGGATAAAGAACACTTTGTTGTTTATGGCTTAAGCATACTTGCAAAAGAACAGTTAATAGCGTCAAAATATTCAAAAGAGGCAATGAAAAAATATAATATTGATGTTAATAAACCTATGCCTACTAAATTATAAAATGTCAGATTTTGAAAAGCAAAAGAATTTAAATCAACCTTCATCCGCAAGTCCTAAAACTAGAAAATTTGCAAGAGAAATGGGTATAAATATAAATCAAGTGTCTGGGAGTCAGAGAGGTGGAAGAGTAGTTGAGGATGATGTTAAAAATTTTATTTCCTCCAAAATGATGAATGTTTCTGAGATCAAAGAAAGTAAATCTAATAAAATTAAAAATGAATTTGAACATTTTGATTTTGGTGAAATTGAAATTAAAGATATTCCTAGAGTAAAAAAGTTAGCTTCTACGTACTTAGTTAATTCTTGGACAACAATTCCTCATGTAACAAATCATGATGAAGTAGATATTACAGAAATGGATAATTTTAGGAGTACTTTAACTAATATTTATTCTGGAGAAAAAATAAAAATTACTCCTTTAGCTTTTATTATAAAAGCATTAGTTGCCTCATTAAAAAAATTTCCAAATTTTAATTCCTCAATTGACGATATTACAAATGGTAAAATGATACTAAAAAAATATTATCATGTAGGAGTAGCAGTCGATACTCCAAATGGATTAATGGTTCCCAAGATAAGAAATGCTAATACAAAAAAAATTTTATCAATTAGCAAAGAACTAAAAGAATTAAGTGAACTTTGTAGGAATCTTAAAATTGATAAAAAAGAATTATTTGGTGGATCTATGACCATTACAAGCTTAGGAGGAATAGGAGGATCTTTTTTTACGCCAATAATAAATTATCCTGAGGTAGCAATTTTAGGTATAGGAAAATCTCAAAAAAAACAAATATTAATAAATGGAAAATTTCAAATAAGAACTATGTTGCCGATTTCTTTATCTTATGATCATAGAATAATTGATGGAGCAGAGGCAGCAAGATTTAATAATGATTTAAAAGATAATCTTGGTAGAAATTTTGCATATAAATTAGCAATATAATTTTATAATAAAGTATTTTAAATTTAAAAAATGATAGATAGTATTAAAATTTTACCAGATAGTTTATATGTAAAATTTAAAAACAAACTTGAAGATAAATTTCCAAATATATGGTTAAGAGACAACGCTAAAGATGAGGAAAATTGGGACTATAGAAGCAATCAAAGAAAAACATATACAGCATCATTAAGTTCGAAATTATTTATTAAAGAAGCTTCTATAATTGATAATGGTAAATATATTAAAATTTTGTGGTCAGACTCAAAGAAAGTCATTAGATATTCTACTGAATTTTTATCAAATAATTCTTTGAAAAAAAATATCTTTAATCACAAACATATATTATGGAAAAAAAAAGATATTAGCAGTCAAGTTTTTCTAAATTATAATGACATTTTATCAAAAAAAGGTTTTAAATTTTTTTTAAAAAATTTATATGATATTGGTTTTTGTGTAATAAAAAACTGTAAAACACAAATAGAAACTGTCGAGTCAATTGCAAATAAAATAGGATATGTGAGAAATTCTATATTTGGAGGTTTATGGAATTTTGAGTCTAATGAAGATATGGCTGATAGTGCTTATACGCAAGATGAACTTAGACCTCATACAGACTCTACTTATAGCAATGATGCCCCAGGTCTCCAGCTATTATTATGTTGTGATTATAATGCTACAGGAGGAGACTCTATAATGGTTGATGGTTTTAAAATTGCTGAAGTAATTAAAAATGATGACAAAGAAATTTTTGATATTCTTTCAAATATAGAAGTACCAGGAAAGTATGTTGGAGATGGTGTTATATTAGAAGCAAAAAGACCAATTTTTAAATTAAATTCCAATAAAGAATTAATTCAAGTAAGCTTTAATAATTATGATCGTACAGAATTTAGAATTGAAAATAAATTAATGATTAAATTTTATAAAGCTATAAAAAAATTTGATAGTTTGGCAAATTCACCAGAATTTCAATGGAGACATACTTTAAAATCAGGTGAGTTATTAATTTTTAATAATTGGAGAGTTTTACATGGCAGAGGATCATTTAAAGGTAAAAGAAAAATGGCTGGTTGTTATATTAATATGGAAGATTTTGAAAGTGTCTGCAAAATTAATAGTCTATATTAAATTATTTTAATTTTTTAAGTCAAATATGACAAAATCTTTTTCTTTGATTTGTGCTTTAATAATTACTTTTATTTGGGGAACAGCTTTTATTGCTCAAGACACAGGTATGGACAATATAGGTCCATTAACTTTTAATGCAGCACGTTTTTTTGTTGGTTTTTTCACAATATTGCCGTTTGCATTAATTTTTGAAAGAAAAAAAATATTTACAGAAATTCAATTAAATAGAAAAAAGTTTTTTAAATATTTATTTATAATGGGAATATCTTTATTTTTAGGAACATCTTTACAGCAGGCCGCACTTCAATACACTAATGTTGCAAATGCAGCTTTTTTTACAGTATTTTATGTACCTCTAGTGCCAATTTTATTATTTTTCATTTATTCACAAAAAGTTCATTGGAGTATTTGGCCTTCTATAGGTCTTTGCATATATGGAGTTTATCTTTTAAGTAATTTTTCAGACTCAGAAATTATGAAGGGTGATGCACTTGTAATTTTATGTTCTATATTTTGGGCTCTCCATATAATTTTTGCTGGAAAATTTATGGAGACGTTTGATATTCCAATATTTTATTCTGCTTTGCAAGGGTTACTGGTTGCAACACTATCAGTTATTTCATCGTATATATTTGAAGATATTATAATTTCGAATATTTTATTAGAAAGCTATTCAATAATATATGCTGGAGTTTTATCAGGAGGTATCGCTTTTACATTACAAATGTTTGCTCAAAAAAATATAGAGGAAGCACCTGCTGCAATAATTTATTCTTTAGAAGGTGTATTTGCTGCAATTGCAGCCTGGATAATTTTAGAACAAATATTAAATATAAATAATATTGTAGGATGTTTTTTAATATTGATCGCAGTTATCTTCTCTCAATTGGCTCCAAGTATTAAAAAAACTAATTATAAATAATTACAAATATAATTAATGCTATAATAATTCTATAAATTACAAATGCATTCATAGAAAATTTATTAATATAATTTAAAAAAAACTTAACTGTTATAAAAGAAAAAATAAAAGAAGAAACTATAGCAATAAAGATTAAATAATTGAACTCAATAGATTCTTTAAATACATCTTTTAATCCAAGAAAGCTTGCACCAGAAAGCGCAGGTATAGAAAGCAAAAATGATATTTTGCTTGAGTCTACTCTATTAAATTTTAAAATTCTTGCTGCTGTTATTGTAATTCCCGCTCTACTCACACCTGGTATTAGAGAAAGTATTTGAAAAAAACTTATAAAAAAAATTGTTTGAAAATTTAAGTTTGTAGAAATTTTTTTATCAAAACGACTTTGGTCAGCTATATATAAAATAATTCCAAATATTAAAGTTGTCCAAGCGATTACTTTAATATTTCTTAAGTTATAAATTAAATCTGTTGAATATAAAATATATCCAAAGACCATCAGAGGAATTGAGCCTAGAATAATTAAGCTTAAAAGTCTTTTATTATGTTTAATATCTAATAAATCTTTGCGAAAAAAATAAATTATAGCAAATAAAGATCCTAGGTGTAGACTGATATCAATTAATAAAGAGTTAGATTTAAATTCATATAGACTTGATACTAGAATTAGATGTGCAGAAGAGCTTATGGGTAAGAATTCTGATATACCTTGTATTGCTGAAAGAATTATAACTTCTATAATATTTTCATACATCTCACCTACGTAACTTAAAAAATATTCATTTAAAACAATTCGATTTGATCATATTAGCTATGCAATAATTAAAAAACCATAATTTATGTAAGAAAATAAAAAAATAAGGTCATATTAACTGACCTATTTTTGGGTTTAATTAATAAAAACAATGTATATTTTAATAAAAATTTTTAAAATTTATGCCTGATAAAATGTTAAAATTCGTAAAAATAGGTCAACAAAACCCACCTAAAAGGGAAGTTGATAACCGAAAAAAAGATTTTAATGAGATTTATGATGAATTTATAACCGAAAAAGCTAAAGAGCAATCAAGTAGATGTTCTCAATGTGGAGTACCTTTTTGTCAAGTTCACTGTCCTTTAAGCAATAATATTCCTGATTGGCTTAAACTAACAGCTGAAGGCAGACTGAAAGAAGCTTACGAATTAGCTCAAAGTACAAACAATATGCCTGAAGTTTGTGGTAGAATATGTCCTCAAGATAGATTGTGTGAAGGAAATTGTGTAATTGAACAATCTGGTCATGGAACAGTTACTATCGGTTCAATGGAAAAATACATAACTGATAATGCTTGGGAACAAGGATGGGTTAAACCAATTTCAGTAGAATATGAAAAAGATCAGAATGTTGGTATAATTGGAGCTGGACCAGCAGGCTTAGCAGCTGCAGAACAATTAAGAAAAAATGGTTATAAAATTACTATTTACGATAGATATGATAGAGCAGGTGGTTTGCTGATTTATGGTATACCAAATTTTAAACTAGAAAAATATGTTGTTGAGAGAAGAACAAAACTTTTAAAAGAAAGTGGAATAGAATTCGTTCAAAATTTTGAAGTTGGTAAAGATGCAACTTTAGATCAACTGAGGAAAAAACATGATGCTATTTTAATTGCAACTGGGGTTTATAAACCAAGAGAGATAGATTTGCCTGGAAAAGATCTAGATAATATTTTTCCAGCAATGGAATTTCTAACTGCGTCAAATAAAAAAGGTTTAGGAGATAAAGTTGAATTATTTGATAAAGGTATACTTAATGCTGAAGGCAAAGATGTTATAGTTATTGGTGGTGGAGATACAGCAATGGACTGTGTAAGAACATCTGTTAGACAAAAGGCAAAATCTGTAAAATGTTTATATAGAAGAGATAAAGAAAATATGCCAGGTTCAGCCAGAGAAGTTGCGAATGCAGAAGAAGAGGGTGTTGAATTTGTTTGGTTATCAAGCCCAAAAGAATTTAAAGGTAAAAATAAAGTTGAAAATTTAATTGTAGATCAAATTGAACTAGGTAAGCCAGATGAGTCAGGCAGAAGAAGGCCAGAAATAAAAGAAGGTTCTGAATTTGAAATCAAAGCAGATATGGTAATCAAAGCTCTTGGTTTTGATCCAGAAAATTTACCGTTATTGTTTGATGCAAAAGAACTTCAAGTGACTAAATGGGGAACTATAAAAGCAGATTTTGATACTATGGAAACAAATTTAAACGGTGTTTTTGCTGCAGGAGATATTGTTAGAGGTGCATCTTTAGTTGTGTGGGCCATAAAAGATGGTAGAGAAGTTGCTTATTCAATAAAGACTTATCTTGAAAATAATGAATTAAAAAAAATAAAAGTAGCATGATAAAAAACTATAAAAAAAATTTAGAATTACTCACTAAGAATCATGTTTATTGTAGTGAAATGGAACATGATGCATGTGGCGTTGGATTGATAGCTTCTACGGAGGGAAAAAAATCAAGAGCAGTTGTTGAGTATGGTATTGAGGCCTTAAAAGCCGTCTGGCACCGTGGAGCAGTTGATGCTGACGGAAAAACAGGGGATGGTGCAGGAATACATTTGGAAATTCCAAAGGATTTTTTCATAGAAAAAATACAAGTTACGGGACACGACTATGATAAATCTGAAATTTGTGTTGGAATGATTTTTTTACCAAGAAATGATTATTCTTCACAAGAAAACTGCAAAACAATTGTTGAAAGTGAATTAACAAAAAATGATTTTAGTATTTATGGTTGGAGACAAGTTCCTGTAAACCCAAAAGTTTTAGGTGAAAAAGCTCTTCAAACAATGCCTGAAATTATTCAGGTATTATTTAAACCAAATGATTTAAATTTAGTTGATAAAGAATTAGAAAGAAAAATCTATGAAACAAGAAAAAAAATAGAAAATAAAGCTTTTAATTTATCTTTAAATAATTTTTATATTTGTTCCATTAGCTCTAAGTCAATTATTTATAAGGGAATGTTTTTAGCTGAAGCAATATCTGATTTTTTTTTAGATTTAAAAGACAAAAGATTTATATCAAGATATGCAATTTTTCACCAAAGATTTTCAACCAATACTGCACCTAGCTGGAGTTTAGCTCAACCATTTAGAGCAGTTGCTCATAACGGCGAAATAAATACTTATAAAGGAAATAAAAATTGGATGAAAGTTCATGAAGAAGAAATGAGTAGCCCACTTTTTGAAAATATAGAAAATTTAAAACCAGTAATTCAAAAAGGAGTTTCCGATTCAGCAGCATTAGATAATGTTTTTGAATTGTTGAATAAGTCAGGTCAACCTGCTCCTTTAGCTAAATTAATGTTAATTCCAGATGCATGGTCAAAAAAAAACAAAACTCTCTCAAAAAATCATCAGCAGTTATTTAATTTTTTGAATAGCACAATGGAGCCATGGGATGGGCCTGCTGCAATAGCAGCAACAGATAATGAATGGGTCATTGCTGCAAATGATAGAAATGGATTAAGACCTCTTAGATATGCAATAACTAAAGATAAACTTATTTTTGCTGGATCTGAAACTGGAATGATAGAACTAAACGAAAAAAAGATTTTATCTAAAGGAAGACTAGGCCCAGGCGAGATTATAGGAGTTAGAATAGAGAAAGGTAAAGTTTTTTCAAATGACAAAATTAAAGATTATTTAGCCAAGGAATTTAAACACTTTAATTCGCAAATTATTGATTTAGATGAAAAATTAAATATTTCTAATGAGAAGAATAATTTTGATGGAGAAGATTTAAGAAGAAGACAACATACATTTGGAATTAGTTTAGAAGATTTAGAATTAATTTTACATCCAATGGCTGAGGATGCAAAAGAAGCAACTGGTTCAATGGGAGATGATACACCATTAGCAGTATTATCTGATAAATATAGACCACTTTATCACTTTTTTAGACAAAATTTTAGCCAGGTAACAAATCCTCCAATTGACTCACTGCGTGAAAATAAAGTTATGAGTTTAAAAACTAGATTTGGAAATTTAGGAAATATACTAGATTTTGACACTTTAACTGAAGAAAATATTTATGTTTTAAATAGTCCAATATTATCAAATTCACAGTTTAATAAATTTACAAATTTCTTTGGTAATAATTCATTGATTATAGATTGTACATTTTTTTATGAAGAAAATTTGTTAAGTGCAATTGAAAGAATTCAGAAAGAGTCTGAAATTGCTGTTAGGCAAGGTATAACACAATTAATCTTAAGTGATAAAGAACTTTCATCTAATAAATTACCAATGCCAATGTTATTATGTATTGGAGCTATTAATACTTTTTTAATAGAAAAAAAATTAAGAGGATATGTTTCGATTAATGTTCAATCAGGTGAAGCTTTAGATACTCATTCATTTGCTGCATTAATAGGAGTAGGTGCAACAACAGTTAATCCTTATTTAGCTTTTGATAGTTTATATCAAAGATATGAAAAGAAATTGTTTGGAAAGTATAGTTTTGATGATTGTATTCAGAGATATATAAAATCTGTAAACGCAGGTCTTTTGAAAATAATGTCCAAAATGGGAATATCAGTGTTAAGTTCTTATAGAGGAGGATGTAATTTTGAAACTGTTGGATTAAGTAGAACTATAGTTGATGATTATTTTCCAGGAGTAACTTCTAAAATTTCAGGAATTGGACTTACAGGTATTGAAAAAAAAATACGTCAGATTCACAAAGAAGCATTTGAAAGTACAGAAAAAGTTCTTCCCATTGGAGGTATTTATAGATACAGAAAAAATGGTGAAACTCATCAATATCAGGGTACACTTATTCATTTACTACAAAGTGCAGTAGGATCAAACTCATATTCAGCATATAAAAAATATGTTGAAGGTATATATAATTTACCACCAATCAACTTAAGAGATTTAATTAATTTTCGAAAAAAAAAACTAGGTCCATCAATTGAATTATCTGAAGTTGAGCCAATAGAAAAAATATTAAAAAGATTTGGTAGTGGAAGCATGTCACATGGAGCTTTATCAAAAGAAGCTCATGAAACATTAGCAATAGGTATGAATAGAATTAAAGGAGCCTCATGTAGTGGAGAAGGTGGTGAAGATGAAAATAGATTTAAGGTTATGGATAGTGGAGATAGTGCAAACTCTAGAGTAAAGCAAATTGCTTCTGCACGATTTGGTGTAACAATAAATTATCTCAATAATTGTAATGAAATTGAGATTAAAATCGCCCAAGGAGCAAAGCCTGGTGAAGGTGGTCAGTTACCAGGTTTTAAAGTTACCGATGAAATTGCCAGATTAAGACACTCAACACCTGGTGTTACACTAATTTCTCCTCCACCTCATCATGATATTTATTCAATAGAAGACTTAGCTCAATTAATTTATGATTTAAAACAAGTTAATCCAAAGGCTAGAATAGGAGTTAAGCTAGTTGCTTCTTCCGGTGTTGGAACTATAGCAGCTGGAGTTGCTAAAGCTAAGGCTGACATTATTCTTATTTCAGGTCACAATGGAGGAACAGGAGCTACTCCTCAAACAAGTGTCAAATATGTTGGTATACCTTGGGAGATGGGACTTACAGAAGCTAATCAAGTATTAACACTAAATAATTTAAGACATAAAGTTACTTTAAGAACTGATGGTGGTATTAAAACCGGAAGAGATGTTGTAATTGCAGCAATGATGGGTGCCGAAGAGTACGGAGTTGCTACTACAGCTTTAGTTGCTATGGGATGTATTATGGTTAGACAATGTCACTCAAACACATGTCCAGTAGGAGTTTGTACCCAGGATGAAAAATTGAGAGAAAAATTTTCAGGTACACCTGATAAGGTAGTAAATTTATTTACTTTTATTGCGACAGAGGTAAGAGAAATATTAGCTGAAATTGGTTTTAAATCTCTAAATGATATAATCGGAAGAACTGATTTATTAATGCAAGTTAATAAAGGTTCATCAAATTTAGATGATCTAGATTTAAATCCATTATTTGTGCAAGCAGATCCAGGAAACAATAAACGATATTGTGAAAATCAAGAAATTAATAAGGTACCGGATACTTTAGATCAACAAATATGGCCTGAAATTGAAAGTTTTTTAGACAACTCACAAAAAGTTGAAAAAGAGTTTATAATTAAAAATACCAATAGAGCCGTAGGCACAAGAATATCGCACAATTTGTACAATAAATATGGATATGAGAAATTGGAAAATAATTTTTTAACTTTGAATTTTAAAGGTTCTGCAGGGCAATCTTTTGGTGCTTTTTCTATGAAAGGTTTGAAACTTATACTTAAAGGTGATGCAAACGATTATGTTGGAAAAGGATTATCTGGTGCAACAATTTCAATTAAACTTTCAGATGAAAGTAATTTAATTTCTAAAGAAAATACTATTATAGGAAATACAGTTCTTTATGGTGCAACATCAGGAAAACTTTTTGCTGCTGGACAAGCAGGAGACAGATTTGCAGTAAGAAATTCAGGTGCAACTTCAGTCATTGAAGGGTGTGATTCAAATGGTTGTGAATACATGACAGGTGGAACAGTTGTTGTTCTTGGAGATGTAGGAGATAATTTTGCTGCAGGTATGACAGGAGGAATCGCTTTTATTTATGATAAAACAAAAGAATTTGAAAAAAAAGTTAATAATGATTCAGTTGTTTGGCAAAATGTAGAGACTGAATATTGGAAAAGTTTTTTAAGAAATTTAGTGCTAGAACATCATAATGAAACTCAATCAATTTTATCAGGAGATATAATTGAAAACTTTAATGATGAAATAAAAAATTTTGTACAAGTTTGTCCAAAAGAAATGTTAAAAAAACTTAAAAACCCAATAACTTTAAAAAACAATATAAAAGCAGTAAGCTAAATAATTAATTTAAGTTCTTTTAATATTATTTTAAGATATTTCTTTTTTGATAAACTATGATCACCATTTTTAATTATTACTAATTTTTTTTTTGCTTTTTTAAAAATTTTTAAAACTTTTCTTGAATATGAGACTGGAACAACTTCATCTTTTTGTCCATGAATCATGGTGACATTTATCTTTAAATTTGTTTTTTTATTTAAAACCTTGTTTTTTCTTCCATCATTAATTAATTGAAGAGTTATGGGATATTCATAATCTCCATGTTTTAGATAATAAATTCCTTTTTTTATTATTTCAGTTTTCATTTTTTTTGTGAATTTTTTCCACATTAGTTTTTCCAAAAATTCAGGAGCAGAGCCAATTCCTAAGAAACCACTAATTTGGTTTTTAAATATTTGAAGTTGTTTTAATGAAATCCATGCACCCATACTTGAGCCAATAATTATAAAATCTTTTTTTTTTATAATTTTTTTTATTAAAATAGATGTTTCATTACTCCATTTAGTAATATTTCCTTTTGTAAAAACTCCTGAAGATTTACCGTGTCCTGAATATTCTAGAGCTAAAAAGCTTAATTTATTTTTTTTAGCAAAATTTAAAAATGATTTAGGTTTCTCCCCTTCTAAGTCTGACATAAAGCCATGTAAAAAAACAATAAATGAAGAATTTTTATAAATTTTAGAAATATATCTAATTTTCCTAGTTTTTGTGATTTTATGATATCTGAAATTTGTCATAATGATTTATATGATTCATCTAATAATATATAATTATAACAGATGACATCTAATTTAAAAGTTTTGCAAGTAATACCAAAGTTAGGTTATGGAGGAGCAGAAACAGGGTGTTATGATATTGCTCATTATTTATCTGAGAATAATTGTGGTTCGTTTATAGTGACAAGTGGAGGTGAATTATTAAAATTTGTTAATAAAAAAAAAGTTAAAGTCATTAGATTACCTGTTAACAGTAAGAATCCAATATTAATATTTTTTAATTTTTTAGCTTTAGTTGGAATTATTTTATTTAACAATATTTCAATAGTGCACGCCAGAAGTAGAGCTCCTGCATGGTCTTGTTTCTTAGCTACAATGATTACTGGTAGAAAATTTGTTACGACTTTTCATGGTACTTATAATTTTAAAAATAATTTTAAAAAGTTTTATAATTCAGTAATGGTTAGATCAAGTTTGATTATAGCTGGATCTAATTTCATTTTTTCACATATTAAAGAAAATTATTCTAAATATCTTGATAATAAAAAAAAACTTTTAGTTATATTTAGAGGTATCAATGTTGATTATTTTGATCCAACCACAAAATTAGAAAGTGATGAAAAAAAATTATTAACAAAATGGGAAATCGAGAAAGATAAAAAAATAATTTTATTACCTGGAAGACTTACTTCATGGAAAGGACAAGAGCTTTTTATCGAAGCTATTAATTTAGTAAATACTGAACTTGGCTACGAGGCTTTTTATGCAATTATCCTTGGAAGTGATCAAGGTAGAGATTTATATAAAAAAAAACTTATTAGACTGACTGAACAATATAGAATGATGAATCAAATAAAATTTATTGATTCTTGTAAAGATATGGCTTTAGCTTATAAAATTTCAGATATTGTAGTATCAGCCTCGATAGAACCAGAAGCTTTTGGTAGAGTTGCTGTAGAAGCCCAGTCAATGGAAAAGCCAATAATAGCAAGTAATATTGGTGGATCTAATGAAACGATAATTGACGATAAAACTGGTTTTTTATTTGAGTCTGGTAATTCAAAAGCATTAAGTCAAAAAATTTTAAAATTACTGTCTTTGGACGAATCATCGTTAAAAACAATTGGTATTGAAGGAAGAAAAAATATAATTCAAAAATTTAATGTTGAAAAAATGTGCTTTTCTACTTATTCAGAGTATAAAAGAATATTAAATTAAATGCCTACAATAACATTACCAGATGGAAACAGTATTGATTTCCCTAACAAAGTTACTGGGATAGAAGTAGCAGAAAAAATTAGTAAATCATTAGCCAAACAAGCACTTATAATTAGTGTAGATGGTGAACTTAAAGATTTATATTTTGAAATAAATAAAGACAGCGCTGTTAAAATTTTTACTTCAAAAGACCCTGAAGGATTAGAGGTTATTAGACATGATACAGCACATATAATGGCTATGGCTGTTCAAGAATTATATCCAGGCACTCAAGTAACAATTGGACCAGTTATAGAAAATGGATTTTATTATGATTTTGCCAGAAAGGAACCATTCACAAATGATGATCTTAAAAAGATTGAAAAAAGAATGTCTGAAATAATTGACAAAGATGTTAAAACAAGAAGAGAAGTTTGGGAAAGAGAAAAAGCAATTAGTCATTTTATGAAGATTGGTGAAAAATATAAAGCTGAAATAATTGAAAGTATTCCGGGAAATGAAGAACTTTCTGTTTATCATCATGGGGAAAATTGGTACGATTTATGCAGGGGTCCTCATTTAGTTTCATCTGGAAAAATTGGTAAAGCATTTAAATTAATGAAAGTTTCAGGTGCATATTGGAGAGGAGACTCAAATAATGAAATGCTTCAAAGAATTTATGGAACTAGTTGGGCAAATCAAAAAGAACTAGAAGATTATTTGAAAAGAATTGAAGAAGCTGAAAAAAGAGATCATAGAAAACTTGGAAAAGAAATGAACCTATTTCATTTTAGAGAAGAAAGTCCTGGATCAGTATTTTGGCATGAAAAGGGATGGGCCCTATTTCAGAAATTAATTAACTATATGAGAAGTAGACAAGATGCTGCCGGTTATAGAGAGGTAAATACACCAGAAATATTAGATAGACAACTATGGGAAAAATCTGGGCATTGGGAAAAATATGGAGAAAATATGTATACTTCAGAAACTCCTGATGAAAAAGTATTTGCAATTAAACCAATGAATTGTCCTGGGCATATTCAAGTATTTAATCAAGGTTTAAAAAGTTATAGAGATCTTCCTTTACGTATTGCAGAATTTGGAAAAGTACATCGGTATGAACCATCTGGAGCCTTACATGGATTATTAAGGGTAAGAGCGTTCACTCAAGATGATGCTCATATATTTTGTTCTGAAGATCAAATTACTAGTGAATGTTTAGAGGTAACTAATTTAATTTTAGATATTTATAAAGATCTTGGTTTTGAAAATGTAATTCTTAAATATGCTGATAGACCAGAGGTAAGAGTTGGAGATGATAAAATTTGGGATAAAGCAGAGGCTTCTTTGCTTGAAGCAGTAAAAGCTTCCAAGTTAGAATATAGTATTAATAAGGGTGAGGGAGCATTTTATGGTCCAAAAATTGAATTTGTTTTAAGAGATGCAATCGGTAGAGATTGGCAATGTGGAACTTTACAGGTTGATTTAAACTTACCTGGAAGATTGGATGCATCATATATTGATAAAGACGGAACTAAAAAAGTTCCAGTTATGCTACATAGAGCGTTATTTGGTTCTTTAGAGAGATTTGTTGGAATTCTAATTGAAAACTATGCAGGTAAGTTTCCTTTCTGGATATCTCCTTTGCAGACAATGGTAATACCTATCTCAGAGGAATTTAATGATTACGCAGTTGAAGTATCTAAAAAAATAAAAAATGCAGGCATTAGTTCTGCAGTAGATTTAAAAAATCAAAATTTAAATTATAAAATTAGAGATCATTCTCTAGCAAAAATACCTCTTTTATTAATTTGTGGTAAAAAAGAAGTTGACTCTAATTCTGTAACGATTAGAAGATTAGACTCTAATAAACAAGAAAATATAGATTTGAATTTGTTCTTAAAAACTTTCTCTGCTTTAAACAAAGCATCATCAAAATAAGTGGTAGATTTTAAAAAAAATTATTTTCAAAGAAGAACTAAGGACAAGGGTCCAAGATCTAATAATAGGATTTCTTCTCCAGACGTACAAGTTATTGCAAGTGATGGTGAAAATCTTGGAGTAATGAATACTAATGAAGCAATCTCAATGGCGAAAAATCAAGGATTAGATTTAATTGAAATTGCAGCTAATACGAATCCACCTGTATGTAAAATAATGGATATGGGTAAATTTAAATATGATGCTCAAAAGAAAGCCAATCTTGCAAAGAAGAAACAAAAAATTGTTTTATTGAAAGAAATTAAAATGAGGCCAGTTACAGAAACTCATGATTATGAATTTAAAGTTAAAAATGCAAAAAAATTTATTGCTAAAGGTGATAAAGTAAAATTTACAATTAGATTTAAAGGTCGGGAACTTCAACATTCGCATTTAGGAAATGAACTAATGGGTAAAATTAAGGAAGATATGAAAGAAATTGGCAAGGTAGAATCAGATCCTAAGTTTGACGGAAAGCAAATGATTATGGTAATTCAACCTTTATAGGCCTTAATTGAGGTTGTAAATTTATATCAATCTTTGTATAACTCCGCAGAAATATGCCAAAACTTAAAACAAAAAGCTCAGCAAAAAAAAGATTTAAAATATCTGCAAAGGGTAAAGTTATTAGTGCTCAAGCTGGTAAAAGACATGGCATGATCAAAAGAACGAATTCTCAAATAAGAAAATTAAGAGGCACAACAACGATGTCTAAGCAAGATGGAAAAATAGTTAAATCGTATATGCCTTACAGTCTAAGAGGTTAAAAATGGCAAGAGTTAAAAGAGGTGTAACAAGCAAAGCTAAACATAAAAAAGTTTTAAAGGCTGTTAAAGGTCAATGGGGTAGAAGAAAAAATACTATAAGAGTTGCAAAGCAAGCGATGGAAAAGTCAATGCAATATGCTTATAGAGATAGAAGAAATAAAAAAAGAGATTTTAAATCATTGTGGATACAAAGAATCAATGCTGGCGTTAGAGCAGAAGGCTTAACTTACTCTAAATTTATAAATGGATTAAATAAGTGTGGTATTGCAATAGATAGAAAAATTCTTGCCGAAATTGCTTATGATAGCCCAGAAGCCTTTAAAACAATTGTGCAAAAAGCACAATCAGCATTGAATTAATTTTCATTGTTGTTTTTCTAAAGTTAACAAATATTCTACAATTATGTCCGATATAAAAAAAATTAAAGATGAATATTTAGATAAGTTAAGTGGTGATTTAAATATTGAAAATGTAAATAAAATTAAAACTGAATTATTTGGTAAAAATGGAACAATTTCAAATTTATTTAAAAAACTTGGTTCAATGGAGTCTAGTGAAAGAAAGAATTTTGCATCAGATTTAAATTTAGCAAAGGAAGAACTTCAAGAAAAATTAAACAATAAATTTCAAGAAATTGAAAATAAAGAAATAAACTCTAAGCTTAAAAATGAAAAAGTCGATGTAACTTTACCTGAAAGAGATATTAATCAAGGAAAAATTCATCCTGTTTCACAAGTAATTGACGAAATATCATCAATATTTTCAGAAATTGGTTTTAGTGTCGAGGAAGGACCAGATGTTGAGAAAGAATATTACAATTTTACTGCATTAAATACTCCAGACAATCATCCAGCAAGAGATATGCATGATACTTTTTATTTGGATGATAATAAAGAATTATTATTAAGAACACACACTTCTCCAGTGCAAGTAAGAACTATGTTAAAAGGCAAACCACCTTTTAAAATTATTGCTCCTGGAAGAACTTACAGATCAGATAGTGATCAAACTCATTCTCCAATGTTTCATCAGGTAGAGGGACTTCATATTGATAAAGATATAAATATGGGACATTTAAAAGGTTGTTTAAATTATTTTATAAAATCATTTTTTGAAGTAGACAAAATAAAAATGAGATTTAGACCAAGTCATTTTCCTTTTACTGAACCATCTGCTGAGGTAGATATTGGTTACGAACTGAAAAATGGAAAAATAGTTATTGGTGAAGGTAATAAATGGTTAGAGATTCTAGGATGTGGAATGGTACATCCAAATGTACTAAAAAATGTAAATGTAAACCCAGACAAATATCAGGGATATGCTTTTGGCATTGGTATTGATAGGCTTGGAATGCTTAAATATGGTATAAATGATTTAAGAGCTTTTTTTGAGACAGATTATAGATGGCTAAATCATTTTGGTTTTGATCCTTTGGACGTTCCATCAAATTATAGAGGTCTTAGCAGATGAAATTCACTATACCTTGGCTTAAAGAACATTTAGAAACAAAATATAAAGATAATAAAATAATTGAAAAACTTACAGATATTGGACTTGAAGTAGAGAGTTTTGGAAATGTAATTTCTGAGATTGATAGCTTTAAAATTGCTAAAATAATTAATGTTGAACAACACCCAAATGCTGACAGATTAAAAGTATGTGATGTTGATGTAGGACAAGAAAGTACAGTTAAAGTCGTATGTGGTGCACCAAATGCAAGAAAAGATCTTTTAACTGTCTATGCTGGTCCAGGTTCAATAATTCCAAAAAATAAAATGAAACTTGCAGTAAGTAAGATTAGAGGAGTTACTTCTTATGGGATGTTATGCTCTGAATCTGAATTAAATATATCTGAAGAAAGTGAAGGTATAACTGAGCTAAAACAAGCCAAATATTCAAATCAAATAGGCAAAGCTTTTTTTAAGGGTACTAGTACAAAAATTGTTGACTTATCGATAACTCCCAATCGTCCTGATTGTTTAGGTATTAGAGGTATAGCAAGAGACCTTGCAGCTGCTGGAACTGGGAAATTAAAAAAGATTTCAAGTAAAAAAATAAAAAAAAATAGTTCTCAAAATATTAAAGTCTCAATTGTAAAAGATAAAAATCAAGGTTGTACTATGTTTGGAAGTTGTTTGATTAAAGGAGTATCAAATAAAGAAAGTCCAAAATGGTTAAAAGATAAAATAGAGTCTTTAGGTCAAAAATCAATCTCTTCAATAGTTGATATTACAAATTATATTATGATTGATTTAAATAGACCACTTCATGCTTATGATGCTGATAAAATTGATAAAGAAATTATTGTAAGAAATTCTAAAAAAGGAGAAACTTTTGAAGCATTAGATAACAAAGAATATCAGTTGGAGGATGATATGTGTGTTATATCTGATAAGTCAGGTATTTTAGGTTTAGGAGGAATAATTGGTGGTACTCGCACTGGTACAGAATTTAGTACAAAAAATATTCTTTTAGAGTCTGCTTATTTTAATCCTAGATCAATAAGAAAGACATCAAAAATATTGAACTTAGATACTGATGCAAAGTTTAGATTTGAAAGAGGAATAGATCCAAAATCTATTGAATTAGGATTAACAAAAGCAGCAGAGCTAATTACTGAAATTTGTGGAGGAAAAATTAGTAAATTTGACGTTCAAAAAATTAAAAAAGATACAAAAAGTAAAATTATATTTAAAATATCTTTATTTGAAAAAATTGCAGGCTTTAAAATTAATGAGAATGAAATAATAAAAATTTTAAATAATTTAGGTTTCAAAATAATAAAAAAAAAATATGAATTAGAATTGACAATACCTACGTGGAGACCTGACATAACCCAAACTATTGATATTGTAGAAGAAATAGTAAGAATTAAAGGATATGATAATATTAAGACAATCGAGCCAGAGAAAATAAGAATTAAAGATACATTAAATAAAAAACAAAAACTTTTTCATTTTCTTCAGCGTTCAGTGGCATCAAAAGGATATTGTGAAACTATAACTTGGTCTTTTACAGATTCTAAAATAAATCAATTATTCAAAGAGAAATATAAAGAAATTAAAATAGTAAATCCAATAAGTTCAGATTTGGATGTTTTGAGAAATTCTATATTTCCAAATTTAATGTTTTATATAAAAAAAAATTTAGATAGAGGATTTAAAGATATCTCTCTGTTTGAAATTGGTCCAATTTTTGAAGGTAACGAACCAGGACAACAGCTAACTGTGATTGGAGCTATTAAATCTGGGAAAATATCTAGATTAAATTGGAATGAAAAAAATAGATTGGTTGATGTATTTGATGCAAAAAAAGACCTAATTCAAACATTAGTTGAAGCAGGATATGATAAAAATAGTTTTTTTATTAGAGATAAATCGCCATCTTATTACCATCCTGGAAAGTCAGGTTCACTTTATTTAGATAAAGATGATTTAGAGCCCGTAGCTTATTTTGGAGAAATACATCCAAATATACTAAAAAAGCTTGATATTAAAACTGAAGCTTTAGTTATTTTAGAGATATATTTAGATCACTTAAAAGATAATAAATTAAAACTTAAAGATCAAAAATCTAATTTTGAATATTCGGATTACCAAAAATCCGAAAGAGATTTTGCTTTTGTTGTAGATAAAAATATTAAAGTTCAAGATTTAATAAACATAATTACTTCAACTGATAAAGAATTAATTAAATCAGTAAAAGTATTTGATGTTTATGAAGGAGAAAATATTCCTTTAGAAAAAAAATCTATTGCATTAAATGTAACCATTCAATCATCTAAAAAAACATTAAATGACAGTGATTTAGAAAGTATAAATAACTTAATTATAAAAACAGTTGAAAATAAAACTGGCGCCAAAATTCGTTCCTAAGGCAAATGAGTTCAATCGACAATATTAGAAATTTTGCAATTATTGCCCATATTGATCATGGTAAATCTACAATTGCAGACAGAATAATCCATAGTTGTGGCGGTCTTACAGAAAGAGAAATGAAGGCTCAAGTACTTGATTCGATGGATATTGAACGTGAGAGAGGAATAACAATTAAAGCACAAACAGTAAAATTAAATTATAAAGCTAAGGATGGCAAAAATTATATTTTAAATATAATTGATACACCAGGACATGTAGATTTTAGTTATGAAGTTAGCAGATCTCTATATGCCTGTGAAGGTTCAATTTTAATTGTTGATAGTACACAAGGAGTTGAAGCTCAAACTTTAGCAAATGTTTATCAAGCATTAGATACTAATCATGAAATAGTTCCAGTCTTAAATAAGGTAGATTTGCCAGCATCTGATTTAGAAAGAACAAAAAAACAAATCGAAGAAGTTATAGGCATTGATACTAAAAGTGCAATTCCTTGTTCTGGAAAAACAGGAGAAGGCATAGAAGATATTTTAGAACAAATAATTACAACTTTGCCAGCACCAAAAGGAGAAATTTCAGCAGATTTGAGATGTTTATTAGTTGATAGTTGGTACGACACTTATTTAGGCGTAGTAATTCTTGTTAGAGTTATTGATGGAAAACTTTTAAAGAATATGAAAATTAAAATGATGTCTACAAATCAAGAATATATTGTTGAGAAAGTTGGAGTTTTTACTCCAAAGCCAACCGATATAAATGAGTTAAGTACTGGTGAAATAGGATTTATAACGACAGGAATAAAAGTATTATCTGATACAAAAGTTGGTGATACTATATGTGATGCAACAAAGTCGTTAAAAGAAGCTTTACCAGGTTTTAAACCTAGTAAACCGGTTGTATTTTGTGGATTGTTTCCAGTTGATAGTTCAGAATATCAAAAATTAAAAGATGGTTTAGCCAAACTTCAACTAAATGATGCAAGTTTTTCATTTGAACCTGAATCATCTTCAGCTTTAGGTTTGGGATTTAGATGTGGATTTTTGGGTCTGCTTCATCTTGAAATTATTACAGAAAGATTAGAAAGAGAATTTGATGTAAATTTATTAACAACAACTCCAGGAGTTGTGTACAAAGTGCATCTTAATAATGGCAGTGTGATTGAATTACAAAATCCATCAAGTTTACCTAATCCTACATTAATCAAATTTATTGAGGAGCCTTGGATTAAAGCAACAGTAATCACACCAGATCAGTACTTAGGTTCTATAATAAAAATGTGCCAGGATAAAAGAGGTATACAAACTAACTTAAGTTATTCAGGAAATAGAGCTGTGGTAAATTATGAACTACCTCTAAATGAAGTTGTATTTGACTTTAATGATCGATTAAAATCAATGACTAGTGGCTATGCTAGTTTTGATTATGAAATTATTGAACATAGAGAAGGAGATTTAGTTAAATTGGGAATTTTAGTAAATAGCGAGCCAGTTGATGCTTTAGCAATGATGATACATAAAGATTTTGCTCAAAGGACTGGAAGGGAAGTTTGTGAAAAATTAAAAGACTTAATACCAAGGCATAATTTTATGATTCCAGTTCAAGCCGCAATAGGAGGAAAAATTATTGCTAGAGAAACTATCAAAGGATTTAAAAAAGATGTGTTAACAAAAATACACGGCGGCGGCGCCACTGATAGGAAGAGAAAATTACTAGAAAAACAAAAAAAAGGAAAAGCTCGATCAAAACAATTCGGAAGAGTAGAAATTCCACAAGAAGCTTTTATAGGAGTACTTAAGATACAAAAAGAATAATTTATGAAAAAAATAAATTGGGGAATTATCGGCTTAGGAAATATTGCCCAAAGCTTTTCAGAAGGATTTTTTGGTTTAGAGAATTCAAAACTTTTAGCTGTTTCGAGTTCAAATGATTCAAAATTGAAATACTTTAAAAATAGGTATGAAATAAGTGAAAATTATATTTTCAAAAATTATGAAGATTTATTAAAATGTAACGATGTTGATATTGTATACATAGCTCTGCCCAATAATTTACATTATGAATGGGTAGATAAATGTATTGAAAAAAATAAAAAAATTTTAGTTGAAAAACCAGCCTTTCTTAAGCTAGATCATGCAGAAGTAATAAAAGAAAAAATCTTAAATAAAAATTTGTTTTTTACAGAAGGATATATGTATAGATATAATCCTCAAATTAGGAAATCACTTGAAATTATTAAAAGCAATGAACTTGGTGATGTAATTTCTATGGAGTCATCTTTTTGTAAAAATATATTAACTAAGAAAAAATTTTTCTTTTTTGAGAAGAATAAAAAAATAGATACTAATAATAGATTATTTAGTAAAGAATTAGGTGGGGGGTGTATACTAGATCTAGGCGGCTATCCAACTTCTTTTAGCCTTTTAATTGCCTCGATGATTGATGGAGTTAATTATAAAAAATTTAAATTAAAAAATGTTAAAAAAGAAATTAATTTTACTGGCGTTGATATTGATGCTGAAGCAGAATTATGTTTTGATGATAGTTTTACTTCAAAAATTAAATCGTCATTCAAGAATTCTTTAGGATCATATACTATAATTTATTGTGAAAAAGGAAATTTGTTAATTAATAGCTCCTGGACAGGAAAGACTGAGGTTATAAAAATTATTAATGGAAAAAAGGAATTAATTAAAAATAAATATGAAAAGAATATATATTCTTATGAGATTAATGAAATTAGTAAAAATATTTTGGAAGGTAAAAATGAACCTTTTTACCCAGCTGTTACAATTGAAGAAACTATAGTTAATACTAACATTTTAGAAAGCTGGCTTAATGCTTAAAAATAAAATTATAGATTGCATAACCTTTTTTGATAATAATTTTATGTTTGAATTGAGGTATAATATTTTATTTAATCAAGTTGACTATTTTGTAGTGTGTGAGTCAGAATATGATCATAAAGGAAATAAAAAAAAGAAAAATTTTGTTTGGAAAAACTATTATGATGAAAAAAAAATTAAGTATTTTTTAAATTCAGATCCTTTCCCCAAAAAGACAGATAGATGGGAAAAACAAGCAATTCAAAGAGAATATTTGCTTAGTTACTTAAATTTTGCTGAACCAAATGATTATATTTTTTTTTCAGATCCTGATGAAATTATAAGACCTGAATTATTAAATAATTTTAGCTTAAAAAGGAAATACGGAATATTTTTACAAGATTTTTATAATTTTAAATTAAATTTATATAATCCACATGAGTCTCCTTGGGAAGGATCTAGAGTTTGTAAAAAAAAAAATCTTAAGTCAATTGATTTTATGAGACAAAAAGTAAGATCAAAAAATTTAAAGTATAAATTTTATAGATTTGATAAAGAAAAAAATATTGAACTTTTTTATAATGCAGGTTGGCACTTTAATAATATTATGTCTCCTGAAGAAATTTCTTTAAAATTAAAAACTTTTGCCCACTCAGAATTTTCTGGAGATAGATATAGTTCACCAAATATTATTGAAAAAAAAATTAAAAATAGACAAGATTTATTTGAGAGAGGTCACAAATATGAAAAAATTAAATTAAATAAAAATTTTCCAAAATATATTTTAGATAATTTAGAAAAATTTAGTGAATTTATTATTTAAATATATTCGGAGAGGTGGCCGAGTGGTTGAAGGCGCACGCTTGGAAAGCGTGTAAAGGAGCAATTCTTTCATGGGTTCGAATCCCATTCTCTCCGCCATTTATTAAAACTTAATTTTTTAAAATGAAAAAATTGAGAATATGTAAATGTTTTTTACTTATAATTGTTAGAAGTTTCGCAAACATTCTATTAAAAAAAATTTTTTTTTTTTTAAAAAGAAAATCAAAGTTATTGTGATCATATCCGAAACCACAATAAGAATATCCATTTATTTCTAAATATTTTAGTAAATTTTTTTTTTGTATTTTAGTTAAATGAAGATGTTCAATAGAAATATTCTGTATATTATATTTATTTAAATTAATTGCAGTTAATACTTCATAATCTATACCTTCAATATCAATACTTAAAAAATCAATATTTTTTTCCTTTATGTAATTTTTAAATAAATTATTTATTGTAATAGTATCTATTTTAAATTTTTTTATAATTGAATTTGGGTAATGTTTTAAAACATGGTCTCTATTTAAAGAACAAATTTTATAGTGAGGCGCATCATCTTCAGTAAAAAAAAATGATGATTTTTTATTTTTTTTTATAGAAACGCCTAGATTAAAAATTTTCGCGTTTTTAAAATTTTTATAACTCTTTCTTAATTTAATAATATTTTTTGGATTTGCTTCTATTAAAAAAATTTTATCATCAGCGCTACAATTATTTTTTATAAATTTGGTAAATCCACACTTATTGTCCCAATCCCCAATACAAGCTCCAAGATGAACATAATTCATTATATTTTTAAGTTTAAATTAGAACAAATTAAAAACAACACTTACATTTATGGTCAATTAATTATTAAAGACTTTATCTTTAATTTCTGTCTTTTAATTAGGCTAATTTATTCAACAATTATAATTAAAAAATGATATAATAAATTTTTCCAAAATTATAAAAAATGGCAAATAAAAACACATATCAAGCAGATTCCATTAAGGTTTTGAAGGGTCTTGAAGCAGTTAGAAAAAGACCAGGGATGTATATAGGAGATACAGATGATGGCACTGGTTTACATCATATGGTTTATGAAGTTGTTGATAATTCTATTGATGAAGCCTTAGCTGGTTATTGTAAAAATATTAATGTAAAAATTAATTTTGATGGAACAATAACTGTTAGTGATGATGGCAGAGGTATTCCAGTGGATATTCATAAAGGTGAGAAAAAATCAGCTGCAGAAGTAATTATGACTCAACTTCATGCTGGAGGTAAATTTGATCATGATTCTTACAAAGTATCTGGAGGATTGCATGGGGTTGGTGTTTCAGTTGTAAATGCGTTATCAGAAAAATTGAAATTAGAAATAAATAGAGATGAAAAAAAATATTTTGTTGAATTTCAAAACGGTGAAGCTAGAGCACCTTTAAAAGTAATTGGAAAATCAAAACAAACTGGTACTCAAATTACTTTTTTGCCATCAAAAGAAATTTTTTCTTCAATAAAATTTAGTGCAAATATTTTAATTAAAAGAATGAGAGAATTAGCATTTTTAAATAAAGGAATTAAAATTATCTTTACTGATGGAAGTCAGAAGAAAGAAAAAACTTTTGAATTTAAATTTGATGGTGGAGTTCTTGAATTTGTGAATTTTTTAGATGAAAAAAGAGAAAAATTACAAAATAAAAATGGAAACGATTTATTTAAAAAACCAATTTATATAGAAGGTAAGAAAAATAACATAGAGCTAGAATGTTCTTTGAAATGGAATGCAGGTTATGGAGAAGATATTTTCCCATATACAAATAATATATATCAAAAAGATGGAGGAACACATTTACTTGGTTTTAGAAGTGCTTTGACAAGAGTAATTAACAAATATGCAAATGAAAATAATTTGCTAAAGAAGAATAAATTAGCTATTTCAGGTGATGATATAAAAGAAGGTCTTACTTGTGTTCTGTCTACTAAAATTCCTGATCCAAAATTCTCTTCTCAAACTAAAGATAAATTAGTTTCTTCAGAGATAAGAATGATTGTTGAGACTGTAATTAATGAAAAATTGTCTATATGGTTTGATCAAAATCCATCTATTGCAAAAATAATCTTGGCTAAAGTTATTCAAGCAGCATTAGCAAGAGATGTAGCAAGAAAAGCTAGAGAAAATGTCAGACGAAAAGGTGCGCTTGAATTAAGTGGATTGCCTGGAAAATTAGCTGACTGTCAGATAGGAAAGCAAGAGGGCACTGAATTATTTATTGTAGAGGGTGACTCGGCTGGAGGTTCAGCAAAACAAGGAAGAAATAGAGCAAATCAAGCAGTTTTACCATTAAGAGGTAAAATTTTAAATACTTATGTTGAAGATATGAATGTAAAAAAAAATGGTAATAGTAATGGAAATGGTTCTGATCTAAGAACTAAAGCATTATCTAAGATGATATCTTCTAATGAGATAGTTACTTTAATTAACGCTTTAGGATTAGATCCAAAGTCTCAAGAGATAGATTTAAAAGATTTAAGGTACGGCAAAATAATAATTATGACAGATGCTGATGTTGATGGTTCTCATATTAGAGCATTATTATTAACCTTTTTTAATAACAAACCATTTAATAAATTAATTGAAAATGGTCATGTTTATTTAGCCCAACCACCATTATTTAAAATTAATAAAGGATCTAAAGGCATTTACATTAAAGATGAAAAGGATTTAGAAAATTATATTGTAAATAATAATAAAGAATTAAAAAGAATTAAAAAAGGTACAAAAGAATATTCTAAAGCTTTAGATTTAGAGAAGTCAAAAATGAATATTCAAAGATTTAAAGGACTTGGTGAAATGAATCCGGATGAGTTATGGAATACTACTCTAGATCCAGAAACTAGAAATTTATTACAAGTACAATATTCAAAAGATTTTAAAAAAGATCAAAGCCTTATACATACATTAATGGGTAATGATGTTGCATTAAGAAAAGATTTTATAGTTTCTAATGCTATTAATGTTCGAGATCTTGATATTTAAAAATGAAGTTTTTTGAAACTTCAAAATACCATTCATTTAAAAAATCAACTTATGTAAATTTAAGATGGATCGGAATTATTGGTCAGTTTATTGCTGTAAATTTTGTATATTTTATCTTAAATTTTAAATTTGATTTTATTTTATCAAATATAGTTATAATTTTAGGAATTTTAAGTAATTTATATTTAATCTTTAATTATAATAAAACTCAATTATCAGATAAATCAGCGTTTATTTTTTTATTAATTGATATTTTGCAATTAAGTATTTTACTTTATTTAACTGGAGGAATTATCAATCCATTTATAATTTTTTTAATTATTCCTAGTGTATTTTCTTCCTCAAATTTAAGCTTTAAAACAAATACTTTGCTTGTTTTTTTAACCGCTAACTTTATTATTCTTTTAACTTTTTTTTCTAAAGATTTACCTTATCCATTAAGTATTCATTTTCATGTGAGTCCTTATTATTATTATTCTATACCGATTGCTTTAATAATCGCTCTTGTTTTCTTAAATTATTTTGCAATGACATTTGGAAATCAGTCTAGATTAAGAAAGGAAGCCTTAGCAAAAATGGAAGAAGTTATGGCTCAAGAGCATGAGTTATTGTCTTTAGGTGGTCAAGCCGCCGCAGCTGCGCATTCTTTAGGGACTCCACTTTCAACGATTAAAATAATTACTCATGAACTTTCTCGACAATTTAAAGGAAAAAAAGAAATTGAAAAAGATATTGAATTATTGTCAAGCCAAGTTGAAAGATGTAATCAAATTTTAAAACGTTTAAGTTTAAATCCTGTAGAAGAAGACGATTTTATTGATAAAGATTTAAGAATGAGGGATTATTTGAATGAAATTATTTCTACATTTAAAGAAATTAGTAAAAAAAAATTTATTTTTAATTTTGATCAAGATTCAAATTCTAAAAAGATTACCAAATCAATCGAAATAGTTTATGGATTAAGAAATTTTATTGGAAATGCTAATAAATTTTCTAAAGAAACAATTTATATTAATCTTAAAAGTGACAGTGAAATGACAGAAATAACTATTGAGGATGACGGTGATGGTTATCCAAAAGATATTTTGTCAAAAATTGGAGAACCATATTTAAGAACAGAAGATTATCAAGAAAAATCAAAAACAGGTTTAGGATTAGGTCTGTTTATAGGTAAAACACTTTTAGAAAAAAATTTTGCATCAATTGAATTTAGAAATTCTAAAACAAGAAATGGAGCAGAAGTTATTGTTAAATGGGAAAATAAAGATTTATTTAATATTTAATTAAATTTTTTTTTTGTTTTAAGTTTTTTGTCAAATAAATAACTTAATTGAGATATCATTACATCTCCCAATTCGTTAACATCAGTAATTTTTATCGCTTTGTTATAATATCTAGAGACATCATGCCCAATTCCTATTGCTAAAATTTCAATTTCAGTTTTATTTTCTATAAATTTTACTATTTTTTTTAAATTTTTTTCTAAATAGTCACCTGAATTTACAGATAGAGTAGAGTCATCAACAGGAGCACCATCAGAAATAACCATTAATATTTTTCTTTCTTCTTTTCTTTTTTGTATTCGATTATAGGCCCATGAGATTGCCTCTCCGTCAATATTTTCTTTAAGTAAACCCTCTTTTAACATTAGTCCTAAATTATTTTTTGCTTGTCTCCATTGAGCATCTGCACCTTTGTATATTATGTGTCTTAAATCATTTAATCTTCCAGGAGTTTTAGGTTTTGAATTTTTATTCCATAGTTCTCTACTTTGCCCACCTTTCCAATTTTTAGTAGTAAAGCCTAAAATTTCGACTTTAACCAAACACCTTTCTAGAGTTCTTGACAATATATCAGCACAAATTGCTGCAATTGTAATAGGTCTTCCTCTCATCGAACCAGAATTATCAATAAGCAAAGTTACAATTGTATCTTTAAAATCTAAATCTTTTTCTTTTTTAAATGATAAAGAATTATATGGATCCATAATAATTCTTGGTAACTTAGAACTATCAAGTAAACCTTCTTCTAAATCGAATTCCCAAGCCCTATTTTGTTTTGCAAGCAATTGTCTTTGAAGTTTATTTGCAAGTTTAGTTATAACATCTTGAAATCCAATTAGTTGTTGATCTAAAGTTTTTCTAAGCTTTGCTGCTTCACCAGAATTTTCTAAATTTTCTGCTTTAGTAACTTCATCATATTGAGTGGTAAAGATTTTATAATCAAGATTAATATTATCAATATTTTTTTTATTAATTTGTTCTGAACTTTGTTCGTTCGAGTCGATATCTTGTAGTTCTTCATTTATATTAAATTCATCTATGTTGTAATCAGCATCCAAAGTAGCTTGGGTTTCTTGCTCATTATTTTCATCTTTGTTATCTTCATTATCGTTGTTTTGATCATCATTTGAAGGATTATTTTGCTCTTGTTTTTGATTTTCTTCATTTTTTTCATTTTCTTTTTCATTTTGAAAAATATCCATTTCTTCTAAAATTTGAGAAAATTTTAAACTATAATTATCTTGATTTTCTAAGTTTTGTTTTAAAAATTTTTTATGCTTGTCTATTGATTGTTCAAAGTCTTTTTCCCAAAAATTTAACATCTTATTTGTTAAAGTATTTAATTTAATTTCATGAAAATTTTTAAGCATGTATAGTTCAAATGCTTCTAAAATAGGAACATCTTCTTTACTTTTTAAGGAGTCTTTTTTTTTATTGTTAATAATTTCTTTGTAATTTTCATTAAAGTTTTTTTCTATACCCTTAAGCATTTTTCCACCTAATGCTTCGTATCTAATTTTTTCTGCAATATTATAAAGTGATCTTGAAGAAGTATTAGTGGGTAAATTTTTTTTATAAATTAAATCATTAGAAAATTTTTTTTTTAAAGCATTAGAGTCGGTTTCTGCTCTCAATTTTATAAAATCACTTGGGTTAGAAAGATTATTTACTTCTATATTACTTAATTCATAATTTTTTTTTTTATTAGAATTTTTTTTTTTAATCTCAAAATCCTCCGAAATTACTTTTGAAGTTGAAGTTAATGCTATTTTAAATTTTTCTTTTAAATTTGTTTCTTTATTACTCATTTAAATTTGAATATTTATCAATGATTCTGGTAATTCATCACCAAAACATCTTTGATAATATTCTGCAATAGTACTTTTTTCTATATCGTCACACTTATTAAGAAAAGTAACTCTGAAAGCGTACCCAGTATCTTTAAAAATTTCAGAGTTCTCAGCCCAATGCAAAACAGTCCTTGGACTCATTACAGTAGAAATATCTCCAGCTATAAAACCTTTTCTAGTTAAAGAAGCAACTTTGATCATGTTAGCGACTTTTTCTTTACCTTTTAAATTATTAAAGTTTTTATTTTTTGCTAAAATGATCTCCATTTCTTTTTCAAGGCTTAGATAGTTTAGCGTAGTAACAATATTCCATCTATCCATTTGTCCTTGATTTATTTGCTGTGTACCATGGTATAGACCAGTTGTATCACCAAGCCCTACAGTATTTGAAGTAGCAAATAATCTAAAAAATTTATTTTGTTTAATAACTTTATTTTTATCAAGTAGAGTGAAACTACCTTCTGCTTCCAAAACTCTTTGGATTACAAACATTACATCTGGTCTTCCTGCATCATATTCGTCAAAAACAAGTGCAACTGGATTTTGTATAGACCATGGTAAAATACCTTCTTTAAATTCTGTGACTTGTTTGCCATCTTTTAAAATAATTGCATCTTTTCCAATTAAATCTATTCTGCTTATATGACTATCTAAGTTAACTCTTATACAAGGCCAATTAAGACGTGCTGCAATTTGTTCTATATGTGTAGATTTTCCAGTTCCATGATATCCTTGAATTAAAACTCTTTTATTAAAAGCAAATCCAGATATTACTGCTAATGTAGTATCTCTATCGAATTTATAACTTTTATCTATTTCAGGTACATATTCATTTTTTTTTGAAAATGCAGCTACTTCCATTTCTGAGTCGATACCAAAAGTTTGCTTCAAAGAAATCTTCATATCAGGTTGCATATCAATATTAGGTGTCATTTTTTTTTCTATAAGTATTTTTTAATTGTGTATAAGCTAAGGTAATTAATTTTAGTTTTTCTTCGTATTTTTTATTACCAGAATTCATATCAGGGTGAAATTTTTTGACAAGTACTTTGAATTTATCTTGAATTTTCTTCCATTTCAAACCTACAGAAACCCCCAAGATACTGAATGCTTTTATATCTTTATGATTAAATTTAAATTGACGCATATGATCATATTCTCCATTAATTTTATCTTTATCTAATTCATTTTTTAAAGTGTTGTTCCAAAGCACTTTGAAAAAAGTATCAGATGAGCTAAAACTTTGAGTTGGTTTATGCCAAATCATATCTGACTTTAAGAAATCCATTATTTGATCATCATTCATTCCTGAAAAATAATTCCAATTTTTATTAAATTCTTTAACATGCTCCAAACAAAGCATTCTATATTTTTTACTATTATCTTTTTCAACTGGCGCTTTGTAATTTGCAATTTCTTTACAATTATTCCAGTCACAAATATTTTTCATGATATATATTAAATAATATTTATGGATATAAACCAGTTAATTGCAATTGTAAAAAAAAAATTAATGTCTAAAATTAATATTGAGAGTATTAATATTGAAGACAAATCTTTTCTTCATAAAAACCACGCAGGTAATCAAGTAGGAAAATTTCATTTAAAAATTATTATAAAATCAATAGAATTAGAAAAATTAAGCAGAATAGAAAGAAGTAAAAAAATTTATAAAGTTTTAGATAAAGAATTAAAAGAATTTATACATTCAATTCAAATTTTAATTAATTAGTTCATTTTTTAAAAATAAATTTAAAGTATTTCTACTATATTTTTTATTTATTATTGGAGATCCAATTTTTTTTAATAAAATTAAATTAATTTTGTCTGAATTATTTTTTTTATCTTTAAGCATAAATGTTAAAATTTTATTTAAATCTTTTATATTGAAAAATTTATTTATTGAAGATTGAAAATTTAAATTTGAAATATGATTAATAATTTCAACATATTCATTTTTTTTCAGTAAATTTTTTTTAAAACTAAATTTTAATGCTGTTTTTATTCCAAGAATTACAGCTTCACCATGATTTAGTTTTTTTGAATAACCTAGAGAAGCCTCATAAGCATGGGCAAATGTATGACCAAAATTTAAAATTTTCCTTAATCCTTTTTCTTTTTCATCTTTTTCAACTACATTTTTTTTAATTTTACAGCTTTCATAAATACTTTTTTCAATAAAAGGAGTAGAAAGTTTTAAAATTTTATTACTATTTTTATTAAGAAAATTATAAAAATTTTTATTAGCAATTAGAGAATGTTTTAAAATCTCTCCATAACCACAAATTATTTCTCTTTTTGGCAACGTTTTTAAAAATTGTATATCTGAAATAACTAAATTTGGTTGATAAAAATTTCCAATTAAATTTTTTCCATATTTTGTATTAACCCCAGTTTTTCCACCAATAGAAGAGTCTACTTGTGATAAAAGAGTGGTGGGCACATTTATAAATTTAAGACCTCTTTTAAATAAACTAGCTGCAAAACCAGAGACATCTCCAGTTATTCCTCCACCAATAGAAATTAAACAATCATCTCTGGAGAAGTTTTTTTTAAGCAAAATGTCTAAAATTTTATTAACATTATTTTGATTTTTATTTTTTTCGCTTGCTTTAAAAAAGTAAACATAAACCTTTTTTTTTATTAATGATTTTTTAATTTTTGATATTATTTTTTTTGAAATATTTTTATCTATAATTAATAGACATTGTTTAAAGTTAATTGAATTATTTTTAGCTAAATTTAAAATTCTAGATACTAAATCAGTACCAATAATAATGTTATAATTTTGACTTTTTGTATTAACCTTTAATTTAATGGGTTTCATAAATATCTACAATTTTTTTAACAATTTCATTTTTTGATAAATTATCACATTTAATTTCATACAATGCTTTTGAATAAATATTAGATCGTTTTTTTATTAAACGAACTAATTCATCATTTTTAGCATTTATAGCTAATGGTCTCTTTTTACTATATTTAATTCTACTTAATAATGTTTTATAGTTCCAATTTAACCAAAAAGATAAATGATTCTTCAATACTTCCTTTTTAATATTTTTATTCATAAAGGCACCACCACCAAGTGATATTACTACAGGATTTAGTTTTAATTTTTTTAAAGTAATTTTTTCTTCAAATTTTCTAAAATAATTTTCACCTTTAGTATCGAATATTTTTTTTATTGATATACCTAATTCATTTTCTATTTCTGAGTCAATATCTATAAAATTTAATTCTAATCTTTTTGCTGTAAGTGAACCTATAGATGACTTTCCTGATCCCATCATTCCTAAAAAAACAAGATTTTCTTTTAATTTCATAAGTTTCTTTATTGAAAAATCACAAATATGTCTTAATTTGAAATTATTTAAAGTTATATGCAATTTAGTAAAAATACAAGTTCAGTTAAAACTAATATTATTAGTTTAGTTATTAAATTAACAATAGGTTTAGTTGCAATACTGACTCTTGCGTTTTTTCTTAATACAATTGATTTTCCAGCACCTAAAAAAGAAATAGAAAAAATTATACCAAATGAAAATTTTAAAATTGTTAAATAAGAAAAATTTATCAATTATAATATTTTTTTTATTACCATATACTTTTGCAATTGCCGAAGATAAACCAATAGATATTTGGAATTTGGATAAACAAAAATTAGAAACAACTTCTGAAACAATTTCTTTAGATGAAAAAAAAGAACCGATTAAAGAAACTAGTATTTATGATTTGCAAGATAATAAAAATAAGAATCTTATAAAATTAGATAAAAAGCTTGATTCTAAGGAAACAAAGATTGTTGGATTATATGACCCAGAAGATTATGGATTAGATATTAACATGTGGTCTAATTCAGATGGTTTTAAATTAAAAGATCTTTTTAATAGTATAGATAAATTTAATCTTTCAAATGATGCTTCTGAGATAATGAATATTTCATTACTAACTAATGCACATTATCCAAATAAAAATATTACAAAACAAGAGTTTTTAAAATTTAAATCAGATTGGTTAATTAAAAACTCAAATTATGAACTAATTGAAGAATATTTAATTAAGAATCAAATTGTTAATTTGCATCCAGAATTAACAAGATATTTAGTTGATAAATACTTGTCACAGTCAAATGTTAAAAAATCATGTGAAATTTTTTCTAATATTGAAGTACCAATTCAAGACGAATATTTATCTAAGTTTAATTTATATTGTTTAATTAATTATGGTAAAAATGAAGAAGCACAACTTATTTTAGATTTAAAAAAAGAATTAGGATTTCAAGATGATTATTATGAAAATAAAATTAATTATTTATTTGGATATATAGATGAAGTTGATAAAAAAATATCTGAAAAAACTATTTTAGATTTTCATTTAGCCCATAGAACAAATCCTGAATTTTTTTTTGAACCAAAAAAAGAAACTTCAAAACTTATTTGGAGATACTTATCAACTTCAAATTTATTATATAAAATTGAAGATATTGAAATTACAGATATAGATAAAATCTCGACTATTGAAAAAGCTGTTCATGATAAAAATTATTCTGAGGAGGAGTTATTTAGTTTTTATAAGCGCTTTCAATTTAGTTTGGATCAATTATTAAATACTAAAGAGTCATATAAATCTTTATCATCAATAGAGGGAAGAGCTTTAGTGTATCAGAGAGCTTTATTAACTGAAGAACCAAAACTAAAACTTGAATTAATGAAAATTTTAAAAGATTTATTTGAAGAAGAAGGTATTGGAAATGCTTTTGATTTAGAGTTAGAAAAATTTTTAAATAAGATAAGCATTGAAGATGTGCCTTCTAATTTTACAACTTTTTTTAATAACTATAGAAAAAATGAAGAAGTTATTGATGAAAAAATTAAATTTAACAACAAAATTTTACATCAATCTAAATTAATAAATTATTTTAATGGAGACTATGCTAAAACTAAAATTGAGGAAGATATTAATAAATTTCTAAAAAAAATTAAGAAAAATAAAAAATACTTTATATCTAAGAAAGATATAATTTTTATTGAAGCACTAAAATCTGACGGTATTGAAATATCAAAAAAATATGATGATCTTTATGAAATTAAAAAATCTGAAATGCCATCGGATATTCAGTTAATGATTGATAATGGTGAAGTAGGAGCGGCATTATTGAGAGTAATTGAGGTAATTGGTCCAGATAAAATTGAAAAAATTGATGAAGATACATTTTTTTTCATAATTAATACTTTAAACCAATTAAATGCTGACTTGATTAGAAATAAACTTTTATTAAAAGTTCTCCCTTTAAAAGTTTAAAAATTATAATAAAATAAACTCATTTATGGCAATTAAAACTATAATTACTGAACCTAATAAATTACTCAGACAGGTATCTCAACCTGTGGATCAGGTCGGCAATTATGAACAAAAATTAATGGATGATATGTTGGAAACAATGTATGCAGCAAATGGAATAGGTCTTGCAGCAATACAAATAGGTATTCCAAAAAGAATTATTGTTATGGATATCTGTAAAGAAGAAAATAAAAAAGAACCTAAATATTTTGTGAATCCTGTTATAAAAAATAAAGATCCATTAAAAGCTACTTACGAAGAAGGCTGTCTTTCTGTTCCTAATCAATTTGCTGAAATTGATAGACCTAGTAAATGTGAAGTAGAGTATTTGGACTATAATGGAAAAAAACAATTATTGAAAGCGGATGGATTACTTGCAACATGTATTCAGCATGAAATGGATCACTTAGAAGGAATATTATTTATTGATTATCTTTCAAAATTAAAAAGATCAATGATTGTAAAAAAGTTATCTAAATTAAAATCAAATACAGCTATACTTTAATTAATGCCTAAGAAGATAGTTTTTATGGGTACACCAATGTTTGCTGTACCAATTTTAAAATCTTTATATCAAAATGGATATCCAATTTCAGATGTATATACTCAACCTCCTCAAAAATCTCAAAGGGGACAAAGAATTAATAAATCACCTATTCAAGGTATTGCTGAAACTTTGAATTTGGAATTTAGAGTACCGGATTCTTTAAAAGATAGTCATGAAGAATTTGAATATTTCAAAAATATAGAAGCCGATCTTGCAATAGTTGTAGCTTATGGTCAAATAATCCCAAAAAATTTTTTAAATTTAACTAAAAAAGGATTTATTAATATTCATGCTTCTATACTTCCTAAATGGAGAGGAGCAGCACCTATACAGAGATCAATAATGAATCTTGATAAAGAAATTGGAATTAGCATCATGAAAATAACAGAAGAATTAGATACTGGTCCAGTGTGTAATATTTACAAAATTGATTTAGAAAAAAATCTAAATGCTAATGATATTTCTGAAAAGCTTTCTTTATTGGCTGCTGAAAAAATATTAGATAATATTGATGATATAATAAACGAAAAAGCAAAATTTATAGAACAAGATCATTCAAAAGCAACCTATGCTTCTAAAATACAAAAAGCAGAAGGTAAAATTGATTGGAATGAGTCTGCACAAAATATTATTGGAAAAATAAATGGTTTATATCCAATACCTAGTGCGTTTTTTACATTTAAGGGTGAAAGATATAAAATTTTAAAAGGAGAAATTGGCAATAGTGTTGGAAATCCAGGTGAGGTTGTTTCTGACTATTTAGAAGTTGCATGTGGCAATAAACAGTCAATCAAAATTAAAGAAATTCAAAGAGAAGGAAAAAAACGTCAAAATATTAATGAATTTATGCTGGGTTCACAGATAAAAAGAGGTTCAACTATTTAAATGGCAAGATATCAATTGTTTATTGAATATGTGGGTACAAATTTTAGAGGATGGCAAATCCAAAAAACAGGCTTAACAGTTCAAGGTTTTATTCAGAAAAATCTTAAAAAACTTCTTAATGAAAAAATTGTTTTAATTGGTTCAGGGCGTACTGATGCTGGTGTTCATGCAATTGAGCAGTCAGCTCATTTCGATTGTAAAAAAAAAATTAGAAATTTAGAAAGTTTTGCTAAATCAATAAATCATTTTTTAAATTCTAAAGATGTAGCAATAATTAAAATTAAAAAAAGAAGCAATAATTTTCATTCAAGATTCTCTGCTAAGCAACGAATTTATAAATATGTAATTTTTAATCAATCAAGCTTACCTGTAATTGAAAAAAATAGAGGTTGGTATTTAAGAAAGCCATTAGATTTAGAATTAATGAAAAAAGGTGCAAAAAAATTGATTGGTTCTAATGATTTTTCAACTTTTAGATCGTCTAGTTGTAACGCAAGAAGTCCAATTAAAACTATTAAATCAATAAAAATAAAATCATCTAAAAATAAAATTGAAATAGAGTTTAAGTCAAAATCATTTTTACAACAACAAGTTAGGTCAATGGTAGGTTGTTTAAAATATTTAGCTGAAAAAAAATGGACTTTAAAAACTTTTGAAAAAGTATTTAAATCAAAAAAAAGAGAATTGTGTGCACCTCCCGCGCCTTCGGAGGGACTTTTTTTAAAGAAAGTTATTTATTAATCTTTTTTTATTACTAATTGAAAATTTTTTATTTATTCGCCATCTTGACTCTGCTCTAACAATTGAACCACAACAATTTTTAGATTTACATTTACAAGGAAATTGTTTGTAATCTTCATCATAACCAAATCCATAATCACAAGTAAGTTCTTCACCTTTTTTAATATCTTTAATTGCTATCACCCATATTTTAAGTCCTTTACCATCGTAGTCACAATTATTATCACATGAATGATTTATAAGACCTGCTGTATTCCATGAAAAATCTCCATCAAGATCATATTTTTTATTTATAGTGAATAAATAAATTGGTTTATTATTATTATATTTATCAGACTCTTCAGTTTGTTTTTTAGTTATTAGTTTACCTTTATAATTAATTATTTTTGTACCTTCTTTTATATCTTTAGCTGCATAAAGCCCACGGCCTTTGTTATCTATATTTGATTTTTTAATTTTATATAATTTCATATTTTATTTTTTTATTATTATTTAGAAAATTATCAATTAAATTCTATTAATGCATCAACGTGTCTTTTTGAACTATTTTGAAGAGCTTTAAGATCATAACCACCTTCAAGTATTGAAACAACTTTTCCATTACAAAAAGCTTTTGAAAATTCTAATGTTCTTTTTGTTATTTCATAAAAGTCATCTGATTTTAAACCTAGTTGAGCCAAAGGGTCATCAATATGAGCATCAAATCCAGCAGAAAATAACAAAAATTCAGGTTTAAACTCTTTAATTTTATTTAACACATGCTCGTAAGCATTTAAATATTTTTCAGCATTTGTTCCTGCTTCTAGCGGTATATTAAAAATATTATTAAATTTACCTTTTTCTTTTTCCGATCCTGATCCAGGATAATAAGGATATTGATGAGTAGAAATATATAAAACTTTTTCATTATTATAAAAAATATCTTGAGTTCCATTTCCATGATGAACATCAAAATCAATAATTGCAATTTTTTTATATTTATATTTTTCTATTAAATAGTTGGCACCAACAGCAACATTATTATAAATACAAAATCCCATAGCCTTATTTTTCTCTGCATGATGACCAGGTGGTCTGACAGCACAAAATGCATTTTTAAACTCTTTTTTTTGAACACCGTCAATTGCAGTTATAATTGAGCCAACTGCATCTTTAATAGCTTCTTTACTTCCTGGTGATACAACAGTATCACCATCTAAAAAAGTAAAACCATTTTTGGGAAATGATTGGTTAACTTGATTTATATATTCAGATGAATGTGTTTTAATTAAAATTGATTGATCAAAATTTGAAGGTTTTTTCCAAATAAGATTTTTATTATTTAATTTTTTGAAGTTATCAATAACTGCAGTTACCCTATCAATTTTTTCAGGGTGTCCATTTCCAGTGTTGTGATTTTGATAAGTGTCAGAAGTTATTAAGCCAGTTTTCACTTAAAATAATTTTTTAAAATATTATAATATATTTTAGTTAATTTTTTCATATCTGAAATTGAAGTTCTTTCATTAACCATATGAATAGTATTATTTCTTAATCCTAATTCAAGTCTTGGAATTGAACCCAAAAATCGGCTATCACTTGTTCCACCTCTACAATTTAATTTCGCTGAATTTCCTGTGATTTTTTTTACACTTTTTTTAACCATGTATATTTCTTTATTAGGCTGAGTATAAAAAGCCTCACCACTAACTCTGTATTCTATCTTAGTGTTACATTTTTCTTTTTTTGCAATTGTATTAATTATTTTATTTAACTTTTTCTTTAAAGAAGATGATTTGTGTTTTGAGTTAAATCTAACATTAAATTTTGCACTTGCAGATTGTGGAACTACATTTTCTGATAAGTTTTCTACATTTATTTTTGTAAATTCCAGATTAGATTGAGGCATAAATTTTGTACCTGTGTCTAGAGATGTACTTTTCAATTTTGTGATTATTTTAGCTAAAGCTGTACATGGATTGATATATGACCCATAAAATGCTGAGTGACCACTTTTTCCATTTACAGTTATTATTCCATTCATTGAACCACGTCTTCCAATTCTTATTTCGTCACCAATAGATTTATTTGAAGACGGCTCAGCAATAATTGAAAAATCAATTTTTTCAGCTCTTCTTTTAAGATATTTAATAATTGCTTGAGTTCCTAGGCCTGTTGTCTCCTCATCTGCAGCAATAATAATTGAAATAGATCCTTGAAATTTTTCATTTTTTATAAAGTTACTAATTGCACTTATAAAACAAGCTATCCCACCTTTCATATCTTGAGATCCTCTACCATTTAAATATCCTTTTCTTATAACACCTTTAAATGGTGGAATTTTCCAATTACTTAGGTTTGCAACTACATCGGTGTGTCCTAAAAAATTTATATGGGGTTTTGAATTACCAAATTTAGCATATAAATTTAAAGCAGGTTTTATACCTGTACCTTTTGATTTAATAACTTTACATTTAAAACCAATTGATGACAGTTTTTTAGATAAAAATTTAATTATACCTTTGTCTTCAGTTTTAACTGTTGGAAACCTTATTAGCTCCTGAGCTAATTTTAATTCATTATAAGTTTTCATTAATCTATTCTCTTAAAAGATCGTTAATAGAAGTTTTAGACCTTGTTTTTTCATCAACTTGTTTAATAATTACAGCACATGATAATGATGGTGCTGAAGGATTATTCTTATCAGGGAGAGAGCCTGGAACTACAACTGAATATGGAGGTATTTTTCCATAAATTATTTCTCCACTTTTTCTATTAACGATTTTTGTAGATTGTCCAATATACATCCCCATACTTAAAACTGATCCTTCACCCACTACTACTCCTTCAACAACTTCTGACATAGCTCCGACAAATACATTGTCCTCAATTATTGTTGGTAAGGCTTGAGCAGGCTCCAAGACGCCACCGATACCTGAACCTGCAGAGATATGACAATTTTTTCCTATCTGACAACAACTACCTGCCCTAGCAAAAGTATCAATCATACTTCCTTCGTCGATATAAGCTCCAATATTTACATAACATGGCATTAAGACAACATTTTTTCCAACGAATGATCCTTTTCTTACAGGTGAATTAGGCACCATTCTAAATCCTGCCTTCTCATGATCTTCTTTCGTCCAGCCAGCTGTTTTTCCTTTTAACAAATGAGCTTTATCATACCAGCTACTATAAGGTCCGCTTAAACTTTCCATGGGATAAATTCTAAAGCTAAGCATTATAGCTTTTTTTATATGTTGATGAGTAATCCATTCTCCATTTATTTTTTCAGCAACTCTTACTTTGCCACTATCCAATTCATCAATAATTTGATTGATTGTATTTTTTAGACTCTCGTCTGAATTTTGATTTACTTTTTCTCTATTTTCCCAAGCATCATTTATAATTTTTTCTATATTACTCATAATATTATGCTTCTTTTAATAGCCTTATTTTTTTTAAAAATAAAGCAAGATTATTAATTTTATAATCAATGATATGTTTATATTTATCTAGGTCATTAATAGGTTCTTCGTTCATAAACCAAACTTTTATCATATCTTTTGCAGTATAAGATGAGAGATTTTTACAGATATCTTCAATATAAACAGTTTCTTTATTAGCTGGAATTTCATATTTGTCACACATTAACTTAAGTGATTCAGGATTGGGTTTTGGTTTAAATTTGAAATCAACGATATCCATGATTTTTCCCTCAAATAAATCATCGATACCAATTTTTTTCATACAATTAATTGCATGTTCCTTACTTCCATTTGTTGCACAATATGTTTTTACATTCAATTTCAACAGCTCTTCTCTAAGTTCAATATCTTTTTCAAGACAGTCATAGTTAATATTGTGAACATATTGAAGGAATTCGGAGGCATTAATTAAATCTGGGTAATTTTTCATTAATCCATTTAGGGAAGTATCGTACTTATAAAAATATTCCCGCTGAATTTCTTTTGCTTTTGATTTTTCAATTTTAAGCTTAAGCGATATAAAATCAGTCATTCTTGCGCTAACTTGTCCAAACAGCGTCTTTAAATATCTTGGGTGGTAACAACATCCATCCATGTCTAGAATAATATATTTTATATTTTTAAGATTCATTATTTTCTTATAAGAGTTCCAGAACCTTTATCTGAAAAAATTTCAAATAATATTGAGTGTTTTTCTCTTCCATCTATGATACCAACCGCTGTAACACCATTATTCACTGCATCTAAACAAGTATTAATTTTTGGTATCATTCCTTCAGTGATAATTCCATTTTTGATCATATCCAAAATTTCTGAGGAAGAAATTTCCTCTATAAGTTTTTTTTCTTTATTAAGAACACCTTTTACATTTGTCATTAGAAGTAATCTTCTAGATTTTAGTGATTTAGCTATCGCTCCTGCAGCTGTATCACCATTTATGTTATATACCTGATTTTTTTCCCCCAAACCCAAAGGAGATATTATTGGAATTGTTTTTTTTTCAATTATATTTTTTATAGTATCAACATCAATTTTGTTTGGTATTCCAACAAATCCAAGCTCTTCTGCTTCAGGAAGTACCTCAATAATGTTATTTTGTTTAGTATTAATTGAAATAGCTTGAGACCCCATATTGTTTAGTGACGATACAATATCAACATTAAAATCAATCAGAACTGATTCAACTATATTTATAATTTTTTCATCAGTTACACGCAATCCTCTTATAAATTTTGATTGTATATTAGATTTATCTAATTCTCTTTTAATTCTTGGTCCTCCACCATGAACTACTACAATTGAAAGTCCTAGCTTATTTAGTAAACTTATATCTTCGATAAAATTGTTAAATATATTTCTATCTATAAAAACGTTACCCCCATATTTAATAACAATTAATTCATTTTTATATTTTTCTATATATTTAGAAACTTCTTCAATAGGTGGCCCATTTTCGGGTAATATTTTTTTTAAATCCATTAATTTATATTTTGGTGATTATAACAACATTAAGTTGTAGTTTTAATAGTTGTTCGTTTCATTATGAATACTTGCTGAGCCATTGTTAAAATATTATTAACAGTCCAATAAATTACTAATCCTGAAGGGAATGGTGCTAAAATTACTGTCAGAAAAAGTGGAAAAAACATAAATATTTTTGCTTGTATAGGATCTGGTGGGGCTGGATTTAGTTTTTGCTGTATAAACATCGATAAGCCCATTAAGCACGGCCACACCCCAATAAGTAAAAATGATGGCGGGTCCCAAGGAATTAAACCAAATAAATTAAAAAGAGAAGTTGGATCTCTTTCTGATAAATCTCTAATCCAACCATAAAAAGGCATCTGTCTCATTTCAATTGTTACAAATAATACTTTATATAATGCAAAGAAAACTGGAATTTGAACAAGTATTGGAAGACATCCCGACATAGGATTTACTTTCTCTTTTTTATAAAGAGCCATCATTGCTTGCTGTAATTTCATCTTATCCTCTTTATGTAGCTCTTTAAGTCTTGTCATTTCAGGTTGTAGAGCTTTCATTTTAGCCATACTTCTAAATGAAAAATTTGCGAGTGGGAAAAAGGCAAGTCTTATACATATTGTAATCGCAATAATGGCAAGACCGTAATTTCCAAGCAATTTAAAGAAATAGTCGATACCAAAAAATAAAGGCTTGGTAATGAAGTATAAAATTCCCCAATCTATTGCTAAATCAAATTTATCTATATTTAATGATTCAGCATATCCGTCAATAACATCTACTCTCTTCGCTGCCACTATAATTTGTATTTTTTCTTCAATACTTGAATTTTTTTTTAATTCATGTGGCTCTGTTGTAACAAAATTTGCTCTAAATTTATTTTTATAATCAAATGTGGTTTTAAATTCTTTTCCACTAGGTGGGATTAATGATGTTATCCAAAATTTGTCTGAAATTCCAAGCCAACCTTTTTGAGAAGTTCTTGTAAATTTTTTTTCCTGAATATCATCATAATCCTCTTCAATTAGCTCGTCATCTAGATCTGCAAGCAAACCTTCGTGAAGGATATAGAAGTTTGATATTTCAGGAATTTCATTTCTTATAATTTGTGCGTATGAATAAAAATCATAAACTTTTTCAGTTGAATTAATAATTCTTTGTTTAATAGTAAATAAGAATTTATCATCTAGCGATATTTCTTTTTCAAAGATAATTCCTTGATCATTTGCCCAAGATAATTTTATTGGTGACTGATCAGTCAGCTTATTATTTCCTGATATTGTCCAAATAGACTCAGAGTTTGGAATATTAATATTCTTGTCAGTAGTAATAAAACCACTTTCTATAAAGTATCCATCCTTAGAATTTCTTGGTGATAAAAGTTTAACTTTTTTATCACTATCTAAACTTACTTTATATTCTTTAAAAATTAAATCATCGATGGCTGCACCTTTTAAAGAAATTGATCCAACAATACTTTGATTTTCAAATTGAATTCTTTCACTTTGACTTAACGCTTCTTCTCTTGATATTTCTGTTACTTTTTCTTTTTGATCCAAACTAGGTGTATCAGTACCTTGTTCAATTTTTTTTAATTCATCAACATTTTTTTTTACTGTCTCTGGAACTGGAGCAAAAAAAAGAGAATATAAAATAATAACTGCTGCAGATAAAGATATTGCTGCAATTACATTTCGTGTATCCATTATTTTTTTACTTTCATTTCTTTTTTTACAGGATCAAATCCTTCTCCACCTCCTAAAAATTTAATTGGATGGCATGATAAAATTCTTTTTATACTCATAAACAAACCTTTGGCCAAACCAAACTCTTTTAAAGACTCAATAGCGTAATCAGAGCATGTTGGTAAGTATCTGCAAGATTGACCAAATAATGGACTTAAAATAAATTTATATCCTTTAATTAATTTAATTAAAATATTTACTAAAATTTTCATTATTTAATTTTTCCTAAATCTTGAAATAGGGTTTCCTTTATAATTTTGTAATCATTATTTAACATAGTTGACTTAGCAATAACAAGATATGAATAATTAAATTTTAATGATATTTTTCTAGCTGCTTCGTTAATTATATTTCGTAATCTACGTTTAATTTTATTTCTTTTAACAGCATTTCCAATTTTTTTCTTTGTTACGAAACTAATATTAATTTTTCGATTATCCTTATTATTTAAATTACCAAAATAAATTGTAACGTATTTATTTGAGATTTTTTTTTGTTTTAATAGACTTTTAAATTCTTCATTTTTTGAAAGAGCAAGTATTTTGCTTTTCATTGATCTAGACTGAAACAGTTAACGATTTTCTTCCTCTTGCTCTTCGTCTAGCTAAAAGTTTTTTTCCACCTTTGCTTTTCATTTTAGATCTAAAACCATGTTTTCTGGCTCTTTTCACATTAGATGGTTGATATGTTCGCTTCATAGTATGTGGTTAATTTTTTTAAAATTTGGCTCTTTATAGTAATTAAATATATAAATAGCAAATAGAAGATTTTATAATTAGCGTTAGAATTAATGGAAAAAGCTAAAAAAATTAAATTATTTATCGGATTATTTTATATTCTACTTGTTTGTTTGTTTTTATATTTTTTCTTTTCGAAATTTAGTCTTCAAGAATTAACCTCTTATGATTTTATCAAAGAAAACAGAAATTATTTTTTTGATTTAAAAGAAACTAATTTATTTTTATTATTTATAGTTTTTTTAATATTAACAGTATTATGGGTTTTTCCATTATTAGGATTTGGAACTCCAGTTGCGTTACTAGGTGGATTTATTTTTGGTAAATGGGTAGGAGTCTTAGTTGTATCGTTAGGGTTAAGTATAGGAGCAACATTTTTATATAAATTTGGAAATTATTTTTTAAAAGAATTAATTAGAGAAAAATTTTTGGATAAGTATAAAAATCTTGAGAGTAAATTTAAAAAATCAGAATTTATTTATTTATTATTTTACAGATTTATTGGTGGAATACCCTGGCAATTGAGTTGTTTATTGCCAACTATTTTTAATGTAAAAGCAAGTAATTTTTTCTTTGCCACATTGATTGGAATTATCCCACAGATATTTTTAGTAGTTTCAATTGGGAATGGATTAGAAAAAATTATTGATCAAAAATCTGAAGTTCCAAGTATCATGGATTTGATTACCTCAAGAGATATTTATATTCCATTGTTAGCTTTTTTTGGATTAGTTTTAATTACAATTTTTATAAGAAAATTTTTTTACAAAAAGTAGCTGTGGTGCTCCGACCCTGTACTGACCAGGGAGCTAATCATTACCAATGACTTGATTTACCATTAATCGACCGGAGCTTTTGGTACAATTTGTATTTAATTGATAATAAAGCATTTTTTTCAAAATATTGCCTTAATTTTTTGAGCAATATGATTTATATCTACTTGAGAAAAATTTATGGGAATTCATTACGATTATAAATCTACTAAAGGCACTAAGCTTATGGAAAAGCAAGCTAAAAGAGAAAGAAAACTTGCTGAAAAAAAAGCTAAGCGTTTAGCGAAAGAAGGGCCTAAAGAAGAGGAGTCTAAATCAAAAACTTTAGACACTTCTAAGCCAATCACTTTAGACTTCCTTACAAATCCAGACAAAGAATGAATTCAAAAGAAAAAAATCAACTTTTGCGTCAAGCATTAAGAAGAAATTTAAAAAAAAGAAAAATTTTTCAAAAAAAACTAAAGAAGAAAAATAAATAATGACAGTTCTTTCAGATAAATGGATAAGAAGAATGTCCAAGGAAGAAAACATGATTTCTCCATTTGAGGAAAAACAGATTAGAGGAGATAGTATATCATACGGTTTATCCTCATTTGGTTACGATGCTAGAGTTTCTGAAGAATTTAAAATTTTTACTAATGTTAATTCTGAAATAGTTGATCCTAAAAATTTTAAACCTACTAATTTTATAACTAAAAATGTTTCAGAGTGCATTATTCCACCAAACTCATTTGTATTAGCTAGAACAGTCGAAAAATTTAAAATTCCTAATGATGTGATGGTTATTTGTTTAGGGAAATCAACTTATGCAAGATGTGGAATTATTGTTAATGTTACTCCTTTGGAACCAGGTTGGGAAGGGTATGTAACGCTTGAATTTTCTAACACCACACCTCTACCCGCAAAAATTTATGCTAATGAGGGAGTTGCACAGTTCATTTTTTTAAAAGGCAATGAAAAACCGGAAGTGACTTATGCTGATCGAAATGGAAAGTATATGGGACAAACTGGTGTAACTTTACCCAAAGTTTAATTATGCAAAAACTAGAAGTCTTTGGAGCTAATAAGCTCAAAGGACAAATAAATATTTCAGGTTCTAAAAATGCCTCATTACCTATCTTAGCTGCAACTTTATTATCTAGTAAAAAAGTTAATTTAAAAAATTTACCAAAAGTTAAAGACATTGAGACTATGATAAATTTATTACAATCGCTAGGTTCAAAAATTAGATTTAAAAAAAAAAAATTAATTATTAATAATTCTACACAAAATAAAAATTTTGCTTCTTATAGTTTGGTAAAAACAATGCGTGCTGGAATATTAGTTCTTGGCCCTTTACTTGCAAAATTTGGAAAAGCAAAAGTTTCACTTCCAGGAGGATGTGCAATTGGAACTAGACCAATAGATATTCATTTAAAAGCATTTTCAAAACTTGGTGTTAAATACAATATTACCCAAGGTTATGTTCATGCATCTACCCCAAAAGGATTAGTAGGTTCTAAAATTCGTTTCCCAAAAATATCTGTGGGTGCTACAGAAAATTTAATTATCGCAGCAAGCCTTGCAAAAGGTACAACCATCCTAAGTAATTGTGCAATAGAACCTGAAATAAAAGATTTAGTCAATTTTTTAAATAAAATAGGCTGTAAAATAAAATGGGTTGGAAAACGTAAAATCAAAATTGATGGAGTAAATCAAATAAATGAAACAACCTATTCAGTTATGTTTGATAGAATTGAAGCTGGAACTTACTTAGTTGCAGCTGCAGCAACAGAAGGTAATTTAAAAATTAAAAATATAATTCCAAAAATTATTAAAACAGAAATAGATACCCTTAGAAAAATTGGTACAAAAATTGTTGTTAAAAAAAATGAAGTAAATGTTATTGGAAAAAAAATAATTAAAAGTATTAATATTAAAACTGCTCCATATCCTGGATTTCCTACTGATTTACAGGCACAATTAATGGTACTGTTATGTAAGGCAAATAAAAAATCTTTAATTAAAGAAGATATATTTGAAAACAGATTCATGCACGTTGCTGAATTAAATCGAATGGGAGCTCAAATTTCAATAAATGGCAATAGGGCAATAATTCAAGGAAATATTAATTTTGCAGCCGCTGAATTAATGGCAACAGATTTAAGAGCATCTGTATCTTTAATTCTTGCTGCATTAATAGCAAATGGAAAATCAGTAATTAATAGAATTTATCATCTTGATCGTGGATATGAAAATATAGAGAAAAAATTAAAAAAAATTGGAGCTAGAATTAGACGCATAAAATAATGGATAAAAAATATTTAGCAAAAATCATAGCAACTGATAATGAAGGTTTACAAATGGTTTCAGCTTGTACCACTGGTGCAAAAGTAAAAGTGAATGATATTAAGTATCTTGCATCTAATAAAGTTTTTTTATTATCTCTAGAAAGAACTAAACTTGAAACAGATCAAAAAGATAAAAAGATTAATAGTATTTGTAGGTTTGATTTTGTTGACAAAGTAAAATCTAAGAATATTGATCAAAAAAACAATGATTTAGTTCTAAAATTAATAGCTATAGATTATTTGAAAAATAAGGATGATTATGAGATTAATTTAATTTTTGATAATAATTCTTACATCGCTTTAACTACAGAAACAATTGAAGTAAGACTAGAAGATCAAAACGAAATTAAAGAATAATGAAAATAATAAATAGTAAAATTAGAAACTTTGATAAAATTTTAGATAATTTACTTTCGCAAAGAAAGAAAAAAATTCAATTTAATTCAGTCTCAGTTACTAGGATTATTAAAGATGTTAAAAAAAATGGAGATAAAGCTATCTTAAAATATGAAAAGAAATTTAACAAAAATAATATAATTACACCAAAGTCCAAGCAGATCTCTAAATCGATAGCCTCTCTTGATAAAAAAGTTAAAATTGCAATTGACCTTGCATATAACAGAATTTATAAATTTCATTCTCTTCAAAAATTTAAAAATATTTCATATATCGATAAGCTAAATAATAAACTTGAGTATAAATATTTACCAATCGATTCAGTTGCAATTTATGTTCCTGGCTCAACAGTTTCTTATCCATCAACTGTATTGATGAACGCTATTCCTGCTATTGTAGCTGGAGTTAAAAGAATTATAATGATTAATCCTGGGTATAAAGGAAAACAAAATCAAGCAGTATTGTATGCTGCTCGTAAATGTAAAATTAAGGAAATTTATTCAATTGGTGGTCCTTCAGCGATTGCAGCAGCAGCTTATGGAACTAAAAAAATTAAAAAGGTAAATAAAATAGTTGGTCCAGGTAATAGCTACGTAACTGCTGCTAAAAAAGAAGTTTTTGGAGATGTAGGAATTGAAGGAATGACAGCGGGTCCTTCAGAAGTAACAATTGTTTGTGATAAATTTTCAAATCCTGAATGGATTGCAAGTGACTTAATAGGTCAAGCAGAGCACGACATTCTTGCTCAATGTATATTAATTTCAAAAGATAAATCTTTGATTGATAAAGTTAAAAATGAAATTACAAAACAATTAAAAGAAATACCAAGACAATCTGTTGCTAAAAAAAGTTTAATGAGTAATGGAATTTTCATGCATATTAGTTCTGATAAAAAAATAATTGATGTTTGTAATAAAATTGCACCTGAACACTTAGAACTTAACGTTAAAAATTATAAATCATTTGTACCAAATATTATTAACTCAGGATCTATTTGTTTAGGAAAATACGCAGTTATGGCAATGACAGATTATAATGTTGGTTCTAACCACATATTACCCACCAATGGTTCTGCAAAATATTCAAGTGGAGTAAGTGTTAATGAATTTTATAAACGGATTTCTTACATAAACTTATCTAAAAGAGGCATTGAAAAACTTGGACCATCAGTTATAACTCTTGCAAATTATGAAGGGTTGCAAGCTCACGCTCAATCCGTAAAAAAAAGAATTAGGAGAAAATAAAATTGTCTAAACAAGATTTGCTCGAATTTAAAGGAAAGGTTATAGACCTCCTTCCGAACGCAATGTTTAGAGTTAAACTAGAGAATGGGCATACTGTTACAGCTCATACTGCTGGTAAGTTAAGAAAAAATAGAATTAGAGTATTGCAAGGAGATAATGTGACAGTCGAAATGACACCTTATGACCTTACAAAAGGCAGAATAATTTTTAGAGGTTAAATTTTGCCTCGGTAGCTCAGGAGTAGAGCAGAGCCCTGAAAAGGCTTGTGTCGGAGGTGCGAATCCTTCCCGAGGCACCACCATTTATTTTCGACTTGATATTTATAAAAAAGAAATTAACTTATTTTGATAATAAATAACTAAAGGACGAAGAAATAAGATGACTACATTAACTGGAAAAATAAAATGGTATAATTCTAAGAAAGGCTATGGCTTTATTGAGAGAGACGATAAAGAGAAGGATGCATTTGTTCATGCGAGCGCTGTGAAGGCTGCTGGTATGAGATATTTAAATGAAGGAGATCCGCTAGAATTTACTTTAGAAGATGGCCCTAAAGGTCCATCAGCTGTAAACCTTGTTTCAAAAAAAGAAGGTTAATTAGTTTTTTAAAATATTTTTAAGGGCGTTTTATCTAATAAAATAGATAAACGTCCTTTTTTAATTTAAATCTTGAATAATCGTAATTTTTGTCTACAAGACTGCAAATGATTATAAATATTACAATTAAAGTAGTTTTAAACAGTTTTCACAGAATCTGTTTCCATAGCCTATAGGCTATTTATTTATAATATAATTTTAAATCCACATAAAAATAATATAAAAACAAGGAATGCCTGGGTGGTGTAACGGTTAGCACGAAAGTTTGTGGAACTTTAAGTTTGAGTTCGATTCTCAGCCCGGGTACCAAAAAAATGAACAAAGAAAATAAATTAATACCTGGACTACCTCCAGGATTTGAAGATCGTTGGGATAAAAAACTATTTCTCAAAAAAAAGCTTTTAAAAGCAATTGAGAAAAACTTTATTAAGTTTGGAGCAGAAGCTCTTGAAACCCCTTCGTTCGAAATAAGTGAAAATATAGGATCTTTTTTGGCAGAAGATGATGCTAATCCTATGTCTGATGTTTTTTCATTTCAAGATGCAGATAAAAAAATCATTCTTCGTTACGATCTTTCAGCCCCACTAGCGAGATTTTATGCTCAAAACAATCAGGAACTTCCATCTATTTTTAAACGTTACGCTATTCAAAATGTTTTTAGAAACGAAAAGCCTGGAAATGGAAGATATAGAGAGTTTACTCAAGCAGATTTTGATATTGTTGGAAATGTTAATACTGCTCAAGCCAATGCTGAACTTTGTAATTTAATATCAAGCACATTATCAGATTGTGGTTTAAACAAAGATCAATTTACAATTAATGTGAGTAATAGAAAAATAGTTCAAGGTTTAATAGATGAACTAAAAATATCTGAAGAAAAACAAGTAAAAGTCATTAGAGCAATTGATAAACTTAATAAACCTGGATTTGGATTAAAAGGAGTCGAGGATTTACTTAAAAAAGAAAGAAAAGATCAAAGCGGAGCAATTACAAAAGGCGCTGAATTAAATAATGATCAAGCTTCTCAAATATTAAATTTTTTAAAAATTAGAAATTTAAAGGAATTAAAAGAAAATTTAAAAAACCCTTTATCTCAAGAAGGAATAAAAGAATTAGAAGATGTTTTTGAAATACTTGGATATGGATCAAATTTAAATCAAGTTAAAACCAACTTTACAATTGTTCGAGGATTAGCTTATTATTCCGACTTTATTGTAGAAACTAATTTAAATTTTAAAGTTACTAATAACAAAGGCAAAGAAGTAGATATAGGAAGTATATGTTCAGGAGGGGCTTATGCAAAACTTATATCAAGATTTAAAGGAGTAGATATTCCAGGCACTGGCATAAGTTTTGGTGTTGATAGATTAGTATTTGCATTGATGCAATTAGAACAGATAAAAGTAGATAAACAAAAGCCAGTTTTAGTCTGTGTAATGGATCAAAAATATTTAAAAAATTACTATGAGATATTAGATCTTTTAAGAGATAACGATATTAATGCAGAAATATTTTTAGACACTAAAAAAAATTTAGGCAAACAATTAACTTTAGCAAATAAACGTGAATTATCAGTTGCTATTATTTGTGGTGAAAATGAATTTAACGACAATACGATTACTATCAAAAATCTTAAAGGTGTTAAGGGCGAGAATAGTCAAACAATTCCAAAATCAAATTTAATAAATGAAGTCAATAAACTTATCTGAAAAAATTCTTCAGTCAGTAAAAGCTAAAGGATTTAAATATATTGAATTACCTTCAGTAATTGAGGCAAACCACATTGTTCAAAGATCAGGAGAGAATTTTAGAAAATTTATTTTTTCATTCATTGATCAAAATGGAATTGAGTTGTGTTTACGTCCTGATTTAACAATTGTTTCATGTCTTAGATATTTAGAAAACAATTTGAAAGGAAAAGAGAAAATATCTTATAGTGGACAGGCCTACAGAAAATCTCAAAATCAAAAAGACTCAATCATCAGAGATCAAATTGGATTTGAAATTATTGGTTCTAAAGATGAAAAAAATGATGATAAAGAAATCATAAATACATCTTTAAAATCATTAAAAAATTTAAAATATTCATCAGGAACTTTAACTCTTGGTAATGTTGAGATATTTAATATCTTAATATCTAAATTAGATATTCCAAAAAGATGGAAATTAAGACTCTCAAGACATTTTTGGAGAGAAAAATATTTTGCCGATTTATTAAAAAGATTGGAAACAAATTCAGATGTTGATCCGACTATTGTTGAAATAGATAAAAGGCGTTATTTGAAAATGTTAAAAGAAAATAAATCATCTATTATTGCAGGAAGATCAATCGAAGAAATTTTAAAGCGATTTGATAAAAAGATAAGAGATCCAAGACGATTAAGTAAAGGAAGAAATGTATCAAAAATTATAAGAGAATTTTTGAATATTAAATGTCCCATTAATAAAGCTGCAAATGTATTAAATAAATTTTTTAAAAAATACCAAATTAATTTAGTAGTTGATCAAAGATATTTTCCAACATCATCTAATAGAATTTCAAAACTTAATGTTATTTTTTCAACTTCTTTTGGAAGACAACTCGAATATTACACAGGAATGGTTTTTAAAATTGATATTAAATCAAACAATAAAATAAAAAATGTTATTAACGGTGGTAGATATGATCAGTTGATTTCTGACCTAGGTTCAAAAAAACAAGTATCAGCAGTAGGAGCTGCACTAAACTTAAATTATTAATTATGAAAAATATAATTAACATAGGTATTCCAAGCAAAGGTAGACTAAGAAAAGATGTTTTAAAAATCTTTATTAAAAAAAAATTAAAACTTATTTCTGAAAGAGGTGAAAGAGATTTAATTGGTTCAGTGAAAAATAAATCAAATATAAAAATTCTTTATTTACACGCAAGAGAAATTATTGAAAGATTAGGAGATAATTCTTTAGATATTGGCTTTTCAGGATTTGACCTTCTTAAAGAGAGTGAAATTAATATTCAAAAAAAAATTAATTTAGTTGAAAAATATGAATTTGGTAAAGCAAATTTAGTTGTTGCTATACCTGATCCTTGGATTGATGTTCAGACAGTAGCTGATCTTGAAGAAATTGCATTTGAATTTAGAGATAAAAAGAAAAAGAGATTAAGAGTTGCTACTAAATACCCAAATTTAACAAGAGAATTTTTATTTTCAAAAGGTGTTACTCAATTTAGATTAGTGAGTAGTCTAGGAGCTACTGAAGCCTATCCTTTTACAGGTTCTGCAGAATTAATTACTGATATAACATCTACAGGTGAAACTCTTAAAGCAAATAATTTACGTGTACTTAAAGATGGCCAAATTTTAAAATCTCAAGCATGTATATTTGCCTCAAAAAAAAATCTTAAAAAAAAAGGATTAAAAAATTTAATCAGATTACTTTCTAAATAAGTTGTTTTTTAAATATATATAATTGGTTGAATATAATAACTTATAAATAGTTTTATTAGACATTTATCATTTGTAATATTATTGTATAAAAAAGACCTAAATTCGTAAAATGATTAACAAAAAACTAAAAATTTTATCCTTATTTGCTGATGCTGGAGGCATGGACTTAGGTTTTAAAAATTAGTTTAACTTGTCTTTATCTTCTTCAGGATCAGAAACATCTGTAATAGTTGTTTGTTCTGGTGGTATCTCAGGAATTTGTTTACCAGGCATTACTCCATGTTCATCCTCAAGTTTTTTGATTTGTTTTTCTAATCCTTGTGAGCCCCAAGATTTTGTAACTAGGCTTTGTAGTTGATTAGCATGAGTTTTATATGATTGCAGTGCTCCTTTAATTGCTGTTTTAACATCTGAATATTTATCAAATATCTTACTAGCAGAGGTTATGATCTTACTGATATTTTCAATTTGTTTCTTTTCACTCTTTATCTGCTCAAAAACCTTAATCATATTCAATAGTTCAGTAGGGGACGATAAAATAAAATTTGCTTTAAGAGCCTCTGTTTGAAGAGCTTTATCAGCATCAAGTGTTACAGAATATAAGTTAGATGCTGGAAAAAAAACAATAACTGATTGCAAAGATTTTATTCCATATAGCTTATTATAATTTTTCTTAGCTAATCCTTTTGGTCCAAATAAGTGATTTCTAACAGAAGCGAGATGATCTTTTAGATATTGTTTTTTTTGATTTTCATCTTTCTCATTAATATACTTTGTCCAATGAGTTAAAGACACCTTAGCATCAACAATATAATTTCTCTCTGGAAATTTTAAGAGCATATCAGGAATTACATCTTTGTCTTTGTTGTCATCTATGTCATAAGTTGTCTGTTTTTTTTGAGGAAAAAAATCTCTATCTTTTACAAGATTTGCACTAGTTAAAAGATTTTCTAAAATTTCTTGATTAAATTTTCCTTGATAAGTGATGTTAGTTGTTAGTTTTTCCCACCAATTAGTATGACGTGCTACTGCTTCATCATGTTTATTTATAGCTTGTTGAGTTTGGGTTTTATACTCATTTATTCCATCTGCAACTTTATAAAGTTTTGTTACTTCAGTTTCTTTTTTTGTAAGTTGTTCTTGTAAACTATCTTTTGCTTTTTCTGCAGCTTTCAGTTCTTCTTCTTTTCTAGCTAAATCTATTTTTATTTCAGTATCATCAATTTTATTTTCATCTTGTTTATTTTTTAAAAAGAATTGCCAGAAGATTCCAAAAACTACTACTCCACCTAAAAAACCAATAATTAAATTTTCCATAATTTTCTTTATCTTTTATATAGATAATAATTAAACTTAATAGTACAAGGTAACACTCGATTCACAATGAAATGGAATAAAAAATTTGATTATCCTTCGTCTTCAAGAGCAACCGTAGATGGAATTAGAAGATATTTATTGGGAGAGAAAAAATTACCTAGTGTTACCTCAATTCTTGATGCAACTAAATCTGAAGAAGATAAAGCTGCTCTTGCAAATTGGCGCGAAAGAACTGGTCATAAAGAAGCCGAAGCAATTACAAAAGCAGCAAGTAGTAGAGGCTCTCAAATGCACAATTATTTAGAGTCTTATCTTCTAGGAAGAGAAAATTTAAGTTTTTTTGAAGATAATGAGCAATATAAAAAGATGGCTAAAGAAATTATTGATAAAGGATTAACGAAGAGATTAGAAGAAATTTGGGGGGTTGAGTGCACTCTTTATTATCCTGAAAAATATGCAGGAACTGCTGATTGTGTTGGAGTTTATGAAGGAAGGGAAACTATAATTGATTTTAAACAAAGTAATAAACCAAAAAAAGCAGAGTATATTGACTCTTGGTTTCTACAAACGAGCGCATATTCACTGGCTCATAATATTGTGTATAACTCAAATATTACTTCTTGTGTAATTTTGGTTTGCACAGTAGATAATTTATTTCAAGAATTTAAAATTCAAGAACACGATTTGTTTGTTTATCAAAATTTGTTTTTAGGAAGATTAAAAAAATTTAATGAGCTTTTAAATTTAATTTAAGTATCTATATAGGAAATAATGGATAAAATAGTAATCTACGATACAGAGACCTCTAACTCACATATTTTTGGAAGTATTATAGAATTCGGGGCGGTAGTCGTGGATAAAAATTTAAATGAAATTTCAAAAATTAATATTAGAGGTAGACTACCTGAAGGTGAAGTCCCATCTGCAAAAGCACTTCTTGTGAATTCGACAAGTATTGATTTACTTACTAAAGGTAATTACTCACATTATGAATTTATAGCTGCTATAGAAAATTTTTTTTTAAAAATTTCACCTGCTTGCTTCATTGGTTGGGGAAATACGAATTTTGATAGGAAACTTATACACTCAAATTTTTTTAGATCTAATCGATATCCATACTCTTCTCATACTTCTCCAAATCAAGAAACGGACGGATTACACATAGCTCGCGCTGCTCAAACATTAGATTCAGATACATTAAAAACAGGTTTGACAGATGCTGGTAACGTTTCACTAGCTCTAGAGTCGTTAGCCACTGAACAAGGTTTCAATACAGATGCTCAACATACAGCGCTTCATGATTCTTTGATAGCCTTAAAGATATTGCGAATTATAAAAAAAAAACATGAAGATAAATGGAATTCTTTTTTAGAAACTTCAACAAAAGCAAAAGCTCAAACTATGTTAAATAATGAGGAAATTTATACAATTGTCGAAAATGTTAAAGGTAAAAATATGACCTATCTAGTTAGCACCATACATCCAAATCATTGTTATCATCCAGTTTATGCCAATTGGGGATATGTCTGGGACTGCAGAAGAGATCCTGAACCTTTATTGGATTTATCCATAGATCAGCTTAGAGCTACGTTAAAAAAAACGAGCCCCAAAGCACTAAGAATAATTAAAACCAACATAGGGCAAATGCTTTTAGATAAAAAATTTGCTTTAAAAGAAAAACCTTATTCAGATTTAGATTTGGAAACTATAAAAAAAAGAGCTCATTTAGTTAGAAATAATGAGAATTTTTGTAAAAATATTCAAATCATAAATAGAGAAGCTGCAGAGGAGAAGGCACAAACAAAATCACAAGTGGATTTATTACCTGAGGAAACTTTATATGAAAAATTTATTCCAAATAAAGATACAGCATTATTTAAAACATGGCATAATTCTTCATGGGAAGACAAATTAAGATTACTAGATAAATTTCAAGATAAAAGATGCGCTTGGTTCGGTCAAAAAATCATATATCAAGAAGCACCACAGATTTTACCAACTGATTTATATAGAAATATTAAAAGCGAAATTGCTAGAAGAATTTTGAGCAAAAATAAGGAGAAATGGCAAACAATTGGTATGGCTTATACTGAAATTGATACTTTAAGAGATCAAGCTTCTAATCGAGATGATGAAGAAGAATTAAAAAAATTAGATAAAATTAATCAATTTGTGATGTCTATAGAAAAAAAATATGAAATTGCCTAGTTGACTTTAAGGCCTTAATTTATAGAAAGGATTTATGCTTATAGATTTTAAAGATGAAGATTTTGATACTAAAATCAAAAATGAGAACGTCTCAGTAATCCAATTTTCAGCCGCATGGTGTGGCCCATGCAAAGTTTTAAAACCAGTAATGGATAAATTGGCTGAAGAGTATAAAGAAAAATGCACTATGTATTATGCAGATATAGAGGACGGTGGAATTAATACAGGAAGTGCAGCAGGAATTAGAGGCGTGCCTACAGTAATTGTCTATAAAAAAGGTGTTGAAGTAGACAGAAAAGTTGGCGGGGTACCCGAAAGCCATATGAAAGAATTTCTAGATAAAAATATCTAATTTAATTTTAAAATTTCTCCAGCTAAATAGAGTGAACCGGTAATTAAGATAATATCATTTTCTTTTAAAGAAATTGATTTAATAGCTTCATTAATATTATCTTTGTATTGAATATTGTTAAAAGAATTTAATTTATTCATTAATTCTTTTCCTGAAATACTGTTAGGTTGGTTCGGAATATCAATAGTTGTTACAGAAGATATATCTTTAAAGTACTTCATGTACTCATTGTGATCTTTATTTGCCATCATTCCAATAATAATATGTTTATTACAATTAAGACTTTGTAAATATTGATTAAGTGCTTTTGCACCTAGCGGGTTGTGAGAACCGTCTACAAATAATTTATGATTATTTGCAAGCTTTTTAAGTTTTCCTGATTTAATTTCTTGAAGTCTTGCTAAGCTAGTTATTTTTGTTATTCCTTTTTGAATATCCTCATCTTTAACACCAAGATCCAAAGTTCTTAAAGTTGCAATAGCAGTTGCAATATTTTCTAATTGAAATTGACCTAGAACATTAGGCATTGGAAGTTTTAATCCTCCAAATTTATCCTCGTAATAAAAGAAATCATTTTCATTAACTGAATAACTAAAATCGTCATTAAAAAATACTTTATTGGATTTATTTTGAAATATAGTTTTCTTTATACATTCCATAGTCTCTTTAGTGCTTTGTTTAGCAACAATAATGTTTGAATTTAAAAGTGTAGATGTTTTTTCGAATACAATTTTTTCTATAGTTTGTTGATCTTTTGGCAGCCAATCGAGGTGATCTTTAGATATTGAACATGTAATACTAGCTAAATTCTCTTTTAATATATTGGTTGCATCAAATCTGTGAAATAAGCCAGCTTCTATAAGGTTAATATTATTAGGATAATTACTCGCTTTATGAAAATAAGCTGCTGTCAGTATTTCAAAAAAAGTTATTGGTTCATTATTATTAGCTTCCTCTATTTGTTCAAATAAATTAGCAAGGTCTTCGTCATTTAATTCTTGATTATTAAAAACAAATCTTTCATTTATTTCTTTTATATGTGGACTTGTATAAATATTACATTTTAGATTTGTTTCTTTTAAAATAGAAAATAAGGCTTGAATAGTTGAATATTTTCCATTGGTTCCAACGATAGATATTGCTTTTATTTTATCTTGGGGATTACCTAGTTTTTTACAAAGTTTTTTAATGCGATCTAAACTAAGATCTATCTCTTTAGGATGCAGCTTTTGTAAGCGATTGACTACCTTCTGAAGTTTCATTTTCCTCAGAACTTATAACAGAATTTTGCTTCAACAATATTGATAATAAAGTTCCAATTTTTGTTGCAAGGTCTTTACGTTCGACAATTAAGTCAATAAAACCAGTTTTTTCAACATACTCACTTTTTTGAAATCCTTCTGGCAATTCTTCTTTAACAGTTCCTCTTATGACACGAGCACCTGCGAATGCGATTAATGCACCAGGCTCTGCGATATGAATATCTCCCAACATTGCATAACTTGCTGTTATACCACCTGCAACTGGATCTGCCATTAAAACTATATAGGGAAGTCCCGCAGCTTTTACTTCATTGACTGCAAGAGTTGTACGAGCCATTTGATTTAATGAAACCATTCCTTCTTGCATTTTCATTCCACCTCCAGTAGCTATTACTAAAAGTGGTTGTTTATTTTCAATTGCATTTTGTGCTGCAAATAAAAAAGCTTCTCCTTCAGCAGCACCAATACTTGCTCCCATGAAATCAAAATCAGACGCAATCGTAGTAATTTTTATATTGTTTATTGATCCTACAGCCACAATCATACTGCAATCTAAACCTGTTTTTTTTCGAGCAATTTTTAATCTTTCTTTATAAGGTTTCGAATCTACGAATCCAAGAGGATCATCTTTAGGAAGAGGTGTCTTTAATATCTGATAATTATTTTTTCCAAATAAAATATCAAATCTTTGTTTAGGTTTAATTCGATGATGACGATTACAATCTGGACAAACAAAAAGGTTTTCTTCTAAATCTTTTTTTAAAATTGGTCCCTTACAACAAGATGTCCAATCACTTTTTGCAACATCTTCCTTGGAAGCTCTTTGATGAATAGCAGTTTTAATTTTTTCTCCTGCCTTTATAATTTTTGTAATCCAGTTCATATAATTTTATTTTTTAGTCTCTTTACTATATTAGTAACATTTGTGACAGCATTTTGTCTCTTTTCAATCGATTTAGAAATTTCTTTACAAATTTGACTTCCAACAACTAATCCATCAGCTTTTTTAAGTGATTTGATTGTTTTTTCAGTAATTCCAAATCCAATTACCACATTTTTTGATTTATTTTGGTTTTTAATTTTTGAGTATCTCTCTAAAATTTTTTTAGGGGAAACTTTTAATTTTCCTCCTGTGGTAGACAACATACTTATATAATAAATCATATCGTGGGAGTCTTTAATAATTTTTTTTAATCTCGTATTTGACGTTGTTGGTGAAACTAACTGTATAAAATTAATTCTTTTTTTTTTACATTTTATAGAAAATTTTTTATTTTCTGGGTAAGGTAAATCCACAACAATTAAGCCATCTATTTTTGAATTTTTACATCTTTCTAAAAATTTATTTTCACCATATTGAAAAATCATATTGTAATAACCCATTAAAATAATGGGTTTATTTTTTTTGGATATTTTAAAATTTTTAGCAATTGAAAAAACATCATTTATTTTAATTCCATTTTTAATAGCCCGATAAGCGCTAGTTTGTATTTGACCACCATCTGCGATAGGGGTGTTGTGAGGAAAACCTAACTCACAAATATCAGCATAATTTGAAATTGATTTAAGGATTTCTAAAGATTTTTTTTTAGTATTATCACCAGCAACTGTATAAGTTAATAATGCTGTTCTTTTTTCATTTCTAGCTTTTTGAAAGGCTTTGTTAATTAATGAGGACATTAATTTTTACCCAATCTTTCTTTTAAAATATCACGATCTTTTTTAGCATCACCACAAGAGTTCACGATAATAATTGTATCTTTACTTAGTTTTGGAGCAATTTTAATAGCTTCAGCAAATGCGTGACTAGGTTCTAAACTTGGATTTAGGTTTTCATACTTAGTTACCATTACATGTGCATTCAATGCCTCTTCATCAGTTGCATAAGTATATCTTGCTCTTTTTGTATCTTTTAAAAAGCAATGAATGGGGCTAACACCTGGGTAATCTAATCCAGCACTTATAGACTCTGTTTCATTAATTTGACCTTCATTGTTTTGACAAACATATGCAGCAGCCCCATGTAAAACTCCAATTTTAGCATTTCTACTTAGCGGAGCTGCATGAAGTTTTGATTTTTTAGGTCCTCCTGCTTCAACTCCAATTAATTCAATTTGTTTTTTATTAAAATCTATAAACTCACTCCAGAAGCCATAAGCTGAGCTACCTCCACCCACACAATTAATTAATTTAATTTTTTTGGGAATTTTTTTAAATTTTTTTTTTATTTGAACTTTTAGTTCTCTTGAAATTTGTGCTGTGCTCCATCCACAAATCTTTACAAAGATATTTGGCCCAACTGTACTTCCAACAGCCATGTGTGTGTTGTCACAATTAGATACCCAGTATCTCATACATTCACTAACAGCATCCACTAAGGTTTGACTACCCGAATACACAGGAACGATCTCAGCACCGTTCTTTTTCATTGCATCACAGTTTGGTTTTTGTCTTTTAATATCTTTTGCTCCCATAAATATTTTACACTTAAGACCAAACTTTTTTGCAGCCATGCTTAGCATTTTTCCTGCATAGCCAGCCCCAGTATCACCTACGATATATTTTTTGCCCATAGCTTTGCAAATAAGAGCATGAACAGTGGCATTGTATATTTTATGAGCACCACCATTAGCCTCAGAAACAACCTTTGCCCATATCTGGGCTCCACCCAAATGGTTAGATAAATTTTCTAATTTTACAAATGAAGTTGGAGAGCCAATATAGTTTTTAAAATAATAATCTCTTTTTTTTAGAAACTTTTTGTCTTTTCTTAATTTTTTAAACTCTTTAGTTAAATCCTCTACAGGTTTTTTTAGGGTTTCAGGAATAAAGCTTCCTCCAAATTTTCCTCCCCAAAATCCATATGGATCATGTTGATCAATTAATGGAATACCTTTTCTAAGTTTCATTTTTAATTTGTTTTACTTTATTTAAAAAAATTTCTATTTTGGATTGATCTTTTAATCCAGAAGTTTCTAAGCCTCCAGATAAATCTATAAAATCTGCAATTTTTCCATAATTTTCAAGTTCGTCGTTAAATTGTATATTCCCAGCAATCATTAATTCTTTATTCAACTTAATATCTTGAATTAGATTATGATCAAAAGCTTCACTTTTTTCATATCCTTTACTATCAAACAAGTAAATGTCTGTTACTTCTGAAAAAAAATGACATTTTTCTACATCTATTTTTTCTTTGATAGTAAATGCAGTAATAATTTTTTTGTTATAAATTTTTTTAATTGAGTTTATTTGTTCAGGTGTACAATCATATATCTGGTAGTAGTCAAAAGGAAGATTTTTTATTTTTTCTAAAATTTCTTTATCAGGTTTTACTAATACAGCAACAAATTCACTTTTATTTTTTTTTATGCTTAATAGTTTTTTTAAATTTTCAAATTCAACATATCTTGAACTTTTTGGGTAGTTACAAATGAAACCAATAAATTTAGGTGGATGAGGATGATTGATTATAAAATTTAATGTATCAGAATCAAAAATCCCACAGATTTTACAACCTTTGATCATTTACCTAAATGATCAATTAATCTTTTTATATTATTTTTAATATTCCCTTTTGTAAGAGATCTTCCAATAACAATTCCTGAAACTTTATTACTAAAAGCATTCTTAGGTGTCATCACTCTTGCTTGATCATTAGTACTATCGCCTGGCAGTCTTATTCCTGGAGTTATTATTAATAATTTTTTATATTTTTTTCTGATCAATTTTGCTTCTTTTGCAGAACAAACAATTCCATCACAACCTGATTTTTTTATAAGTTTAGCTTGTTTTAAAACTAATTGTTCAATAGTTTTAGTATGACCTATTTCTTTTAAAGATTTATTATTTAAACTTGTTAAAACTGTAACACCTAATACTTTTAAATTTTTATTAATTTTTTTAGTTTTCTTTTTTATTGCCTTCAGCATTTCTAGTCCACCATTTGCATGAACTGTAATAAACTTACATTTTTTTAAATCTTTTAAACTATCAATTGCAGAAACAGCAGTTTGTGGAATGTCATTTATTTTTAAATCTAACCAAAAATCTCTTTTAAATTTTTCCAGAAATCTCCTACCATTTTTTGAATAAAAAAATTGTAATCCAAATTTTGGTATGATTGCAAGTTTGCTGTTTTTCGTTTGGATAATTATATTTTTAATTTCATTTATTTTTGATGTATCGCATGCAACAAAAATAATTTTATTCTTCATTATTTAATTTTTTAAACAAGTCTTTTGACATTTTGAAGTGAATAGTTTTTTTTTCTGGTGTATTTACCTTTTCTCCAGTTTTAGGGTTTCTCGAGATCCTAGCTTTTTGAACATTTGTTGAAAATACTCCAAATCCTCTAAGTTCCACTCGATCGCCTCTCTTAAGAGCTTGTTTTATTTCGTTAAGAATAATATTAGTAAATTTTTCTAGATCTTTCTTTAGGAAATTTGGATAATTGTTTGAGAGTTGTTTTAAAAGCTTGGATTTTACAATAGCCAATTTAAATCTTCTTATTTATTTTTTATTATCTTCTTTTTTCTTTAAATCTTCAGATAATGAAGAGAAAGGTAAATTTTTACCACTAGCCTCACTTCCGTATGCTTTTAAAGCAGCTTCTCGATCTAATTCTTCTAAAAGTTTAATACTTAACACAACTTTTCTCTTATCTTTTTGTAATTCTTTAATAGCAACGTCAACTTTTTCACCACCTGTCCATCTTGAAGGTCTCGCGTCGGATGCATTTATTGCAATTTCTGATTTTTTTATTTGGAAATCCATTTCGCAATTATCAGGTCTGACTTTTAATCCCTTATTGTCAGTACTTATAACTTTAACAGTAATAGTTTGATTTTTTTCTTTATCATTAAAGAAATCAAAAGGATCTTTTTGTGTTTGTCGATATCCCACTCTAATCTTTTGTTCTGAAGATTTAATTTCTAAAACTTTAACTTTAATTTTGTCTCCTTTTTTGTACTTAGTTAATTCTTCTTCACCATTATTTGAGTAAGTAAGATCGTTACAATGTAAAAAAGCATCTAAATCCACATTTTCAACTTTAACAAATAATGAATATTCATTTTTATTTACTACTTCACTATCAACTATAGTTCCTACAGGATATTTTTCTTTAAAGATTTCAAAAGGATTTTCTTGCGTTAATCTATGTGAGATTGCCACACGTCTTTTATCTTTGTCAATTTCTGTAATCACACATGATATTTCATCTCCAACTTTAAACATTTTTTTTGCTGAGATATTTTTTTTACTCCAACTAAGTTCACTTGAATGAAGTAATGTTGTTAGACCTGGCTCTAATTCACAGAAAGCTCCAAAATCCATTAATTTTACAACTTTTACTTTATAGATTTTGTTCAACTCATAATTTTCAATATGCTCGAAAGGATCTGGAGATAATTGTTTTACTGAGCATCCAACCTGTAATTTTTCTTTATCTACTGTAATAACTTTTAGATCATGTTTTTCACCAATATTAAAAACCTCTTCAGGATGACTAATCCTTGAATAAGAGATTTCTTGTAAATGAACTAAAACATCTAATTCGTTATTAACATTAAAAAAACATCCAAATGTACTATAACCTTTAACTTCGGCACCTTTTATAATATCTCCAACTTTATATTTTTCAATTATTTTTGCTTTATCTTCTTTTTTGTAAGATGAAATAATTTCTCTTCTAGATACACAGGCGTTACCTCTAACTTTATCTAATTTAATTAGTGCAAATTTTTGAGGTTCATTCATCAAGTGATTAATATCTTTTAATGGTTTATCACTAATTTGTGATCCCGGTAAAAACATTAAAGATCCAGTATCAATATGTTCAACAATACAACCACCTTTACATTTTGATGTAATTTTACCCATTATTGGTTCATTTTTTTCATAAGCTTCAACAAGTTTATCCCAACCTTTGATTTTTTGAGCTTTACTAGCAGATACTAGTACTTCTCCATTTTTATCTTCAATTTTTTCTAATAATACTGGAATTGTTTCACCTATTTTAATCTTTTCAGATAGTCCCATGCTTTTTAATTCATTAATGTCAACTACAGGCTCACTTTTTAAGCCATCTACAAATAAGAATACAAATTTTTCGGTTATTTTATTAATTTTACCGTTTATTATTTTTCCTTCTTCTATTTGGATTTTTGAAAGTTGACTATTGAGTAATTTTTCGAATTCTTGAGAGGCTGGATTTGATAAATCTTTGTAAATTTCCATTAAATATTAATTTTCCTGTCTATTATTTTTTTTATTTTTAAAAAACATCGTCTTATACTTAGGTTACTAGTGTTTATCAAGATGCTATCGTTTGTTTTTTTAAGAGGTGAGATCTTTCTATTTACATCACTTTTATCACGTTTTTTAATGCTTTTTAGCACTTCATGATAAGATATCTTGTTATTTTTTGCTTTGAGTTCTTTATATCTTCTCATTGCTCTTGTCTTTAAATTAGCAGTTATAAAGAACTTTATGTCAGCATCTGGTACTATTACAGAACATATATCTCTTCCATCCAAACATGATCCATCATACTTTTTTGGAGGATTATATGCACATTTTAACTGAAAAGTATGTACCAGTTTCCTTATTTTTCTATCTTTAGCAATTAATGATGCAATTGTTGCAACTTTATCAGAAAGTAACTTTTTATTTTGTAAATCTTTAGTTTTTAATTTATCTATTTTTTTTCTTAAATATTTATAATTAAATTTCTTAGGTTCAGTTATTTTAATATTTGCAATGTATCTATAAGCTCGACCAGTATCAAGTTGAAGTAGATTATAATGTTTCGAAATTAATTTTGCTTGAGTGCCAGCACCAGCTGCAGCAGGGGAATCAATGGCTATCTTAATTATATTTTTTCTTTTTATCATTGTTTTTTAAATTATTGATTATTTTTAAAAAATTTGGAAAAGATGTTTTTATAGAATCCTTATCATGTATGTGCCAAACATTCTTGTTTTCAAAAGATAAAGCCGCGATTACACTAGTCATAAATACTCTATGATCTTTTAAGTAATCTTTAATTACTATCTTCTTATTAATTTTTAAATCTGGATTACCAAAAATTTTAATAGAGTCTTTTGTCATAATTGTTTTGACTCCCATTTTGTTCAAAATTTTAGCTCCCCAAATAAGTCTAGGACTTTCTTTTTGATTTAATTCAGCTAGGTTTTTAAAATAAGAAATTCCAGAGGCTTTAGCAGCACAAAGAAAGATTAATAAAAACTCATCGATTGCACCACTGTTCAATTTTGTTGGGCAATTAATTGAATTTAAATTTTTTGAACTTTGAGTAACAATATCTGCTGTTTTTTCTCCTTTATATACCTTTTTATTTTTAAAGGATATTTTTACTCCCATCTTTTTTAAAATAGTAATAATTCCTATTCTCGATGGGTTAATATTAACATTTTTGATTATTAATTTTGATTTATTAGATAGCGCAGTAAGGACTATAAAAAAAGCACTAGAACTTATATCTGATGGAATATTATAGTTTAAAGGTTTTATCCTACTTACCTTTTTGACTTTTATTAAATCATAATTCTTTTTACTTTGAATTTTAATAGGTAGCTTTAAATACTTCATCATTTTTTCTGTATGATTTCTACTTTTTTTAGCTTTTATAATAGTTGTACCTTTTGTTCTCATAGCTCCAAAAATTACTGCACTTTTACATTGTGCAGAACCTCTATTTTCTCGGTATTTAATTGGTTTTAATTTTGATGATCCATAGATTATAAGTGGAAGATTTTTATTATTTTTTAATTTAAAATTTGCACCAAATTTAGTAAGAGGGTCAGAAATCCTTTTAAAATCTCTTTTAGATAAGCTTTTATCACCAATTAATTTTATTGGATTAGAAGTATTAATTAATAAACCAAGGATAAGCCTACCTAAAGTTCCTGAATTTTCAGCATTAATTATTAGGTTTTTTTTATACCTGAATCCATCAAGACCTTTACCAAAAATTTTACATTCATTATTATTGATTTTTGTTTTTATTCCTAATTTTTTAATCACTTTAATCGCTGCCAAAACATCCTCAGATATCAATAAATTATGAGCTTTGGATATTCCGTTGGCTAGAGATGAAAGTAAAACCCATCTGATACTTAAGCTTTTGTCTCCACTTACATAAATTTCATTATTAAAATTCTTGATTTTTTTTTTTATAATTACTGTATTAAGCATTAATAACTAGCTTATTTTAAAGGAATTACCAAAATAAGCATTTTGAGCATTAATATCTTTGATTAAGTTAGATGGTGATCCATGAGCAACAATTTTACAATTGCTTAATATCATTGCAACGTCAACACATGCCAATAAATCTCTTGCTTGATGATCACATATGCAAATAGTAATTTTATTTTCTTGTTGTAAGTTAACAATTATTTCTTGAATCATTTTTATAGTTAAAATATCAAGTGCAGCAAAACATTCATCTAGCAAAAGTACTTTTGGTTCACTAAGAAGTGCCAATGCAATAACCAACTTTTTCTTTTCACCACCAGATAAAAATTTAGCCTTAATATCTTTAAAATTTTCAAATTCAAATTTAGAAATAAGATAATTAATTCTGTCATTCATTAAATTTTTATTTGTTATAACAATTTCACCAATAGATTTTAAATTATCTAATAATGTTAAGTCGCCAAAGAAACCACCATATTGTGGAACGTACCCAATTTTAAATTTTTTAGTCCTTAAATATATTGGGTAGTTATTTACTTCTTCACCATTGATTTTAATTTTACCATTTTTTGGTGTAATTAATCCTGTGATAAGATTAAAAATTGTTGATTTACCAACTCCGTTTGGTCCAAGCATTCCAAAAATTTCAGATTCATTAATTTTAAAATTTATATTATCTAAAATTAGTCTATTTCCATAAGCTAGTGATATATTTTCAAGTTCAATTAATGGATTTTTATTCTTAAAAGATTTAATTCTAAATTTTTTTATTATTCCCATATTAATTTTTTCTTTTTAAAGAAACTTTATTATTTTTATCATACATAAAAAATTTTGTATCCTTTGTATCTATATTTATTTCAATAACATCTGTCTTAAGAGTGTTTATTGCATCCGTATAGACAACATCTTGAGAAATTATCATTGAATTTCTTGCAATTGAAAAATCCAAATATTCTCCTTTTATTTTATTTTGTAAATAATTGATTATTACATTTTTTGAGAAAATAGTATCAAAATTATTAATATTATACTTTCCAAAATTAGAGGATATTAATACTTCATTTTTATTATTTAATTTAATAATAGCCTTAACATTTTTAAGAAAAATAATATTACTATTTTTGATATCAATCTCACCTTCTTGAGCAGTTATAATATATTCATTTCCTCTTGAGTCTTTTGAGGAATATTTAACATTTTCTATAATATTTGAACTATAATTTCTTTCTGTTGGTTCAATGATATCAATTTTAGATGTATCTTTCTTATTTGATATTTTAAAGAATATTAAGCTTAAAATAATAAGAAAAAAAACTGTTATAATTACTACAATTATTTTTTTATTCATTTAAGAAATATTAGACTGTAAAATGTTATGTATATGTAAAACACCTATCGTTTTAAATTTATTTCTTTTATCAAATACACATAATGAAGTAATTTTTTTATCATTCATTAAAGTTAATGCTTTTGCAGCCAGAGCATTTTTATCAATACTTACTGGATTTTTTGTCATAACATTTTTAACTATTAATGAGTGAATACTGTAGTTTTTATCATTGAATCTTCTTATTTGTCCGTCAGTAATAATACCTTTAGTCATTCCAGTTTTATTTTGAACTATTAAAATACCAAGATTTTTCTTATTAAGTATTTTTAACGCATTTTTCATTTTTAAATTCTCTTTAACAAAAGGAATTTTATCACCTTTCAACATTAAGTCTTCAACAGTTTTTAATTGAGAACCCAAACTACCAGCGGGGTGAATTTTTTTAAAGTCTAATTTATTAAATTTTTTTTCCTTCATTACTGCTATAGCTAAAGCATCTCCAAGTGCTAATTGTACAGTTGTACTTGATGTTGGAATAATTCCACCTGACTCGACTACATTGGGGATTAATAATTTGATATCTGCAGCTTTGTAAAGTATTGAATTTGTCTTTGATGTAATACAAATTAGCATAATTTTATTTCTATTTGCATATTGAATGATATTTTTTAATTCATTAGTTTGACCTGAATAACTTATTAAAATTAAAATATCTTTTTTTGAAATACTTCCAAGATCTCCATGAGAAGAGTCGCTAGCAGATAGACTAAAAGAAGGTGCCCCAATTGATGACATTGTTGCAGCAATTTTTGAGGCTATAAGACCACTCTTGCCAACTCCACAAAAAATTATTTTTGAAGAACATTTTGCAATTTGTTTCACAGTTTCATTAAATGGATTGCCTAAATTTTTTTTTAATTTTCTTAAAGCATTTATTTCAAGATCAATTACGTTTTTTGCAATTTTAATATAATTTTTTTTTTTCATTTAATGTGACCAAATATCTTCTTTAAATAATGCTAAATCAAGTTCAACTCTTGTTTTTAAAAATTTAAGACAATCTTTATAAAGTTTAATTCTATTTTCCCTTTCTAATATTTTATTAAGCTCTTCATGAATTTTATGTAAATATATTACATCGTTTGCACAATATTTAAGTTGTGCAGGGGTAAGTTCACCTCCAAAATCTGAATTTTGAAATTGTTTACTTATATCTATATTTATAAATTCTTTTATCAATGTTTTTAAAGAATGATTATCAGAATAAGATCTGGCTAATTTAGAAGCAATTTTAGTATCAAGAATATTATTTGTGTCTGTTTTTAAATAATATTTAATATGAGCTATATCTGCCCTTCCATAGTGGAAAATTTTAGTAATAGCTTCATCATTAAGTATTTTTACTAAATTGGGTGCTTTATAATTTTGTCTATCAAATTGAATTATATGTGCATCAGAATTCCCCGATGATACTTGTATTAGGCAGAGAGGATCTCTTCTAACGTCAAGACCCATGAATTCACCATCTATAGCTATTACATTGCCTAATTTCAAATCATCTGGTAAATCATTTTTGTGAAGATTGATATTAATACTCATTTTTAAACATATATATATGAAAGCAAAAAATTGTCTAATTTTTGGCGGTAGCGGTCAAATTGGTCTTAACTTAATAAGAAAGCTTACTAAAAATAACTATAGAGTGACTGTCGTTACTCGAAATATTCATCAAAAGAGTTATAAAATCAAAACGCAAGCTAATGCGGGCTATATTAATATTGTTGAAGCGAATATATTTGACGAAAATAAAATTAGAAATCTTTTTAGCAAGGCTGATATATGTATTAATCTGATAGGTATTTTATATGAACAAAAAAAAGGAAGTACCTTTAAAAATATACACTCAGTTTTTCCATCCTTATTAGCTAAACTTTGCAAAGAATATAATTTAAAACAATTTATCCATTTATCTGCTCTAGGGATTAATGAAGCCATTGATTCTGATTATGCTAAAAGTAAATTAGAGGGTGAAAGCAATATTTTAAAAAATTTTCCTTTAGCAATAATTTTAAGACCTTCGATTGTTTATTCAGTTGATGATAATTTTACAACAAACTTTATGAGATTATTAAGTGTATTGCCAATATTTCCACTTTATTATGAAGGTAAGACAAAATTTGCTCCAATACACTGTTCAGACTTAACAGATACAATTTATCATGTAATTTCAAAAAATATTTATTCTAATATAATTGAGTGTATAGGCCCTGAAGTTATATCATTTAAAGATTTATTGGAAAGATTATTAAAATTAATGAACAAAAAAAGAATTTTAATTCCTTTTCCTTTGACATTAGCTAAATTAACAGCAAATTTTTTTGAAATGCTTCCAAATCCTTTGCTGACAAGAGACCAATTGAGACTTTTAAAATATAATAATATTTCATCAGGAAAATATAAAACTAATTTTGATATTGGAATTCCTAGTGTTAGATTTTTTGACAAAGAAGTTGAAAAGTATAGTTATATGTGGAGAGATGGAGGACAGTTTTCAACAGAAAAATATACGTCTAAAAAAAATTTAGAAAACAAAACTAGTTAATTTAATTTAAGCTGACTTTATTTTTTTTTCAATAAATTCTGGAATTTCTTCTTGGTCTAGTGGTTCATCTTTTTTATTTTTACTTTGATAGCTGTAAAGAAGATGAAGTTTACAATAGCTAAAGTCTTTTAATGAAGTTCTACCACAAAAGTAAAAATCTTTTTCATTGGGATGCCCTATAGGATATTTGCAATCATTATCAGTTAATTCTTCTAATTGTTTTGGATTCTCAGGTTCAAAATCCTTTTCAATAATTAGTGAATTGAAGCGACTTTTTCTTCCTCTTTTAGGTTTTTTATATTTTTCATTTTGAGATTTTTCAAAATTTTGGTTTGATGTAGCTTTTCTTGTTTTAATTTTAGCAGATAAATTTAATCTAAAACTTTTTCCTATAACTGCATTTCTTGACACACCGCCAATTATTTCTGCGATTTGATTAGCAGTTTTTCCAGATCCCCATAGTTCTTTTAATTTTGCTACTTTTTCTTCCGTCCAGCTCATTTAATCTATATATTGTGTAATACTATTTAAATATCACAATATACTGATAAAAAATTATATTAAACAAGTAAAATCTTAAAGTTATCAACAAAAATTCAGCAAAAATGACTTTTATATATATTCAATCATAACTTGTATCTAATAATTAAAATTTATAAAAACTAAATTAAAATTATGAGTCATTTAGTAAAAAATTATAATAGAAAAAAAATCTCATTTAAATTTGGTAGAGGAAGTTTTTTATATTCTACTAATGGAAAAAAATATTTAGATTTTGTTCAGGGAATCGCCGTAAATTCTTTAGGTCACGCACATCCTAAATTAATTAAAACAATTAATACTCAATCTAAAAAACTTTGGCATGTTTCAAATGCTTTTATAATTCCTGAAGGAGAAAAGTTAGCAAAAAAAATATCAAAAAAAACTTTTGCTGATTATGTAATGTTTCAAAATAGCGGTACAGAAGCAACAGAAACGGCAATTAAAGTTGCAAGAAGATATTTTTATTCCATTGGAAAACCTAATAAAAATAGAATTTTATGTGTTAAAAATTCTTTTCATGGAAGAACATTAGCTGCAATTTATGCAAGTGGATCAAAAAAAATGACAGAAGGTTTTGGCCCAAAAATTGGAGGTTTTGATCACTTTGTATTTGGAAATCACAAATCGCTAAAAAAGAAGATTAATAAAAATACCGCAGCCATAATGGTTGAAACTATTATGGGAGAGGGTGGCATCAAAGTTATACCTGATTGGTGTTTAAAAGAATTAAGAAAAATTTGTAATAAAAAAAAAATATTATTAATATTAGATGAAGTTCAGTGTGGAATTGGACGATCAGGAGATTTTTTTGCTTTTGAAAAATCTGGAGTAAAACCAGATATTGTACCAATAGCAAAGGGTATAGGAGGTGGATTTCCAATCGGGGCTGTACTAATGAACAAAAAAGTTGCTTCTGGAATGATCGCAGGAACTCATGGTTCCACTTTTGGAGGTAATCCTTTAGCAATGTCAGTAGGAAATTCAGTAATAGATATTATATCTAATAAAAAATTTTTAAATAATGTAAAAAATCTTTCTAAATACTTTTTATCAAATTTAAATATAATTAAAGATAAATATCCCAAAATAATAAAAGATATTAGAGGTAGAGGCTTATTAATTGGAATTCAACTTCATACTGATCAAGTAAAATTCATCAAAAAATTGATGGAAAATAAATTATTAACTATAAGAGCTGCAGAAAATGTAGTCAGAATTTTACCGCCACTTAATGTTAAAAAAAATGAAATTAATCAAGCTTTAAGAATAATTAAAAAAGTTTGTTCAGAGATTAATTAAAATGAAACATTTTATAAATTTAAAAGATATTCCAGCAAAAGATCTTAGAAAGATTGTTGCTGATGCAAAAAAAAGAAAAAATTTAAGAAAAAAATTAAGCACTTTAGAAGTTGATAAAGGAGCTCCATTAAAAGGAAAATTACTTATACAGATGTTTGAAAAATCAAGTTTAAGAACAAGATTAAGCTTTTATTTAGCAATAAAGCAACTTGGAGGCGGAACTTTAACGCTTAGATCAAATGAACTTCATCTTGGACAAGGTGGAGAAAGTATAGCCGATACTGCAAAAATACTTTCTACTTATGGAGATGGCTTTATGTTGAGAACTGATAATGATAAGAAAGTTGAAAATTTTAGAGATCATTTATCAATCCCAGTAATAAACGGTTTAAGCCCTTCCTCTCACCCAACTCAAGTATTATCTGATGTATTTACAGTCGAAGAGATAAAAAAAAAACCAATTTCAAATTTAAATATTTCTTGGATTGGAGACTCTAATAATGTTTTAAATAGTTTAATTGCAGCCTCTGTTAAATTTTCTTTTAAACTAAGTATAGGATGTCCAAAAAAATTTGAACCAGGTAAAAAGGTAAGAGATTGGGTTAGAAAAAATAATAAGAAGATATTTATTTATAATGATGCAAAAAAAGCAGTTTCAGATGCAGATGTAGTATTTTCTGATAAGGTCATATCATTAAATGATAAAGTCAATAAAAAGAAAAAAATTGAACAATTTAAAAAATTTAAAATAGATAAAAAATTAATGAACCATGCAAAAAAAAATTGTATCTTTCTTCATTGTTTGCCACGCGGTTCTGAAGTTAGTGAAGAAGTTTTTTTGGGAAAAAAATCTCACGTTTGGCTACAAGCTTTAAATAGAGTCCATGTTCAAAAAAGTATTTTGCTTTATTGCTTTGGTAAACTAAGGTAAGGTCAAAGGACTATCAGAGTTTTCATTTAAATATTTTATAACTGAAGCTCTATCTTTTTCTTTTTTAAGTCCTGCATAAGCCATTTTTGTTCCCGCAATCCATTTTGCAGGTTTTATTAAAAATCCATTTAGTTCCTCAAATGTCCATTCTTTTTCATAAGCTATAAAAGCTTTTGAATATTTGTAATCCGCAACTCCCGCAATTTTTCTTCCCACAACATTATATAATGCTGGACCAATTTTATTTTTACCGCCTTTAGCTATTGAATGACAGGCTACACATTTTTTAAAAACTTTTTTTCCTTCTTCAGCACTTCCCATTGCCATTAAAGCTGCTATATCAATTTTACTTTCTGTTGAAGCTGAGGCCGTAGACACTTGCTGTAATTCTACTATATATCCAGGTTTTTTTGGTTTCTCTACATGAAAAATTACATCCGATAATTTATCAATTCCCACTACCAACACTACTACCACTATAATAGCTGATATAATTTTATTTATTTCGAACGAATCCATTTTTTTTTTAATTTTAACAAAACGTATAACATGATAAATTAAAAAATTATCAAAATTAAATGTATAATTTTGCCTCTATCTCTATATTTATTAGATATAATAAAATGATAAATAAATGAAAACACTGATCATTATACCATCTAGACTGTCAGCTACTAGACTTCCGGGCAAGCCTTTGCTGAAAATTAACAATTTATCAATAATTTCTCACGTGTTTAGAAGGGCCCAAGAAGCTAATATTGGAGAGGTTTTTGTTGCAACTGAAGATCAGGAGATAGCTGATGATGTTATAAAAAATGGAGGTAATGCAGTTTTAACAAATAAAAATCATAAAACAGGTACCGATAGAATCTATGAGGCATTTCAAAAATTGAATATTAAAAATATTAATCTAATAATGAATTTACAAGGAGATGAACCAGCAATTGATATTAAAGATATTATTAATCTTAATCAAAAAATGATTATTAATGGATCTAAAATAGGAACTCTTGCTTCAAATATTAAAAATAAAAATGATTTAAAAAACGAAAATATAGTTAAAGTAATAACAAAAAAAAATCTAGAAGTTGACCAATTTTCAGAAGCTAAGACTTTTGTAAGAAATTCTTCGAATTTAAATAATATTTACCATCATATAGGTATCTATTGTTATAGAACTGAAATACTTGAACAATTTGTTAAATTAAGTCAGTCTAAAAATGAAATTAAGAATAGATTAGAACAATTAAGAGCTTTAGATAATAATATTAATATAAATGTGGCACATGCCAATTCATCTCCAATAGGAGTAGATACAGAAGAAGATTATATAGCCTTAAAAAAAATTATGGAATATAAGGACCAATGAGTAAAATTTATTTTCAAGGTACTTTCGGAGCGTATTCTCATTTAGCAGCCTTAACGATTGATCCTAAAGCAGAAATATTACCGTGTAAAACTTTTGATGAATGTTTTGAAAAAGCAATTTCAGAACCTGATTGTAAAATAATTATTCCTGAGTCTAATAGAATTACAGGAAATATTGGAATTGAATATTTAATTTTTAAACACAGACTTAATATTTATATGGAATATTTTCAAAAAATTGAACACAATTTATTAGCTCATCCTGGCGCAAAACTCAAAGACATAAAAGAAGTATATTCACATGCTCAAGGTTTATCTCAATGCTCTAAATTTATAAAAGATAATAAAATAGCAGAACATATTAGAGCTGATACTGCGGGATCTGCTGAAATGATTTCAAAGACAAAAGATATAACAAAAGGTGCTATAGCATCATCATTGAGTGCAAAAATTTATGGACTGGAAGTAATAAAAAAAAATATTGAAAATGAAAGTGGTAATTTAACTAGATTTTTAGTAATGGGAAAAAATATTTTACAACCAGAATTTGGAAATAAAAAGTATATCACTTCATTTTTATTTAAACTTAAAAGTAAGCCGGCAGCTCTTTATCAATCTTTAGGAGGATTTGCTATTAATGGTGTTAACTTAACTAAGCTACAAAGTTATCCTGAAAAAAACTCGTTCGATTCTTTCTTTTTTTTATGTGATTTAGATGGACATATTGAAGATCCAAAAGTTCAAAAATCCTTAGAAGAGTTAGGTTTGCATTGTCAAGATTTTCACGTCTTGGGTGTTTTTGAGGCTGATAAGTTGAGAGAAAAAAAATAACAATCTTTTCTTGTAGATTAGAAAATATAACTGCTATAATACTTCTGGAGGCTAGAGGTGGATGCTGCTTGAACCCGACCAGATCTTAACGGAAGCAGTCGTAGAGACAGTTATTCAGGTTCTAGTCTCCTTAATAAATTTATATGAATAATAATTCAAAAGTATTAGCATTAAAATATAGACCGCAAACTTTTGATGATCTTATTGGTCAAGAAGTTGTTGCAGAAACTATAACAAATTCGATTAAAGCTGACAAAATACCAAATGCATATTTATTCACAGGAATTAGAGGTATAGGAAAAACTACAATAGCAAGGATTGTTGCAAAGGCACTAAATTGTTCAAACGGATTTGAAAGTAAATGCAAAAATAAATGTGATAATTGCAATGCAATTACAAACTCAAGCCACATAGATGTGCTTGAAATGGATGCGGCAAGTAAAACTGGCGTTGATGATGTTAGGGATTTAATAGAGTTTTCAAGATATGGACCAACTTCAGCTAAATATAAAATTTTCATTATTGATGAAGTTCATATGTTAAGTAAACAAGCTTTTAATGCTTTATTAAAAACATTGGAAGAACCACCTGAATATCTTAAATTTATTTTTGCAACCACAGAAATTAAAAAAATTCCTATTACTGTAGTATCAAGATGTCAGAGATTTGATTTATCTAGAATTAAATCATCTGAACTATTTGAATTTATAAAGAAAATTAAAGATAAAGAAAATGGCAAAGTAACAGATGAGGCTTTGAAATTGATTGTAAAAATATCAGAAGGTTCAGTTAGAGATGCATTATCTTTGCTGGATAGAGCATTATTAAGTTTAGATAAAGAACAAGAATTAGATTTAAATACTGCACAAAAAATTTTTGGTTATGTTGATAAAACTCAATTAATAGATTTATTTGAATTAATATTAAAAGGTGATGAAAATAAAGTAATTAATATCTATAGAAATATTTATGATCAAGGCATTGATGCTAAAGTTTTTATTAATGATTTTTTAGAAATTCTATATTATTTTAAAAATATTAATTCATTAACTTTAGAAAGTACAAATTTTTCTTTAACCGATGAAGCATTTGCAAAAATTAAAAATGTATCAAATCAAGTAGATCCAGAGACTTTAATTTTATTTTGGCAATTTGCAATTAACTCTCTTGAAGAATTTGATATAGTTTCAAATCAACATTTATCAATTGAAATGTTTTTAATAAGGTTAATGCATTTGAGTTCAATAAAATTAAAAGATAAAGTTGATGTTAATTTAGATGACAAAAATTCTTTAAAAACAAAAATTGATAATGATGAAGAATTTGAAAATAAAGTCAAATCTGTCAATCAAATAAAAAATATTGCCCAAGAAAAAAAAACTAATCCTGAAACTAAAACTGAGATTAAAGCTATAGATAAAAATTTTATTAACTCATTTTATGATTTGATTGCCCTATGTTCTAAAAAAAAGGAAATTAAATTAAAATATGATTTAGAAAAAAATGTAAATTTAGTAAAATTTGAAAAAAATATGATTGAAATTTCTTTTAATCATAATCTAGATAAAGATTTTGTAAAAGATCTATCTTCAAAACTTTTTGAATGGACCGATGAAAGATGGATAATTACATTGAGTAAATCTAAGGGTGAAATTTCTATAAAAGATAAACAAAAAAATATTAAGGAAAATTTAATTAAAGAAGCTAAAAATTTAGAAATTTATAGAGTTTTATTGAATAAATTTCCAGATGCAGAGCTTTTAGATGTTAAATTAGAAAACGAAGGGGATAATAATGACTGATTTTACAAAAATTTTAGATAAAGCAAAAGAGCTTGAGGCAAAAATGAAAGAAAGCCAGCAGAAAATTAAAGAAATAAGAGTTGAGGGAATTTCTGGTTCTAATTCAGTAAAAATAACTCTAGATGGTGAGGGAGAAATGCAAACAATAAAATTATCTGAAGAAATTATGAAGGAAGATAAAACTATAATTGAAGATTTGATTGTTGCAGCTCACAATAGTGCTAAATCCCAACTCAAATCAAGAACTTCAGAAGAAATTTCAAAGGCTACAGGCGGCTTTGGAATTCCTGGTTTTAAATGGCCACTTTAGTTAATGAAAAATATTAGTGAAATCGAAGAATTAATTAAGTTAATTTCAAAACTTCCAGGACTAGGTCCAAAATCAGCCAAAAGAATTATTTTAAAATTAATTAATAATCGTGATGAATTAATTAAACCAATGGCTAGCATATTAGCTCAAGTTTATAAAAATGTAACACGTTGTAATTCTTGTGGGTCTTTAAAATCAAATTTAAAAGGATGCTTTAATTGTGAAAATATAAAAGAAAAATATAATAAAATTTGTGTAGTTGAAGATATTGCTGATCAATGGTCAATAGAAAATTCAAATATTTTTCAAGGTTATTTTCATATTTTAGGAGGAACGATTTCATCAGCCGGACAAAGAAAAGAAGATCTTTTAATAAATTCATTAGTTGAAAGAGTAAAAAAAGATAATATAGAAGAAGTAATTCTTGCAACAAGTGCAACAATTGAAGGGCAAACTACAGCTTATTATATCCAAGATAGTTTAAAAAATACAAAAGTTAAAATTACAAAATTAGCTCAAGGCTTACCTGTTGGAGGGGAGATAGAAAGCTTAGATGATGGAACTTTATTTTCTGCTTTTAAAAATAGAACTAATTTAAAAAATAATTTAAATTGATTTTTTTATTAATCTGTTGAAATGAAGTAATGGTTCTGTATATCCTGAAGGCTGATACTTTCCATGAAAAACTAAATCACAGGCAGCTTTGAATGCTATCGATTTTTCAAAATTTCCAGACATCTGTTGATAGGGTTCTTGATCTTTCATACTTTTATCTTTGAGATTCTGATAATCAACAACTTTTGCCATTTTTTTCATAACTTCTAAAACTTGCTTTTTACTACAAACACCATGATGAATCCAATTTGCAATATGTTGACTACTTATTCTGCAAGTTGCTCTATCTTCCATTAAACCTATCCCATTAATATCAGGAACTTTAGAACATCCCACTGATTGATCAACCCATCTTACAACATAACCTAAAATACCTTGGGCGTTATTTTTTAGTTCTTTTTCAATTGTCTCATTGGACCAATTATAATTATGCTCAATTGGTATTGTAATAATATCATCTAAGTTTGCAGGTTTTCTTTTTTTGATTTTCTTATGTTTTGAGAAAACATCGATTTCGTGGTAATGCAATGCATGAATGCAAGCTGCAGTTGGAGATGGAACCCAAGCACAATTGGCTCCTGATAGTGGATGTGAAATTTTTTGTTCCATCATTTCATTTAGTAAATCTGGCATTGCCCACATGCCTTTACCTATTTGAGCTTTTCCAGAAAAACCACAAGACAAACCTACGTCAACGTTATTATTTTCATATGCTTTTATCCATTTTGTAGATTTCATTTCTCCTTTTAGTATCATTGGTCCAATTTCCATAGATGTATGAATTTCGTCACCAGTTCTATCAAGAAATCCTGTATTAATAAAAAATACTCTCTTCTTTAAAATTCTAATACATTCTTTAAGATTAACTGATGTTCTTCTTTCTTCATCCATAATTCCACATAGGATTTGATTTCTTTTTAATTTTAAAACATTTTCAACTTTTTCAAAAATCAGATTTGTGAATGAACATTCTTCTGGACCATGCATTTTTGGTTTAACAATATAAATAGAATTACATCTTGAATTTCCTTTTCTTTTAAAATCATGAAGAGATGCGGCAGAAGTTATAAAGGCATCTAAAATTCCTTCTGGACATTCTGATCCATCTTTTAAAAGGATTGCAGGGTTCGTCATTAAATGACCAACATTTCTATTTAATAATAATGATCTTCCATGTAATTTAATTTTTTTATTTTTAATCGAAAGATATTCTCTGTCTGGGTTTAATTTTCTTAAAATTATTTTTCCATTTTTTTTAAACTTTGAATTCAGGCTTCCTTTCATTAAAAGTAACCAATTTCTGTATCCCAAAACTTTATCCTCAGCATCAACTGCAGCAACACTATCTTCATGATCACAGATTGTTGAAATTGCTGATTCTAAATAAATATCATGAATTTTTAAAGGATCTTGATTTCCTTCTGGATTGTTTATTTCTAAATTTCCACTTTGATCAAATAATATATCTATATGAAGATTATTATTTATAAATAAAAGAGATGATAATTTATTTTTGCTTTTTCTGTATCCAATAAATTGTTTTTGATTTTTTAATTCAATATTTAATTTTCCATTAGTTAAATTTGGTATTTTATTCAAATTATTCCAACTTTTATTCTTTAGAGGCACATATTTATCTAAAATATTTTTAGCATATGTAATAACTTTATTTCCTCTAATAGGATTGTAAGTTTTACCTTTTAGGGCACCTTTGGTTTCAGGGATAATATTTGCTCCATATAAACTATCATACAAACTAACCCATCTTGCATTGGCTGCATTTAATAAAAATCTTTCATTGCTAACTGGACAGACTAATTGAGATCCACAAATACTTGAAATTTCTTTATCTACATTTTTAGTTTGAATTTTAAAATTTTTACCTGATTTTTTAAGGTAGCCGATTTTTTTTAAAAAAACTTTGTATTCATTAAAATTAAATTTTTTACCTTTTCTATCAAGATGGTAAGTGTCTATAGATTTTTGAATTTTTTCTCTAGTTTCAATAAGTCTTTTATTTTTTGGTGCTAAATAATGAACAGCATCGTTGAATCCTTTCCAAAATCGATTTTTTGAAATACCTGTTCCAGGCAATAACTCCTTATTAACAAAATCTAAAAGTAATTTTGATACTGATAAATCACTAATTTTTATGAATTTTTCTCTTTTTTTCATTAATTTTTATTATATCATTTTATTGCCTATTTTTAGTTTATAAACAATATAATATGAAAAATTATCTTAATTTTGAAACTGATATTAAAAATCTTGAAGAGGAAATTGAAAAATTAAAAGATCCTTATAATCAAGATGGTTTATCAGAGGTAGATACTCAAAAAATATCTACTACTCAATCTCAATTAGATGAAAAACTTAAGGATATTTATTCAAACTTAGATGCTTGGCAAACCACAATGGTTGCAAGGCATGAGGACAGACCAAAATCAAAGTTTTTTATTGAAAATTTATTTGATGATTTTATGTCATTATCTGGGGATCGTTATTATGGTGAAGATAAATCGATATTAACAGGCTTTGCAAAATTTAATGGAAATTCCGTTTTGGTTATTGGTCAAGAAAAAGGTGAAGATCTAGAAAGTAGAATTGAAAGAAATTTTGGAATGATGAGGCCAGAGGGCTATAGAAAAACAATTCGATTAATGAGATTGGCAAATAAATTTAATATTCCGATAATTACTTTTATAGATACTCCTGGTGCTTATCCTGGAGTTGGTGCTGAAGAAAGAGGACAAGCAGAAGCAATTGCAAAATCAATTGAATGTTGCATGGAACTTAAGGTTCCAACAATAGCAATTATAATTGGTGAAGGAGGCTCAGGAGGAGCAATAGCATTAGCCTCATCAAATAAAGTAATAATGTTGGAGAATGCAATTTATTCAGTAATTTCTCCTGAGGGATGTGCAACAATTTTATGGAGAGATCCAAAAAAAATGCTTGATGCTGCTAAAGCAATGAAATTGTCAGCTAAAGATTTACTAGAATTACAAATTATTGAAGAAATAATTCCAGAACCAATAGGTGGGGCTCATAGAGATAGAGAATTAATGTTAGAAAATTTGAAAGTGTCTATATCAAAAAACTTAGATTATTTTAAAGATTTATCACCAGAAGAAATTATGAATGAAAGAAAATCTAAGTTTTTAAAAATTGGAAGAAGCAAAGGTTTTATTACCAATTCAGAAGATTTGAGCAAACTAACAATTGAAAATAAAAATTTTGAAAAAATTTTTAAATCAAAGAAAATTTTAATTACTGTTGCTATAATAGGTTTAATATTTTTAACATCTATTATATTTTTATTTTAATGCTTATAAAGCACCGTGACAGTGTTTGAATTTTTTTCCTGAACCACAAAAACATGGTTCATTTCTTCCAATTTTTTTATTTCTAGGTTTTGAATTTATTATTTCTGGATTATTATTTTTTTCTTGAGTTTTTTCCATAACAACTTTTAAATTCATTAGAATTGTTACATAATCTAATTTTAACTTTTCTAAAAGATTAGCAAATAAATCAAAAGCTTCTTTTTTATATTCAATTAATGGGTCTCTTTGCCCATAAGATCTTAGACCAATTACTTGTCTAAGTTGTTCTAAATATTGTATGTGGGATTTCCAATTTAAATCAATCGATTGAAGAAATATTCTTTTTTCTATTTCTTTTGCATGATCTTCTCCAAGAAGTTTTATCCTTTCATTTCTTGACTCAGTAAATTTCTCAATAATTTTTTCTTTTAATTCCATATCTTTTGCTGAAATTAATTCTTCTATTTCATTTTCCTTAAAACTTTTTCCTACAATTTGCTTAAGTCGATTATCAAATTCAATACTTTTTGGGTTTGATAACTTTTGGATTTTTAATTTTATAATGTCTTCCATTATTTCTTTTAAAAATTCATCTGAATATTCAAAAATATTTTTACTATTCATTGCATTTTTTCTTTGAGAAAAAACGACATGTCTTTGGTCATTAAGAACATTATCAAATTTAATTAGGGTTTTTCTAATATCAAAATTTCTTGCTTCAACTTTTTGCTGTGCTCTTTCTAATGCTTTATTTATCCAAGGATGATCAATACTTTCTCCATCTTTAAGTCCTAGTTTTTCCAACATATTGTTCATAGACTCAGATCCAAAAATTCTCATTAAATCATCCTCAAGGCTTACATAAAATATTGAGCTGCCTTCATCACCCTGTCTACCAGATCTTCCTCTTGCTTGATTGTCTACCCTACGAGACTCCATTCTTTCAGTTCCAACAACAAATAAACCACCTAAAGATTTAATTTTATCTTTATCGATTTTTAGTTTTTCTTCTGGAGCAGATCCTTTTTTACCTCCTAGCTGAATATCTACACCCCTTCCAGAAATACTTGTTGTAATAATTACTGATTTTTCTTTACCAGCATTTGCGATTATCTCTGCTTCATTTGCATGATTTTTTGCATTTAATACAACATGCTTAATACCTTTCTTATCTAGTAAATTTGCATAAATTTCAGACTTATTTATGCTTGATGTAAAAATCAAAATTGGTTGTCCTAATTTATTGCATTCAATTATTTTATTTATAATTGCATCATTTTTTTCATTTTCTGTTCTAAATATTTGATCATTATAATCTTTTCTGATCATTTTTTTGTTTGTTGGAATTATTACAACTTGTAAATTATAAATTTCAAAAAATTCTTCTGATTCAGTTGCTGCTGTACCAGTACAACCAGATATTTTTTTATAAAGCTTAAAATAATTTTGATAAGTTATTGAAGCTAAAGTTTGATTTTCTGCTTGAATATTAATTTGTTCTTTTGCCTCCAATGCTTGATGTAATCCATCACCAAATCTTCTACCTTCTAATATTCTACCTGTTAATTCGTCGATAATTTTTAGATTTCCATCTTTTACAATATAATCTCTACCTTTTTCAAATAGATGATGTGCGCGTAATGCTTGATTTACATGATGTACTAGACCTAAATTTTCAGGATCATAAAAATTATTATTTTTTAATATACCAGCATTAGAAAAAAGTTTTTCAACATTATTAATACCATCATTAGTTAAAAGAATACTTTTATCTTTTTCATCAATCTCATAATCTTTATTATTAAGTAGTTTAATTAATTTATCTATAGCAATATATTGATAAGTTTTATCTTCTGCTGATCCAGAAATTATTAATGGTGTTCTTGCTTCATCAATTAAACAAGAGTCTATTTCATCAACTATTGAAAAAGAATGTTCTCTTTGTACCATTTCTATTTCAGAAAATTTCATATTATCTCTTAAATAATCAAATCCCAATTCACTATTGGTTGCATAGGTTATGTCACAATTATAATTTTTTTTACGCTCTTCATCATTTTGATTGTTATTAATGTATCCTGAAGTTAAACCTAGAAAGTTATATATTTCTCCCATTTCTAAGGAGTCTCTCTTTGCCAAATAATCATTAACAGTTACTATGTGAACACCTTTTTCAGTTAAAGCATTTAAATATGCTGCAAGGGCGATAGTTAAAGTTTTACCTTCACCAGTTCTCATTTCAGCAATTTTACCTTCATGAAGAACAACACCTCCAATTAATTGAACATCGAAATGTCTTTCATTTCGTACTCTTTTAGATGCTTCTCTAACTAGAGAGAATGCTTCCGGCAAAAGTTCATCTAATGTTTTTCCTTGTTTAATTTTTTCTTTGTATTCCTGTGTTTTTTTTGGAAAATCTAAATCTTTAAAATTTTGAAACTCTTTTTCTAATAAATTTATTTTTTCAACAATTTTTCCAATTCTATCAAGCTCTTTTTGATTGCTAGATTTAATAAATTTTGAAATTAAATTTAATGGATTAAACATTACTATTTGATTTATTCTTTAATTATATTGTTTAATATAAGTATTAAATAAATATTTTAAAGATTATGGGAATTAATATAACAAATTTTTTATCTTCTAAATCAAAAAATGCCAAAATGATTGATTATCAAGACTTGGACCATATTGATGGACTTTCTATTTCTGTTGTAAGTGCAAATTTATATAAAGATAATAGAGATGATTTATCAATGTTTTATTTTAGAGATGGGGCAAATTATGCTTCTGTTTATACTCAGTCAAAAATTTTGTCTGAAAATATAAAATGGAACCTAAAACAAAATAATAAAAAAATATATTCACTCATAGTTAATACAAGGAATGCTAATGCTTTTACTGGTAAGCAGGGTTATGAAAGTTTAAAAAAAATAGCTGATATAGTTTCAAAAAAATTAACTGAAAAACAAAATGAAGATGAAACTACATTTAGAAAAATTGAACCAAAAGAAATTATGTTTGGTTGTACTGGAACAATAGGAGAATTATTTCCATATGATAAAATAGCTAGTAAAATTCCTGATTTGATTAATAAAATTCGATATACTCAAAATAAATTCATTTGGATGAAAGCTGCTCTTGGAATTATGACTACAGATACAAAGCCTAAATTATCAATGGAGGAATGTAAGATTGGAAATGAAAAAATTAAAATTTATGGAATTGCAAAAGGAGCTGGTATGATTCATCCAAATATGGCTACTACACTGGCATATATTTTTACAGACGCTACTTTATCTAATGATATTTTAAAAAAACTATTGAACAAAAATATTGCTACTACCTTTAATGCAATTACATGTGATGGAGATACAAGCACTAATGATATGATTACTATTTTTGCAACAAGTAAAGTTAAAAATTCTACAGTTAAAAGCTTAAATGACAAAAAGATTTCAAGTTTTGATAATGCTTTAAACAAAGTTTTATTAAATTTGGCAAAAAGAGTTGTATCTGATGGTGAAGGATCTTCTAAATTTATCACTATAAATGTTAAAAAATGCAAAACCGAAACTGATGCAAAAAAAATTGCTTTTTCAATAGCTAATTCGCCTTTAGTAAAAACTGCTGTCGCAGGCGAAGATCCTAATTGGGGAAGAATAGTAATGGCAATTGGTAAAGCTGGATGTGAAATTAATTTAAAAAAACTATCTATTAAGTTTGGGAAATTAAAAATATTAGAGAATGGTATCTTACATCAAAGTTATGATGAAAGAGAAACTGCAAATTATATGAAAAATGAAAATATTGATTTTGATATTGAAATCTCAACTGGATCAAGAAATTTTACAGCATATACAATGGATCTTACAAAAGAATATATTAAAATTAATGCAGATTATAGAAGTTAAGTATATTGATAATTTTATTTAAATTATTAACTAAATAATATGATTAAATACAAGTTAGTATGTAACGATTGTGAAACAACTTTTGATAGTTGGTTTGCATCGTCTAAAGAGTACGAAAAATTAAAAAAAAAGAATTTTTTAGTTTGTCATAATTGTAATTCACATCAAGTTGAAAAAACTTTAATGGCTCCAAAATTGATTAATAGCAACAAAAATTCTAAAGACAGTTTAGATATATTGAAATACAATACTATTAAAAAAACTATTAAAAATTATCAGAAATTTATTAAAGATAATTTTAAATATGTTGGTGAAAATTTTGCTTATGAAGCAAGATCTATTCATTATAATGCTAAAAAGAAAAAAAAAGGCATTTATGGAAGTGCTTCTAAAAAAGATCTAAAAGAATTACGAGAAGAAGGTATTGACACTCAAATGATACCTTGGATAGAGGATAAAGATAATTAATTTTTTAAAAATTTTGCAATGTAATTTACTGAAGTATCTTTAGAGATATTCCACTCATCTTTGATTAAATTAAAATGCATTCCGTCTAATTTATTTAAAAATAAATTATTACTTTTTAGAATACTTTTAAGATCTTCAGGTTTTACAAATTTTTCCCATTCATGTGTTCCGATGGGTAGCCATCTTAAAACATATTCTGCTCCAATAATCGCAAATATATAAGATTTTAATGTTTTATTAATTGTTGCAATAAACATTATCCCATTTTTTTTAAGTAGTTTTGAACAACATTTTAAAAAAAATTGAATATCATCAACATGTTCAACTATCTCCATGTTTAAGATTACATCAAATTTTTTATTAACTTTAAATTTTTCAGGAGATGAACAAAAATACCTAATATTAAGACCACTTTTTTTTGCATGTATTTTTGCAATTTTAATATTATTAATTGAAGCATCTATTCCGGTAACATTAGCTCCTAATCTTTGCATAGGTTCTGAGAGTAAACCACCTCCACATCCAATATCTAAAATATTTACTCCTCTTAAAGGTTTTGTCTTATTATTTAATTTAAAATTATGAATTATATTTTCTTTGATATATTTTATTCTTATAGGATTAAATTTATGAAGTGGTTTAAATTTTCCGTTTGGATCCCACCATTCAGTGGCCATTTTTGAAAATTTTTCTATTTCTTTTTTATTTACACTGTTCATGGTAGATAAATAGTTGACATAACAATTAAGATGTATTTTATAAAATATTAATTAAATATAACAATAAATCTGAGCAATGAAAACTGTTGTACTAAAATTTGGTGGAACTTCTGTAGGAAGTATCGATAGAATTAAAAAAGTTTGCAAAATTATTGCATCTTATAAAAAGAAAAAAAATAAAGTAGTAGTCATTTCTTCAGCAATGAGTGGAGTTACAAATGATCTTATTAATAAATCTAAATTAATTAGTAATAATTTTGAAAAAGCTGAATATGACGCACTACTATCTACCGGCGAACAAGTTTCATGTGCCTTAATTGCGGGAAGGCTTAATCATATTGGTTTTAAGTCTAGATCTTGGCAGTCATGGCAAATACCTATAATCACTGAAGGACCATACTCAAGTGGAAGAATTAAAAGAGTTATTGTTAAGAATTTAAAAGATTATTTAAAAAATGGAGGCATTCCTATTATTACAGGCTTTCAAGGAGTTAATAATAAATTTAGGTTAACAACTATTGGAAGAAGTGGATCAGATGCTACAGCAATAATGCTAGCAAAATTTATTAAAGCAGATGAATGTATAATTTATACTGATGTTGAAGGGGTTTATACAACAGATCCAAGAAACTATAAAAAAGCAAAAAAAATTGAAAAAATTTTTTATGATGAAATGTTAGAGATGGCATCTTTAGGATCAAAAGTAATGCAACCAACATCTGTTCAAGATGCCAAATTAAATAATATAGATATAAACGTTAAATCTTCTTTTATTTTAAAATCTGGAACTTTAATAACCGGATCTAAAAAAGCTTTTAGTGATCAAATTATTACTGGTATTTCTTCAACAAAAAATGACGCAAAGATTACAATAGTTGGAGTTAAAGATAGACCTGGAGTAGCAGCTTCTATTTTTAAACCACTATCTAAAAATTTAATTAATGTTGATATGGTTGTTCAAAATATTTCTTTAAATGGAAAAGAAACTGATCTGACATTTACAATTAAATCCGATGATTTACAAAAAACAGAGAAATTAATCAAACAAAATAAAAAAATATCTTTTAAAAAATTATCTTTTGATAAAGATGTTTCAAAAGTTTCTATTATTGGGGTTGGAATGATAACTGCACCAGGAATCACTTATAGAATGTTTCAGGCTTTAGCTTCAAAAAAAATTAATATTCTGGTAATTTCAACATCAGAAATTAAAATATCTGTTTTGATTTCTACTAAGCATGTAAAAAAAGCAATATCAGTTTTGCATAAAGAATTTAATTTAGATTGATTCAATGAGCATAAGACCATTTAGAGATATTAAGAGAAGAAAAACAAAAGTTATAAATGTTGGTAATGTAAAAATTGGAGGAGATAATCCAATATCAGTTCAATCTATGACAAATACTTTAACTACCGATGTTAAAGCGACAATTAAGCAGATAAATAATATCACTGAGGAAGGAGCTGATATAGTTAGAGTTTCATGTCCAGATAAAGACTCAACTGTTGCACTTAAAGAAATAACAAAACATGTGTCTATACCGATAGTAGCAGATATACATTTTCATTATAAAAGAGCAATTGAAGCTGCAGAAAATGGTGCAAAATGTTTACGAATAAACCCTGGAAATATTGGAGATGAATCAAAAGTTCATGAAGTTCTTCGTGCAGCAAAAAATAATGATTGTTCAGTTAGAATAGGAGTAAATGCTGGATCATTAGAAAGAGATATTTTAGAAAAGTTTAAAGAGCCTTGCCCTGAAGCTTTAGTGGAAAGTGCTTTGAGAAATATTAAGATTTTAGAAGATCAAGATTTTTTTAATTTTAAGATAAGTGTAAAGTCATCGGATGTCTTTCTTTCAATTGCTGCTTATAGACAGTTATCTAAAGTATGTGATTATCCACTGCATCTTGGAATTACAGAAGCAGGAAGTTTTGTTTCTGGAAGCATTAAATCATCTATAGGACTTGGATCACTTTTGATGGACGGAATTGGAGATACGATAAGAATTTCTTTGTCAGATGATCCCTCTAAAGAGGTAAAAATAGGAAATGAAATATTAAAATCCTTAAATTTAAGAAATAGGGGAGTAAAAATTATATCTTGTCCTTCATGCGCAAGACAGGCATTTCAAGTGATAGATACAGTTAAAATATTAGAAGAAAAACTCTCTCATATAAAAACACCAATAACATTATCTATAATTGGTTGTGTTGTTAATGGTCCTGGCGAAGCTGCTATGACAGATATAGGAATTACTGGAGGAGGGAAAGGTAATAATATGTTGTATCTTTCTGGTATTCAGTCAGAAAAAGTAATAACTGAAGATATTGTAAAGGAAGTAGTAAAACAGGTAGAAAAAAAAGCAGCTGAGTTAGGTGATAAATTTTAATGATACCTACAAAAACAGTCGAAGAACTTATACTAAAGCATTCTAATTTAGAAAAAGATTTATCTTCTGGTGAGATAGATAAAAAACTATTTGCAGAAAAATCAAAAGAATATTCAGATGTAAATGAGATAATAGAATATGCAAAAAAATATATTTCGTTTGAAAATGATAAAAAAGAATTAGATAAAATTTTAGATGATGACTCTGTGGATGATGAGCTTAAAAAGATGGCAGAATTAGAATTGAAAGAATTACAATCACAGCACGAAATTAATGAAAAGAAATTAAAATTATTTTTACTTCCAAAGGACGAGGCAGATAAAAAAAATGCAATTATAGAAATAAGAGCAGGAACAGGGGGATTGGAAGCAAGTTTATTTGCATCTGACCTTTTTAAGATGTATGAGAAAGTTAGTCATAAAAAAAAATGGTTACTTGAATTGATATCTATTTCTAGAAGTGATGCGGGAGGTTTAAAAGAAGTAATAGCATCAATAAAAGGAACAAATATTTATTCTACATTAAAATACGAAAGTGGAGTTCATAGAGTTCAAAGAGTACCAGATACAGAGACACAAGGAAGGGTTCATACGTCAGCCGCAACAGTTGCTGTTCTACCTGAAGCCGAAGAAGTAGATCTTAAAATAAATGACTCAGATTTAAGAATCGATGTTTTTAGAGCAGGAGGTCCAGGTGGACAATCTGTAAATACAACAGATAGTGCAGTAAGGATAACTCATATTCCAACAGGTTTATCTGTTTCTCAGCAGGATGAAAAATCTCAACATAAAAATAAAGCAAAAGGTATGAAAATTTTAAGAGCTAGACTATATGAATTAGAGAGATCCAGAATTGATCAAGAAAGATCTAAAGATAGGAAAACCAAAATTGGTACTGGAGATCGATCAGAAAGAATTAGAACTTATAATTTTCCACAAGGAAGAGTAACAGATCATAGAATAAATTTAACTCTTCATAGATTACAAGAATTTTTAGAGGGCGAGGCATTTGATGAAATGATTGAAGCTTTAACGTTACAGGCGCAAGAAGAAAGTTTAGTTAATTTAAAATAAATGAATATTGAATCAGCAATTGTAGAAGGAGTGAATATATTAAAGTCTAAACACATTAAAACTGCAAAGCTTGATACTGAAATTTTAATGGCCAAAGCAATTGGTGAAGATAGAAAATATATTATATTAAACGATAATAAAAATTTAAAAAAAGAAAGTTTACAATATTTTCAAAGATTAATAAAAGAACGTTCTACTAGAAAACCAATTGCGTATTTAATAAATAAAAAATATTTTTGGAAGTCTGAATTCTTTGTAACAAGAGATACTTTAATACCAAGACCAGATACAGAATTATTAATAGAACAAATATTAAAAATAACTAATTATCATAATCCAATGAATATTTTAGATGTTGGGGTTGGTTCTGGATGTATCCTTTTATCAGTTTTAAAAGAGAGGAAAAATTTTTATGGTACTGGAATAGATGTAAGCAAAAACTGTTTAAATATATGTAAAATAAATGCAAAAAAACTTAAAGTAGATAAAAGAGTAAGATTTTATAAATCTGATGTTGACAAATTTGCTCAAGGCAAATATGATTTGATTGTTTCAAATCCTCCTTATATTAATCAAAACGATTTAAAATATTTGGAAAAAGATGTTATTAACTTTGAACCCAAATTAGCACTGAATGGAGGACTAGATGGGTTGTCAGAAATCAGAAAAGTAATAAGAAAATCGTCTGAACTGATTAAAAAAAATGGTAAATTTATTTTAGAGATTGGATTTGATCAAAAAATTAAAGTATCTAATTTATTAAAAAAAAAAGGTTTTTATATAAATAATGTTTTAAAAGATCTTGCAAAGAATGATAGATGCATTGTTAGTACAAAAATATAATTAATTTAATTTATGGTAACATTTAGAAATAATAATAACGTAAGAAGAAATAATTTTAGAAGAAACGATAGAAATTTTAAATCTAACGTTGATAGATCTAAATTTATATCTAATTATTCAAATAATGAAAATTTTAAAAGAAAAGGTCCAGGTAGAAATAATCATAATGCTTCAAAATTAATAGAAAAATACAATGATTTAGCAAGAGAAGCTTCTTCAAATGGAGATAAAATTTTATCAGAAAATTATCTGCAGTATGCTGATCATTTTATGAGGATTTTAAATGAACAAGAGAATTTAAGAAAAGCAAAAAATAATGAAAATAAAGTCGTTGAAGTAAGATCATCATTGACAGCACCTACTAATTCTAAAAGTGACGTCGCAGAAAGAACACCCAATAAAACTGAAGATATAAAAGAAATTAAGAACGGAGACAAAGTTCTTACAGAAGCAAACTAATTTAAACCAATAATTTTTTCAGATTTAAGTACATCTAATTTAATTTTATTTGTTTCAAAAATTTTTCTTTTTTCACCTTTTAAAATTTTGCCCGATGGAAGTTTTAATGTTTGTGAATTAACTTTTTTTCCATTAATAATTACTTCATAATGTAGATGAGGACCGGTTGATTTTCCAGTCGAACCAACATACCCAATTGTTTGTCCTTGTTTAACTCTTACACCTTTTTTAATTCCTTTTGCAAATTTTGACATGTGAGCATAAACTGTTTCATAAGTTGAGTTATGTTTAATTTTAATACAATTTCCACCACCACCACACCAACCAGCTTTTTTAATTATTCCATTACCAGATGCCATTATAGGAGTTCCTTTTGGTGCAGCAAAATCAGTACCCCTGTGCATTTTGTTAAATCCATCTATAGGATGCATTCTCATCCCAAAAGATGAAGAAAGTCTTGCACCATTGATTGGAGTTTTCATTAATGCTTTTTGTACGCTTTTTCCATTTTTATCATAATGACCCTCACTTCCTTCTTCATCAAAATAATATAAAGAGTTATCTTGACCACTAAGTTTAAGGTTTGCAAAAAGAATTTCTCCAGATTCAATTATTTTTTTATTTTCATCTAAAAATACTTCATACATTATTTGAAATTTATCTTGTTTTCTAATATCTCTTTGAAAATCAACTTGAAAACCATAAATTCTAGCAAATTCAACTATAGTATTAACAGGTATATCTTGATTTATTGCAGATCTATAAAGACTCTGAAGGATTGTATTTTCTTTATAAAGAACTTTTTTATCTAATTTTAAAATTATAATTTCTTGATTAAATTTACCATCTTCAATGTTTCTTTTTAAATAT